>NZ_JAKSXN010000120.1 GCF_022427145.1 Paenibacillus timonensis
ATTTCTCTCGCCTAACGCGCTTTCAGCGCCGAAATGTTGTAGGTTTTACAACATTTTTTCCACCGGCAAGGGCTTACCGGCGAGCGGTTGCCCGGTATCTGGCCCAACCAACCTGTTATGAACGAAATGTTGCATTTTGTACAACATTTTTGGCCTCAACAGCGGCGAATCCGAGGAAATGTTGTATTTACTACAACATTTTCTCCGGATATCACGCGGGCGGGGCTGAAATGTTGCACTTTTTGCAACATTTCTCTCGCCTAACGCGCTTTCAGCGCCGAAATGTTGTAGGTTTTACAACATTTTCTCCTCCGGCAAGGGCCTACCGACGTGGGGTCCCTGCTCCCTAAGTAATTCGCAATAAGCAATAAGCATTAAACAATAACAGTAAGCAGTAAGCAAATCAATAAGCAAAACAATAAGCAAAACAATAAGCAAAACAATAAGCAAAACAATAAGCAAAACAATAAGCAAAACAATAAGCAAAACAATAAGCAATATGCATCGCAGTAATGAGTGATTACTCACTTGACAATCTGAACGCAAAGGGAGTATCTTTATCTCATCAACAAAAGTGAGTAATTACTCACTCCATATCAATCTCCCACAGAGGAGTGAACCCGAAAATGAACAACAAAAAGGAAATTTGCATCCGTACCCAAGAGGTAACTCGAGCCTTTGGCGGCAAAGAGGTGCTGCACGGCATCAACCTGGAAGTCCGGCGCAGCGAGATCTTTGGGCTGCTGGGGCCGTCGGGCTCGGGCAAGACGACGTTCGTGAAGATGATCGCCGGCATCGACGAAGCGACCCGCGGCGAGGTGGAGGTGCTGGGGACGCGGATGCCGAAGCTGGACATGATGAACCGCATCGGCTACATGGCCCAATCCGACGCGATGTATGCCGAGTTGACGGCTAAGGAAAACTTGGAGTTTTTCGGAGCGTTGTTTGGTCTGCGGGGTGCAAAAATGAAGCGGCGGATGGAGGAAGTCATGGCGCTGGTGAATTTGACGGATCACCTCAAACGCCCGGTCGGCGCTTATTCCGGCGGGATGAAACGCCGTCTGTCGCTGGCGATCGCGCTGATGCACGAACCTGAGGTGCTGATTCTCGACGAACCCACCGTCGGCATCGACCCCGTCCTGCGCAAGTCGATATGGGACGAATTCGAGAGCCTTAGCCGCCAGGGCACGACAATCCTGGTGACGACCCACGTCATGGACGAGGCCGACAAGTGCCATCGGTTGGGCATGGTGCGTGACGGCAGTCTAATTGCCGTGGGTACGCCGGAAGCGCTCAAGAAGGAAACCGGGAGCGTTACGATCGAAGAAGCTTTTCTGCATTACGGAGGTGTACGCGCATGAGAATCCGGGCATTGATTGTTCGCATAATCCGGCAATTCATTCACGATAAACGGACGATGGCGTTGTTGATCGTGGCTCCGCTGCTGGTCTTATCCTTGATGTATCTCGTGTTTAACGGCGACGCTTATCAGCCGAAAATCGGCACGGTGCAAATCCCTGCCGCTCTTGCCGACAAATTGAGCAGCGCCGATGCCGAAGTGACCGCCTTTGATACGGAGGCCAAGGCCCAATCAGCTTTGGCCGAACAAGAGATCGACGCGATGATCCGCCTCGATCAAGGCGTACCGCATATCGTGCTGGAAGGCAGCGATCCTTCCAAGAACCGGGCGGTCATGCTGCTGATCCAAAAAACGCTGCAAGGCCAAGGCGCTACAAACGCAACGCCCCCGACCCCGGATCAGAGCGCCAACTCCGCTGCTGACCCTGGCAGCCCGGCAGCGACAAATCCGGACGGCACTGCGACCAGTCCGGGAGGCGCGGCGCAGCAACAACCGAAGTTGCAGGCACCGGTGTTCGAATATTTGCACGGAGGGGCGGAGATGTCTTCGTTCGACAGCTTAAGTCCCGTGCTGATCGGCTTGTTTGCCTTCTTCTTCGTATTCCTGATTGCCGGTGTCTCTTTTCTGAGGGAGCGAACGAGCGGCACGCTGGAGCGGCTGCTTGCAACGCCGCTGCGCCGATGGGAAATCGTCGTCGGCTACATGGCGGGCTTCGGCATCTTTACGAGCCTGCAGGCGGTGCTGATCGCCGGGTTTACCGTGTATGCGCTCGGCAGCCTGATGGTCGGCTCGTTCGGGTACGTGCTGCTGATCATGCTGCTGCTTTCGCTCTCGGCTCTTAGCTTCGGCACGCTCCTGTCGGCATTTGCGAATTCGGAATTCCAAATGATCCAATTCATACCGCTCGTCATCGTGCCGCAGGTGTTCTTTTCCGGGTTATTTGACCTGGAGAGTATTTCGCCGTGGCTGCGCTGGATTACCCACATCACGCCGCTGAAATACGGTGCGGACGCGCTGCGCGGCATCATGATCCGAGGCGAGGGCTGGAGCGGGATTGCGTTGGACGTCTACGTGTTGGCAGGGCTGTCCCTCGCATTCATGCTCGCCAATGTCCTCGCGTTGCGCAAGCACCGCAAAATATAGTACGCTGGACAAAGAAGCTTAAGATGCGAAGGGAAAGGGGAGAGGCCTCTATGTCGGACGGGAAAGAGCAGTGGCTGGAGGACCTGATCCGGTTAACGGAAGAAGAGGACACCGAGAAGAAGACGGAGAAGCAGATCAAAATTTTGGAGGCGGCGACGGAGATTTTTGCCGAGAAAGGGTATGCCGCTACTTCCACCAGTGAAATCGCGCAAAAGGCCGGGGTGGCCGAAGGAACGATTTTCCGGCACTACAAGACGAAGAAGGATCTGCTGCTGTCCATCGCCGGACCGATCGTGATCAAGCTGGCTGCGCCGTTCTTGCTGCGGGACTTCGCCAAGATGATCGAGATGCCCTATGAGCGGGCGGAGGATTTTTTTCGCGCGTTGGCTAAGGATCGCCTCAAATTTGTCCGTGAGAATATGCGGATCATCAAAATTTTGATCCATGAGGTGCCGTTCCAGCCGGAGCTGTTGGAGCAGGTGAAAAGTTTGGCATCCGAGATCGTTTTTCGGCGGATTGAGAAGGTCATTCTGCATTTTCAGGAAAAAGGTCAAATCGTAGATGCGCCGCCATGGCGGATTGCGCGAACCGGAGCCAGCATCGTGATCGGCATGATTCTGGTGCATGTGCTAATCCTGCCGGATTTTCCTTTCGACGAAGAAGAGGAGATCGAGCGTACGGTGGATCTGCTCATGTACGGCATCGCCGGCCGCTCTCGATAACGATCAAGGGTAAAAACCCGCCTGGGCATTG
>NZ_JAKSXN010000121.1 GCF_022427145.1 Paenibacillus timonensis
TGCTCAAGCGGGTGATTACCCGAAGGGGCAATGCGTAGAGGCTCCCGAAAGGGCAAGGAACCGGAGCCCTTTAGGACGATGCGGCCTATTCTGATCAACAGTAAGATAGGGTCATGTTAGAAGTTTGAAAGTCAGGAAGGTGTTACAGTTTTCGAACTGAGGATCGACAGCATTATTCGGATAGAACGAGAGGAGAGGGCATTGTGTCTAAGTGGTTATTTAAGCTTGGAATTTGGACGGGTTCAAATAGTAAAAAGGTGATTTTAGCATTCATTTTGCTCATGGGTCTTTTGGGCGCATTGATCCTGAGTATGGGTACCGCGTTTAAAGAGGATGTATCCATACCGGGTACCGAATCGGAAAAGGCCATGACCATGTTGCAGGAACAATTTACGGGCGGCGAACAAAAAGGGCAAGTTAACATTGTCTTTAAAGCTCCCGCATATGAAACTTTGGATTCGGCAAAAAATAAAGCGGCGATTAGCGACCTGCTTGCAAAGATTCAGGAAGATCAGGCAGTCATTTCCGTCGCAACGCCGTATGAGCTTGGGAATATCAACCCGGATAAACAAATCGGGTATGCTGTCGTTACTTATACTTCTTCCGCGGATCAGGTGTCTCAAGCGTCCAAAAACAGGGTGGAAGACAACTTGAAGTTGACGCGGGATCAAGGAATTGAGACAGGTTTAGGCGGGACGGTAAAATTCGAACAAACCAAAGCGGGCGGAGGACCTGGCGAAGCTTTAGGGGTAGCCATAGCTTATATTATCTTGGCGTTTACTTTTGCCTCCTTGCTTGTGGCGGGCATGCCCATACTCATAGCACTAATCGGCGTTGGTACCGGCGTATTGTGCATCCTGCTGGGGACAAACTACTTCGATATTTCATCGATATCCCTAACTTTGGCGGGAATGCTGGGGATCGCCGTGGGGATTGACTATTCCTTGTTTATTTTCTCCAGATTCAAACAACAACTGAAAAAAGGATATTCCGTTCAAGAGTCGATCGCCATCGCCAATGGTACGGCCGGCAATGCGGTCGTATTTGCTGGAATCACTGTAATTATAGCGCTGTTAGGTCTGATCGTTGTGGATATCCCGTTCATGACCACGATGGGGATCGCGACGGCTGTCGTCGTGTTGCTTTCGATTATTGTAGCCATTACGGTGGTGCCGGCGATCTTGGGAATTATGGGGCATCGAATTCAACCGGAAAAAAGCAATCGATTGATCTTGATGTTGACGCGTGCCAACAAGAAAAAAGAAACGCCTACCAATGCATGGAGCAGATTTGTGACGAAAAATCCATTTATCGTCGCATTCGTCGGTATTGCTGTATTAGTCGTCATGACCATCCCGTTCTTCCATTTGAATCTCGGACTCCCTGACGACGGGAATAAGCAGTATGAAACGGCAGAGAGACAAGGGTACGATTTGTTGTCGGAAGCGTATGGGGCCGGATTCCATTCCACCTTAGTCGTGATTGCCGATCCTGCTAATCAGGAGGCTGCCGCTCCGGACAAGTTAAAAGCCCTTTCGGAAAAAATCAATGGATTGGATCACGTAAAAAGCGCCACGCCTGCCATGCCTAACCAGAGCGGCGATATGTTCTTAATGAGTGTGACGCCGGAGGATGGGCCAAACGCTCCGGAAACCAAAGATCTCGTTAAAGAGATCAGGGATCTTTCCGATAAGGGAAGCATGGAGTTGCTGGTTACGGGGGCTACGGCAATCAATATAGATATCACCGAACAAATCATGAGCGCTTTGCCGACGTTTGCCATACTCATTGTTGCTTTTGCTTTTGTATTAATGATGATCGTTTTTAGATCCTTGCTTGTACCATTAAAAGCGGTTCTTGGTTTTGTCCTTTCCATTGGCGCGACTTTGGGATTTACAGTATTCATCGTGCAGGACGGCAATCTCCTTGACCTGTTCGGTTTCCCCGGGGAGAGCGCGATCTTGTTCCTCTTGCCGGTACTATGCATCGGAATCCTGTTTGGTTTATCCATGGATTACGAAGTCTTCCTCGTGAGCAGAATGCGCGAAGAATTTGCGCATACCGGCGACGCGAAGAAAGCGATTCATGCAGGCTTGAAGGAAAACGGAGCTGTCGTAACGGCGGCCGGCTTAATCATGATTTCGGTATTTTCAGGCTTTATCTTCTCCCATGATCCGACGATCAAGCAAATGGGGCTGGCTTTGTCAGTCGGCGTTTTGTTGGATGCGTTTATCGTGAGATTGGCGATCGTGCCCGCCGTGATGACCCTACTGGGCAAATCCGCTTGGTACTTCCCTAAATGGTTGGACAAAATACTCCCTAATTTCGATATCGAAGGCGAGTCGATCATGAAAGAGTATTCCGAAAAGGGTAAAGAGCCAAAGTCCTATGCCGGGCAAGTCCAGGTGAATGAATCCTAACACAGTCAAGCGATAGAAATTATGTTACAATGGCGTCGTTGATTGTGGGCAGCAGGAGCATCTATTAAAAGATTAGGACGGACCCTATGAAGAGATATTTTCATCAATTGGATTCAAAGAGACTGATGATAATGGTTTTCGGCAATGTATTTTTGGGGATGGGGATTAGTATCTTTAAGCTGTCCGGCATGGGCAACGATCCCTTCAGCGGCATGGTGATGGCACTAGCGGAGTCTATCGGTATCGCATATGCCCATTTTCTAATCCTACTTAACCTGATATTGTTTATAATCGAATGGATCATGGGTCGAAAATTTATCGGAGCGGGGACCTTCGTAAATGCAATTCTTCTTGGCTACCTCGTCACTTTCTTTCACAGTACCTGGCTACAACTGTTCGGCGAACCTCAGCTTTTGTGGCAGCGGGTGGTCGTAGTGGCGATTGGTGTGGTCGTATGCAGTTTTGGGGTATCCCTGTATCAGACATCGAATGTGGGAATAGCTCCCTATGACAGTCTGTCCTTGATTATGAAAAACCGCTTCCCGAAAATCTCTTATTTTTGGCATCGTATGTTTACGGATGCACTTTGTGCATTGATCTGCTTCCTGGCAGGAGGCGTGATCGGTTTGGGAACTCTCGTTTCCGCATTAGGTCTAGGCCCCATCATCCATTTTTTTGACGTGAAATTTACGAAGAAGCTTTTGGCTTAGACGGGATATTTTCTGCTAAAGCACCCGCCGACTGTAAAGTCTGGCGGGTGTTTTGTG
>NZ_JAKSXN010000122.1 GCF_022427145.1 Paenibacillus timonensis
CCGACAACGGCCTTGCGGTTTTTTATTATTTCCGGCCTTCCAAGATGACGACGCCCCGACCGGGCACCGTGACGGTGCCGGACACCTCGGTATTCGCCAACAGGTCCTTCATGCCTTCGGACCCGATCTCCACCTCGGCGGCTCCTTCGTTATGGTTCAGCAGGAACAAGAACGCTTTGTTGTCCTTGACGCGGCGCGCCACTTCGACGCCGGTTGGGGCGTCCAGCAGCGGCCGGATGCCTTTTTCCTCGCACAGGTTCTTCAGGAACCCTTGCAGGAAAGCCGCATCCGGGCTGCTCGCCACATAATAGGCGCGGCCTTTGCCGAACTGGTTGGCCGTCACGACCGGCATGCCCCGATAGAAATCGGAACCGTATTCCGCCAGTACCTCGGCGCCTTCGGCGTGGATCAAATCGCACAAGAGGCCGCATTCGTATTGGCCCGACAGCGCGCCCCAGGCTTCTTTCATCACGATTTGGTTCGTGCGTCCCGGCAGCAAAGCGTCGATCTCCTCCGCCCAGATGCCCAGCACGGAGCGCAGCTCGCCCGGATACCCGCCGGTTGTTACCAGGTCGTTTTCGTTTACGATGCCGCTGAAGAAGGTGGTGATGAACGTTCCGCCGCCCGCCACGAACTCCTCGACTTTTTTCGCGAATCCCGGCTTCACCATGTACATCACCGGCGCGATCACGATCTCATACTTGCCAAAGTCTTCCTCCACCGACACCATGTCGCTCTCCACGTGCATTTGGAACAGCGCATCGTAATACTTGTGAACCTCGTTCGCGTAATTCAAAGCGACGGTCGGGCCGCTTGAGAGCTCGATCGCCCAGCGATTCTCCCAATCGTAGACGATGCCGACCTTTGCTTCGGTCCGCGCGTCCAGCAGCGTATCGCCAAGCTGCTCCAGCTCCCGGCCAAGCTCCGCCACCTCGCGGAATACCCGGGTGTGCTCGTGGCCGACGTGCTCGATCACCGCCCCGTGGTATTTCTCACACGCCCCGATCGAGCGGCGCAGCTGGAAGAACATCACCGTGTCGGCGCCGCGGGCAACCGCCTGATAGCTCCATAGGCGCATGACGCCTGGGCGCTTAAGCGAGTTGTACGGCTGCCAGTTTTGCTGGCTTGGCGTCTGCTCCATCAGCATGAAAGGTGCGCCGCTTTTCAGCCCGCGCATCAGGTCGTGGGTCATGGCCGTGTGGCTGACCGGCGTATCCAGGGACGGGTAGTTGTCCCAGGAGACGATATCCATATGTTTGGCCCATTCGAAATAATCCAGCTCCGGATAAAGCCCCATCAAATTTGTCGTCACCGGAACGTTCGGGGTATGCTTTTTGATCTCGTCGTATTCCAGCTTGTAGCATTCCAGCAGGGACTCGGACTGGAAGCGCCGGTAATCGAGCGAAATCCCTTGGAAATTGGTGCGGCTTCCGCCCCACTCCTCGCTGAGTTCGTTCGGGACCACGATTTCTTCCCAATCATAAAACGTATGGCCCCAGAACCGCGTGTTCCAAACCCGGTTAAGCTCATCCAGCGTCTGATAACGCTCCCGCAACCAAACGCGAAAGGCGGCCGCACAGTTGTCGCAATAGCAATACCCGCCATACTCGTTGGAAATATGCCAGATCAGCAGGCCCGGATGATCCTTGTAGCGTTCGGCCAACTTACCGGCCAGACGGGTGGAATATTTGCGGTAGGTCGGCGAATTCGGGCAGGAGTTATGACGTCCGCCAAACCGGCGTTTCCGTCCCTGCACGTCAACGCGCAGCACGTCCGGGTATTTATGGGCCATCCATGCGGGGTGAGCCCCGGTGCTGGTGGCCAGGCAGACGTGGACGCCGCTTTTGTACAGCCGGTCGATCGTTTCGTCGAGTTGCGCAAAATCATACGTTTTCTCGCTCGGTTGGTTCAGCGCCCAGGAAAAAACGTTGACCGTCGCAACGTCGATCCCCGCCAGTTTGAACATCCGCTCGTCCTCTTTCCAAATGTCCGGTCCCCACTGCTCCGGATTGTAGTCGCCGCCGTACCAGATTTTCGGCAGTTTATCGTTGATCACCATACCCACATCCTTTAGCGATATATAACTTCTAAGTCCATTGTAAGGTGGAATTTTCCCGCTTTATATATAATATTTCTGATTTGTAATATAATAATATGGATCAAGTAAGGAGGCGTGCATTACGATGAGCACACGGGCCTTTACCCGTTTTGTTTTCTCTCCGGCCGCAACCCCGGATCTTCCCTTACTCCTGGAAAGCGTAGGTTATAATCCGAATCAGGAGAAAATCGCCCGCCCGGACGGATATCCTTATTACCACTGGCTGCAAACCGCCGAGGGCGAGGGGGAGTTAACCTTTGGAAGCGGAACGGTTCCCCTGCCTCCAGGCAGCGGCATGCTGCTGCCGCCGGGCATGCCGCACGCCTACGAGGCCAAGCGGAGCTCCAAATGGGAGACGTATTACCTCACCTTTGGCGGAGCGGCGGCCGGGTCGATCCTGGGGGCGTTCGGCATCCGGGAGGCCGCGTTATTCCGCTGGGAAGCGGAAGCCCCGCTCACCCCGCTGCTCGGCCATTTGCTGAACAAGCTGGACAGCATTCAGGACCTCTTCGGCCTGGAAACCTCGACGGAGGTGTACCGGTTTCTTGCCGTCCTGAGCCAATTCGGGCAGGTAAGCAGCAACGCTGTTCCCCGCAACATGGAGAAGCTGGGACCGCTGCTCGCCTGGATGGAGCGGGAATACGGCAATCCCGACGTCGGGCTGGAATCCTTGGCGGAGGTGGTCGGGATGTCGGGCCGGCATCTCAGCAAGCTGTTCCAGCAAACGTTCGGCATCGCGCCCTACAGCTACCTCACCCAAATGCGCATCCACAAAGCGAAGGAACATTTGGCCAGCGAACCCGGCGTCACCGTCGCCGCCATCGCCAGCAAGATGGGCTTCCGCGATGCCAGCCACTTCGTCGCGACCTTTCGCAAGCATACGGGCATGACGCCCCAACAGTTCCGCCGGCTGCATTAGGAACAGAGTTCCGTCTGCGGCAGGTGGGCAGCGGCGGATGGACGCCGGTCGTTTGTACGAAAAACAGTACATATTCTCCTAAAAAACCGAACCCGGAAAG
>NZ_JAKSXN010000123.1 GCF_022427145.1 Paenibacillus timonensis
GCTTATCCGCACCCCACCTATGGATTAAGGTGATTTATTCACTCTATTGCACGCGGTTGACGCTCAATTAGGCCCAATAAGGTTAAGGCATAACGCTATTTCAATCTTTCTCAGCTTGTTGCGATTGCCCATAACCGGACGAGAACGGGCTGTCGAAACCGACATCCCCGGCGAGCTCCGCAGCCTGCCGCAACGGTTCGAAAACGTGGAGATTGCGAAATTCCACGACATCCGGGCCATCCCCCATTACTCCGCACGTCTGTGGCAACCGGTCGAGTAGCCGCATATATCCAAAAGCGCGAGTGCGGGAGAAACTTCCTCACACTCGCGCTTCTTTTGCGCAGGCCCGGCTCCAATCCGCGTATTCAGTCGTTTGCTCAGTTCACCGGCAGCCCCCGTTCGCGCGCGAAGTTGCCCCAATGCGGTTTGCGACCGTCGATGTCGATGAACCCGTATTCATCGGAGAGGTCCCAACTGGTCAGGGATTGGCCGGCTTTGTCGCAAACGTTCGGGTCGGCGGCCAGGGCGGCCACCGCTTGCCCGACGAAATACGGCGTTTCGGATTCGGCATATAACGGTTCCTTTTCGATGGCGTCCTGCCAATTGGCTTCCTGGACGCCAAAGTAATCCAGCATCTGCTCGGAGCGCAAAAATCCCGGCGTCACCGCCAATGCCGTCACGTTGTGCGCCTTCAATTCCTCGGCCATGGCAGCGGCCAGGTGGATCGGCGAGATTTTGGCCAAACTGTAATAAACATTCCCCCGGTAATTGTAGGTCGAGCCGTCGGTAATTTCGATGACCAGGCCTTCCTTCCGTTGGATCATCATCGGCACCCCGTAGTAGCTCGTAATGAGGTGGGTTCGAACGACCCGCTCCTGCATCAGGAGCCCATCGGCCAGCGGCTGCTCCCAGAACGGCGTGTTCCAATGGGTAAGGTTCTCCCCGCCCCAAATGTCGTTCACCAGAATGTCCAAACGCCCGTCCTGTTCCTTCCCCACTCGTTCGAACAAAGCCTTGACCTGCTCCGGCGAGGTATGGTCCGTGCGGACGGCGATCCCGACACCCCCGCGGGCGGTCACCATCTCTGCCGTCTCGTCAATCGTCTCCGTCCGGCCAATGTCCGACGCCTCTCCCCGAACGCTTCGTCCGGTGCAATAAACCGTCGCCCCCGCTGCCCCCAGCATGACGGCGATTCCCCGGCCCGCTCCTCGCGTTGCCCCGGCAACGACGGCCACTTTTCCCTCTAATGGTTTCTTGTCCATGGTTTCATACGCTTCCTTTCCTGCTCGAATTTCGCACGTGCCCCTGTAGAATAACAAACTATATATGACATCTATTGTCTTATATTCATGATATAATCATTCCACGAAGTTAAAGAGGCGGAGGAGGAATTTTGTGCGTGCGGACCGTTTACTAAATCTGCTGCTGTTGCTTCAGAACCGTGGGAAAATGAGCTCGCGCCAGCTGGCGGAGCTGCTGGAGGTGTCGGAGCGGACGATCGCCCGGGACATCGAGGCGTTGAGCGCAGCGGGTATCCCCGTTTACGCGGAGCGCGGCTCCCGCGGCGGCTGGGTGCTGGCGGACAGCTACCGGACGAATCTGACCGGCATGCGGCCGGAGGAGATCGTCTCGCTGCTGTTGACGAACCATAATGAACTGTTGAAGGATCTCGGGATTCAGGGGGATTTTCAAGCCGCCTACCAAAAGCTGCTGGCGGCCGCTCCCGCGCCGATCCGGCAAGACGCCGAGCTGATCCGCGAGCGTATCCATATCGACGGGGCCGGTTGGCATGCCTCGAAAGAGGTTTTCCCGTGGCTATCCGCCGTGCAGGAGGCGGTCTGGACCCAGCGGAAGCTGGACATCCTCTACCGCAAGGAGGAGGACGTCGCTCAGCGCATCGTGCGCCCCTTGGGACTCATCGCCAAACGCAACGTATGGTACTTGGCGGCCGAACAGGAACCGGACGGCGAGCTTCGCACGTTCCGCATCTCCCGGCTGGAGGAAGCCCGTCTGATGGATGAGACGTTCGTGCGGCCGGACGGCTTTGACCTGGCAGCCTATTGGGAACGATCGACCGCCCGCTTCAAATCCGAGCTGCCCCGCTATCTCGCCCGGGTACGGACGACCGAAGCCGGGCTGAATCGGCTGCATAAGGAACGATTCATCAAGGTGCTTCATACGGAAGGCCCGGACAAACAGGGTCAGGTTCTGGCGGATGTCGACCTCCAAACGCTGGAATGGGCTTGCGGCGTGATCCTGGCAGGTGGCCGGGACGTCGAGGTGCTAAGCCCTCCGGAACTTCGGGAACGGATCCTAGCCGAAATCCGGGCGATGCTCGCCGTGTATGGAAGTACGCTTGACGCTTGACGTTATGGGCATTAGGCAAGGCAACCCTCCCCGTCCGGACGCTTTGCATGATTATCCCGTTAGATCAGGTTACAGAGAAACAGATCCCTCGGGAGAAGAAAGTACAGTGAAGGAAGGGAGGAGAACGCAAGGAAGAGATTGCATGGAAAAGAAGATGCAGTGGAGAAAATCAGATTGGTTCCGGGTCGATTCGGAATCGTGAGCGGGTCTGGCTCCCGCCCTTGCCACCTTAACGAAAGGGATAATGGAGCAAAAACAGCCACGGAAAGCCCTCAACCCATCAACCGCT
>NZ_JAKSXN010000124.1 GCF_022427145.1 Paenibacillus timonensis
TACACCATAAAATTATTGATGATCAGCCTGGTCATTATACCGTGGAGTCGTTACATGAACTAAAAGGTGGGCATGAAAGGTGGGTTAAGGATTCACTGGATATAGATATTCAAAAGCAACAAGATGAAGAGGTATACATGACATTTGTTGAGAAGTGGTCCACTTCGTGCGATCTGGACAATTGGAAATCATGGACATCGTGGTTATTAGGGGCTGGTAGCAACTCAATCTCTATGGAAATGGAGAAGAACTTACAAGAACTAAAGGAATACATATTCTCGAGAGTATGGCCCACAAGATATCCTGAATTAAATGACTCGTTTGAGAATTTTCGTAAGGTTCTTGAAGATTTATTACGAGTATTCCATGAATACAGTGAAGAAAAACGAAACAGTTATGTGACAGAAAGGTTTTATAAAATCAAAGAGTGGGATCCAAAGAGATATCAAATGTTACTAAGGGAATTTGAATATCATATAGCATTGGTACAGGATCTTGTTCTCGAATTAACTAGAGCAGGTAACTTTATTTGCGATATGGTCAGAAAATACTTGTTATCGTCATATCGAATGAATGAAGGATTATTACTTGTAGAATCTGGGCCGTACATGGATATGGGATTCCGTATTTACAGAACTCAATACAGAGAAAATGAAATATCGAGCAGTAAACCATATCCGGGAATTGCTGAGTTTAAAAAAATCAGAGTAACGAGAGACGTGTGCTTTGGAATAGGAACTAGTAGTACTGATCCAGAATTTCTAAAGCATCTTGAGAGCTGATCGAGGATGAATCGACTTCACCTAACACAGCATTCACGCATCGGGCATTCGCCCTCGGTCGCCCGAGGTATTTCGGAGAAGTGGAACAGGCGACAACCCTGCACTAGCTAAGTCTACGACCCGGCGGCCTGATTGCAGCGCTAGATCGGCCAGGCAGCTTAAGCCAGTGAGGGTTCGTGAACACGGAAACGTTATGAGAAATCAGCGCAAAGCTTAAAAACAAGAGCATATTTTCGCCTTGTACAACGGGGGGCATAACATGAATCAAAAAGATGTAGATAATGATGTTGAATTTGAGTTATTTGAGAATGGTTTAAACTTTGTGGTTTCGGCGATTGAGTATTTAGAAGAACCTATCAAACCGTCAGATCTGAAATATGCAATCTTGCATCTAAGTTCCGGGATTGAATTAATATTAAAGGAACGTTTGAGAAGAGAACACTGGACACTATTGTTTAATAAAGTAGAAAAAGCTAGTCTACAAGATTATAAAAATGGCAAGTTCACAAGTGCTAACTTTGATGATTGTATAGATAGATTGATTAATATCTGCGAAGTGGATATTAATCAGCAGATAAGAAAAAACTTGAATAGCCTTAGAGATAAAAGAAACAGATTTGAGCACTTTGGGATTGTGGATAGCTCAGAAGCCTTGAAAGCTACTGTCGCAGATGCTTTAAACTTTTTGATCGATTTTGTAAACGACGAACTTGAAGATGAAGTTGATAATGATGAAATGGTTGTCATCAGGGAAGAAGTACTAAAATTTGATTCATTTGTAAATCAACGCTGGAAGGCAATCAGAAGTAAAATAGCGAAGATTAAACTCATTGTAACATGCCCTCGCTGTTTGCAAGACGCTGCAGATCTTTCAGATGGATTTCAATGCTTATTTTGTGGATACAAGAATGACGATCCAGAGGAAATTGCTAATGAGTATGTATCTGAAGTTTTGCGTGAAAGTAAATATGAGATAGTTACCCAAGGAGGAGAATGGCCAATTTATTTTTGCCCTGGTTGCGATTATGAAACTTTGGTTAGAACAGATGAAGGATATATTTGTTTCAACTGCGCTGATGAGTGGGAATTTGATGATATAGATGAGTGTATGCGATGCGGTGTTAATCTATGTTTTTCTAAAGATGGTTATGCAACTCTCTGTGATAATTGTGTAGAGGACATCCAAAATTATTAGTAAAGTAATGCATTTGAAAGTAAATCAAGGAAGGCGCTGACATCTCATAACAATGTGTTCACGCATCGGCGGACAAGCCGCCTCGGTCCCGGGAGTTAAGTCGAAGAGGTGATTGCCGGGACACATCCGCACCACCTAACCGCATCGCGGCCGGCTGCTTCGCAGCCTTAAGGTGGTGGGACGTCGTGAACACGGAAACGTTAT
>NZ_JAKSXN010000125.1 GCF_022427145.1 Paenibacillus timonensis
CTAGAGTAAAGGGCAGAGAAATAATTTTTTCTGCCCCTCCTCATCAAACCGTACGTGAGGTTTTCCCTCATACGGCTTTCCGATGTTCGTCAACCATGTGCATGCAGATTACAATAGCGTTTTGAGTCCGCATTGTACGGACAATGATTTCACTTCGCGTAGCAAGCTCATCCACCGAGCACGTTGACGCTTTTTGGCGTACCATCTTGTCAGTCGCTGAAGGATATACCAGTCTAACTTCGCCATCTTCTTTTGGCTGTATGCCGTGTAGTAATAGTTATGCCAACCCTGTATTTTCGGATTTAGGTATTCCAAGTGTTCTTGGAACGATTTATGTCGCATACCCGGGGGAGCTAGTCGCTCCTTCACAACTTCTCTAATCCGTTCTTCGGCCTTACGGCACAACCATTGTTGGGTCGTGTAATATACTTGACCTTTGGATGTTTCAGCCTTCGTCTTCCGGTGATGCATGCCCAGGAAGTCAAAGCCTTCTTCTCCTGTCCATAGTCCGACGATGCGCGTTTTGGTCGGGTGCAATGTCAATTCCAGGCGTTCCATTATTGCTTTAATAAACTCATATGCCCGTTCAGCGTCCTTCTTCGTCTTGCAGACCACCACAAAGTCATCTGCATACCGCGTCAGTTCCCCGACCTTGCTGCCATGTCGCTCCCACAGGAGATCGAAGTAATTTAAGTAGATGTTCGCAAGTAGTGGCGAGATGACCCCGCCTTGCGGCGTACCTAAATCTGAGCGCCTAATGTTCCCCTCTTCCATGACCCCCGCACCTAACCACTTCCTCACCAATTTCAGAATTCTTCGATCGCTGATTCGCATTTCCATCAGCTTCATCAGCTTCTCTTGATTGATGTTGTCGAAGTAGCCTTGGATGTCGACGTCGACCACCCAATTCCCTTTGCGGTTGCATGCCTTCCGGATGCGCTCCAATGCTTGCTTCGCACTTCTCTTCGGTCGAAACCCGAATGACGTTTCCTGAAAATCCACCTCAAAGATGGGTTCGATGACTATTTTGGTTGCCATCTGTATGACGCGGTCTCTGACCGTAGGAATTCCTAGCGGCCGCTGCTTTCCATCCTTCTTCGGAATGTAGTGGCGTTTCACGGGTTGCGGATGGTATTCGCCTTCTTTAAGAAGTCGATGACATTCGTGCACGAAGTATACTTCTCCTTGCTTCTCAATGTCTGCTAACGTTTCTCCATCAACTCCGGCCGAGCCCTTGTTGGCTCGTACTCTCCGCCATGCTTCCCACAGGACATCTAGCCGGTAGACCTTGTCATACAACGCATGAAATCTTCGCTTTTTGCTCTCTTTGGCCGCATGACCTAGTTTCTCTTGGAGTTGTTGAACCTTTTCCTTTGGTGTTGTTAGCCGTTTGGCATTCACTAATTCTTACCTCCTCCAGAAACATGAACAAAGCAGGGCTCCTTCCCTCCCGCAGGTTGTGTTGTCCTGCGGTTCCTTGGTAGTATGAGCCCCTCGGACTCCCTTCCTGCAGCACACTCACTTCACTTTTCGGGTTTATAGAGCGACTCTTTACGGTTTCAAAAAAAAATTTACCGTGCAGGGGAGGGTCTCCCCAGTTCACTGCATCCTCTTTCATACCATGCCGTTCCCTTTACACCGGAGGATTCTTCGCTGTCGCTCCAAGATCTAAAACAGCTTCCATGGCCTTCGTCCATATGCGCGAGACTCGGCTTCCTCTTTTCCCTCTTGCGAGGCCTTTTTGACGACGCGGCAGGATTCACTTCATGTTACGGCCTGGTATGTCGCTCGCCCTGTCTCTGACAGATACTTTCGTCGATACGCTTCTACGCACAGATTTCGCCATACGCAGGTATCCTAGCTACGCGGGGGCTTGGCCCCTCCCGCGACCGGACTTTCACCGGTTAGAAGATGCGTGCTTGGCTGGGCACGCC
>NZ_JAKSXN010000126.1 GCF_022427145.1 Paenibacillus timonensis
AATCGAGTAGGAGGGGGTGACTAACCCCCGTCCTCTCACACCACCGTACATGCGGGTCCGCATACGGCGGTTCCAAAAAGTTAACAAAGCTCCAAATAACGAGAAAGTAAACTCTTCAGCCCTTTCGCTTCCCAATAGGAAGTCGGAAGGGCGTTATTTGTGTTTCGGGACATTTCCCATGCACCACGGCGGGAGTTTGCCATAACATAGCAAGCCCACTCTGGAACGCCTAGATTTCGCAGTTCACGGATTCGGGTTCTCACCCGTTTCCACTGTTTCCAGAGGCACATGCGTAATCTCCTGCGAATCCATTGGTCGAATCTTTCACAGTGGCTCTTCGCCGATGCGATCCGGAAATATCCAATCCATCCCATGAGGTAGCGATTCAATCTAGTTATACGTTCCTCCATGGAAATCGATCGGGTGCGGCTCGTCAATTCCCGGATTTTCTCTTTGAATCTAGAGATTGTCTTGGGAGCCAATCGAATCGTCGCCTGCTTATTTGACAGGAAACTAAAGCCAAGAAACTTCCGGTTCCATGGCCTGTCCACTGCACTTTTGTCCCGATTCACTTTCAGTTTCAACTTTCCTTCCACAAATCGTGTGACCGATTCCATAATCCGTTCGCCTGCTCGTTTGCTAGCAACAAAGATGTTGCAATCGTCTGCGTAGCGGACGAATCGCAAGCCCCTCTTTGTCAGTTCTGTGTCCAGATCATCGAGTAAGATGTTCGCCAAAAGCGGACTTAGCGGACCGCCTTGCGGGGTTCCCTCGTCCGTCTTCTGGCAGACGCCACCTTCCATCATTCCGGCTTCCAAGTAGGCCCGTATCAGCTTCAGGACTCGCTTGTCTGTCACTCTCCTTGCCACTCTTGCCATGAGAATGTCGTGGTTCACCCGGTCAAAGAACTTTTCCAAATCCATATCTACGACCCATCGCAGACCGCTTTGGATATATCGCTGGGCTTGCTTCACGGCATCGTGTGCTCTCTTTCCCGGTCTAAAGCCGTAGCTGTACCAAGAGAAGTGGGCATCGAAAATCGGGTTCATCACTTGCAGAAGTGCTTGTTGGAGGAAGCGGTCCATCACGGTCGGGATACCGAGCAGCCGTACACCGCCTCCGGGTTTGGGGATTTCCACCCGTCTGACGGGCATCGGTCTGTACGTTCCCGTTAGGAGTTCGTCTTTCACCGTTTCCCAGTGTGTATTCAGGTAAGCTTGTAGCTCCGCTACTGTTACTCGGTCCACACCGGGGGCTCCTCCGTTCCGTACCACTCGCTTATAGGCGAGCCGAAGGTTCTCTCCTTCGAGCATTCGCTCCAACAAGTCGTTCTGGTCTTTGCGAGAGGAAGGATCGACTTGTGCCGGTGAAGAACTCGGCGCTCCGGCATACCCTGGCGGCTTCACCGCTTCTCTTTGCCGCAAGCTCCCTTGCGGGATATTCGGCTGTCGTTGCTCTTCACGCGAACGCATCGGTTCCCTCTCTCCTTTCGGTTCAGCCCTTCCGCTTTCCGGCGTCCCGTACTTGCGTACTATGGCCTCTGCTGACTCCTGCGGGTTCAGCGCAACCTCTCGGTTGCGGTTACGAAGTGACTTCGCTTTTTTTTTTTCTCCCGCAGGCCTCCCCAGATAAGAACGTCATCTTTCCGCCCGCGCCTGCCCAAGTTTACGGCTGCAGCCCTTGGCAGCTTTGGATTTCGTCATGTGTGGGTGACTCATCCGGCTGCAACCGCCTCAAATTGGATTCGTGTACCTCAGGCCGTGCTTTTGCCTCCGGCTTCCTTCAGATTCCACCTCGCGATGGACACCCTTGCCTTTGGCTAACGGTAGGCGCTTGCCAGCCCCCGTTCGGGACTTTCACCCTAGAGATGACGCCCATGCTGGGCGTAC
>NZ_JAKSXN010000127.1 GCF_022427145.1 Paenibacillus timonensis
GAGGGTGTCCCAAAAGTCATCATAGATGACTGAGGGACGACCCTCTTTTCATTTCGTCAAACAAAAAGAAACCACTCTCTGGTAAAATGGAGGTACCACCCAACCATAAACCAAAAGGAGACGGTTTCTTTGTACATTCAATATACCATGGATCAACTTTACTTACCAATGGATTTAGAAGAGGACATCCCCGCAAATCACCTCGTTCGTGTAGTCAACGCTGCCGTCAATCGTCTCGACGACGCCATCTTCGACGTGGCTTACCCTGGAGGCGGACGGGACAGTTACCACCCCAAGATGCTGACTAAAGTCCTCATCTATGCCTATACGCAGCGCATTTACTCCTCTCGCCTCATTGCCAAGGCTGTCCGTGAAAATATCATGTTTATGTGGATTGCAGGTAGGCAACGTCCGGATTTTCGCACCATCAACCGATTTCGCTCCGAGCGCATGAAGAACGTATTAGAGACCGTATTCACGGCGGTTCTTCAATTTCTGGCCGAAGAGAACTACGTGAAATTGGATCATTACTTTGTAGACGGGACCAAGATCGAAGCCAATGCCAACCGGTATACCTTTGTTTGGGGCAAGGCCGTCGTCAAACAGAAGGCTAAGCTTCAGGAGAAGGTCCAGACCTTATTCGCCACCATTGAAGAAGCCGAAAAACAAGAAGAACGTATCCATGGAAGTCGGGATCTTCCCGAACTTGGTGAGGCCTCGGCGATCACTAGCGAAAGGCTGGAACAAGCCGTCAAAGAGCTGGAAGAACGCCTGCAGGAGAAACCTAAAGACAAACCGCTTAAAAAAGCAGTACGCGTCCTCCGCAAAGACTTGCTTCCACGACTTCAGAAGTATGAGGATCATGAAGCTATCTTGGGCAAGCGAAACAGCTACAGTAAAACCGATCCCGACGCTACGTTCATGCGCATGAAAGAAGATCATATGCGAAACGGCCAGTTGAAGCCAGGTTACAATGTCCAGATCGGCACTGAAAATCAGTTCATTCTTGGTTACAGTGTCCACCAGCGGCCGACGGATACCCGCTGTCTAATCCCTCATCTGGAGAAAATCAAAACTCAGTTTGGCAAGCTGCCAGGCACCGTCATTGCGGATGCTGGCTACGGTGGAGAAGAAAACTACGACTACCTGGAACAGAATCAGATCGAAGCCATCGTCAAATACAACACGTATCATCGTGAAAAAAGCAGGGCCTGGCAAAAGGATATCAGCAAGATCGATAACTGGACCTACAATAGCGAACACGATACCTGGACTTGCCTAATGGGACAAACCCTGTCATTTCGGCGCGCAAGCAAGGAAAGAACGGAGAGTGGCTACGAGATCGAATATCGTCATTACCGTAGTTCCAGCTGCGAAGAATGTCCGCTGAAGCCCCAGTGTACAAAAGCCCAGGGAAATCGGGAAATCAAAGTCAGCATGAAATATATACAGCTCAAGAATCAAGCAAGGCAAAAGCTTCGAAGTGAAGAAGGTTATGCTTTGGCGGTTAGACGAATGATTGAGCCGGAGCCCGTGTTCGGAGACGTGAAGAGCAATCGAGGATTTAAAAGATTCCTGCTTCGAGGCTTACAAAAAGTAAGTCTAGAGGTCGGGTGGCTTTCCCTTGCTCACAATTTGCTGAAGAAAGCAGCGGTGGACGCTAAAAACCAAGGAGCTAAGCGACGATAGGCCGCTTAGCCCCTTGGTTTTATCGGAAAGTCTTCCAATTTGATTAGCGAGGGTGTCTCAAAATTCACTTTTGGGACACCCTCT
>NZ_JAKSXN010000128.1 GCF_022427145.1 Paenibacillus timonensis
ATAGTAGAGAGGAGCTTGGGGAATAACCAGGCTTCTCTCTTTTTTGATATGACGGCAGAGACTTGTCCCCCAAAGAAGCCACTCCCTTGGTCAGGAGCGGCTTCTTTGGCGTTATTTTACAGATCAACTCTCAAAGTCCCCAGCATCTTCGCGAATTTCGGATCATGGTACGACAAGAAGAGCGTTTCTCCCGTGTCGAGGGAGGTAATTCGGTTGATATCGTCCGCATTTAACTCAAAGTTGAAAATATCGATGTTTTCGATAATGTGCTCTTTGCGGACCGATTTTGGAATGGCCACGATATCTTGCTGAACCAGCCAGCGCAACACGATCTGAGCGATGGATTTGTGGTGCTTTTCGGCGATCGAAGCCAGCACATCGTTGTTGAACAAGTCGCCTTTTCCTTCAGCAAATGGCGCCCATGATTGGTGCTGCACTCCTTGCTCTTTCATAAATGCGGCGCTTTCGATCTGCTGGTAGAACGGGTGGGTTTCGACTTGGTTGACGGCGGGAACGATTTCGTTATGCACAATGAGGTCCATCAGTCGGTCGGGCAGGAAGTTGCTGACGCCGATCGCCCGGATGTCCCCTTCCCGGTACAGGTCCTCCATGGCGCGCCAAGCGCCGTAGTAATCGCCGAACGGCTGGTGAATCAGATACAGATCGAGATAGTCGAGTTGCAGTTTTTTCAAGGATTTGACAAATGCCAGCTTGGCACTCTCGTAGCCGGCATCCTGAACCCAAAGCTTGGTCGTGACGAACAGCTCCTCGCGCGGGATGCCGCTGCGTTTGATCGCACGTCCGACCGCTTCCTCGTTCAGATAGCCGGCGGCGGTATCGATCAGCCGATAACCGGCCATCAACGCCTCATATACCGCGTTCTCGCATTGTTCCGCATCGGGAATTTGGTAGACCCCCAAGCCGATGATCGGCATTTTTACGCCGTTATTCAAGGTGACCGTTTTTTGCATGATGATTCCTCCCACTATTAAAATGTATAGAGCAAACGGCGGCGAATGCCGTTTGAATGGACCCGGACCACGTTGCGGGGGATTCCGCATTCCGCCGATTTGCATTACACTAACCTTAGTGCCTTCGTGTAACACGAAGTCAAGCGGGTTGAATTCATTTTTTTCAAGGAGGATCACGGATGTATACGGTTAAAGAAGCCGCTCAGATCACGGGGCTTACCGAGCACGCGATTCGCTTTTACACGGATAAAGGGTTGGTGCCAAGCTTGCGGCGCAATCAGAACAACATTCGGATGTTCGATGAAGAATCGATCAACTGGCTGCATGGCATCAAATGTCTCAAGCAATCCGGGATGCCGATCGAAGTCATCAAAACGTACGTCGATCTCTGTCTCGAAGGGGATTCGACCCTTCCGCAACGCTTTGCGCTCATGATGGAGCATAAAGAAGCGGCGCTCGCGAAGCTGGAGCAAGCCAAACGGCATGTGGCGCATTTGGAAGAGAAAACCGAGCTTTATCAGGCCATTCTGGAGCACCGCTCGCCGGACACGACCAATCCCGCGAACTGGGACAGAATTCGGCATATGCATAGCGACGTGTTTTATTCGCCAACTGCTGGGAAGGCTTGAGAGGTGATAGATAAATTCGCAAGGTAGCGGCAGTCCAGGACGCTCCTTTGTCCAGGGCTGCCCAATCTTAATCAAGAAAAAGCTGTCGAGAAAATGATCTCGACAG
>NZ_JAKSXN010000129.1 GCF_022427145.1 Paenibacillus timonensis
GAGGCCACTGAAAAAGTCTCTCTCATAGGAAAAGGTATAGTCCTTCAAGAAAATTGAAGAGGCTATACCTTTTTTGTCGTATAATTGAAGCATCACGGAAAGCGGGTGAGAGCGCATGATTCGGCAGCAACAAACCTTGGTTCTGAGTCCATATGCGGCACTGTATGACATCGTCGTGCCGAAGGACAATATGCTCCGTCAAATCAACGAACTGGTGGACTTCACTTTCATATACGAAGAGTTGGAAACAAAATACTGTTTATACAATGGACGCAATGCCATCGATCCGGTGCGCATGTTTAAATATTTACTGCTTAAAGCCATCTTTGAACTCTCTGACGTCGACATTGTGGAGCGTTCAAAGTACGACCTGTCATTCAAATACTTCCTCGGCATGGCACCGGAGGACCCGGTCATCGATCCGAGTTCCTTAACGAAGTTCCGTAAACTGCGGTTGAGAGACATCAACCTTTTGGACATGCTCATCGGCAAGACCGTAGAACTTGCCATCGAGCAGAATATCCTGAAGAGCAACTCCATCATCGTCGACGCCACGCATACGAAAGCACGCTACAACCAGAAAACGCCCCAAGAAATTCTGCAAGACCGTGCACGAAAATTACGAAAAGCCGTGTACATCATGGATGAGTCGGTCAAGACCAAAATGCCGGCAAAGAATACAACGAGCGAACTCGAAGATGAAATTGCGTACTGCCAAAAACTCGTCAACTTCATCGAAAACGAGAGTGGCGTTGCACAAGTGCCGAAAATTCTGGAGCCGCTTAACTTGCTGAAAGAGACGGTTGCGGATGATGTTGAGCAGCTTCGCTTAGCGGCGGATCCAGATGCGCGCGTGGGCCATAAGAGCGCAAACTCGGCATTTTTTGGATATAAAACTCATCTCGCGATGACGGAGGAACGGATTATTACAGCGGCTGTCATTACAACAGGCGAAAAGAATGATGGCAAACAGTTGCAAACGCTCATCGAAAAAAGCAAAGCAGCTGGCATGCAGGTTAAAACCGTCATCGGAGATGCGGCCTATTCCGAAAAGGATAACATCTCGTACACGAAGAACAATGAAATTGAACTGGTAGCCAAACTCAATCCCCTCATCACGCAAGGCGGTCGCAAGAAAGAAGACGAATTTTTATTCAACAAAGATGCCGGAATGTACGTGTGCCCGGCTGGTCACATGGCAATCCGAAAGGCTCGGCAAGGCAAAAAGGGCGTCGGTAAAAACCAAATGGACACGTATTACTTTGATGTGGAGCGATGCAAGCTTTGCCCACTCAAGGAGGGCTGCTATAAGGAAGGGGCCAAAAGCAAAAGCTATTCTGTAAGCATTAAATCCGATGAGCACTCCGAGCAAATGACCTTCCAAGAGACGGATTATTTCAAGGAGAAGTCTAGGGAGCGTTACAAGATTGAAGCGAAGAACAGTGAACTCAAACATGGACACGGGTATGATGTCGCCACATCCTCGGGTCTGCTTGGCATGGAAATGCAGGGGGCAATGACGATATTCGCTGTAAATTTAAAACGAATCTTAAAGTTAACGAACTAAGAATTACCGAATGATTCAGATGAATTTGACTAAACAAAAAGACATCCGTCCCCAAATGGTGGAAAAACGGATGTCTTTTTGTTTGTTACGTAAGCCGTCAAAGAAAAATGCGTAAGTTCTTCAGTGGCCTC
>NZ_JAKSXN010000013.1 GCF_022427145.1 Paenibacillus timonensis
ATTACTCCATTCCGATCTAACGATCATCGCCAATCTATCTGTCAGTTGGGGCTTTCATTTAGCTGTTCTTTGCTCCTGCGAGTTTGACTCTTATTACTTTTTAACCTGATCAATCGGGATAATCATGCAAAGGAGTCGGACAGCAGCCGAACGGCACCTTATTGACCTGCCGCCCAGTGCCCAGAGCCCGGCGCTCTCCCAGTGCCCAGAGCCCGGCCCGGCTCACAGAGCCGGCACTCTCCCATTGCCCGGCGCTCGGTGCCCGGCTCACAGAGCCCGCGCTCTCCCAGTGCAGTACCAATGCGCGGGGAGCAGCGCCTAGCGCCCAGCGGGAAGCACGGCTTGCGCGATATAGACCGGGTTGGTCAGGCAAGTCATGACTTCAACGTCCCACTCGGGCAAGTATCGCCGTGCCTCCACACGGTAAAACAACCGATCCGCCGGCATACGGCAAACGAGTTCCCGTTCGCCTTCTTCCATCGTCCATTCCCGCTCCAAGCCGCGGTCCGACCAGAGGCCAACGCGATCCCCTTGCGCCCCGAGAATGGTCATCGTTAGCTCTATGTCGTCCCGCCCGGCAACCTTCAGTTCTTCGCCTACGCCTGCTTCATCTGCCTCCAACGTGATAAACGTATCCTCCGGCCCCATCGACAGCACTACCGCACCGCGTCGAACGGCTTCCAGCACCGCCGCAACCGTCTCCTGGGCGACGTAAACATGCGCGGTCGGCCCCCCGTGCCGGACAAGCGGATCCTCCCGGTGCGTATCGCTGCCGCCGACAGCCACGATGCGCCGGCCTTCCGCAAGCCGTTGCTGCCACCAGGCCACCGCCTTCTCGTTCAGCCCTCTCCACGGCCCGTTCCACACCTCGATCGCGTCGAACGGCACGTCGAAGCCGAGCTCCCACGGGCAGTCCGGGCAAAACGGATGATTCAGCGAGACCAGCGCGCCTTTCTCCCGTGCCTGGCTCAGCTCCTTTGCAGCCGCTTCCGTCGTTAAAACCCGGAAGTCGGTCAACGCGTCCGGATGCCCGAGCAGGTTGGCGTGGCCTTTATAGCTGGTCAGCTCTACGCCGGGGATCAGCAGCAACGTCTCATCCTTAGCCCCGGTAAAGAGATTTTGCGAAGACGTGTTGTGGTCGGTCAATGCCAGGAAATCGAGCCCCTTCATCCGGCAAGAGTCCAACGCTTCGCTAATCGTATATTTCCCGTCACTATGGACGGTATGGGCGTGCAAATCCCCTTTGATCCAATGCGGGTGCTTTAAGATAATCGTGATATGGAGCTCTATCAGAATCCCTTCCGCGGGGACCCGATAAGCCCCTAGCAGCACTGCCCATTCCCCGGCGTGGATCGGACCGGCGAGGTAACCGGGCGTTGCTTTTTCCAAACCTATCTGAAAACCGTCCCGCGCCCCACCGCTCCAACCGATGATCCGGTCCGGCGAACGCAGGCCGAGGTCGACCACGGAACGATCGTTTTTTTCATAGCGATAACGAACTTCGATGGACTCCGCCCCCTCCGGAACGGAAAAGGCGACCTCCGGATAACTCCGCTCCTGTTCATGACCTAGCCGGACGTGAACTTGGCGCTCCAATCGGTTGTTTGCCATATCTTAGCCGCATCCTTTCCTATTCCTTGCTGGCTCCCAGCATGATGCCCTTCATGAAAAAACGTTGAACGAACGGGTACACCGCAATCAACGGGAGGATCGCGATGACGATGCCGGCCATTTTCACATTGGTCGTTACCAAATAATTGCTCGACACGCTGCTCGTATCGATGATGATCGATTTCAGCGCGACCTGCAGCGTATATTTCATGCTGTCGTTAATGAAAATAAGCGGTGCCGTAAACATGTTCCAGCGCCCGACAAACTCGAACAGCGACACTGTGGCGAGTCCCGGTGCGGCGAGACGCAGATAGATTTTGGCGAAAATCCAGAAATCTCCCGCTCCGTCGATTCGACCCGCTTCGGCGATCTCGTATGGGATGCCCATAAAGAAATTCCGCATCAACAGAATCGAAAAACCGGACACCAAACCAGATAACACTAGCACCGTCAGGGTATTAATCAGATGAAAATCCTTGTTCACCACGTACAGCGGAATCAACACCGCTTCCTGCGGTATCATCATTGTCAGTAAAATAAACGTGATCATCCCTTTCTTCCCCGGCACATGCGGATGGATCAGCACATATCCCGCCAGCGAGGACAAGAGCACATGCAGGACCGTCCCGACTCCAGTGACGATCGCGCTGTTCAGGAACGGCCGCCACAGGTCCAGGCTTTCCCAAATCGTCTTGTATCCCTCTGCGCTAAACTGCGTCGGAAACAGCACGACGTTCGGCTGCATCGAGGCAAGACCCGACGAGAATGACAAGGCTAATACATTTAGAAACGGGATTACCATCACGAGCATCAAAAGCAGCAGAAAAAGCACGTTCACGGCGTCAAACAGCTTGTTTTTCCAGCCCAATCGTTCGAAACGTTCGCTCCCCATCGTTATCCCACCTCGTCGAATCGGGTTATTTTGCGTACGATCAACGTCAGCGCCAGGGTGAACAGCAGCACCATGAAGCTCGCGGCCGCGGCTACGCCGACCTGCATGTTCATGATCCCTTTTTCGAACGTATACACCATCAACACGTCGACATCCGGTGCCGTAGATGGATTGCGAAGCACAAAAACCTGGTCGAAGATCCGCAGCACGCCCATCGTGTTTAGCAACAAAACGACTTTCATCGTACCCAGCAACTGAGGCAGCGTTACGTAACGAACCTGCTGCCAGCGGGTTGCCCCATCCATGCGCGCCGCTTCATAGAGCGACGGATTGATCGTTACGATGCCTGCCAGGAACAAGATGCAATTGTAGCCCATGTCCTTCCAGGTCGCGACGAGGATCATCACCCAACGGGCCCAAAACGACTCCGCCAAAAAGTGAATCGGCGGCGTGCCCGCCCAGCGCTGGAGCAGTAAATTGACTAACCCGGTATCCGGCGAAAGCAGGAATATCCAGATCCCGCCAACGATGACCCAGGACAGCAAATGAGGAATGTAGAGCACCATTTGGGCTGCTTTTTTGAAACGGGCATGCAGCACCTCGTTTAAAGACAACGCCAGCACCAAGGGAGCGGCAAAGCCAAAGGCCAGAATACCTCCCCCGATCACCAGGGTGTTCGTCAGCGACTTCCAGAAGAACGGGTCATGCCAGACCTGCGAGTAATTCGCAAGCCCGGCATAAGGACCGTCCCCCATGAGCCGATAATCCTGAAAGCTAACCTGCAGCCCCTTAATGAGCGGATAATAACCATAGACAAGAAAGTAGATGGCTACAGGGATCATCATGAGATATAAAGCCGCGTACTTTCGAAGAGCTTTCATGATTGAACGTCACTTCCTATCCTTGGCCTATTCGTCGATGAGATTCGCTGCCTTCAGTTCTTTCTGCATTTGCTTCACCGCATCGGCCGCCGGCATTTCCCCGGACATCGCCTTCAGGGCGTAGTTTTGCACGATTTTTTCGGCGTCGGCCCACTCCGGCAGCGACAACTCCAGAGTGGCATACTGCTTGACCAGATCCTGCGCTTCCTGCACGCCCGGCAGCTTGCCGAACGGCGGCTTGACCGTTTCGTTGTACCAGAACGGTACGCCGTGGTCCATGTTATGCTCCTTGCCGGTCGCGGTCAGCATGTACTGGCCGCCGTCCTTCGTATAATCCTCGCCTTCGATCCCAAGGCTGCCCAGCGTAATCCCCGCTTCGGTATGCCAGAACTCCAGGAACTTCTTCGCCGCGTCTGGGTGCTCGGCATTCACCGGTACCATCCAGTAGTCAGGGTCTCCGCGGCGCATCAGCAGGCTGCCATCCGGTCCCGTCGCACTGGCTAAAGCCTTCGCTTCAAACGTCGTGTTCGGGTCGGCTTCCTGACGCGTGCTGTTAAACATGCCGACCCAAGCATCCCAATAAGTAACCATGCCGACGCGGTCGGTCAGGAACAGGTTGCGCATTTTGCCGGTATCGTTCGTGACGAAGTTCGGGTCCATGATGCCTTCCTTCGTTAGTTTGGCAAACCACTCATACATCGGGATTGCTGCGTCTGACGCGTACGGGATCGTCCGTTTCCCATCCTTGACTACATAGCGGTATTTCAAGCCCGCCGCGCTCATGAAGCCCTGAATATCGTACAGCCCGGAGGTACTGAGCCCATAGGTGTCCGCTTTCCCATTGCCGTCCGGATCCTGTTCTTTGAACGCCTTCAGTACGTTGTAGTAGTCGTCCAGCGTTTTGGGCTCTTGCAGGTTCAGCTTATCCAGCCAATCCTTGCGAACGATCGGCATCGTACCGCCCTGAAATTTGGAGAACACGGCATAAATGTTCCCATCTTGGCCTTTCAACTGATCCCATTCCGAAGCGGGAACGACGCTAGGATCCGACAATTGGCTTGAACCCTGCACGAAACCGGTGAGATCGGTGAGCGCGCCTTGATCGACGAAGCTGTTCAGCTTGCCGAGATCGCTGCCTTCGATGAGATCGTATTTCTCGCCGGAACCCAGCGCCGTCAGTACCTTTTGGTCATAGTCGCTAGCCGGGCGTTCGATCGTCACGTCGATGCCGGTTAATCGCTTAATCTCCTGCTCGAATTTAGCGTTTTCCTCCGGCGTTTTCCCGCCTACGTTAGCGGACAGGATGCGCAGTTTCATGTCGCCTGCCGCTGTATCCGTTTGCTCCGCGGCAGATGCGCCGTCTTGCGTTCCGGTCGTTCCGCCGTTCGCCGGGGCACCGCTATTCGGGGTATTTCCGCCGCAGGCGGACAGAAGCATTGAGCCGATCGCCAGCAGCACCATGAGTTGGGTCGCTTTCCTCATCATGATTTCCTCCTTAATAATCTTATAGGTTCCTATCCTGATCTTGTTTTCTCTCTCTTCTTCTACTCTCTAGAGCTTAGCGCTCACCGGGGACGCGCAGGAACCGCGTACCACAATGTCGGCCGGGATCAGCGTTCGCTTGGCGAGTCGCTTGCCGGTTTCAAGCTGCTCCAGCAAGAGCAGCATGGACTCTTGGCCCAATTGGTCGGCATGAAGCCGGACTCCGGTGAGAGGCGGCGAAAATTCCTGCGCCAACGGGGTGTCATAAGCGAAGGACAACACGGACAATTGCTCCGGAATGCCTAACCCCAGCTGCTCCGCGGCTTGGTATGCGCCAAGCGCCATCGAGTCGGTATCGGCGAGTACCGCTGTGATGCCGGGGTTTGCGCGCAGCTCGGCCAAAACCGTTTCGCAACCGAACGTCACTGACGAGGTGGTACCGTCCGGCTTGTGCACGATCATCTCCCTTGGAGGCGTTAGCCCCGCCTGCTCAAACGCGTTCAGATATCCCTGCCCGCGGTCCACGGCCACCGTGCGATTCGCCGGTGCATTCAGGAACAGAATGCGCCGGTGCCCTAGCGACATCAGGTAGTGCGTCGCTTTGGCAGCGATACCGACGTTGTCGTTGTCGACGTAGCAGACGCGGGACTCGTCCTCCTCGGACGGACGGCCGATCACGACGATCGGGATGTCCCGCTGCAAACAATCGTCGATCCGGGAATCGCCGATCACCGCGTCGAGGATAATCTCGCCATCCACGGGATCGGAGGCAATGTGTTCGACCTGATTTTTGAACGTAGATGACACCGTGTTGATTAACAACCGATAACCTTTCTCGTAACAAACGGGCAGCACCCCGTTAAGCAGCGAATACTGGAATTGGTTCAGCTTCGCCTTTTCTTCGCCCCTCATATTGAGGCCGATGATGCGCGTCGTTTTGTTCACCAGACTACGGGCCCAGTAGTTTGGCCGGTAATTCAGTTCCTTCGCCACTTTGAGAACCTCTGCCGTCACCTCTTTGCTGATCGGGCGCTTTTTGCTGAACACGCTGGACACGGTGCTCTTCGAAACTCCCGCCGCTTTGGCCACATCATCAATCGTTGCCACTGCCAATCGTTCCTCTCCACATTTCGTACTAGTACGAACCTAGATTAAACCGGTTTTGTTAAAAGCGTTTCGGCTTCCCGTCCGAAGTTTGTAAAATCGCTGCCCGATTGTTTGCGAAACCGGTTTAATGTAGATCCGCCGTTTGGAACACAAAAAAGCGGCCGGAGGGCCGCTTTGCATCGAGATATATTGTGTTTGTTAACTTCCCCTGCTGCTAGTTATGGGTGACGACCGCGCCGGTACCGCCGTACATTTCGACCTGCTCGGCAAACTCCAGCTTCAGGACGGTGACCTGCTCATGACAATCCTCGGACGTCAAATCAATCCATGTCGTACCCGGGATGTTAAACCAAGGCACGCCGCCGTGAATCTCATATTTCAGTTCTTTGCCCGAATGGAGCACGGTTATTTCCCGAATCGGATTGCATAAGCCCTTTAGGCAGACGCTTTCCTTCGGATCATCGTAAACGAACAGGTATAACGTCTTCCGATCTTTCGTTAACGTGCTTCCGCCTAACCAATAGCGGGTCATGAGCCCTTCGACCGTGCCATACACCGCTTCTTCATGCGTTCGGATCCAGTCGCCCAATCCAAGCAGGATGTCGGCTTGTCTCGGATCGATCGTTCCGTCCTCCCGGGGACCGATATTCAGCAGCATATTGCCTCCCATGGAAATACAGTCGCAGAACATGCGAATGATTTGCTTTAAGGTTTTATATTTTTGATCTTTGGGCTGGTACCCCCAAGACGTGTTGATCGTCGTACAGAATTCCCAAGGTCCTTCGGGTCTCGTGATCGGCAGCCCTTGTTCCGGCGTTTTGTAGTCCCCGTGGCCGGCCAAACGCGAATTGATGAGGATATTCGGGTTAAAAGACCGCAAAAACTCCTTAAACTCCGGCAGTCCCCATTGCTCGGCGCTGCGTTCCCAGTCCCCGTCGAACCAAAGCAAATCGACCGTGCCATACCTCGTCAAAATTTCGCTCAACTGATGACGATTAAATTGCAGGAAATTCTGCCACTTCTCCTCGTCCTGTTCACCGTCCAGCGGGTCCGAGAATCGGTTAACCCGGCTCAAGTCCTCAGGCACGATTCCGCCGGGATACACGCTAGGGTAATCCGGATGCGACCAGTCAATCAGCGAGTAGTACAAGCCCAGCCGGATTCCCCGTTTCGAGATGGCTTCGGCATACTCCTTGACGATGTCGCGTCGGGCCGGCGTTCGCTTCACCACGCTCAAATCGCTGTACTTCGTATCGAACAGAGCTACGCCGTCATGGTGTTTCGTCGTCAAGACCGCGTACTTAGCCCCGGACTTTTCGATCAATTCGGCCCAGGAATCGGCATCGAACCGGGAAGCCGTAAACCCGTCCAATTGTTTCATGTAGTCCTCATACGAAATCACGCCGTTATGAAAGGACCAGGATTCGGAAACGCCGTCAACCGCGTAAATCCCGTAATGGATAAAGATCCCCAACTTGGCGTCTTCAAACCATGGCTGCATCGTCTTGCCCTCCTCTGTCGTTTATTCCTCTCTAACGATAGACTTTAGGGGCTTGAGGGGTAAATATGTGGTTTTTATGAAAGGTATGTCGTTTTGGAACTCGCTCCCTGGTTTAACTTCTGAAACCGACGTTCCATGGCGTCCATTCGCGTTCCTATCCTTCCCGCAGTTGCTCCTGCCAAGCCGGCAGCCGCGCCATCTGACTTCTGGCGGCGGACTCGGCCGCCTGCATGTCCAGACCTTGGGTTCGAACGATAAAAGCCGTCATGGATTTCAACTTCTCTTCCAGCGACTGCATGGTACCGTCCGGCCGTGCACAATGCACGCAGTAATCCTTACTCGTGTCGCCCAAGGCGAACTCGGACGGCTCCTGCATCGGCATGCCGCAGGCAATACATGTTTTCATATTGAACACTCCTTTTTTTGGATACTGTTTGAGGTCTAGATGGGTTCCTTTATCCCCGAGGCGCGAGCAAAAATAGATAATGCTCCAGCAATTCCTCCCCGTAACGCTCCAACACGGGGCCTTCCGGGGCAAACAGATCGTCGTTCGCCAAATAATAATGGAGCAAACCGATCCAGGTGTTGAACAGCAAGTGGAGCGGCATGTTCCGAATCAAACCGGCTTGCATCTCCCGCTCGGCGGCGGCGCAGAGATGATGCGAGACTACCGACTGGACCGCGGTTAAAATATGCCGCGATTCGTCCGGCAGCAGCCGGTTTTCCCGGACTAGCCGGGCATAAAAAGGCTCCGCTTCCCGCAATCCCGCCAAATGGGCCTGCAGCACCTCGCGCAAGCTGCTGCCCTGGGAAGCCAGCTCATGCAGCCGGGCACCCGTTTGCGTGCCAAACGCCTCGATAACCGCATTCAAGAGCGCCTCCTGCGTGGCGAAGTGGGCAAATACCGTGCCGTGCGACACCCCCGCCTCCCGGGCCACATCCGCAGTACGGGTGGCTACCAGTCCTTGCCGGGCATACAACGACAGCGCCGTATCGATTAACCGCTGACGGGTTTGTTCCTTTTGCTGCTGGCGCTGCGACTTTACCGTCCTCCCGCTGCCCTTGTTGTCCAAGAAAAAATCCCCCTCCTTTCCGTCCATTGTCGAAGTTTCATGCAATTGGTTCATGAAGCGATTCTCCGTTCGCATCACACTGAGTCTTGACTCATTGAGTACAAACTCAATATAATCCCCTGGGATCCCATTGTCAAGTTTTGGTTTTGGGTCTAGACAGCCCATGTCAGTGGTTCTCAAAACGCAAGAAGGGTGCTCCATCAGGAACACCCCGTATCTTCTATAGGTTAGATATCGTACACGCTGCGAACCGTGAGCCGTTCTTGCAGCTCGGTGAGTCCCGCCGGCCGGCTCAGTGCCGATTTGGCGACGGTGACCGTCTTCCGCGTCCCGGCCGACAAATCGAAGTAGTTGTCGCTGAAGATCGCGTCCAGCCCAGTAAAATCCAACTCCACGAACCGGGCATAGGCTTCCGAGCCCAACGTGATCCTAAAACGTTCTTCCTCTTCCGTGATCGCCGCTTGGATGCCCGGATCGACGAACCCGAAATGTTTCGGCTTCACGAACAGGACCGTCCCGCCGCTCACCACTTCTCCGTCCGCCACCCAAGCGTATTCGAGGTAGGTATCGCGTAACTTTGCTTTGGTGTCCAGCTCTCCGGCAAAATCCAGCTGCTCCAGCTCCACGGTAGCAAACGAAGCGACCTCGGCCGCCCGTTCCCCTTGCCGGAGCACTACGGAGCGCGCATTCCGCAGCGTCCAGACCAGCTTGCCCTTCGCGGTCCGCTTGCTTTCGTTAGATACGTGCAAGGCAACCTGTGTGCCTTCCTCACAGGCCGATGCGAGCACCGGGGCGAAGAAGCGCTTGGCCTCGTACTGCAGCGCCTTCCAGCGTCCATAGTAATCGATGCTCGACCAGGAGGCCACCGGCCAGATATCGTTCAGCTGCCAGTACAACGCTCCCATGCAGCGGCCGCGATGACGCCGCCAATGCTCGACCCCGCAGCGCATGCCTTCGGCTTGAATCAGTTGGGAGGCATACAGCAAGGACGAGAAATCCTTCGGATAACGATACGTCTCCCCGATGTAGTAGAGAATCTTTTCGTTCCCCGTTCCGTTCTTCTGGTGGGACTCCATCACATACGAGAAGATGTTCCGGTCCTCGGGCAGCGTAAACGTCTCCACCGTCTTGAGCGACGGGAACGATTGCAGACCGAACTCCGACATATACCGCGGATACAGCATGCGGTAAGCGGTGAAGGGCTTTTTGCCGTGCCAGACGTCCCAGTAGTGCATGTCCCCGTAATTTTCGTCGTTGGGCTTGTCGAAGCTCCCCTTCGAGGACGGCGAAGCCCGCCAATAAAACGTGTTCGGATCGATTTCCTTCGCGATCTCCGGCAGCAGCACCTCGTACATCTTGATGTAGTCCGCCTGCAATTGCAGCGAGGTTTGCTCCGCCCAGTTCCACTCGTCCCAAGCCATCTCCTGCTCGTTGTTCCCGCACCAAAGCCCCAGCGAAGCGTGATGGCGCAGCCGCTTCATGTTGTCGATCGTCTCCTGCGTGATGTTCTCCTTAAATTCCTCGGTCAACTCATATACACCGCACGCGTACATATGGTCCTGCCATACGACGATCCCGTATTCATCGCACAGATCGTAAAAATAGTCCTCCGGATAATGCCCCCCGCCCCAAACGCGAATCGTATTGAAGTGGGCTTCGGCACAGCTGCGGATCAGGTGCTCCGTGCGTGCTTTGCTGCGCCGCGGGAAGATGTTGTCCTCGGGAATGTAATCGGCCCCCATGGAAAAGAACGGAATCCCGTTCGCAACGATTTGGAACGATTCGCCCCATTCGTCTTCTTCCTGCAGCACCGTCAGGGTCCGCAGGCCGATGCGCAGCACGCGCCGGTCCAGCTCCTGGCCCAGCTCGTTCAACACGATCTCCACTTCGTATAACGGCTGCTCGCCTAACCCGTTCGGCCACCACAGCTCCGGGTTCGGGATCTCCACCGGAATATGCCGCTCCTGGAGAACGCCATCCGGTCCCGCCGTTGACTGCTCGGTTCGTTCCGAAACGCCGGTTTCGATCACGTTGCCTGATGGGCCGGTTACGCGCACGGCGATCCCCCGGCTCCCTTCCGCCCAGCCGTTGGTTCGTACGCGCACGTCCAAGCTGACCTTGCCAGGCTCATGGGCTTGCGTAATGTACACATCCTCGATCCGGGAGCGATCGTAGCCGCGAAGGGTCATATCTCTCCAGATCCCAAGGTCGGGGAGCTGCGGTCCCCAATCCCAGCCGAACATCGAATGTGCCTTGCGCAGATGGGAAATGCCCGGAACGGCGTCGGCGCAGCCGATCAGCGGCCGCTCCGCCTGCTTGCACAGCACGTATTCCACGGGCGAGCGCAAAATGACGTGAATACGGTTTTCCCCGATGACCAGCAGGGGTTTGACGTCGACCTCGTACGTGCGGTGCATGTTGTCGGCGTTTAGGACAGGTGTCCCGTTCAGGTAAACCTCGGCCAACGTGTCGAGCCCTTCGCATAGCAGCACTACTCGGTCATGGGCTACCGCAGACTCGTCCAACCGGAAGGTCCGTTCATATTCATAATCGTAGTTGGATAACTCCAACACTTCGTACTCCTGATCGCGGAAGTAGGGATCCGGCATTTGTCCGGCATTCAACAAATCGTAATACACCGAACCCGGCACGGTTCCCGGGAGCCATTCGGCCTGATCCAGCCGTTTCATCCGCCAAGCCTCGCCCAAATCGACAAGCAGCATTCGTATTGCCTCCTCATGTACTTTTTTATCCTGGATATGGTTTGATTGTACTAAAGAGGCAAGGGAGTTTCTTGTATTGTGTTCACTAAAGTCATGTGCTATTTTAACATCAACATGTTGCGGAGAGGTGTCATCCATGCTGAAATATACCGAGGAAAACTATATTGACCCGGAAGTGCCGGTTAACCCGTTTCGGGTGGAATCGTTGTCCCAGGTATCGCCGGAGCATACCCATGATTTTTATGAGTTCTTCGTGATCGAAGAGGGGCGCTGCCGCCATGTCGTCAATGGGGTAAGCCAATCGCTTCGTGCCGGCTGCCTGGTCTTTATCCGGCCCGAGGACGTACATAAATACGAGCGGGAGGGGGAAGAGGACTGCCGGTTTTACAATGTCCCCTGCCGCCATAGCTTGATCGGCGAGGCGCTGGCTTATTTGGGGGAAACGGAGATGGCCGGGCAACTGCTGCAATCGCATTTGCCCCGGGTGGCCATGCTCTCGACAACCGAAGTCGGCGAATTCGTCGCCTTGTTTGAACGCATCAAGCTGTTGTCCGCCATCGATAAGCCGAAGGCCCGCATCGTCCTCAAAGGCGGGTTGGTCGAGCTTCTGACCCGGTACTTTTTCAACCCGGACCCGGTGAAGCAGACGGAGATCCCGCTGTGGCTGGAGCACGCCCTCGGTAAAATGCAGCTAAAGGACAACCTCCACCGCGGGTTGCCCGCCTTGTATGAATTGTCCGGGAGAAGCGTCGGCCACGTGAACCGCGCCTTCCGCCAATACCTGCAGCAGACGCCGACGGAATACCTCAACCAGTTGAAGTTGAAAGCAGCCCGCAACCTGCTGCTCACGACGGAACTGCGCGTCGTGGAAATCGCCCTGGAATGCGGGTTCGAGAACGTCAGCCATTTTTATCATCAATTCAAAAAATGGTATCGCCAGGCGCCCCTGGATCTGCGCAAAAGCAACAACGTCAAACGCGCGCCGTCAGCCGGTAGTAAGGAAGGGTAAGCGTCGGCACGAAACCGAGTTTTTGCGCAAGCCGATAGGAGCCCTCATTCCCTCTGCGACAGGCCCACACCGGCTCCAATCCGAGTCTTAGGCACTCGTCGATCAAAGCCTGAGAAACAAGATAGGCATACCCTTTGCCCCGGGAAGCTTCCGCCGTCTCGATGCCGATTTCCAGCTGTCGCTCGTTCCGGTAAGCCGAAAACGCCGTCGCCACATGCGCTGCGCCGCGCAGCAAACTATATCCCAAGCCAGCCTGCTCAAACGCTGCCGCGTTCCGCCAGAAGTGCTTCGGTACCACCGAGCCCTCGATTTGGTCGAACAACGCTCCGTTCGTTTTGACGAGCCGATGCTCCTCCGGGACCACAGCCGCCTTGGCTACCAAGTAACGGTCGCGGTCAAATGCAAAGTTAACCCGCTCATGAATTTCGACGCAAGGACCGGCCGGAGCGGTACCAGCCGGCTCCGCTTCCCCTACGTGAATCAGCTTCTCCCCCAGCATCCCGCGAATCTGCCCGTTCCACGCATCCGGGTAAACTTGCAGCCATTCGTCGGCGGTTCGCACGCGGTCTTCATCCAGCAAATAAGCTCGTAAAGCCCGATTGAAGTTTTCTTTCTCCGTGCTGCCGAACAATAACGACATCCCGTAGGGATGGACGACATAAAAAACCTCCGGCCGCGCCGGATCGTCGGCGTAAATCTCCCCTTCCGACTCCCCGCGGACTACGGACTCCGCAAACAACCGGTTGATTCCGACCTCATGCAGCGGTTTTACGGCTTTGGCGTAATCCCGCTTTTCCAATTTGTACAATGCTTTCCCTCCATTCGAGGCCCGTTTGGTGCCCGTCCCGCTTGCGCCTGGGCCGATATTTTACGAGCCATTGTATCGGGGGATGGCCAACCTCGCTAGGAGAGAAATCACGTCGCGGCCGGTTTGTCGGTTTCGCTACTTTTTGTCCACCTGCACCAGCGTGACTTGTTTGACGGAGAACGTCCCCGCCAGCTTGTCCTCGGGGATCACGTTCAGCTTCACGAGTCCGGCTACCTTTTGCGCGTCTTCACGGCCTCCTCATACCAGCTTCCTGCTGGAACATCAGTGAAGGAAATCGTGTTAGCCACGGTTGGATCCCCCTTCAGTTCCAGAGCTCGCACCAGCATGGATACGAACTCGGCGCGGGTCACCTGGGTTTCGGGATAGAAGCTGCCATCGCTCGATCCGGCCAGAATGTCCTTCGACGCCAGGATTTCAATGGCATCCACTGCCCACGCGTACTTCTCGAAAGTCACATCGGTAAAGCTAACGTTTTTGGCTAGATAGATGTACCGGCTGAACCCGTACAGATTAGCAACAACCTTACCATCCGTTATTCTTCCGAAGAACTGGGTCAGCTGACCTTTATCTCCCAGCTTGAACAAGCTGATCTTTTCCCCTTTCATCGCCCCGGGGTTCAATGCCGTAAGCGGGATCGCCGCTTCGGCCGGCTTGCTGAGCGTGATAGGTTCCAGCGGTTTCCCGTCCTTCGTCAAAACCTGGATATCATAGTAAATTCCGAACGGTTGAATGCCATCCGCCAGCTTCAAGCCTTCCAGCAACTTTTTCGTCTCTTCATCGGTAGCCGGCTTGATTTGAACGTAAGCGGCCTCCGGCGAAGTGATTGCGCCCGCGGGAATCGTCAACGTAAACCCGTTCGGCAGCTTCACGACCGTAGGCTCGCCTGCCTTGATGGCTACGGCATCCTTAGGAATTGCCGGTGGAGTTGGTGTAGATGTTGGTGTTGATGTTGAACCTCCACTGCTCGATCCGCCTCCACCGCCGCTGCCGCCGCCGTTGCCTCCCCCGCCTCCGTTGCTAGGCGGATCGGCCGGGGTGACCTTGACGGTTACGTGCTCCGTCAAACCTTGGTAGGTCACGTCGATGGTGGTTGAACCGGCTTTCACGGCCGTGACTAAACCCGTACTTGATACGGTGGCGATCTGCGGTTTTTTTGATTCGTACACCGCATCCGTCACGGTGGATTCTGTGCCTTCCGCATCCTTATACGTAACCGTCAACTGGGCACTGGTTCCGGCTTTCAAGGACAGAGAAGCTGGCGTGACGGTCAACGAAGGGTCTCCTGGTTCTTCACTGCCGGTGACGGTCACCGAGACGGACTTGGTGAGACCTTCGTGCTCGACCTCGATCGTCGTCGTTCCGGCGGTAAGGCCCGTCACGTTCCCGGCATTCACTTCCGCTACCGCCGGATCCGCTACGCGATAGACAGCTACTGCGGTTACATCGCTTTCCGTTCCGTCCGCCGCTTTATACGTTACGGCCAGGGCTTGGCTCTCGCCTGCTTGAAGCGTCAGCGTTTCCGGGCTCACCCGCAGCTCCGCCTGCACTTCGCCGCCTTCGGCCGTAACCGTGACTTGGACGGTTTTCGTCAGGCCTTCGTGCTCGACCTCGATCGTCGTCGTTCCGGCGGCTAGGCCAGTCACGTTCCCGGCATTCACTTCCGCTACCGTCGGATCCGCTACGCGATAGACTGCTGCTGCCGTTACATCGCTTTCTGTTCCGTCTACCGCTTTATACGTTACGGCTAGCGCTTGGCTCTTGCCTGCTTGAAGCGTCAGCGTTTCCGGGCTCACCCGCAGCTCCGCCTGCACTTCGCCGCCTTCGGGGGTGACGGTCACGGTTACGGTTCTTGAGAGACCATCGTACACAACCTCAATCGTTGTCGTACCTTCCGCTACCCCGGTCACGTTGCCGTTGGTAACTGTTGCGATGGTTGGATCTACCACGCGATATTCCGCCGCTGCCGTTACATCGCTTTCCGTTCCGTCTACCGCTTTATACGTTACGGCTAGCGCTTGGCTCTTGCCTGCTTGAAGCGTCAGCGTTTCCGGGCTCACCCGCAGCTCCGCCTGCACTTCGCCGCCTTCGGGGGTGACGGTCACGGTTACGGTTCTTGAGAGACCATCGTACACAACCTCAATCGTTGTCGTACCTTCCGCTACCCCGGTCACGTTGCCGTTGGTAACTGTTGCGATGGTTGGATCTACCACGCGATATTCCGCCGCTGCCGTTACATCGCTTTCCGTTCCGTCTACCGCTTTATAGGTGACGGCGAGCGCTTGGCTCTCGCCGGCTTGAAGCGTCAGATTCTCAGGATTTACGAGCAATCCCGGTTCCACGGCGTGATTGTATCTAACGATATGAGCCGGAATCCAATATCCATTCCCGGCCAAGTCATAGACGTAAACCTCGTAATAGTTCTCTCCAATTACAACCGGGACGTCGATTTTAAAGTTTCCTTGATTATCAATAGTCCCTATGCTTGTTTCAACCTCACCATTTGCGTTCAAATACATGGCCTCAACGCCAATCACAACGTCCATATCCAGCCCGCCGGCGGTGACCAGATAATTGATCAGCATATCCTCCGTAACCTCGCCGTAGATGACCCCGGTCTCACCGGAGCTCTTCACTTTCAATGCCGGCTCGTTAAGCTTGGATACCGGCGCTGAAGTGTCGACGAAGAAAACGTATCTCGAGTCTTCCGAAGGAACCGATTCAAATTTGGACGGTCCACTGTAAGGGACCAGCAGGTATTCGCTATCGGGAAGCGCTATTTCCTCATCGTATTCTCCGTAGATGATTCCGTTCCAGCCGCGCAACGTGTAGCTTCCCGGATCGATGCCCGTATCTCCTTCAGCTATCACGCCTAACCAATTTCCGTCCATGTCATGAACTTCCAACGAAAAATAATCGGCATATTCGTTCACCGTAAACGAAATATCCGTGGTATCAAAAAGCCCATCTTCGTTTGGCGAAATCGGGTTGTTCGACAGCTCTACATCCGTAATCACATCTTGCTGCGGCGTATCGCCGACGTAAACCGAAACCGGCAAGTTAATCACATGCCCGGTCGCCGTATCGGTCAGAACCACTTCGCCTTCGTAGCGCTGATTTGCCGCTTCTTCCGGCACCACAACTTCGACGTCGAAGCTGTTTTCCCCGCCGGCGCTTACCGCGACTTCAGCCGCAGACAAGGTCAGGTCAATCGGTGAATTTCCATACCACTGGGAGCTAATCGCGTAGTTCGAGGACTCGCCGGCAATGTCTTTGACGATCACATGTTGTTCGGCAGAGAAGCCGTTACCGACATATCCAAACGACAAGCTACCCGTATAAAAAGTTTCCGGAACCTCCCCCTCGACGTAAGGCGTCGAATCCTCCGCCATCGCTACCGCTTTGGCCTCGAGCACCTGATCCAGCGCAATGCGTCCGGCCCCCTGATCCATATGGGTATAGCGGTCACCGTTTCGATCGTTCAACTTCACCGTATTATTCATGAATAAAGACTTGATTTCATAAGGCGTCAGGTTTGGATACTTCTGCACCGCAAGCGCCGCTGCGCCCGCAACATGCGGCGCGGCCATGCTGGTGCCGTTTTGGGCGGCATACCAGCCCTCGTACTCCGGCACGCTGGAGCGAATGCTCATCCCCGGCGCGGAAATGTCCGGTTTGATGTCATAACCCGGTTTGGCCGGTCCACGCGAGCTGAAGCCTGCCATAATATCTTCTTCTATCGTCGAGCTGAATTCAGCGGACAACTCCTGTTCCTTCAAGGCGGTCCGAATTCGTTCCCCGTAAGCCCCGGAGAGCGCGTAAACCGGGATGTTTACTTCCGCGTCCCCCAACGTGCCGCTTTCCAACGCTTCCGGCGCATTGTTGAACACGATCGCGGCCACCGCGCCTGAAGCTTGGGCGTTCAAGGCTTTATCCGCAAAGGAGATTTCGCCGCGTTTGATGAAGGCGATTTTACCGGTTAAGTCTTTTCCCGCATAATCCCCCGGCTTCCCTACCCCGACATCGACCAGCGGGTAAGACTCGGTCAGATCCTCAATTCCCGCGGATTTGTCGAACGTCTCCATAAAGAAGCTTTCCTCACCCATTGCCGCAATCTGCATAATGGGCGTGACGAGCGGCGGCTTGGAAGCGCCGACGGTAATCGCCAGCTCCGAAGTGCCCGGATCGCTAACGGTAGCGGCCCCAGGCCCCGAGTTCCCGCTGGATACGACCGCAACGACGCCGGCTTTCATCGCATTGTTGACCGCGATCGAATCGGCGGAGCGCTGGTTATTCGTCTCCGATCCCAGCGACAGATTGATGACGTCCATCCCGTCCTCTACGGCCCGCTCGATGCCGGCGATCACGTCCTCCGTCGAGCCGCTGCCATATGGCCCCAATACCTTGTAGGCGTAAACTTCCGCCTCGGGCGCAACCCCTTTTACGCCTGCCAAATCGTCCTTGCCGACGGCGCGGCCGGCTACGATGCCCGACACATGACTGCCATGCGAGGTATAGTAAGGTCTGCCGTCTTCATTAACTTCGGGCAGCGACGGATCATCGGCCAGCGCATCCAAATAATCCTGCTTCGTCGTTTCGTAAGGCTCACTATCCTCGTTGACGAAGTCATAACCCCAATATCCTTCGGGAATTGCTCCCTCCAAATCGGGATGGTCCTTGGCCGCACCGGTGTCGATCACGCCGACCTTCATGCCTTGGCCCTCGGTCCCTTCTTCCCAGAACGCCCCGCTGCCGATAAACGACACGCTGTCCAGCGGCGCGGCCGGAACCTCTCCTTCCTCCGTGGCATAAACCGTTTCATTCGGATAAACCGCCTTGACGCCCGGAAGCTTCAGCAGGCCCTCGACCTCGTTTGCCGGTATCGTCAGCGAATATCCATTAAAAATACTTTCGTACTCGCGATGAATTTTCGCATTCAGCTTGCCAACCGCTTGCGTCTTGAACGTTTGCTGCTGCAAATCGACCGCTTTTCTATGGGAGCTCAGCGACTGGCTCGTACGCTTGTTGCTCTGCGAAACTTCAAACACCTTTAATGGCGCTTCCTGCAGCTCGACGATCACCGTCGTCGGTTCGCTGCCGTCCGAAAGCGGAACGTAGTTTTGCGGTTGAACCGCGGCTGCTTCCGCGTCCTGGCGCTCCAGGGTTAATCCGTTGTCCACAGCGGAATCCTGTCCGGAAACCTGACGTTTCTCTCTACCTGTGAGCTCAACCTTCGATGCTTGGTCCCGCAGCGCTTCCTGCGTTACCGCATCCTGATTCAATCGGGGAACGCCTTCCCTCCTTCCGTCGGCTCCCGCCAAAGCGCCGCCTTCCGCTCCCGCCATCGGCAGAAGCAGCGTAAACGCCAGGATGAAGCTTAAGATTCCTGCGACGACTCTCTTGCTCAAACTCTCATCTCCCTCACCATTCATAGTTTTCAAGGAGCCTATACAAGCTGATACCTTTATATCTATTGGCGAGGTTTCAATATATTCCCATTTCCATGGTGCGACAGCATTTAAAGGATAAAAAAATACGCCTACCCATATAAGGTAAGCGCATCCATATCAAGCAGATTCGGTCAATCTGCCATTGCCGCAAATAGCTGCTTCTTCAGTTCCCGATTTTTTTCCATAAAGAGATCATTATGCGAAGAGACCATTCCGTAAGCTTCCGCCTCCGGGGTGATGTACTGTTTGGCCCGGTTAACGGCGTTGGCCGCATCCTGAAAAGCCCCGGCGATCAAGTGGAGCTTGCCCTCATAGGCCAAAATATCCCCGGCAGCGAAGATTCCCTCCACCGAGGTTTCGCTCATGGCCGTTCCCGCGATGCCGTACTCGTTAGCCATGCGAATCTGGACTTCGCTGTTTTCCAGCAGCGCCTTATCGCGTTCATACCCGTGGCTGACCACGACCTCATCGATTGCAAGTTCGACGATGGAGCCGTCTTCATGATTTTGAATCCAGACGCTGCGGATCGAATCCCCACCCTTAGCCCCTGTTAATTTCACGATCGATGTGTTCAAAAGGCAGGCGACTTCGCTCTTCATCAGCTTCGACACCTCGGCCTCATGGCCTTTCAGCATTTCTTTGCGATAGGTCAAATACACCTTCTTCGCAATCGGAGCCAGTTCATTCGCCCAATCGATCGCGGTGTTCCCGCCGCCGGAGATCAGCACGGTTTTTCCTTTAAACCGGCTCAGCGACTTCACCGTATAATGGAGATTGGTCACCTCAAACCGTTCCGCCCCCTCGATTTCGAGCTTCGTTGGCTTCAGGATCCCGCCTCCTACGGCAAGGATGACCGTCTTCGAATAGTGCTTGGCTCCGGATGCGGCGTGCAGCGTAAAAATCCGATCCTCGCCCCGAGAAATCGAAGTCACCTTCTCGCCTAGAACGACTTCGGGCTGAAAGGTCAATCCCTGCTCGATCAGTTGCCGAATCAGCTGTTCCCCGGTGACCGGCGTCAAGCCGCCGATGTCCCAGATCATTTTCTCCGGATACACGTTCACTTTGCCGCCAAGAAAAGGCTGATACTCGATCAGCTTCGTTTTCATCTCGCGGAGGCCGCTGTAGAAGGCGGAATACAACCCGGCCGGGCCTCCTCCGATTATCGTGACATCATATACGGTTTGTTCCATCAGTCGCAACCTCTCCTTTTTTACCGCGTAAGGAAATGATTTTTCACTAGGATGGAACCATCGTATCATATCTAATTGAGAATGAAAATCATTATTATTTAAATAGTGAATCCTTCCCTGGCTGCGACTGACTCCCGCGGATGAAATATTCGTAACGGCCGAGGTTCCGCAGCGCCTTCTCATCCCGTTGCCATACCCATTCCATGAGCTCCGACTGGCAGCGGTGGGCGCGGAAGGCGGCCAGCTTGGCCTTCAAATGGTCTTGCACGTCCACCCGGACGATGTCATCTTGAGTGTAGCCGAACTTGTCCGGCTGCAGCATCATGTCGCCGAAAGAGACAAAATACAGCGATCCTTGCCCGTACCGGCGGAACGCGGCCGTAGCCGCTTTGCCGATCGCGCAATGGTCCGGGTGCCCGCCTAACGTCTCGTGAAACGTGATTACTGCATCAGGCTTGAGTTCGTGCATCAGTTCTTCGATCCGTCCGATGAGCAGCTCCTCATCAATGAACTCGACCGTCTTGTCGCGGATATCGAGAAATTTCAGTTCGTGCACGCCCAAATGGCCGCACGCCTGACGCAGCTCGATTTCCCGGGCCGCCGCAAGCGTCTCCCGGTTCAAATACGGCGGATTCCCCATCCGTCTTCCCATCTCGCCGCGGGTTGCGCTCACCAACGTGATCTCCACGCCTTCGGCCGCATATTTAGCCAACGTGCCTCCGCAGATAAACGATTCGTCGTCAGGGTGAGCAAATACCGCCAGCAGTTTACGTCCCATATTGGTTAGCGATTTCTTGGTATTCATTCCGGAAACGGCTCCCTTCCCAAATGCAATGCGACATCCATACGTCCCCTGTCGTCAAAGCCCTCGAACAAAAGGCGGCCTTGCTCGTCCAGCTCCATATGCGTCAACCCTTCGATACGCAGCCAGCCGTGACCGTCAAACCGCAGGGCCGCGCGGTAAGGTCCTTCTCCGGCAATAAACGCATCCGTCAGGCTCACCTTGAAATTGCGGACAAATAAATAGGAAGTCGCTTCACTATGCAGATACACGTCGGATCCGACAAAAGCACGGAGCAGATCTTCCGCGTGTTTCTTTTCAATGAGATTCATGTTGGCACGCCGTCCTTTTCGATGTATTTGATGGCTATCCAAATCACAGTAACTATTATACGCTCAGGGTTCGTTTGTACAAGTGACTTTCCCCCGCTTGACAAATCGCTTTAAATTGATTATAAATAAATTGTAGACAATTTAATTTTGTAAAATTTAAATACATTCAAAAGGATGTGTGTCGGATGAGAGTAGAAATGACGAATCTCACAAAAGAAAAGCTGCAACAAAGCCTGGGCGGGCGGCCGGGGTACTTCAAGCTGGTCGGCGAATCGGAAGGGTGCAGCGCTGCCGGCGTCTATTCGCTGCATTTGATCAGCGAGCCGCTTCCCACCGACATCGCGTTTGAATCGGGCGGCTTCACCTTTTTGGTGGATCGCCAACAGGAAATTTTGTTTGACGAAGTCATGCGATTGCTTGCCCATGATCATTTCCCTACTTTCCGTTTGAGCAGCGACTCGATGTTATACAGCAACAACGTCGTGCTGAAAGACAAACGCGTCGCCGCTCCGGCCGAAGCCCTTCGCTAACGGCCAGGGGTTCCTATAGATTTCCGCTTTCGGCTGCCGGGATTCATGACCCGGCGGCCTTTTTGCCGTTCTCCGCAGGCTCTCCCCCCGGCTCTTGAAACCGTCGTCCTTCTATGTCACAATGATGGGGGCGTCCCGGCGCAAACACGTTTAACCGTGTTGAATGTTATTCCTATCCGTCTACATAGCTGCCCGGGTGACCGTTCATCTATTCCTATTCGACTGAGGAGGATCCGACTAATGAAGACCATCAAGCTTGGAACAAGCACGCTGGAAGTTCCCGTCATCGCCGTCGGCTGCATGCGAATCAACTCGCTGGACAAAGCCGGTGCCGAACGTTTCGTGCAAACCGCGCTGGAAGAAGGCGCTAATTTCTTCGACCACGCAGATATATATGGAGGCGGCTCCTGCGAGGAGATTTTCGCCGATGCGATCCACATGAACCCGGAGATTCGGGAGAAAATCCTGCTGCAATCGAAATGCGGCATCCGTCAAGGCTCCTTCGACTTCTCGAAAGAGCATATTTTGTCGTCGGTAGACGGCATTCTGAAACGTCTGAGAACCGAATATCTCGACGTGCTGCTGCTGCATCGTCCGGATGCCCTGGTAGAACCCGAAGAAGTCGCCGAGGCGTTCGACCAGCTGCATGCCGCAGGCAAAGTGCGCCATTTCGGCGTTTCCAACCAGAACCCGATGCAAATTCAACTGCTGCAAAAATACGTTAAACAGCCGATCGTCGCCAATCAGTTGCAACTGAGCATCACGAACACCACGATGATTTCGGCCGGCATTAACGTGAATATGGAAAATGAAGCCGCTGTTAACCGCGACGGCAGCGTGCTGGATTTCTGCCGGTTGAACGACATCACGATCCAGCCGTGGTCGCCGTTCCAATACGGATTCTTCGAAGGGGTCTTCCTCGGCAACGAGAAGTTCCCCGAACTGAACCAGAAAATCGACGAAATCGCCGCGAAATACGGCGTAACGAACACGACCATCGCCATCGCCTGGCTGTTGCGCCATCCGGCTCAAATGCAACCGGTAATCGGAACGATGAACATCGACCGCTTGAAGGAATGCATCCAAGCCGGCGAGATCCGCTTGACCCGCGAGGAATGGTACGAAATTTACCGCGCCGCGGGCAACATTTTGCCGTAAAGCTAGCGGTCCCTACGCGAAACAACCTAAGCCCCGTTTCTTCAGGACTTAGGTTGTTTTTTTGCCAAAATTCTCGAAAAGGAGGCGTCGGAATGCCTTCCGAAAGCAAGCCGGTTCGGCTAAACCGGTTTCTGGTCCTGATCATGGCCGTCACCGCCGGCATCGCCGTGGCAAACCTCTATTATATCCAACCGCTGTTGGCGGAAATTGCCGCCGCTTTTCACGTCACGCAAGCCCAGGTGGGTTATGCTGCCACCTTGACGCAAGTCGGTTATGCCCTTGGGATGCTGATGATCCTGCCGCTCGCCGATATCCGCGAGAAAAAATCGCTCATCCTGTTCATGCTCGTCTGCTCGGCCGGTGCCCTGCTGTTTATGGCCTTTGCCTGGAACAGTACCGCGCTGAACGTCGCCTCCTTCGCCGTCGGCTTCACCTCCGTCGTGCCCCAGCTGATCGTGCCGCTTGCCGCGCAGCTGGCCGATCCGAAGGAACGCGGCCGAATCATCGGCACCGTCATGAGCGGACTCTTGATCGGGATTCTCGTCTCCCGAACCTTCAGCGGTCTCGTCGGCGAATATCTCGGCTGGCCGGCCGTCTATTTTATCGCCTCCGGACTGATGATCCTTCTGGCCTTCTTTCTGACGTACCGCCTGCCCAAGTCCCCGTCCACGACAGCGGCCGGGTACGGGGCTTTGTTCCGCTCGATGGCCTCGCTCATCAAGGATCTGCCGCTGCTTCGCGAAGCGTCGCTGAACGGCGGCATGATGTTCGCCGCCTTCAGCGTGTTCTGGACGACGCTGTCGTTCCTGCTGGCCGAACCGCGCTATGGCCTTGGCCCTGACGCGGCCGGTCTGTTCGGGCTCATCGGCGTCGTCGGGGCCCTGGCCGCTCCGGTTGCCGGGCGGATGGCCGACCGGCGCAGCCCGCGCTTCACCATCGGCATCGGCATGGGCGCGGTCATCCTCGCCTACGTCTGCATGCTGGGCTTCGGCTATGCCTTGGCGGGGCTGGTTGTCGGCGTGATCCTGCTTGATCTCGGCGTCCAATCGACGCAGATCTCCAACCAGGCCCGCATCCACGCGATCAGCGACGAAGCCCGCAACCGCATCAATACGATCTACATGGTATCGTATTTCGTCGGCGGCGCGTTGGGCTCCTGGGTCGGCTCGTTCAGCTACGCGCATTTCGGCTGGACTGGCGTGTGCATCGCCGGCCTGTTGACGCAAATCATCGCCGTTTACGCGCAAGTGTGCGGCCGACGGCGCGAGCGGGTCGGAAGCTCGGACGCACCGGCGTAATGGGACCAGGGGGAACCTTATTCCCCCATTTCCCGGCGATTTTCCGTCCCAACTCGGCCGGATTGGACCGAATAAGGTCGCTGAGTTCCGTTATTTTATCCCCCGTCTACTCCCGTCTCTGTAGTGCCTCGATCGCTGCCGCTGTGAAGCTCGCCAGCTTGTCCGGCAAACGATTCAGCGGGAACCACTCCATCGCCCCGATGGCTCCCCCCTCCTCCATATTCCGAAGTTCGCCGCCGACAATCGCCGCTTCGTAAATCACCGAAACCCAGTGCTCCGTCTTTTCCGGCCGGATCGCCTCCGCCGTACATAATACTCCGGTTACCTCGATATCAAGGTTCACCTCTTCCTTGATTTCCCGCATGACGCCGTGCTCCATCGTTTCATACAAATCGATTTTTCCGCCGGGGATACTCCACGTGCCCTTTTCCGGTTCCCGATTGCGCAGCACCATCAAGATCTCCCCGCGGTCGTTCCGAATCACCGCACCTACACCCAATCGAGGGACGGCGGTTTCCGTCGTTTTCATGCGTTCCCCTACCTCTCTATGGCGATCTCCCAAGTCAATCAACGGGTTCTATTATAAAGCAAAACCTTTTTCTTTGTTTTGTGAATTATTTCACTTTAATAGGCAAGGAATCGCGCTATTCTGATACTGACCACGGTCACTGACTTCGGTCATCGAACGCGGCCAAATTAGGGTTGAAGGGGAGTTTTGGCTATGAAATCTTGGATTAAGCCGGTAACGGCGGGCTTATTGGGCCTGGCACTCGTGCTCGGCGGCGCGCAAATCGGCAGCAAGTCCGTCAGCGATGCCAATGCCGCTGCTGCTGCGAGCAGCAAGACGGGCACGGCGACGGAAAAAGGGTTCGGAGGCGACGTCAAAGTTTCACTGACCGTCGATGGCAAGAAAATCACCAAAGTCACGATTCAAGCGGACAAGGAAACGCCGGAGGTCGGGGGCGCTGCCGCGAAGAAGCTGCAGGAGCAAATGTTAGCCAAGCAGAACGTCGAGCTGGACGGCATCGCCGGCGCATCCCACACCTCGGCCGCCGTCTTGGCTGCCGCTAAAGCGGCGCTGGCGCAAACCGGCTTGAAGCCATCCGATTTGCAAACGGTTACGACGGGCGGCAAGGTGCAAACCGCAACGGCGGACGTCGTCATCGTTGGCGGCGGCACTTCGGGAACCGCCGCTGCGCTGGCTGCGGTCCAAAACGGAGCGAAGGTCATCGTGCTGGAGAAAACCTCCGCCATGGGCGGTCTCTTAAACTACGCGATGGGCATCGCGGGTACAGAAACCTCGCTGCAAAAAACGGCCGGAGAAACCGTAACGACCGAATACCTGTTTAACTATTTGGAGAAATACAACCATTACCGCAGTAATGCCCCGCTGCTCAAAGCGATTCTCAACAAATCGGGCAGCACGATCGATTGGCTGCAGGCCAACGGCATCGGATTGCGGTTGAGCCTTGGGGTCAACCAGAAGCTGCACGTCGATTCGCCAAAGACTTATCACCTATGGACGAACGCGAAAGCTGATTTTGCCAAACTGCATGAACGGATGCAAAAAGAACTCGGGGTTGACGTCCGCTTCAACACCACCGGCCAATCGTTGATCACCGATGCCAATGGCCGCGTGACCGGGGTCACCGCTACCATGGAAGACGGCAGCACGCTGAAGGTGAGCGCCAAGAATGTCATTCTCGCGAGCGGCGGCTTCGGTGCCAACGAAGAGATGTTCAAAGAGAAAACGAAAGTGAATTACTACAACTATTACGGGTGGGGAAACAAAGGCGAAGGCGTGAAAATGGCCTGGGCAATCGGAGCCGACGAAATCGGCAGCGGCGTCATCCAGATCCACCTCGGCGACCTGTCGGGAACGAAAGGGATCTTTGAAAACTACAACGGCCGTCCGACCTTTACAGTGAAAGACCTGCCGCTGTTCTGGGTGAACAAAGAAGGCACGCGGTTCGTGGACGAAGGGGTCGTGTACGACAACGTTTTGTGGGGGAATGCCGCTTACTCCGTAGGCGGAGAATATTTTGCCGTGATTGACCAAACCACGGTAGACAAGCTGACCAAAGAGGGCAGCAACTTGTGCGGCGCATACCAAGTGAACGGGGACGGCTTGTTTGCCCAAGGGCGCAACGACGTCACCAAGCTGAAGACCGCCCCGATCAAAGATCTGCAAGCCGACCTCGAGACGTTCGCCAAAGACGGCGTTGTCGCCATCGGCAAGACGCTGGACGATCTGGCCGCCAAAACCGGCATGAACGCCGCAAAATTGAAAGCCTCGGCGCAAACCTATAACCAAGCCGTAACTGCCAAAAAAGATACGCTTTATTACAAAGACCCGGCTTACCTGCAATACAAGATCGAAAAAGGTCCGTTCTACGCTATCCGCGTTAGCGGTTCGACCTACGGGTCGATCGGAGGCGTGCGCGTCAACGAGGATCTGCAGGCTTTGACGGCCGAAGGCAAGGTCATTCCTGGGCTGTATGCCGTCGGCAATGATGCCGGTGGATTGTACGACAACAGTTACCCGGATGTGGAAGGCCTGACGATGGCGTTTGCCGTCAACTCCGGCCGAATTGCCGGGGAGCATGCCGCCGCCCATAAATAAACAAGGAAAAACAACAACCCGTTTCTCCGCAGCATTTTGCGGAGAAACGGGTTGTTGACTTGTTACGCACGGATCGCGTTCATCATGAATTCGAAATAATCCATGCCTTCCTCCATCAAGTCGTAACGTTCGCTGTCGGCGATCCAATAACGGACCAGACCGAGGTTACCGTCCGACCAGTAATGGCCGATTTTCTCCGGATTCAGCTCTTCTCGGAAAGCGCCTTGCTCCTGCCCCAGTCGGACGTAACGCTCGATAAAACTGTTATGCAGGTCGGATACGTCCCCGCTGGAGAACTGAACCGTATGGATGATTTTGAAAATTTCCCGCGACATCGCCGGCCCGCATTCCAGGACCGTTCGAAAATACAGCCGGGCGTACTCCCGAAGCTGCCGCTCCGCCGGCTGCTCCGCATTGACCTCCAGGCCGTGGAACAAGCGGACGTTGATGTCCTTCAGGATTTCGATCGCGATCTCGCTTTTGGAGCTGAAGTGGGTATAGAACGAGCCTTTGGCCACCTCGCTTTTCTGGCAAATCTGCGAAATCGTGACCTCGTCATATCCGTAAGCCGTAATCAGCTCAATTGAATTGCGTAATATTTTCTCCTTGGTCAGCAGTGATTGCTGTTCCCTTTTTTTCAATACCATGGCTTGTCCCTCATTACCCGGTTAGGATGACTAACCGCAGCTCATCGTTCTATTCTAGTATCAGTGTAACGGATGTTTTGCTGGAGAGGCAAGTTCGGTTCGCTGTCCATATCTGTTCCCACGTTAGAATTTGAATTGTCCTACCAAGCGATTCAAATCGTCGGCGATCTCCTTCATCTCGCCGGTCGAAGCGGACACCTGCTCCATGCTGGCCAGCTGCTCCTCGGTTGAGGCCGAGATCTCCTCGGTAGCCGCGGTCGATTCCTGAGCGATCGAGGAGATGCTTTCGATGGTGCCGATCACTTCATTTTTATCGTGGTTGATTTGGGTGATTCCGCCGATCAATTCCTGCATGCCTTCGATCATATGATGAATCGTCTGGTCGATTTGCCGGAAGGCTTGGCCGGTTTCCCGCGACACCTCGCTCGTCCGGGTAATGACCTCGGCCCCCTGCTGCATGTACTCCCGGGTTTTCGCAACCGCAGCGGCCACTTCCCGCGCCATATCCTCGATTCCTTGCACCGAACCCGTCGTTTGTTCGGCCAGCTTGCGGATCTGCTCCGCCACGACCGCAAACCCTCGTCCTTGTTCGCCGGCTCTGGCGCTTTCGATCATGGCGTTCAGCGCCAACAGATTGGTTTGCTCGGCAACAGCCTTGATCACCGTCGTGACCTGAGTGATCGATTCCGACTTCTCGCTGAGGTCGTTCACCTGCTCCTCGATGTTGATCGTCACTTCCGCGTTCTCGCGGATCGCCTTCTGCAATTGTTTCATGCTGCTCATGGTCGTTTGGTTCGCTTCCTGTGTTTCTTCGATGCTGGATTTCATCTGGTCCGCCCGGCCGGTGAGCGAAATAATCTCTTGTGCCAAGCGATTCAGCCGCTCCAGCCCTTCCTGTGCATTCACCGCAAGGTCTCCCGAACCCGCCGCCAGCGCATCCGTCGCTGCCGATATTTCCTTCGCCGCCTGCGAGCTTTCCCCGATCATGACCGAAAGCTGCTGCGAACCGGACGTGACCTGGCCGGCGCGAAGCTGGATGTTCTCCATCATCCCGCCCAGCTTGCTGCGCATATGGGCCAGATCCTCCGCCATTTTGCCGATTTCATCCTGGCTGCGACGGGTGAATTCCTCCGAGAAATCCCCGGCGGCATAACGCTTGATCTGTTTAGACATCATCGTGATAGGACGAATCATCTTGCGTCCCATCAGCAAGCCCAGGGCAATCGCTACCAGCAGGATGACCAGCGAAATGACAATCGTTTCGAACAGCGCTTCCCGGATCTGATCATACATGCTTTCCAGCGAGATCCCGACATTCAATGCGCCGGAGAGCTCCTTGCTGTATGCAAAATCCGTGGAGATGTTATAAACCTTCTCCCCGCCTGCTGTTTTCAAAATACTGCCTTGGGTCTCTTGATTGGAAACCACGGTGGTCAAATCCGTGTTCGCCGACGTGGCCGAAGCCGAAGCGGTTGCGTCCGTCCCCTCGGCTGCGTTCCCCTCCCCGGTCTGGCTATCGTCAGATACGATCAGATTTCCCTTGGCATCGGAAAGGGAGATGTAAACGATGTTCCCTTTGCCTTCCTCTTTGATCGTCTGGAACACCTTCTGCAGCTGGCCCATGTCCGACAGCTCGTTGCTGACGATCTCGCGTTTGATGTTGGTCACCAGGGTTGTTCCGTCGCTTTTCATCTGGCTGGTCATCGATCTTTGAACCTCGTAATACGACACCAGCGTGAAAGAAACGGCGCAGACCGTCATCAGCAGCACGATCATTCCCACCAGTTTGCCGATAAGCGAACGAAACCTGAATCTCTTGAACCATCGGAATGGATTACCTAGCCTGGACATTATGATTCCACCTTTTGATTAAATTTTCATAAGTTAGGACCCTTCTGTTTTCCTTGTATGATTGTAATTAATACAAACAAAACCACCTTCCTAATTTTAACCAAATTCGACAATATCACAGTGACTATTTTAATAGTTCACATGTCATGGAAAGTAGGACTAAAGACTCGAATGTAAAAAGATGCAAACCTTAGGCGCCCCTCCTTCCCAGTCTCCGTCACATTTTATTCACCAATCCGCCCCTTTTTCCCGGAGAAAACATGCCAATCGCATATTTGTCCCGGTTTCGCAAACAATAACCAGCGAATACCAAACGAAAGGAGCAGATGGCATGGCCCAAATCAACCAACAGGAGCTGCAAAGCCTGCGGCACCTGATCGGCGCCCACGAAACGGCACATCAAAAAATGCTCACCTACGCGCAGCAGTCCGTCGATCCGCAAGTCAAAGCCTACTTTCAAAAATCGGCCCAGGACGCGCTGAACACCAAGCAACAGCTAATGTCATTTTTGAACTAGGGAGGTTCTCTATTACGATGATGCAGGATAAAGAAATGGTGAACGACGCGTTGTCCATGGTCAAAAGCAGCCTGAACACGTACAGCAGCGTCATTTCGGAATGCGCCAATCTCCAGCTGAGATCCACCGTTCAGCAAATCCGGGATAACTGCGAGAAATCCCAATACGAGCTGTTCCAGTTGGCCGAGTCCAAAGGCTTCTACCAGCCGGCGATGATGGCGAATGACCAGGAAGTGCAGCAAGTGAAGTCGCAGCTCGGCAGCTGAACGATTCAACGGCAGGCAATTACACGCGAAAAAGCTTCCTCGCCATCTTAACGGATGCGGGAAGCTTTTTGCTCTTTTTACCCATCTCTAGCCTAGCTTTAGTACCTGCTCCTGATTTATCTGCCGGTAGCGTGCCAATTCCCGGTTCAACTCGGCGACCGCCTCGTCCATCCGTTCCCGGAGCTGCTCCTCAAGCGCATATCCCCCGTTCTCCAGACGGCTCACCCATTGATCGACGGCGAACACGCCGCCTAGAATATGCGTACCTCCAAGCGATGCAACCACCGGCTTCAGGGCATAATCGACGGCCAGCAAGTGGGCGATTGTCCCGCCGATGAACAGCGGGAGCACCGGTTTGCCCTGCAGCCCTTTTTGCGGGATCAAATCCAGGATCGTCTTCAGTGCACCGGAATAGGACGCTTTATAGACCGGGCTGGCGATGACCACGGCGTCCGCCGATTCGACGGCATCGAGCGCGGCTTTTATTGCCGGACTGCCAAAGTTAGCCCGCAGCAAATCCTCTGAAGGGAGCTCTGCCGCCGAAATCCAAGCGATGTCGTTACCGGCACGGCGCAGCCGTTCTTCCACATGTTCGGTTAATCCGAATAACCGGGACCCTAAGCTAGGGCTTCCAGCAATGATGGCGATTCTTGCCATGGCTTCTCCTCCTTTCTGTCAGGCCTTAGCTACCGCTTGGCGCTCCAGCGTGTACCGGTTCTCCGGAACCGGGAGGCCCAGGTTGCCGCGCAGCGTATCGCTTTCGTACTCCGTCCGGAACAGGCCGCGCTCCTGTAAAATCGGGACGACCAGATCCACAAACTCCTCCAGTCCGTTCGGAACGGCGGCGGTAATCATGAACCCGTCGGCAGCGCCTCCCTCGAACCAGGCCTGAATTCGGTCCGCGACCTGCTCGGGTGTACCGATGAAGCCTCCGCGCGGCGTTGCGGCCTGCAGCGCCACTTGTCTCAGCGTCAGCCCTTTTTCCTTGGCGTCTTTTTTGATTTTATCCGTGCCGCTTTGGAAGCTGTTCTTGCCCAAATCGCCGAGTTCCGGGAACGGCTCGTCGAGCGGATATTGGGAGAAGTCGTGGTGCTCGAAGAACCGTCCCAAATAATCCAGGGCATTTTCGATCGTCACCAGGCTGGCGACCTCTTGATACTTGCGTTCCGCCTCCTCCGGCGTGCGGCCAAGGATCGGGCTGATCCCCGGGAAGATCAAGACTTCGTCCGGATTGCGCCCGAACGAGGCGGCGCGGGACTTCACGTCTTGATAAAAGATCTGCGCGTCCTCTAGCGTTTCATGCCCCGTGAACACGGAGTCCGCATGCTTCGCCGCGTAATTTTTGCCGACCTCGGAGGAGCCCGCCTGAAAGATGACCGGCTGCCCCTGCTTGGAACGGGCGATATTGAGCGGCCCTTTCACCGAGAAGAACTCTCCGACGTGATTGAGCGTGTGCATTTTGTCCGGATCAAAAAATACTCCCGTCTCCTTATTCCGCAAGAAGGCGTCATCCTCCCACGAATCCCACAGACCGCGGGCAACCTCCAGAAACTCGGTGGCGATCCGGTAACGTTTGGCATGGTCCGGATGCTCCTTCTTCCCATAGTTCAACGCCGAGCCTTCCAAGGGAGAGGTCACGACATTCCAGCCTGCGCGCCCACCGCTGATCATGTCTAAGGAGGCGAACTGTCGGGCGACGGTGAACGGCTCGCTGTATGAGGTGGACAACGTCCCGACCAGGCCGACATGCTTGCTGACCGCCGCCAGGGCGCTGAGGAGCGTTAAGGGCTCGAAGCGATTCAGGAAATGGGGGATCGATTTCTCCGTGATATATAAGCCGTCCGCAATAAACACCAGATCGAATTTGCCAGCCTCCGCCTTTTGCACCCAGCGTTTATATCCGTCGATATTGATGCTGGCATCCGACTGCACGTCCGGATGGCGCCACAGGGAGGTTCCTCCTCCTACCCCATGCAGTAACGCGCCCAATTTGAGTTGTTTTGGCTTCGCCATAACTTCGTTCCTCCTTATCGATTCGATATCGTTTCCTTATTTCTTCCCTTGCTCAGGCAATCCCGGCCGCTTGTTTGATTCGATCGATTTGCCCCAAATGGCGTTGCACGTGGCGGGTAAAGCCCTCCACGATATCCGTAATCTTAACGGTCTCTCCTTTGGCATTCACGCCGGTTTTCTCCAGATCGGCCGCATCCAAGCGGCTAAGCAGCAGACTGTTGTAGAGCAACAGCGCATGGAAAGCCTGCAACACGTCGGCAACGCTACCCGCATTGGCATATTGGCCGCTGACCCAGGCATCTTGGTTAAAAGCCGGCAGCCGGGCCTCCGTCCCCGCCAGGATATCGCGAATCCGAAAGGAAATGACGAGGCTGTGATCCACTAAGTGGGACAACACCTCCAGTACGCTCCAACTCTCCGGCTTCGGCTTCCATGTCGTCTGCTCCTCGCTCAGGCCATCGATCGCCGAGGCGAGTTGCCCATGCGTATTCAAAAAAGCTTCAAAGTTGACTAGGGTCATGCAATCCCCTCCGATTCAAAATCAGGTTTCCTCCCTAATCACCCGATCGAGCCGGCTGAATGAAACGATCGAGCGCAAACGGCCGCAGGGAGTAACCTGCCTTCCCATCTACTATGAAGTCCGCGAGAATTTCCCCGACCACGCTGGAAAATTTGAAGCCGTGTCCGGAAAATCCGCCCGCCACCCAAACCTGCGCGTGTTCCGGGTGCCGGTCGATAATGAAGTCCTCGTCCGGCGTCAACTCGTATTTGCAGGCAACGCCTTGCTTCAGACGGCCGGCTGCCCCCGGCATATAGGCCGACAACACGCGGCGCAGATCGCCCTCATCCTCGGGATGGCTCCCGAAAGGCGCCAAGGTCTCCCCCGGTGCCCAGGGAACTCCTCCGTCGTGGCGGCCGATCTTGAGGCCGGCTCCGCCGATGCTCGGGAACCCGTAGTAGCCGCCTTCCGGCGTACCCAGCGTAAACCCGGGAAACCGTCCCGCGTCAAAGCCAGAACCCGTTGTTTCGAACCACCCGACCACCTTGCGCACGGCGCGGATGGGAAGGTCGACGAACGGAGCGAGCGTGCTAAACCACGCTCCGGCGGTAAGCAGAACGGCCCCGGCATGAAACTTGTCGTCCGCCGTATAGACCGTAACGCCGCCGCCTTCCCCACTATGCACCTTCACCTTCCGGACGATGGAGTAGGTCAGCAGCTCCGCGCCTTGCGCCAAAGCCAGCTTGCGGTACGCCTCCACGCATCGCTCGCTGTACAAATACCCGGCGTCCGGCTCAACCATCGCCTCAAACGAGTCCGGGATCGTCAGCTCCGGCCAACGAGCGCGGATTTCCGCCGCGTCCAGCCATTCCGTGCGGACGCCCAGCGCCTCCGCCTGCGCGATTCGCTGCTTGTAGGAGTGTAGTCCTCGGTCTGCAAGATTCAACACGCCGGATGGCTCCAGCAGCCGGGTCCCGGTCAGCTCCTCCACTTCATTCCATAACCGGTGGGCGCGAACCGCCAATTCCGTATACACGGGATCTCCGCTGTATGCGTGCCGGATCAGCCGGGGTTCGCCGTGATGGCTGCCCTCCCGATGCGGGGGATCATAGGCGTCGATCAGCAGCGTCCGCAGGCCCTTGCGGGCCAAATAATAACCGGCGCTCATCCCCATGGAGCCCGCGCCGACGACAATGACGTCATAGGAGGCGACCGTACTCATCGGAGCGCCCCTTCCTTCCGCCCGACCTCCCTTTGCTGACCATCCAGCGCCAGTTCCGCCAGCTTCACGAAGAAGCCGATGCTTACCGGAATCGCCTGCTCATCAAGATCGAAAGCTGGGTGGTGCCATTCCCGCGGTCCATCCGTCCCCATGAAGACGAAGAGTCCCGGAACTTCCCGTTGATACCAGGAAAAGTCCTCTCCCGCGGGCGATGGAACCGGCGTAACGGCCCGATATCCCGCCGCCTCCGCCGCGGCCAGCCCGAGCTCCGCCAGCGCAGGGTCGTTCAGCACGGGCGGCGGGCCTTCGATCCAGCGGATGGCGGCCGTCGTGCCAAACGCAGCCGCCACTCCCTGAACAACCTCCTCAAAGCGCTTCAGCACCCGCTGCCGCACCTCTTCGTCAAAGGTCCGGATCGTGCCTTCCAGCAGCGCTTGTTCGGGGACGACGTTCCAGGCCGTCCCGCTATGCAGCTTCGTGACGCTGATGACGGCGCTTTCCAGCGAACCGACGTTCCGGCTGACGATCGATTGCAGCGCCGTCACGAGATGCGCGGCGGTGACGATCGGATCGTTGCCGGCTTCCGGCACGGCCGCATGGGTCCCCCGCCCGGCGATTTCGACGACAAAGCCATCGGCGGCGGCCATCAACGGGCCGCTCTTGATCCCGATCGTTCCGACGGGAAGATCCGGCTTATTGTGCATGCCGAAGATGGCTTGCACCCCTTCCAATGCGCCGCTGTCGATGACTTGCCGCGCGCCTTTGGCTTTCTCCTCGGCCGGCTGGAAGATCAGCCGGACCATGCCCTTCAGCTGCGACTCCCGGGCTTTCAGCGCATATGCCGTACCGATCAGGGCGGCGGTATGGAAATCATGCCCGCAGGCATGCATCTTGCCCGGATGCGTCGAGGCAAACGGCAGCCCGGTCTCCTCCTGGATCGGCAGCGCGTCGATATCCGCCCGAAACGCGATAACCAGTCCACCCTGGAGCCCGCCGACCTCTGCGACCAGCCCGGTCGCCAGCGGTACGTCCAGGATCCGGACGCCCGCTTCCTCTAACCAACCGCGGATCCGGCGGGTCGTCTCGAATTCCTCGTTCGACAGCTCCGGGAATCGGTGCAGCTCTCGGCGAATCGCCACGAACCGTTCTGCCGTTATCCCGGGCGTCCCTTGAATCGTATAAGTATCGTTAGACATGGTTACGCCTCCGCCGTCACTTCGACCAAAGCCTCGTGAAGCAGTTCAAAGGAGCGGACACGCTTCTCGAAAGGGCTGATATTGCTGGTAACGATCACTTCCTCAATGCCGGTATCCCGCTGCAGCGCCAGCAGCTGCTCGCGGACGGCTTCCTTGGTGCCTTTGACAATCCAGGGCTCCTGCTCCTCGATCGTATAAGACTCTCCCGCCTGACGGCCGAACTCTTCCGCTTGCTCCCGCGTGCCGAGCGTCACCGTTTTGCCGCTGCCCAGCCGCACCTTCACGACCTTCTGCTTGCCGGCGAGTTCGGCGGCTTCCGCTTCGGATTCGGCGACGACGACGGACAACGCCAGGATGACTTGAGGCTCCGAGCCGTACGACGTATCAAAGCTCTGCCGGTAAGTTTGGATCGCCTTGAGTGCGATTGCCGGATCCCCGTTAATGAACAGGGAGAACACATAAGGCAAACCGAGTCCGGCGGCAATCTCCGCACTGTCCACGCTCGCTCCGAGCACGTAAAGCTCGGGGGCCTGCGCCGGGCGCGGGGCGGCGCGCAATCCAGCCAGCGGGTGATCCGCCTCCAGGCGGTCCTGCACGTATTTGCGCAGCTCCACGATTTTGTCCGTCAGGGAAGCCGATTCCCGCGTGCCTTGCTGCAAAGCCTGCGTGCTTTTTGGTAATCCTCCGGGAGCGCGGCCGACGCCAAGGTCCACTCGCCTCGGCTCCAGGGAAGCCAACACATTAAAGTTCTCCGCCACCTTATAGGGACTGTAATGCTGCAGCATCACGCCTCCGGAGCCGATGCGGATCGTGTTCGTTTTGGCCAGGAGGTAAGAGATCAGCACCTCCGGCGAGGAACCGGCTACCTGTTCCGAATCATGATGCTCCGACACCCAAAACCGCCGGAACCCCAGCTCTTCGGATTTTCGGGCCAGCGAAACGGTATGCGCGAACGCCTCCTCCGCCGTTTCTCCCGGGTAAATCGGGCTTTGATCCAACACGCTAATCGTGAGTCCCATCTCTCTTTCGCCTCCAAACTAAATGTTATAGTTAAGCTCGGGAGTAATTCGTTTCAGGAACTGCTTCGTCCGTTCTTCGCGCGGATGGTACAGCAGCTCCGCCGGGCTCCCTTCTTCCACGATGACGCCGCCGTCCATGAACACGGCGTGGTTGGCCACGTCGCGGGCAAACCCCATCTCATGGGTTACGACAATCATCGTGATCCCTTCCTTGGCAATCTTACGGATAACCTCCAGCACTTCGCCGACAAGCTCCGGATCCAGAGCCGACGTAGGTTCGTCGAACAGAATCACCTCCGGCTCCAAGGCGAGCGCCCGGGCAATGCCCACCCGTTGCTGCTGACCTCCCGACAGCTGGCTCGGATAGGCGTCCAGCTTGCCGGCCAGACCGACCTTCTCCAGCAGTGCGATGCTGCGGGCTTTGGCCTCTTCCTTCGGCATGTTTTTGACGATGACCAGGCCTTCCATCACGTTCTCCAGCGCCGTCTTGTGCCGAAACAAGTTATATTGCTGGAACACCATCGCCGACTTTTGCCGAAGGGCATGGATATCTTTCTTCGTCGCTCGACTGCAATTCAGCTGAAAATCGCCGATGGCAATCTCGCCGCCGCTTGGCTTCTCCAGATAGTTGATGCATCGCAGCAGCGTGGTTTTGCCGGAACCGCTGGGTCCCAGAATGACTACGACATCACCTTGGTTTACCGATAGATCGATGGATTTTAACACCTGCTGGCGCCCAAAGGACTTGGAAATATGACGGAGCTGAATCATGCCACTCCCCCCCGGTTGTAAAGTTGGATTCGTTTCTCGAGCCGCGCCGTCAGCCGTTCGATCAAGACGGTCAGTCCCCAGAAAATCACCGCCGCCGCTAAGTAGGCCTCAAAAAACTTCCAGTTGGTCGAAGCGACGATTTGCGCTTTAGCGTTAATATCTACGACGGAGACGGTAAAGGCCAGCGTCGAGCCGTGCAGCATCCCGATCGCCGAGTTCGACAGGTTCGGGAGACTGACCGCCAGCGCCTGGGGGAACACGATCCGCCGAAGCGCCTGAAACGTCGTCATCCCGACGGAATAGGCCGCCTCGAGCTGACCGCGGTTCACCGCCAGCAAACCCGAACGAACCACCTCGGACATATAAGCCCCGGCTGTGATGGAGAACGAAATGAAGGCAAAAGCGATCATCGGGATGGAGGCGGATTTGAACCCCCAACCAAACCAGCTGGATAAGCCGTCAAGGATCACCGGCAAACCGAAGTAAATGAGCAGTAAGTGCGTCAGCATCGGCGTTCCGCGGATAAAGGTGACATAGGCGGTGGAAAGCGGACCCAGCACAGGCACCCGATACAGCCGGAACAACGCGGTGATCACGCCGATTCCAAAGCCGACCGAGACGGACACGGCGGTAATCAGCAACGTGGTAGGAATCGCTGACAGCAATTGAATGAATGCCGTCCAGATGAACGAGGGGTCGATTTTCATAGTTTTGCGCCTCCTTTTTCCGCGCCGATCCCGGCGAACATGCCCCGGATCGATGGCTTCCGCTCGATGCGAAATCTTCTTCTCTCCGCCCCACCCGGCTGCTCATGCTTCAGCAAACGCCGTTCGGCAGCTCGCAGAAACTTCTCCAGCGTGAAGCTCACAATCAAATAAATGAAAGCCAGGGCCAGATACGCTTCGATAAAATGCTGGGTGAGCGCGCCCAAAGTCTGGGCTTTTCCGGTCATTTCCATGACGCCGAGCGTAAACGCCAGCGAAGTATCCTTCAGCAAGGCAATCACCATATTGGAAAATACCGGCACCGCAACCGCCAGCGCCTGCGGCAATACGATTCTTGTAAACGCCTGAGTCCCCTTCATTCCGATGGCATAAGCCGCTTCAACCTGTCCCCGGTCCACGGCCGTCACCGAAGCGCGGATGGTCTCCGACATAAAGGCTCCGGTGTGCAAACCGTAGGTCAAAATGACGAAGAATAACACGGGCGCGCGGGAGATATCCAGGTGGGCCAGCTTCAACAGCTCCGGCAAGCCATAATAGAACAGGAACAATTGAATCAAAATCCGCGTCCCTCTAAAAAACGAGACATACGCCATCGAAAACTGCTCCAAGACCGGAATGCGGTACAGCCGAGGGAACGCGATCAAAAACCCGACGACGATCCCCGTCAACAGCGACCCGCCCACAATCAGCAAGGTTACGCCCAGCGTCGACCACAGCTTTGAAAAGGCGCCGATCACGAAAGAGAAATCAAACGGTGCCCCCACGAAAATCTCCCTCCTTTCCCGTCTTGCTCGTTAGTTATCGGAAGTAAAGTCTTCCCCGAGCCATTCCTTGCTCAGCTTGCCTAACGTGCCATCGGCTTTCAATTCCTTGATGGCGCCGTCGATGTCGTCGGCGAGCTTCTGCGCCTCCGGATCGTCCTTCCGGAATACAAAGAGGATATCCGCTTCGGACAGGTCCTCACCGGTCGTCTTCAGTTTCCCTTGGGGGTCGATCAGCGAAAGCGAGAAGTCCGCTCCCAGCGTGGCATCCACGCGTCCCGACGTGATTTGGCTGACCGTATCGTTCGCCGCACCGCTTTGATAAACGATTTCGATCGCATTGTTATTTTCTTTGTTATAGTTCTCCAGGATTTGCGCCTCCGCGCTGGTAGCGCCTGTCAGCACCTTTTTTCCCTTCAAGTCGTCCAGCGAATGAATCGTATCGTTGTCTTTCGCGACGATAATTTTGTTTCTCCAGTGGGCGTAGGGCTCTTTGTTGAACAGGTACTTCTCGGACCGCTCCGGATTCTTCTCCATCTCGTGGGCGACAAAATCGATCTTCTTCGTCTCCAGGCTTAGCAGCAGGTTGGAAAACTCCTGGGTCTGGAACTCGAATTCATATTCTGCCAGACGGTTATCGATTTCGCGAACAAGTTCAACGTCAAAGCCGGTTAACTTCCCGTTCTCGTCGATAAAGCATACTTTAGGAAATCCCGTCCCCGTACCCACGATGATTTTCTTGACTTCCCCCGAGGCCGCGCTCGCTGCAGCTCCCTTGGATTCCGGCCCGCCGGATGTCTCCGTTCCGCATCCTGCCAGCACTCCCGTTAACACCAGTACGGCCACCGCATTTAACCATCTCTTCATGTCTCTTGCCCCTTCCCCATTCGCGATTTTCTTTGTTTTACAATTCCTATAAGTTTAGTCAGGATTATGTTGACACTACTTTACTGTGATTTTTGTTACGCGTCTAATCGAGTTTTTCTATGGGTACATGCAAATCGTTAATGGGTGGAGCGCCTAGTTCCAATAGGGCGTCTATAAAAACATTGTTTTCGCCGCTGAGGGAGATCAGATGGGTTTGCAGGGAGACGCCCGCCGTCTCGAGGATGTCTACCGGGACAAGGCTTCCCTCCTCAACTTCATGTCTGGCGGACAGACCGGGGAGAAAGCAAATGCCGGCCCGGCTTAATACGAGTTTCTTGGCGGTCTCGGCATGATCGACTTGAAACACGATGTTCGGTGGCTGCTCCAGGCTTTCGAACGCGCGGTGAATTCGCATCCAGTCGAGCGAGCCGCATTCGAAGAATACGAGCGGTTCCCGCCGGATGTCACGGATGGAGGCGCTACCTGCCGTGGCAAGCGGGTGATCTTTATATACGTAAAGCCGGATGGGGTCATCGTAGAAGGGATAGGATTGGAAGGCCGGACTCATTTGCTTGCGCGCGAAAGCCAGGTTGATTTCTTTAGCGGTCAGCTTTGCCGCAAGGACGTCGGTCGGGCCGGTTGTCACCTTGAAGTTGATCAACGGAAAGCGTTGATGCAGAAGCATGAGCAAATGCGGCATCAAGTAGTTGGACACGGATACGGTACTGCCGATTCGAAGCTCCTCGGGGGTACCCGGCCGGGAGTGGAGATGATGTTTCCCTTTTTGGTAAGTCTGGAGGATTTGCTGGGCATAAGGTAGAAATTGTTTGCCTTTTTCCGTCAATTGGATTTGCTTCCCCAAGCGATCAAATAATCGGCTGTCCAGCTCCCGTTCGAGCGATTGTATCCGCGCGGTCACCGTCGGCTGGGAAAGAAACAGCACCTCCGCGGCCTTGTTGAAGCTGCCGTAGTGATTAATGTACACAAAAGCCTCGATATGATCGATGTTCAAAACGGTCCCTCCTCTAACGTTCATATATCTCACTATACCAATCTACATAGACGGTTTTCGGTTAAATTATCCTTTATCTTAGGGAGCCCGCCACTTTTTGTCAATCCTCCGATATAGAATTTCTTAATGGAAGTGCAAATATTTTTATATTCCGATGCGTTTAGTTGGTATTTAGCTTATACTTAGCTCACTTCACTTGATTGATGAACGAACTACCTCTATAAAGGGAGTGTTGGAAATGAGCCGTTTCGAACAGGAAGTGAAAATACGGGATGCCCGCGACGAAGAACGCGAACAAATCGCCCATGTGATGCTGGAGGCTTATCGGCAATATGCGTTTGACATGCCCCGTGAACGGTGGGAGGAATACCGGGAGAACATCCGGAGCTCCGTGTACGGCAACGGTCCCTACGCCCGCCTCGTAGCGGAGCTTGACGGAGAGATCGTCGGGAGCGTGCAGCTGTTCCTGACCTCGGAGGCGGCTTACGGAAGGTCGGACCTTGGCATCGAATCGCCCATTATTCGGCTGCTTGCCGTATCGCCCTACGCCCGCAGACGCGGGGTCGCCAAGCTGCTCCTCCGCGAGGCCGCCCGCAGATCCCTTCAGCTCGGCGCCCGCACGCTGTACCTACATACCTCGGACATGATGGCCGCTGCGGTGAAGCTGTATGAAAGCTTGGGTTTCGAACGGGCTTACGAAGCCGATACGTCCAATGGAGAAACCCTCGTCAAATCCTACAAGATTCAATTGACGGACGCGCTGCCTCTGCTTCAAGCGGGTGTCTGAGCGGCTCCGCGCCCGTTTCTGGCATCCCCGGTTCCCCCTAAGGTATAATAGAGTAGGCCACTCTATACACATCTAAAGATAAAGGACGGAACCCATCCCTATGATCGATAATTCCTATATCAACCCTCTGGAGCAGATGAAGGCGTTGCAAAAAAAGCTAACGCGGTTCATTATGATGTACAAATTTGCGCTCCACGAAGTGGAGACCAAAATCGAAATCTTGCAGGAGGAATTCCAGCTTCTGCATGAGTATAATCCGATCGAGCACACGAAATCGAGAATCAAATCCCCGGAAAGCATCATGAAGAAGCTGTACCGCAAGGGCGGCGCTACCTCTATCGAGGAAATCAAGCGCAACATCCGCGACATTGCCGGCATTCGCATCACCTGCTCGTTCATCTCGGACATTTACCGGATCAGCGAAATGCTGCGAGCGCAAAAGGACCTGAACATTCTCTCGGTGAAGGACTACATCAAACACCCCAAGCCCAACGGATACAAAAGCCTGCACATGCTGGTCGAGGTGCCGGTGTTTATGTCGGACGGCGAGGAGTTGGTCTGTGTCGAAATCCAGATTCGGACGATCGCCATGGATTTTTGGGCCAGCCTGGAGCATAAAATTTTTTACAAATATAACGAATCCGTGCCGGACCGTCTGCTCGAGGATCTCAAGAATGCCGCCGACACCGCCTATGAGCTGGATCTGAAAATGGAGCAGCTCCAGCAGGAAATGGAGGAAATCAAGCACGCGCATCAAGCCGAGGCTTCCGGAGAATTCCAACTGCTCATCGATAACCAAAAAATCAGCATCCCGCAAAACCTGCTGAAGTTGTTGTCGGGCGGGGAATGAGGCTTCGCCCTTTCCTCACAAAAGAGAGCTTCCCTACACCGAAATCCCGGCATAGGGAAGCTCTTTGTCATTAGGGTTTATAGCTTACTTAGATTCAACGGATCCCTTTTTATCAGCTTTGCTCGTATAAGGTTTAGGCGCGCTTTTCGCTCTTCGTTCACTTGCTTGCCAACGATTCCAACCTTTTTTGTCCGTTCCTCTGCCTGTACCGCCTTTCCCTTTGGCCATGTCATCACTCCGCTATAGTTGGTATGGCAATTATCTTTTCACTTTAACCTTTGGTTTAACCCTTTCCATTTCCTTACCCTTGTTTCTAGGCGCACGAACAGGCTGGGCTTCTTTTGGGGTTGGTGCTGTCTGCGTCATTGGGTAAGGATGGTCCTTGATTACGGGGATTCGCTTGCCAATCAATTTTTCGATATCTACCAAGTATTCCTTCTCGTCGAAATCGCACAAGGAAATCGCCACGCCGCTTTGACCGGCCCGGCCTGTCCGCCCGATCCGGTGAACGTACGTTTCGGGAACGTTCGGCAGCTCATAGTTGATGACATGGGACAACTCGTCGATGTCGATGCCCCGCGCCGCAATGTCGGTCGCCACCAATACGCGCAAGGACCGGTTTTTGAAATCTTGCAAAGCCGTCTGCCGGGCACCTTGCGATTTGTCGCCGTGGATGGCTTTCGCGCTGACCTGCGCTTTCGACAGGTGGCGCACAAGGCGGTCCGCTCCATGCTTGGTCCGCGTAAAGACGATGGCGGATTCGATGGATTCGTCCTTCAGGAGATGAAGCAGCAGATCCTTCTTATTGCTCTTGTCCACGTAATAAAGGTATTGCCCGATGGCATCCACCGTCGAGGATACCGGCGTAATCGCCACCTTTACGGGATTTCTCAAGATGGAATCGGCCATCTGAGCAATGACGCCGGGCATGGTTGCGGAGAAGAGCAGGGTTTGCCGCTGGGACGGCGTTTTTGCGATGATTTTCTTGACATCGTGGATAAAGCCCATGTCCAGCATGCGGTCCGCTTCATCCAGAATCAGGAGCTCCACGTCCTTCAGATCGATCAGCTTCTGCTGCATCAAATCATTCAGACGGCCGGGGGTAGCCACTAGAATATCAACGCCTTTTTGCAGCGCGGTCTCCTGCGGTTTCTGTGACACGCCCCCGAAAATGACAGCGCAGCGCAAGGGCAAATATTTGCCGTAGGCGCAAAAGTTCTCGTGGATCTGCAGCGCCAGCTCGCGCGTTGGCGTGATCACCAACGCCCGGATGTTCCGCCGGCCCGCCCGCGGCGCGTTGTCCTTGTGCAGCAATTGCAGCGTAGGAATCGCGAACGCGGCGGTTTTCCCCGTGCCGGTCTGCGCGCAGCCCAGCAGGTCTCTCCCGCTCAGAATAGGCGGGATCGCTTGTTGTTGAATCGGCGTAGGCGCCGTATAGTTCTCTTGTTCTAATGCTTTTAATATGGAAGGGATCAAGTTTAGTTCGTTAAATTGCATAATAACTCCTTGCCGAAATCGCTAATTTCGGCGGCCAGCATGTAAGGTCACCGATCATACCAATATAACACGGTGCGGGTGACCCGGCAAATGGGGAGCGGACTAGACGTTCCGATAAGGCCGTTTTTTGACCTTATTTCCACCTTGTTGCCCGCCATGCAGAAAATAAGGCCATTTTAGGGTCTTATTTTCTGATTGAAGGACTGAAAGGTCCTGCTTCTGCCCGATTTCGAATCAAATAAGGCCATTTTATGGCCCTATTTACCGCAACACGTGGCTTTTTCGAGAAATAAGGACACTTTTTACCCTTATTACCGCCGAGTGCGGCCGAGGATCGGGGACAGGGGACCACTTTACGTTCATCAATCATTGCCCACCCAGGTAATCCCCCACGTTGCACAACCAAACCAGATGGTCCTGCCCCGGTCCCCAGTAGTCCTTGGCCACGGCATAAGGCGCTCCGAACTTGCGCAGCCACTTCTGCTGCGCCCTCTTGTAGCCGCTGTCGAGGCAAAATCGCTCGATGCCCCGCTCCTTCAGCTCTTCCGCCAACGCCTGGATCAAAGCCGCCCCGATGCCTTGCCCTTGATAGGCGGGCAGCACGTACAAGCTTCCCAGTTCGCCAACATCATCCAGAGCGCGCCGAGTACATTCGGCGATTTCCTTCCCGCGGGGACCATAGGAGATCGTGCCGACCACCTCCCGATCCGCCTTCGCTATCAGAAAAAAGACGGTCCCCTCCGCCGCATGCGGCCAAGGCTGGAGCGGATCTAAGTCTGGTGCGGTCCGAAGCGCCGCGTCCACTAGCCTCTTCTTCCCTTCGACTTCTCGGCGGATTTCTTCTATTAAATCCCCGAGCCCTTCCCCGGCGAAAGCCTCTGGGATGGTTTGCTCGAATACCCGGCAAGCCTCCTCCCGATCTGCGGGAACTAACGGAACGATGTGGATACCTTCGACCATCGCAATCCCTCCTTCACATTTTTTCGAAATCTGCCTTCAAAATCCTTGATATCACCTTCATATTCTAAAGATTTTACCGAAATAAAAGCAAAGGGGCGATCCCCCCGAGAAAACGCAAACATACGTGATAACAAGCTGGAATACGCGGGTTTTACCTTTGGGTGGTTGTGGTATAATCACGATGATTTGCGAAAACGGATTCCATCCGGCAGCTTTGCATGCAAGAACGAACAAACAGAAACGGGTGATCAGATGTTCGAACTCAAATGGCTATGGCAGAATTTGGAGGGCAACCGGGCCAGGTACATTACGGCGCTGGTTCTTTCCGTCGTGGGCTCTTCGCTCATGATTATCAATCCGTACATAGGCCAACGCATTGTCGACACGTTTATTACGGGCGAAAATGCGGTACAGAATCTAACGCAGGAACGAGGGCTGCTCATCATGCTCTGTCTGGGCATGATCGGGTTTTCCTTGCTGCGCACGGGGCTTGCTTATCTGACGACGATGCAATACGAGCAGGCTTCGCAAAATATGTTGTACAAAGTCCGCATCTATCTGTACAACAAAATCCAAGGCCAGGATATGGAATACTACGACCATAACCGGACCGGAGACCTGATGACCAAGATGACCGGGGACTTGGACATGGTGCGCCACTCGATGGCGTGGATCATCAAGACGATCATCGAATCGGTAACGATCTTCGTCGCGGCCGTCGCCTATTTTTTCACGATTGATGCCGTGTTGACGTTGTGGCTGCTCGTTCTGGCGCCGCCGATCTTTATCGTGGCTTATATTTTCGCGAAAAAGGTCCGCCCGATGTACATCGACCTGCGTGAGCGGCTGTCGCAACTGAACACGACCACCCAGGAGAATATCTCCGGGAACCGCGTCGTTAAAGCCTTTGCCCGCGAGGAATTCGAAATCGAGAAGTTTACGGACAAGAACATTCACTTCTCCCAAGCCAACAAAAAAGCGGCGCTCGTTTGGCTGGACTACTTCCCGTATTTGGAGACGTTCGCGCAGGCGTTTAACGTAATCCTGATGCTGGCCGGCGGCTATTTCGTCATGCAGGGACGGATTACCTTCGGGGAATTTTCCGCGTTCTCCGCGCTGATCTGGGCCGTTTCCAACCCGATGCGCAATATCGGCATTATCATTAATGATATTCAGCGTTTTTTCGCCAGCTTAAGCAAAATCGTAGAAATTTACTATGCCAAACCTAACATTGTGAACGAGCACAAGGCCACCCGCAAGCGTCGTTACGAAGGACGGATCGATTTCGATCACGTCAGCTTCAAATATGACGGAGGCGAAGTGCTTCACGATATCAGCTTCTCGGTTAAACCGGGAGAAACCGTCGCCATCATGGGCTCCACCGGATCGGGCAAAACGTCTCTCGTGAACCTGATCCCGCGTTTTTACGACGTATCCGGCGGGCAAGTGTTGGTTGACGGCGTCGACGTCCGCAAGCTGGAGCTCGACGAGCTCCGCAGCAACATCGGCATCGCGACCCAGGACGTGCTGCTGTTCTCCGACACGATTGACGGGAATATCGCCTACGGCGATCCCGAACTGCCGGAGGAACAAACAGTCGAGTATGCCCAGTTGGCCGCGGCGCATGATTTTATAACGAAAATGCCGGAAGGGTATGACACCATCGTCGGAGAACGCGGCGTCGGCTTGTCCGGCGGGCAGAAGCAGCGGATTGCACTAGCCCGGGCTCTGGCGGTGCGCCGGCCGATTCTGATTCTCGACGACACCACGTCTGCGGTAGACCTTGAAACCGAGGAGCATATCCAGAAGAGCTTGCGTGAGTTGGACTTCCCCTGCACGAAGCTGATCATTGCTCAGCGCGTGTCCACGACGGCCGAAGCCGACCGCATTCTGATCCTGGACGGCGGCCGTCTGATCGAGGAAGGCACCCATGCCGAATTGCTGGCCAAACGCGGCTATTATTACGAGGTATTTATGCTTCAGAACGAAGGTATCGGAAGGACGGTGAGCGCTCATGGCCAGGAATAAATTCGATGTCGACGAGAACCTGGAATCTCCCTTTGACATCAAGCATTTCAGGCGTGCCATGGTGTACATCAAAAAACAGCAGAAGCCGATGATCGTTGCCTTCGTGTTAAGCGCCTTGTCAGCAGCGATCGCGCTGTCGGCGCCGCTCATTATTCAACACGTCGTCGACGTGACGATTCCGGAGAAAGCCTTCGGCGCGCTGATCGGGTGGTCCGTGCTGATGCTGCTCACGATCGTGGTCAGCGTCGAGCTGGCGACCATCCGCTCCCGGATCATGACCCGGGTCGGCCAGGATATCATCTTCGATATCCGCACGGACTTGTTCAAGCATCTGCAGGATCTGCCTTTTAAATATTACGACGATCGCCCGCAAGGGAAAATCCTAATCCGGGTCGTCAACTACGTCAACGCCGTATCGGACGTTTTGTCCAACGGGATCATCAACTTTATTCTGGAGATCGTCAACCTGATCTTTATCGCCGCATTTATGTTTGCGGTGGATGTCCGGTTGTCGCTGGTCACTTTGGCCGGTTTGCCGGTGTTCCTCGGCGTCATGCTGCTGATCAAAACCCGGCAGCGCCGGGCTTGGCAGGCCGTTTCGAACAAAAGCTCCAACATGAACGCTTATTTGCAGGAGAGCATCAGCGGGATCGGCGTGACGCAGATTTTCTCCCGCGAGAAGCATAACGAAGGCATCTTTACCCGCCTGGCTGGCAACTACCGCAAGGAGTGGATGCGGGCGCTGCGCTACAACGCCCTGATCCCGTTCACCGTCGACAATCTGGCGACGATCGTAACGACGCTCATTTATTTGGTCGGCTTGCTTGCGATGGGGCCGGAAGGCGTAACCTTCGGGGTGATCCTCGCAATGAGCAGCTATGCGGCCCGGTTCTGGCAGCCGATCCTGAACTTGTCGCAATTGTACAACAACTTCATTAACGCCGTCGCTTACCTTGAACGGATATTCGAGACGCTGGACGAACCGGTGACGGTCAGCGATGTGCCGGGGGCAAAGGAACTGCCTCCGGTGAAGGGCAACGTCAAGTTTAACGACGTGACGTTTGCCTACGATCCGGGCCTTAACATTCTGGAACACCTGAACTTCGACGTGAAGGCCGGGGAAAGCATCGCCCTCGTCGGTCCGACGGGCGCGGGCAAAACCACGGTCGTCAACTTGATCTCGCGCTTCTACAACTTGACCGACGGCGAGATTCTGATCGACGGTCACGATATTTCGCAGGTCACGTTGAAGTCGCTGCGCAGCCAGATGGGGATTATGCTGCAGGACAGCTTTATTTTCTCCGGCACGATCATGGACAATATCCGCTACGGCAAGCTGGACGCTACAGAAGAGGAGATCATCGCCGCGGCCAAAACGGTCTGCGCCGACGATTTCATCCGCGAGTTCGAGCAAGGTTACCAAACCGAGGTGAACGAACGCGGATCGAAGCTGTCCCAGGGTCAACGGCAGCTCATCTCGTTCGCCCGGACCCTGCTGGCCGATCCGCGGATCCTGATCCTGGACGAAGCGACCTCCTCGATCGACGCCAAGACGGAGCGCCTGCTCCAGCAAGGCTTGAACGAGCTGCTGAAGGGACGCACCTCGTTCATCATTGCGCACCGGCTGTCGACGGTAAAGAATTGCGACCGTATCATGTATGTCGCAGATAAGGGGATCGCCGAATCCGGTTCGCATGACGAGCTAATGGCCAAACGCGGCTTGTACTACCGCTTGTATACCGCTCAGAAGATGGAAGTTGTATAAAGCACGCAAATAAAGGCAATTCCGCCAAGCCGTTTGATCATGGCTTGCGGAATTGCCTTTTGTTATTTCCGAACGCTTGGCTCGTTGCTGACAGCTATCTTATGTTCGAACAAACCGATCCGGCTCTCGATGTATTCTTCAACCGCTTCGATGGGAATGTTCAAAGCGATCGCCAACTCGCCGTGCAAATTCTCCGAGGCCGAGCTCAATAGGCGTTCATCCGATTGCCGCAGTTTTTTGCCTAAACCGTTCTGCTCCCTTTTCTTGTGTAACATCGTTTTGATCACCTTGATCCATTCCACGTAATCGCAGGTGCCGATCGCTTGCTTGCAGCTGGCTTCCCGTGCCTTATCGTTGCTGATCCAGGTCGTGTCGATACTCGGAATCCGGGAGATCAGACGCTCGGATTCCTCACGCGAAAGGATGCTGCGCATGATCACCTTAACATTATCGACCGGCGTATAAATCGTAGTCCCTTTGAGATAAACCGGGTTGAGCAGATAATACTTGCGGTCCCCCTCTACTCCCGGCGGCGTGCAAATGTCTTTAATTTGACAGACTCCGTTGCTTCCGTAGATCACGTACTCATTTACCGCAAACATGGCCTTCCTCCTTTGGTATTCTAGTGAGAACCCTCCAACCTGGACCCCAAAAAATAAAAACACCGCCCACTCGATCTGAGTGAAACGGTGTTTGAAAACTCCGCCGTTTGGTTATTTATCACCCTAGGGATGTACCTATAATTTCATTATAGACTAAAAAACAAGGTTCATGTCATTTGTTTAGGAAATACTTCTGCGGATCCCTACTGGAAAATGTTTGGTTGTGAATCAATTCACTTACTTTGTCCGAAACGTATGTTATCCTCGCTAAAGGGCAACGAGAGAAAATCGTTTCCCTATATAGACATATAAAGTGGAGGGTTTATCATGCACAAGAAAGTAACAGCAACACTCATTCTCGTACTATCGCTGATGCTCGTCATCGCGGGATGCGGCAACGGGAATGAAGCCAAGAACCAAGCCCAGGAGCAGAACCAGACCCAAGCGGGCGGGCAGGCGGACGCGTCCAAAGAAAACGAAGCCGTAGCCGGCGCATCCGAAAAAAGCTATACTCCTTACGATCAGATGAAGGACAGCTACGATATTATTATCATCGGCGCAGGCGGTGCCGGTATGACCGCGGCACTCGAAGCCAAGGCTAGCGGCATGAATCCGGTTATTTTCGAAAAGATGCCGGTTGCCGGCGGCAACACGACGAAGTCGTCTTCGGGCATGAACGCCTCCGAGACGAAATTTCAAAAGGAACAAGGCATAGAGGACAGCAACGACAAGTTCTATGAAGAGACGTTAAAAGGCGGCCACGGGACGAATGATACCGACCTGCTCCGTTTCTTCGTTGACCATTCCGCAGGCGCGATCGATTGGCTCGATTCCATCGGAATTCGGTTGAATAACCTTACGATAACGGGCGGAATGAGCGAAAAACGCACACACCGTCCTGAAGACGGCTCCGCCGTAGGACAATACCTCGTCGACGGTTTGGTCAGAAACGTCCAGGAACAAGGCATTCCGTTGTTCGTTAACGCCAATGTCAAGGAGATTACCGAAAAAGATGGGCAGATCAACGGCGTGAAAGTGGTCATTAACGAAACCGAAGAAAAAACGATTACCGGCAAAGCGGTCATCGTGGCGACGGGCGGTTACGGGGCCAATCAGGAAATGATCACCCAGTTTAGACCCGATTTGAAAGGGTACGTCACGACCAACCAAATCGGCAGCACCGGCGACGGAATTACGATGATTGAGAAATTAGGCGGCGTTACGGTCGATATGGATCAAATCCAGGTTCACCCGACCGTGCAACAGGAGAAATCTTACCTGATCGGCGAAGCCGTGCGCGGCGAAGGAGCGATCCTCGTATCCAGCCAAGGCAAGCGGTTCTATAATGAAATGGATACGCGCGATAAAGTAACCGCGGCGATTAATGCGCTGCCCGAGAAGTCCGCTTATCTTGTCTTTGATTCCGGCGTGAAATCCCGTGCCAAAGCGATCCAGCAATACGAGAAGATGGGTTTCGTGCTTCAAGGCGACACGATTGAAGCCTTGGCCGACGCCATGGGCGTACCGGCGGATGCCTTGGCGAAAACCTTGGAATCCTGGAACGGAGCCGTTCAGAATAAGAAAGACGCCGAATTCGGCAGAACCACCGGGATGGATCACGATTTGTCCGGCGCGCCGTACTACGCCATCAAGATTGCTCCCGGTATCCACTACACCATGGGCGGCGTGAAAATCAACGCCAACACGGAAGTGTTGAATCAGCAAGGGAGCCCTATCCCAGGCCTGTTTGCCGCTGGCGAAGTGACCGGCGGGTTGCACGGGGATAACCGGATCGGCGGCAACTCCGTAGCCGATATCATCATTTTCGGACGCCAGGCCGGCGTCAAGGCTGCCGAATTCGTCAAGGCGCAGTAACCTTCAGCAACAACTAACGACACCCGCCAATGCTTGGACTCCAAGGAGTTCGAGCATTGGCGGGTTTTATTTTGACCCCTATGAACGGGTGACCTTTGGGAAATACTGAAGACCATCCACGAAAGAAACCCAAGGAGGTGTGCTGATGAACGATAACGAGAATAACGCAGAGCAGCTGCTGGAACGGGCAAAAGCCGCGGATTCGACCGATGAAGGACGAAAAGGCGCCTTCATGACGAAGGACGCCTGGAACCAGGACGGCAACCCTGCCGCAGCGGTGGATGAATTTGGCCCGGAGATGAAACCGGAGGACCCACCGACGTTGAATGGAAAGCCAGTGTAACTCGTTCGCGTTCGCAACCAGCTGGTCTTTTTCCGGTGTGCGGAATTACCAGGCGAATCTGTATGATTTTTCGAATATATTTTGCCGGAATCGTTAGAATCGACGAATTGTATTCGATTTTTCATACAGATTACTCCCTTCCAACTGCACCAAGCTCAAATCTGTATGATTTTTCGAATACATTTCTTCTGAAACGATGAAAGTGGAAGATTGTATTCGATTTTTCATATAGAATGCGCTTTAGATTGTACCCAGCGAGTCGCATCAACACCGCACATACTTCCGCTTAAATCCAAGCTGGCCGCGATCCAGGGCTTTTTGTATATTTTCCGAGGCGTTCAGGAACGTGTTCTTCTTGTTGTCCCGTTTCATCTCGACCGGACCGATCGCCTTGGCGGCCTCCACCGCTTGGTCGTGGAGCGGCTTATAAGATACGGCGACGGTGTAGACAAAGTTGTTCATCGCGGATTTGGTTCGTTCGGGCGCCTCATGGATCGTGTTCTTCACCGTTTCCAGCATGCCGGCGAGTTTGCTTTCGGAAAATTCGCTGTCCGGACGGCTCCCCAATAGCCAGCAATAACAGCTCCAGCCCGCCGACATCCTTAGCTCTTCCCCGCTGGCGATCCACTTGTCGGCAACCTCCTGGGCGATATCCGCCTCCGCCAAGGTAACGGCCACGACATAATCCGACAGCATATAGAAATAAGCCCCCTCGATCCAGCGCTCAAAATCCGTGTGCGTCATCGCTTTGGGATCGGCAATGATCCCGGCAAAATACATGGCATCGTAATTTCCCGTTGCGTATAGCTGCTCGGCCAAAGGCTGATTGATTTTGATTTGGCGGAACAACGGCTTCATCTCTCCAGTAGCCACGCCAAACAGCGGTTCCCGGGCGCCGTTTCCGAGATACATTTTCTTCAGCCGTTCCTTGCCGAGCGCCTCAAGCTCCTGCATCACGGTTTCCAGATTCATTATGGCCGACTCCCTTCATTCCGCATGGATGCTTTCGTCTAGCATACTACGTCGGGAGGGCTGGATTCAAATCCTAAACCGGCGGGCGTTCCATCGCGTTTACTTGCTGCGAGCCAATCGAAATCCTTGATCCGGACCCAAGCCGTTTGGTTCAAACTTGCCGCGAAACGAAACTTCGCTGCTGCCGATATCGCCGATCCAGCCGCCGCCTTTCACCACCCGGAAAGCGCCGCGGTCCACGCTCTTGTTCACATCGTCTCCATACCAATCCCAGCACCATTCCCTGACATTGCCGGACATATCGTACAGCCCCAACTCGTTTGGCTTCTTGCCGCCGACAGGTTGGGTGGTGCTGTGGTTGTTTTCGATGATCGGCCAGTTCCAGTCTCCGGTCAAGTATTTATCCCCGACATTCCGCCAATACCAAGCCACGTCATCCGCACGGGAGCTTCCGCTGTATTTGTTACTCCTGCTCCGTTGGCCGCCGCCGGCGGCATACTCCCACTCCGCCTCCGTCGGCAGCCGGTACCCGTTCGCCTCCGCATTGATCGATACGAGCCATTTCATGTGATCGTGTTCGCTTTGATTATTCGGGTCGATTTTACTCTTATCTATATGGTAAAAGGGCTTCAAGCCCTCTTTTATGCTCCGCTGATTGCAATACTCAATGACGTCGTACCAGCTTACCCTTTCCACCGGCAAATCGCTGCCTTGGAACTGGGACGGATTGCTGCCCATCACTTCCACCCATTCCTTCTGGGTGACTTCATATTTTCCGATATAAAAATCAGCCAGCGTGATATTCGAGCCGTAGTAATTGGACAGGGTGTTCATCACACTCCCGCCTTGAACCAGCACGAATTGATCGTTCAGCCGCTCCGGCTTTCCCGTAGCAACCAGCGAGCAGGCCGAGACCAGCAACATCATGGTGATGAACTGAAACATGAATCTGAACCGCTTCCTCATGGGTAGCTCCCCTTTGATTGAAAGATCGAGAAAGGCCGCCGGCGGTAAACCGAACGGCCTTGAGACGAAGTTCAGCGATGAACTAACCGATTACCACACCGTTACGTTAGAGCTTCCGCTGCTCTGATAGCCTTCCGTCGCCAGGACCTGATAAGCCCAACTGCTCCCCAAGTTCATGCCTTTGCTCTTCCAAGCGTTCACGTGATTGCTGAAAGTGATCGCGACGTTGTTGCCGGTTGGTCTTTTGGATTGCCGGACGCTCCAGAACTGTTGGAACGTTTGTGTGCCGTCGATCGAAGGCGCATTGTAGCGCATCGTCGTATAGATGTCGTAGGTGCCCCCGTCGCTGGTCACCGTGCCTTTATGGGTGCCGGTCGGCCGGTACGTGCCCCAACTGTCGACGACGTAATATTCGATCAGCGAGTTTCTTGTCCATCCGTAAAGCGTTAAATAGCCATTTCCCGAAGGAGCCCATACGCCGGCATTGTAATTGATCGTCCGATTGGGTGAACCGACGCTCCAGCCTTTGCCGACCACGAAATTGCCGGTATTGTACCAATTGACGCTGTAATTGCCTCCGGCCCCGTTTACCGCATTCACCGTCCCGCCGCCATCCGTCCAATTTTGCCAATAATCCGTTGCTGCATTAGAGGTCGCCCCAAACAAACCGAAACTCATCGAAGCCGCCAGGAGTAATGTAAACACTTTCTTTTTCAACTTCATGATCAATTCCTCCTCAGAACTCTTTTTTTAGAAAAGTCATTCGTTCCCGCTCCCTGCTTCTGCTTCATACCGAGATGCGACTTTGCTTTTGTGGGGCATCACCTACCCTGTGTCATAATCTAGAAACATTTAACTATCACCCCCTTTGTTAGAAAATTATAGAAGGTAAGCGCATACATTTCACTTCGCAAATTAAAGGTTTTACCTTGTTTTTTACATAGAATGATAGAATCGTGAGGGATGGAAAATCATAACCACCCGTCCAACGGGTGGTTTGCTCTTGGGGTATAACCCCCTGTTGCCAAACTGCGCCTAAAGACGCTAGCCTGACAATAAAATTGTTCAGGCTCAGTGTATTTTGTCACCTTCACTTACCAGTTAAACTGGTTTACTTCTTCTTGCCACCGTTACTGCTGAACGGATCTTCATATTCTTTTACACTCAGCTTATCCATCGCCTGGTCGTGTACTTCTTGTTCACGAATATACTTTGCTACGGTAGCTTCATTCAGTCCCACTGTACTCACATAATATCCCTCCGCCCAAAATTTTCGGTTCCCGTATTTATACTTTAATTGGGCATGTTTCTCAAAGATCATGAGGGAACTTTTTCCCTTCAGATATCCCATGAAAGATGACACGGATATCTTTGGTGGAATGGCTACCAACATGTGTACATGATCCGGCATCATATGACCTTCTAGAATCTCCACGCCTTTATACTTACATAGACGTTTGAAAATTTCGATCAAGTCTTTCCTCACTTGATTATAGATTTCTTTCCGTCTATACTTCGGGGTGAACACAATATGGTATTTGCACATCCACTTTGTGTGAGCAAGACTGTAGTTCTTGTTTGCCATCTAAGACCATTCCTTTCATTGAGCCTGAACATCTCAATTTTATCGGGATGGTCTTGTTGGTCAAACCCTCGTTCCCTCCACCCGCATAGCGGGTGGTTTTTTGTTTCGCACGCTTCGCGTACTCAACTGGCTAAAGCCTAAATAAAAAAACGACCCCATTGGGGCCGTCTGATTGGTTAGCATTCTTATGAGGGTTGCCGCACATTAAACCCCGGTATTCGCCTTGACGAGAACCTCGGCATATTTCGCCTCGTCCTTGCTGCGGGAAAGGAGGGTCCCGACAAATGCGGCAAGAAAGCCCAGCGGAATCGAAATGATCCCTGGATTCGTCATCGGGAAAATCGCCGTTCCGGTCAAGATCGCCTTGCCCGGTTCCGGGTCCCATACGTTCGGACTTAAGGCTACGAGAATAACCGTGCTGAACAAGCCGACCAGCATGCCGGAGATCGCTCCCGTGCGGTTGAATCTTCGCCAGAACACGGTGAACAGGATGATCGGCAGGTTGGCGCTTGCCGCGACCGCGAAAGCTAACGAGACGAGGAAAGCCACATTCATCTTCTGGGCGAACAAGGCGAGCAGGATCGATATGATCGATACACCGATCGAAGCCCAGCGAGCCATGCGCAGCTGCTCTCGTTCGGTCGCGTTGCCTCGGCGGACGATCTGGCCATAGAAGTCGTGCGCGAAGGCCGACGCGGCGGACAGAACGAGGCCGGTAACGACGGCCAGGATCGTCGCGAACGCCACCGCCGAGATGAAGGCGAACAGGAAGTCGCCGCCAAGCGCCTTGGCCAGCAGCGGAGCGGCCATATTGCCGGCCTTGTCGACGGCCGTGATCTCCCCGGTTCCAACGAACGCGGCGGCTCCGAAGCCGAGGAAGATGGTCATGACATAGAAGATGCCGATGATCCAAGTCGCGTAGACGACGGAGCTGCGGGCGGTACGAGCATCCTTAACCGTAAAGAAACGGGTCAAAATATGCGGCAGCCCGGCGGTCCCCAGCACCAGCGCCAGGTTGAGCGATAACGTCTCCAAGGGGACCTTGTACTTGTTGCCCGGATTCAGGTAGTTCTCCATCAATGGCGTCGCCGTTTTCATTTGCTCGAACATACCCGTCAAGCTGAAATCGAACTTTGCAAAGACCATCAGCGAGATGACGAAGGTACCGCCCATCAGCAAAATCGCTTTGGTGATCTGCACCCAGCTCGTGGCGTGCATCCCGCCGAACACGACGTATACGGTCATAAGCACCCCGACGATCAGCACCGACGTAACGTAATCGAGTCCAAGCAGGAGCTTGATCAGCGCCCCCGCTCCAACGAGCTGCGCAATCATGTAGAAGATCGAGATCGCAATCGTATTCAGCGCCGCGAACCCGCGAACCTCTTTGTTGGCAAAGCGGGCGGCAATCATGTCGGCTACCGTATATTTGCCCAAATTACGGAGCGGCTCGGCAACGAGGTACAGCACGACGAGGTAGGCAACCAGAAACCCGATGCTGTAGAAGAAGCCGTCGAAGCCAACCAAGGCAATCGACCCGGCGATGCCGAGAAACGACGCGGCCGACATATAGTCGCCGGCGATGGCGGTCCCGTTCTGCCAGCCCTTCAGCCCGCCGCCGGCCGTGTAGAATTCGCTGGTGTTGTTCGTTTTTTTGGCGGCAAAATAAGTAATGACCAACGTCAGCACCACAATCGCGCAAAATAAGGTGAACGCCATGATCGTTACGCCCCCATTTCCCGCCGAATTTCGTCCACTAACCGGTCAAAGCGCCGCGAAACGCGGGAGTAAAGGATACACAGCACCCACGTCATGACAAACTGGGCGAACGCGAACATCCAGGCCCAGGAAATCGGGCCGATCGCCGGTCGATTCAGCACCTCCGAATACGAAGTCATGACCGGAAGCGCAAAGTAAAACAGCAGAAAAAACACGGTTAGCGGGATAATGAATCTTTTCTTGCGGGAGATCAGCGTCTTGAACTTCGCGGAATGCAACACCTCGGTGTAGCTTTTCCCTTTTCCGGCTTTTGTAGCTTTCGCACCTTTCGCACCCATACGTTCCCCTCCAATCATGAACTTTGAAGATCACCCAATATATGTAAGCGTTTCGAATTCATTTTATGCAGGGGATGGCTTGCGAATGTTCAAATTTTAACCTTTCGGCAGTTTCATAGATTGAGCGTAGAGCGGCTCAGACGTTTCGTATCTTTCACAGCCCTTCCCACTTTGGGGTACTCCTTCAGATATGTAAACATACCGAAGGAAACCGCTGGAATCCCCCCCTTGGGCCCGATCACGTTCAATTGATTTTGAAAGATTCCCGGAGCAATAAAGCGCCGTGTATCATCGTTTTCTCGAAGGGGCGATCCGGGTCCGCCAGCCGTTGGAACAAGATCTCGACCGCCCGCCTTCCCAACGTCTCGTTCGGAACATGAATCGTGCTCAAGGACGGAAGGGCCGGGTCCCGTTCTTCGTCCGTGTGGTCGAAGCCTGTCACCGCCACTTCCTCCGGCACTTTAACGCCGTTGACGATCAATGATTTTAGAATAAGGTAAGCAAAAAAGTCGTTCCCGCAAACAAAAGCCGAAGGGAGCTTCCGATTCGCGGCGAGTTGGGGAATTTCCCGATCGACGATAAGGTAAGCGTCCTCCTCCAATTGGAGAAACGGATCTTCTTCCTGCGCCGGAACCGGCACCCCCGCCTCCTCCATCGCAATGCGATAGCCGAGCCAACGGTCGTGGAAGCTGCGGGAATATCCCGGGCTTCCGGCAAAGCGAAGGTCACGGCGGCCCGATTGAAGGACGAGCGAAGTCATCTGCCTCATACTGTCGTAATTATTCATGAACACCGAGTCGGAAGGAATGAGCGTGTCCTCATGATCGACAAGCACGAACGGAATGCGCAAATTCCGGATCTCGAGAAGCAACGGAGTCGCAATATACCCGATCCCGATCAAACCCAGTACGCCCTTCGGGTTTATGCTCTTGAGCGAGCGATCCGAATACCCTTCGGTCACCATCATGACACCAAGCTCGCGTTCCGCTAAAGCGGCGGTGACGCCGTCGATGATTCGGCCCCAGAACAGCGATTCCCGGCTTTGGAACCGAACATTTGGCATCAGGATGATCACCGTGCCCTTGGAAAGCGAAGTTTCGTCCCTCAAGTCCGGTCTTCCGGCGTTATCCTTCAGGGGAGACTGGGTTCTCCAGGAATAGCCCAGTTCATTCGCGGCCTGCACGATTCTCATCCTGGTTTCCTCGGAGACTCCGGGTTTGCCGGACAGCGCCTGGGACACGGCAAATTTGGACACGCCCACTTTTTCGGCAATCTGCTGCATGGTCACTTTCTTCAATCGAGGTTCCCTCCGTTAAATCAACTTCTCTTATTGTAGCAGAACTATCCCGTTTGAGAAGTCAACGCGAAAGCCACCTCACCGTCTCTTGGCGTACCACTCCTTCACCACTTGCTCGGCCTTCTTGCCGTAGATGTCAAAGCCGGTGTTCGCCGCCGCCGCCTCCAGCGGATAAAGCTTTACACTCCAATCCCACCAGAAAAAGCCGGCGAACCAAGGCTCCTCCCAAAACGTTTTGATCACGGAGCCGTAGAAATTCGCCTGCTCCTCCTCGCTCGCCGGCAGCTCCCGATGCGAGAAATCCCAAGGCATCATCGCACACCCCAACGCGCTGCGGCAACCGATCTCCAAGAAGGCGATCGGCTTGCCGAATTTGGCATGCAGCCGCGCCAGCTTATCTCTGACCGGCAGCCAGTTCTCCGCCATCGCCTCCTCGCTGTCCCCGGGACGGCCGGCAACAGGATAATAAGCACTCGTGCCGATGACGTCCACCCGATCGAACCAAGCGACCCCCTCCTCCTTGCCGTGATTGGCGTTATAGGTAATCGGGCCGCTGTAGAACTGGCGCACTCGTTCGATGACGGCGGTCCAATGATCCGTCTTCTTCTCCGTGGCCACCATCTCGCAGCCGATGCAGAACATCTCGCAGCCCAGTTCCTCCGCCAACTCGGCATAGTGGCACAAAAAGTTGGTGTACGAGCGGAACCACGCAGCCCAATACGGCTGCGCCCCCTCTTCTTCCGGAAACCCGATATGGGCGCGCCAGATGCCGTCCGCCGAATTGACGACCGGCTTCAGGCATACCTTCAGCCCCAACGCGTGGGCTTGCTTAACGATAAATTCGATATCCCGATCGGTCATCGTGGCGCCGTAATCGAACGGGATCTCGGTGGAGTAAATGCTTGGCTGAAGCGTATAAAAGGCCAAGGCAATCCATTCGCTGCCGGTCTCCTTCAGCCGGCGAAGCGAATCCAGCGCATAAGGCTGGCGGTAGGAGCCGCGCGTACTGTTCCAACCGTAGGTCATTCCTTTAATAAACATTTCTGTCACTCCCTCATGCTTGCAACTGTCTTAATCCACAAGATGGCAAGTCGCATAATGCCCTTCGGAAACTTTCTTCCGTTCCGGCTTGGCGTTCCTGCAGGCTTCCGACGCAAAAGGGCAGCGCGGATGGAAGGCGCACCCGCTCGGCGGGTGAAGCGGAGACGGGATTTCGCCTTGAATGGATATCATCTTTTGCTTATCCTCCGGACGATCCGGAATCTTTAAGATCGAATTCAGCAATACCTGGGTGTACGGATGCGTCGGTTTTCTGAACAATTCGTCCGCCGGCGCCTGCTCGACCACTTCCCCCAAATAAAGAACGGCGATCTCATCGCTCAAATATTCGACGACCGCTAGATTATGCGAGATAAAAATGTACGCAAGATTAAATTCCTTCTGCAAATCCCTAAGCAATTGAATGACCTGAACCTGGATGGACACGTCAAGCGCGGACACCGGTTCATCGCAAATCATCAGCTTCGGATTCAGCGACAACGCCCGGGCGATTCCCACGCGCTGAAGCTGCCCCCCCGACAATTCATGGGGATAGGCATACTGGACTTCATCGGGCAAGCCGACCCGCTCCAACAGCTCAAGCACGCGTTCGCGCCGGCTCGTTTTCGTTCCGATCTGATGGATGGCCATCGCGTCTTCAATGGCATCGCTCACCGTCATTCTCGGGTTCAAGCTCGCGTTCGGGTCCTGAAAGATAATCTGCATATCCTTCCGTAAAGGGCGCAGGTCTTTTTTCTTATATCGGGTGATGTCCGTTCCGTTGAAGATGACTTTGCCCCTGTCGGGATCCAAAAGACGCAACACCAGACGCCCCAGGGTGGATTTACCCGATCCGCTTTCGCCGACAAGCCCCAAGGTTTTCCCGGATTCCAGGGCAAAAGATACATTCTCGACGGCACGCAGCGCTTTACCCTGCTGACGAAAGGTTTTCGTGACGTTCTCGATTTGCAGCAACGCTTGATTAGGCAAGGGAAACAACCTCCTCGGCATGGTGGCAGGCGATTTGATGGTCTTCGCCGAAATCGCGAAGCTTGGGCACTTCATGGAGACAGCGGTCTGTCGCAAAAGAGCAGCGCTCGGCAAACGGGCAGCCGCTTGGCGGCTCAGTCAACGCTTTGGCCGCCCCCGGGATGGGCAGAATCTCTTGACCCTTGTGGCCGACCTCAATAATCGACCGTTTCAAACCGATTGAGTAAGGGTGGGCCGTCCGGCGAATGAAATGATCGGTCTTGGCCACCTCCATGATTTGGCCCCCGTACATGACGATGATTTTGTCGCAGAAATTCGTGGCCACCCCAAAGTCGTGCGTCACCATCACTACACTCATGCCCCGTTTGCGGCGCAATTCCTGCATCAGCGCCAGGATTTGCATTTGGACGGTCACGTCCAGCGCCGTCGTCGGCTCATCGGCAATCAAAAGCTGCGGTTCGCAGGCCAGTGCTATGGAGATCATGATGCGCTGGCGCATCCCGCCGGAGAACTCATGAGGATAATTGTTAAACCTTGATTTCGGATCGGGAATGCCCATCTCGTTCAGAAGCTGGAGGGTACGTTCATACGCTTCCTTGCGGCCGGCGTATTGGTGCGTGAGCATCGCTTCCATGATCTGATCTCCGATCCGCATGACCGGATTCAAGCTGGTCATCGGATCCTGGAAAATCACGCCGATGTCACGGCCGCGAATATCTTCCAATTGCTTGGGACGCAGCTTCAGCAAGTCTCTCCCCTGGAATTTCGCCGTTCCTGACGTAATTTTTCCGTTCTCGCGAATCAGGCCCAGCGAGGACATGAGCGTGACGGACTTGCCGGAGCCGCTCTCGCCGACGATGCCCAAGGTTTCGTTCTCGTGAATCGAAAAGCTGACGCCGTTGACGGCATATACTTCATCTTCGCTTCTGGCGAACTTGACGTGAAGGTTATCGATGTGAAGCAGCGGTTCGCTCATGTTCATTGCCCCCCCTTTGGACTGAATGCTTCCTGCAGACCGTCGGCTACAAAGAGGAAGGATAATAACGTGATCGCGAAGATGCCCGCCGGAAAATACAACAGCCACGGAAATCCGAGAATGTTCTCGCTGGCTTGGGCAATCATGTTGCCGAAAGACGGAATCGGAGGTTGAAGCCCCATACCGAAAATACTCAGTCCCGCGATCTGAGTCAGATCGCCGGGGATGCCGAAGGCAAGCGAAACCCCCATGCTGCCGATGACGTTAGGGAACATGTATCGTCTTGCGATATGCGCTTGGGACGCGCCCAAAGCGGTTGCCGCTTCCACCATCTCGCTGTTTCGCATGCCGAGGACCAAGCTGCGGATCAGTCTTGCATAGCCGGCCCATCCGGGAATACCGATCGCTAAGATCAACGACCAGTACCCGCGGCCCAACAATATGACCAAGATCAAGGCAAACAGAAATCCCGGCAGCGTCATCATGAAGTCGACGGCGCGCATTACGATCATGTCCACAATCCCGCCGCGCAAGCCGGCCCAGAGCCCCAGGACCACGCCGATCAGAAAACTGACCAAAGTCGCTCCCACGGCGATAATCAGCGCGCTGCGGATACTGTATAAAATCTGGCTAAACATGTCGTGTCCGACGTTATCCGTGCCGAAAATATGCTGCCAGGACGGCCCTTGGTTAATCGCCAAAAAATCGCCCGTTCGATAATCATACGGAGCCACCCAAGGCCCGATGATTCCGGCAAGACAGAAGATAATCACCCATACGAGGCCGATGACAGCGAGGCGATGTTTCTTAAAACGTTTCCAACCCTGGTAAAACTCCGATCGGCGGAGATTACTCTTCTCTTTCTTAAGGACAACGTCCGAATGCGTCCCTGTAACGGTTCTGGCCAATGGCGCCCCCTCCTTGATCGCTTACTGTTCTGCCCTCTTACAATTTGACCCGGGGATCAATCAAGGCATAGATAATGTCAACCAGCAAGTTCATGATCATGATCATGGAACCCAGCAAAAATACGGACGTAATCGCCAGCGGAAAATCGAAGCTGGTGAACGCCGTCTGCATCACCTGGCCCAACCCCGGAATCGCGAAGATTTGTTCCACCCAAATAGTTCCCATCACCGTAAACGCAAATTGCGGTCCGATGACGGTAATCATCGCGGTGAGCGAGTTTTTGACGCCATGTTTCATGATCATCGGCCAGTATTTGACACCCTTGGCTTTGGCGGTCCGGATATAATCGGACCTCAGCGTTTCGATTAAGCTTCCGCGCATATATCTGGCTACGACGCCGACATTCGCCGCGGACAAACAAATGATCGGCAAAATCGCCTGCTCCCAACGGCCCCAGCCGGTTACCGGCAATATCCCCTGGAAAACGACCCCAAACAGCAAAACCAAAATCACCGCAAGAACAAACGCCGGAATCGCTTGCCCTGCCAGGGAAACGGTACTCACGAGGTAATCGATCCAGGTATTCCGTTTCAGCGCGGCTATGATACCAAGCGGCACCCCGACCAGAACCGACAGCATGACGGACCCGAAGGCCAAAATAACGCTGACCGGCAAGGTGCGCTGCAGCTGCGAGGCGATGCTAAGCGACGGATTTTGCATGGAATTGCCGAAATCAAACGTCAATTCATGCCAAACATATTTCAGAATCTGTTGCCAAAGCGGCAAATTCAGGCCATACCGGCTTTGAAATTGCTCCATGACTTCCTGATATAGCACGGGATTCTGTCCTTGCAGCGGCGCCAGGGCCGTAGCCATCGTACTCGTATTCATGAACCCGCCCGGCGAAAAGTACATCATGATATAGCTAACCGTAATGACCAGGATTAAGGTGATAATGATTTCGACAATGCGCTTTGCGATGAATCTGAATACGGCCATGATTGAGCCTCCTTGACCGATTCGCGGACACCGGAACGGGTGCCCGCGACAGGTGCCGTGTATTTAATCCACATTCAGAAAGTGCAGGTTGTAGAAATTGCCCCATGCCCAAGGGTTCGATTGCACCCCGGTGATCCCCGGTTTAACCAAGAAGTACTGCATTTGGTAGAACAACGGAATGGCATAAGCGTCTTCCATTAGCGAATTTACCAGCTTGGCTGCAATCGGCGCGGCCTCATCGACGGTCAGGCTATTTACGAATTGGGCCTGCCACATTCGCTGATCCCGTAATTTCTCCGATTCCGAGGTGGTCCGGTTATAGTAAACCTGTACATCCAGTGCGTTCTGGTTCAGCTTGCCTCCCGGAGCATTCGGCGCCACGAACGTCCATGCCGTCACAAAAGCCGCATGTTTCTCGTCGTTGGTCTTGGCGTTTTTCCAAACATCGACGATTTGCTGCCACTGCTCGGCCGTTGTCGGAACTCCCTCTTGTTTCAGATAGGGCTGCCACTCGGCAGGCTGTTCGGAAATCCATTTTTCCAGAAAGGCGATATCTTCTTGGGCCGCCCGTTCCAAAGCCGCCCAATCGCTCCACTCTACGCCCGCCTTGGGATCCTCCGGATTGCCGTATTTTTCGATGGCCGGCTTATAATAGACCTCTTTGCTCCAGTCAACAAAGTTCTTCGTTGCTTCCAACGGAGCATCCAACGTTCCGATTGAATACAGCTGTTGGGTTGCTCCCATATCCAGCGTTCCCGGCTCGCTCCAGTTCGTGGCCCCGGAGGACAAGACAAACCCCGGCTTTGCATTGGCTTGCGGCCCGTTGTACTGGTAGGCATTGAATTGCGCTTCGTTCAGCTGCACGATTTCCGTCTTGATTCCCAAGTTTTGCTGCAGGATTTGGCCCAACGCCAAAGCGATTTGTTCGCCTTGCGCATCCACTTGCTTGACACCGATGTAAAGCGTTAGCGTCGGCAGGCCTTTGCCGCCTTCATACCCGGCTTCTTTCAACAGTTGCTTGGCGCCTTCGAGATCCTCGTCGATGCCCTTTTCGAGCTTTTCGGTCGGCCAACCCGGCGAGGCAAAGATATTCGTGGCCCCTCCCATACCGTTGAGAACCGAATCAACGATCGGCGCGCGCTGTATCGCCTTGGCGATGGCCTGGCGCACTTCTTTTTTATCGTAAGGGGATTCGGTCGCCGGATTGCTCCATGCCATATAGCGGATAGAATAGTTCGGCGCCGAGTAAAGCTGGGATTTTAATTCGGTCGTCTTTACGTATTGCAAATCCGAAGGGGTTTGGACGAGAACGACATCCGCATGGCCGGACATGTAATCTTCGACCGGAACCGTCGTGGCCGGAAGCACATGGATCGTCTCGACGTTGCCGTGATTGAGCTGCCCTTCTGCGCCGACATAATTCGGGTTTCTCACCAACACAAGCTCGCCGTTAGGAACGAACGATTTCACCATGAAAGGACCGTTGCCGACGAAATTCTCCGGCTCGAACCATTTGCCCGGATGCGCTTGGACATTCTTCTGATTCATCGGCATCGACCCGGCGAGAACCAGGCTGCCCAACAAGGCGTGAGGCAGCGTCGTCGTGATTTCCAGGGTATAGTCGTCGATGACCTTCAGACCGACTTCTTCTTTGCCGACGGAGCCGGCATGGTAAGCATAGCTGTTCTTCACGTAATTCAGTACGCTAAGCCAAAGCTGTGCGGTCGTATTGGCCGGATCCAGCTGGTACATGTAGGAATAATAGAAATCATGCGCCGTGACCGGATCGCCGTTGGACCATTTGGCATCTTTCCGAAGCGTAAACGTCCAGGTTTTCTTATCTTCGGAAACCGTATAACCCGTTGCGATTTTCGGAACGATTTCATGGTCTTGGTTATAACCGTAAAGCCCTTCCAGCAGGGTTCCCTGTCCTACCAGAATCTGCCCTTGCCATTGCGTCGGGTCCAAGGTAGGCATTTTCGGGTTGAAGACGGTTACTTTGCTTCCGGCTTTCACATCAGGGTCTGAAGCGCTTACATTTTTAAGGGACTTCCGTTCCTTCCCGCGATCCGTCTTGGCCGAGTTCCCCCCGTTGTCCGCAGTGCCGTTGTTATTGGCGCTGCTGCCGGAATTGCCGCCCGAACAAGCCGCCGCGAATATCAATACCAACGACAGAACCAAAGCGATCATCCTGCTCCCCTTTTTCACCTTTAAGCCAACCTCCTTAAGTCATCCTCATTTTTTAAAGATTCTCAAAGAAATCGTGACGCCAAAACCAACATTCCCCTTGCTCATCCCCTAACAGTTAGCATAATAAAAACCTCGATGTTAGGCTAACAAATATGCCGCAAATCTCAATTATGTTATCGCTTTCATTTTATGATTTCGCCATTTTTGTGTCAATAGCTAAATATAGTCGTGGGAATTTTTATTTTTTTTTACAAATCGCGATTTGGTCCAACATTTGTTATTCAATATTAACAATCTAGTTAGTTTAAACGGTAAATTTTTTTGCTATTTTGCACTTTTTCGTTTATATAGTTAGGATAACAAAATCTATCAAAATCCGTCGCCCTTTAGAGAGCAAGGAATAAATGGCACTCGCCAGAAGAATGAAGAATTAAACGGGGCATACTATTAAAATGGTTTTTTGGGGAGGGGAGGGGATATCCTAGCGCGCAGCAAAGAAATTCAAGCACGTCCCGTTTCGTAAGGCGGCTTCGGTACCCGAAGCCGCTCTTTCATCGAGCCGTTATTCCAATGCATTCAACAGCGCTTTATAGTTGACGTCAAAACACGGGGTTGAAATATTCATCTTCTTCCCTATTTCGTACACGCTTCCGCAAACATAAAGCAAATCATCTTTATTCGCATGAAGCTCCATAATTTGTCGCGTTAGCCGGTTGGTGCGGAACATCCGTTTCATGATGAGGCCGGCCAGCAAGGACGGGATTTTATAGGGAATCAGCTCATTTCTGTAATTTTTAAGATCGACGTTTCTTGCTTCCACTACTTTCACACATTCGCGAATGGTCAGGATGGCTTCCCTTAGCGCAGGTGCCCGGCTCATCAACCTTCTCGCTGCGGCGACACTGTCCTTAATGTCCCCGAGGCTTGCTGCGGTTGTGATAACGCCTGCATTGATCGCCATGTGCAGCCATATCCATTCAAGCATATCGTACGGGCATTCAGCCTTTATTCCGGATTGGTTCAATAGAGAAATAATATCATCATACCGATCAATGCCCGCTTTGTCTTTACGCTCTATCATCATATGACCGAACAGAACGCTGTCCAACCGAGCCTTTTCCATATCGATTTGGCCGCCGGCTACAGGGTAGCCCAAAATATACTTTCTGCCGTTCATGATTTCGTCCAAATCTTTTCTTTCTTCTCTAACGCCATTAAGCACAAGAATGGTTCCGCCGATACGGTTCTGATTCAAAGTATCGACGGCTTCCTTGAGACGACCGCCGGAGACGCTGACAACGATCAGGTCGTAGCTTTCATCTTGCCGTGCCATGGCGACCGTGTAAGTATCCTCAATGTCCTCGCCTTGTTTGCTTTTTCTACCGTCCAAGAGCTTAACCGAAATTTTATCCGGACATTTCTTTCTGTTATGTTCCCTGATCAAATGCGCGGTTTCAAATCCGGATTTCTGAAAAACATAAGCATAGGTCGTCCCAATGACGCCAAGCCCCAAAATCATGATCTTCATATAGTTCTCCTCTTTAGCGCATGGACCCTATAAAATGAAACGTCCCTTTCCGGGCCCCTAAAATTTTTTCCATTGCGTCAGAGAAGGCAAGTATTTTCTTGTCCATCATTTCTTGCTCCCACCGAAACAAGTCGGCGTCCAAATAAAAATTGGCAAGGGAAATGATCATTTCTGCGGCTTCCAGTGGGAACTCCGTGCCGAACACTTGCTCCTCAACGCCCTTTGCAATCATCTTTGAATACACCGGAGCCAATTGCCTCGTCAAAGCGATCATCAACTTTTGATGAAAAACCGCATTATCCGGGGCGTTCATCCGGGCATCCTCTTGTTCATCATCGTGAAAAAAGCGAACGCAGAACAACATCATGCGGATAAGCCTTTGATCGGCCGATAACTCAAGCGAGTCGTTATCCAGCATCTTGCCGATGCACAGATTCACCCTCATTTCGATACAGAGGTCCGCACATTCTTCTTTTGAAGCAAAGTAGTGGTAAAAAACCCCTTTAGGTATCGACAACTCTTTTAAGATCAAAGCCAGCGTAGTGTTCTCGTACCCGTTGCGCACAAAAATATTCCACATTCGATCAGTCAGATCGTGGCGTTTATTATTAAATTCTTTCTTGGTCCGTGCCGTAATGCATTCACCTCCAACATATAATTAGACCAATGGTCTAATTATTGTCTACAATTTCTCCCTTGTCAATAGATCATCGGGTTTCAAAATGGTCTCACACCCATTGAATATCGCAAATCTTTTGAAACAAGCGTCCAAAGCGGTTCGCAATTTCTTGGTTTGTTTCACCCCGTTCTCATACCAGATGTTTTTAACGACAAGGCTCCTCGTTTGTCGCTCCACGATGGCCTCGACCCGACCGATGAAGTTCTCTCCGTATAATAGAGGCAATACATAATATCCGAATCTCCGCTTGATTAAAGGCGTGTAAATCTCCCAGGTGTAATCAAAGCCAAATAATTCGTGGATAAGCTTCCTGTCCCATATCAAATTATCCAGCGGAGCAATCAGCTCGCAGCGGGGGGCCGGCTCCGGATTGTTCAAGACAGTTTCAATCAGCGGCAAGTCTTCCGCGCGGCAATAGAGCGTATCTTTGATTTGTTCAACGGTAACCGCCAAAATTCGAGCTTCGTTCAACAACCGGCGGAACACCTCGTTACGTTCATCCGATTTCAGTCCCCAAATGTTCAGCCATGCATCGGATGCGCGATTCCATATAAGACCAACAGCACCGATCCGGCGCAATACCCGCCATTTTTGATGTTCAAGCTCGTCGGGCAGCGGCTCCGGGGCATTCAGCAAATGGGCCTGTATGTATTTTTCGGCGATGTCGTAGTATTTTCGCGTCCCTTTTTTGTGGTGAATGATCAACTCACCGGTCGAATACATCTGCTCCAGTACCGAACGGGAGGCCCTGTTTCCGCCGCTCCAGTGGATAGCCGATTGCCAGGCGAAATCACCGTCCAATTGGATATCATCCGAACTGAGCGCACCATACTTTTGAATATGAGCACGCACTTGCTCTGTCAGAGCTTGCATCTCGGGATAGTTTCCGGCATGTTGCCGGGCGGCTCGCCTGTACCTCTCAAAATACGGCCAGTCCTCGACAGGGAGGATGGCGAGGTTTTTATCGGGATAATCGACTAAACGTCGATCCTTATACAACAGCTCGTCGAGCATTGCCTTGGAAAACCCCTTGATTCGCGACTGCAGCACCAGTTCGGAATTTTTTCCGCAAACATCGATCGGATCATATTGAATACAGCCGGCCTGCCGAACAAAATCCAACACGCCCTGTTTCCCCGCAAATCGATGTTTACCCAGTAAACCGTGCTTCAACAACATAAATTGTCGTGCTTGGCGGATTGTTAATTTGATCATTGGACACCGTCCCGTCATCAATTTGCTTTCACAGATATGTTATCTTCATTATAATCATCTACTTATGCCGACTTTCCCACTCCTCCCTCGTCATGGAGTACCGTACGCTGTCCTTCAAATTCCGGCTGTATTTACGCAGGGTTCCTTCATACGTAAAGCTGCATTTTTCAATCACCCGTTTGGATTTGGGGTTGTCCGGATAATGGCATCGCTTTCCCGCCATTCCCGTAGGATTAAGCGATCCGTTTCCAATGTTCTCATGCTGCTTGCCCCCCCATTGGAAGATCTTTCAACTTGATTGTAGCAGCTTTCACAAAAATGAGAATGACCTTTAAGTGCAAAGAAAACTTGACACAATCAGGTGAAGAAGCAGAAAACCCGGACACCCGAATTATCGGGTTCCGGGTTCTTGCGTGTCCACATGCTTGATCAGTTGGTCAATCTGAGGTAGATCTTTGATCTCGCGGATCTTCGCCAATTGACCGGTGCCCGCTCCGGATCCGCTTCGGTGAAGCTGGCGACATAGACGGGTGCCGGAAGGTCATGGAGCAGCCCGAGCTGATGCCACTCCGCGGATCCTAAAATTTGAGAATTCCGGTGGTATGCAGCAGGACCAGGAATACGAGCACCGGAGCGATATACCGAACCATAAACAGCCATACCCGGAACCATCCTGCTTTGAGCCCCGCGGCTTCCGCTGCATTTTTCCAGAAGTACCCCGCAAAGATTGTGGTGATCAGGCCGCCGAGCGGCAACAAAATATTCGAGGTGATGAAATCGAGCCAGTCAAAGAAGTTCTTTCCGCCCATTTCCGTGAATGCCGGGACGACCCCAAAGGATAAGGCAGAAGGAAGCCCTACCAACAGAATCAGCACGCTGACGATCGTCACGGATCTTCCGCGTCCCCAGCCCCAACGGTCCATGACATAAGAGACCGGGACTTCCAGCAGCGAAACCGAGGAAGTTAATGCCGCAATCGCCAGCAGGATGAAGAACAACCCGCCGAAGAAGGCTCCCAGCGGCATCGCCGAAAATGCGGCAGGCAGCGCGATGAAGACCAGAGACGGCCCCGCATCAGGCTCCAACCCAAAAGAGGCGGTCGTCGGGAAAATAATCAAACCCGCAACAAACGCATAGATCAAGTCCCCTGTCCCAATCGCCAGGGTTGCCGTGCCGAGAGATTGGCGCTTGTCCACATAAGCTCCATAAGTAAGCAAAATCCCCATCCCTAGCGACAACGAGAAAAAGGCATGGCCCAGCGCAACCAAAGCCGCTTCCGGACTCAATTTCGAGAAGTCGGGCCGAAGGAAGAAGGACACGCCCGCTTCAGCTCCGGGCAAGGTCAAAGCCCGAATCATCAAAATAACCAAAAGAACGATCAAGCCCGGAATCAGCACCTTGTTGAACTTCTCGATGCCGCCGGAGATCCCTCTCCCCACCACGATTCCGGTAACCAGCACGGCCGCCGCCTGCCAAACGAGTGGCATGTAACTTTGGGTGAACGTGCTGAATTGCCCACTGTAGTCGGAATTGGTGTACAGATTTCCGCCGAAGGACTGTACGGCATAATGAAGCGTCCAGCCGGCGACGATGACATAAAAACTCAAGATGAGAAAAGGTGCGATGACTTGCAGCAAACCGAGGCGGCCAAATACTTTGGGACCGCCGGCTTTGACGTAGGACGTGGACGCGCTGCCTCGGCCCGACCGCCCGATGGCCAGCTCGGCCAATAGTAGAGGCAAGCCGATCAGGATTAAACAGATGATGAACAGCAGGAAGAAGGCGGCCCCTCCGTGTTCTCCCGTAATATACGGAAATTTCCACATATTCCCCAGCCCCACGGAGCTGCCGATGGCGGCCAAGATAAAGCCGGCAGAAGAGAACCGTTCATTTCGTCCTTGGCCTAGATTATTTTGCATTGTTTTCATGTTGATCCCCCAGTTTTTTAAACATCTTTTTATTATAAATAAAATGCTGGGATATAGCGCTATGAAATTTTTCCATTTGGCAACACTTTTTTTTCAACCAAAGAACGGTTTCCTAACGGAGATCAGCAATACCGTTCCGTAAATTACGGCTTACGCATGAAAATGGAAATCCCAATTTAGAGAAGACACCCGGCGGAGTTCCGGGTGTCTTCTGACGTTTCTATCGGACTTCTGAACGCTAAGGTCCAACTAATTGGATGAGGAAGTATCCAGCAGCGCCACAACCAACTGTACTCCATCCTTCACGCCTTGAAGATATAACTGCTCCTGCTCTGCAGCTCGCCTGTGGAGATGCTTTTCCTCCCACTCCATAAACCCCGGCCAATCTCTATGATCCACGCCGGAAAACATGGCAGCCATAGCCGTAAGCTCATCCGTACGCAGCTTTCGAAACCGGGGTTGGCGTTCAATTTGAATCATCACTTGGTCCAATCTTTGCTGAATCGCACTTTGAAACCAAGGCGGGATTGTCATTGATCTCTCCTCCTTTTCGACCATTATCAAAACACAAGAATGAATTACATATGTAAAAATAAATGTAATATATTTACAATTTGTTGAATACTTTATCTGTTGGGAACAGTATATCAGACTGATAATGAGCTTGAAAGGGGTAATTTTCTTGAAGGATACATCCAAAGAGATCAAACAAATTATCGGCAAAACCATCAAAGCTTTACGAATCAAGCAAGGTTTAAGCCAAGAGGATTTGGCGCATGAATGTGGTGTAGATCGATCCTATATTTCCATGATTGAAGTCGGAAGGAACGAACCTTCTGTCACGAAAATATTTGAACTTTGTAAAGGCTTAAAAATCAGGCCGTCTGATTTTTTCAAGCTATTAGAGAATGATTACACAAGGATAAGTGAAATTGGCGAGGAATACAACAAATAACGGGATACCAAGCCTTCTCAGCTTGTATCCCGCTATCTGTTGTATCAGCCTATCGAAAAGGTTCTTCTGTTATCTTCAATTAACGCCCCTCCCGCCGCTGATAATTCTCCCGAATTTCCTCGTTCCAATCCTCCGGCATGGATGCCGTTTGGCGGAAGGAAGCGACCGCTTCACTCATGACGCGAAAATTGAGCTCGACTCCCTCCCGGTCGGCGTGAAAGTTCTGGGCGCGATCCGGAGAGATACCAAAATGCCGGGCGGTTTCAACTGCGTCAATGTTCGCGCCAAGAAAGATAAATTCCCAACCCTGACGCGTTTTCTGGTGTTCAATCATCTTCTTGACCCGTTTCGCCGTATATTCTCTGCTGGCGTTCTCCTCGCCATCCGTGATGATCACGACCATCACCTTCTCGGCGCGATACTCATCGGCCGTATGCTTTTGGGCGTTTCCGATTTTGTGGATCGTCCTGCCGATGGCATCCAAGAGCGCGGTCGTCCCTCCCACCTGATATTCCTTCTCCGTCATCGGACTAACGGCCCGGATGTCGATTCGATCGTGAAGAAGCTCATCGTTGTTAGCAAAAAGAACCGTGGTGATGCGGCACTCGCCCTCGATCGCCTTTTGCTTCTTCAGCATCGAGTTATAGCCGCCGATCGTATCGGCTTCCAATCCAGCCATCGAACCACTCTTATCCAGAATAAATGCCAACTCGGTTAATCCTTGTTTCATTGAAGCGTCCTCCCCAAGTGTTATCGTGATTTAAGGGTAACCCTTCACCGCAGAAACTAGGTCGCTTAAGAAGCGACATTCTTCCCCCGCTTTAACCTCCCAGCAACGGTTGATCGTACTTGAACAGCACCTCGTTGATCTCATAAATATCATAATGGCCGTTGATAATGAAATACTCCACAATCACATCAAACTTCTGGCTGCGGGACAACGCAAACCCCGCTCTGCGAAGCAGATCCTCCGTTTCGTCAAGCGTCAACTCCAGCGCCACGGCCAGGGCAATCACCGTTCGTTTGCTAGGCATATACCCCTTCCCGGTTCGAATCTTCGAGAACAATTTACGGTCAAGATTGGCCCGCTTATAGACCTCGACATCCGTTTTCCCTTTTGCGTCGATCAAGCGTAGAAGGGTGTGGGAAAAAGGCTCGTCCAGATGTCCAACCCAATCATCCAGCGCTTCGAACAAATCGGATGCCGGCGCAAAATTTTTCGGTACGTCGGAGGCCTGCAAGGCCTCGATTTCAACGTCAAGCAACTGCCGGTTGCGCCGACGGGCCGTATGGATATCGACATAATGCTCGTCAATATAACTTGCTACTCCGCCTAAGATATTTTCGCTGACCGTGAACGTTTCTTTGTCAAACACCACAAGATAGACATCCAGTTCATGGTCCTCAACAAAATCGCGAATGACAGAAACAGCAACCTGCAGCGCTTGCTTCTTGGGGTAGCCAAAGATCCCGCTGGAGATCAGCGGGAACGCGATACTCTCGCATTTATGGTCGGTAGCGAGCGTTAAGCTATTCCGGTAACAAGCGCGAAGCTGCCGCTCCTCTTGATGTTTCCCATCTCGATAGACAGGCCCCGCCGTATGAATGATGTGCTTGGCAGGCAGACGGTAACCCAAAGTCAGCACGGCTTCGCCAACCTGAATCGGAGCGAGCGGATCGCAAGCCGCTTGCAGTTCCCGCACTCCCGCCGCTTTAAAGATAGCCCCGCAAACGCCGCCTCCCATCTGCAGCGCGGGATTCGCAGCGTTAACGATAACGTCAACCTTCACCTTCGTAATATCCTGCCGGACTAGAGTCAAAGGCATGATCTCACCTCCCTACTTCCACTTTACAAACAACCGACGTGGCATTTACCGCGAGGGGAAAGATTCCCTTTTCAACATAGAGAAGATCGCAAGGTCAAATTTGCTTAAAATAACCTCTCAAACTCTCATCTATGCCATTCTATATCAAATGGTAAAAAAGACAAATCCATCACTAATGATGGACTTGTCTCGATTCATGTTCTTATTCAATTGGAGGAATTTCTAGTTCCTGCCGCCGTAGCCCTTATAGGTAGCGTAGACTTGATTTGCATATTGATCGGCCAGAATAGGACGGCCATAAGAATCCGTAGCTCCCGGATGCCAGTTGTCTCCGCCGTTATAGCGCAGTAATCCGTTATATATGCCGCCGAATCTATTAATTTTCTCCTGCAAAATCATGGCGCCCATGCATACCTGGTCTTGTTCGCTGCTGTGATTATAAGCGCGGCCAAAGGTTGAGCTGAATTGAGATAAATAAGCATTACGTGTGTTGGGTTCTACCTGCATCAAACCGTCGCCGGCTGATGGACTGCCTGGCAAGCCTGCTCCAAAGCTGCTTTCCTTTTTGATCACGGCACTTAGCAATAAAGCAAAATCTCCGCCTTTGCCAAATTTATTGTCCACATTCATCACATAGTTCCAGATGTGGCTGGGAACCTCGCCAGGTTTCGTTACTGTAGAAGGTGACCCCGTGTAAATCTTGACCGATGACATTTTGTCATTGACGGCATTGCCAACCCAGGAAGAACTTGAAGTAAAAGTCCATCGGGTGCCTCCGAAGTTATCATTCTCATAAACTTCAACCGTCCAGCCGCTGGGAACCGTAAGTGACGACATCCAGTCATTCGGAATTCCGTTTGCATTCAACTGAGACAATGTATAATTTCCAACTCCAAGGGTGACTGCTTTTCCGCCATAGTTGATATCAGCATAAAAGGTTACTCCGTTTGTTGCCGGCGGTGTGGTGGGGGGTGTTGTTCCGCCGCCGCCTTTCTGCCATAAAGCCGGAACATTGGACGGTTCCCAACCTACGAGGGAAGTGTGTGCCTGAAGACAGGTATACGTGCTTCCACTATAGGTTACCGTGTCATTTACGGCATAGGCGGTATTGGGAGCCCATGCTCCTCTTGCGGCTGCGCTCACCGGTAAGACGGCGCAAAATGTAGACAGAAATACGGCTAAAACTACGATCAAGGATGTGGCTTTAAAAGAGACCTTTCCATTCGTCATTTTCATGCCTCCTTGGATTTATTATCTATGGCTCACCCATAAGACAAGCCACAGGTTGTAACCGCATTATATTCCAAACTTTCATATCTTGATAAATAAAAACAAATTATTACAATCACAATGATACAGAATCATGAAAATAATTCCAATAGTGCCTAAGCCCTGCTTTTCTTGAAGTTTTTTTGAATTTTTTGATAGAGTAAGAATCAAAAAAACGAGCCCGGTACAATACCGAAACTCGTTTCACGCAGATCTCGAACTAGCGGCTTCATTTAACTGTCCGATGCCTCGTCCATCTGTTGGGCAAATTCATCCAGAAGCGCACGAACTTCATCGGTAGACGTTGTGCTCATCAACCGATTCCTTAATTCGCTTGCCCCTCTAAACCCTTTGACATAGATCTTAAAAAAACGATGCAGCGCTTTAAACGGACGCGTCTCCAATTGCTCGGAATACTGATCATGAAGATCCAACTGTAATCTTAACAGATCAAGATATTCCGTGCTGCTATGTTCTCTCGGCTCTTTTTCAAAGGCAAACGGATTCTTAAAAATCCCTCGTCCGATCATGATCCCATCCACCCCATACTGTTCGGCCAGCTTCAGGCCCGTTTGCCGGTCCGGGATATCGCCGTTAATCGTAAGCAGGGTCTGCGGCGCCACGCGATCACGAAGCGCTTTAATATCGGGAATCAATTCCCAATGCGCATGGACCTGGCTCATTTCCTCTCGCGTACGCAGATGGATCGACAGATTCACAATATCTTGCTTCAAAATATGGGTCAACCAGTCCTGCCACTCGTCAACTTGATTGAAACCCAGTCTCGTCTTGACACTTACGGGTAATCCCCCCGCCTTTGCGGCTTGGATGATTTCGGCGGCCACCTCCGGGCGGAGAATTAAGCCGCTCCCCTTCCCATTGGAGGCCACATTAGGGACCGGACAGCCCATATTGATGTCGATTCCTTGAAATCCTAACTTCGCCATCTCGATACTCATTTTTGCAAAATACTCCGGCTTATCGCCCCATATGTGGGCCACGATGGGTTGTTCGTCCTCGGTAAAGAGCAAACGTCCCCGCACACTAAGATTTCCCTCCGGGTGACAATAGCTCTCCGTATTGGCAAACTCCGTAAAGAAGACATCCGGTCTTCCGGCTTTACTCACCACATGACGAAACACGACATGCGTCACATCTTCCATCGGAGCAAGGATAAAAAAGGGCCGGGGTAAATCCCGCCAAAAATGATTTGTGTTTGTCATTTCAAACTCCAATCCTCTCGTTGTACCTAATATTCCATTATAAAGGCTCCCCCTTGCTTAAGCATCCCCAGTTTCCTCCAATCCGAACGCGGCAGCACGGCCGGCAGCTTTGGAGCTTTTCGTGATCCACCTTAAACTTCTCCACGATCTTGGTCGGTGTACAATTTTTTGATGTCATCTAAACAGGCTATAAATGTTTGAATGAGCTCTTCAGGATAAATAATGCTGACTTTATTTCCAAAACCAATAATTTGAGCGATAGCTTTATCAACCGTGTAATAATTTTTCTTTACGAGGATTGTCCCGTCCGGATGATTCATGATTTCATCTTTCTGAAAATGATCTAATACTTGCGCCCTCATCTCTTGGCTAAATTGGAGGCAAACCGTGATTATGCCGCTATCCGCTTTCCCGTCTTCCTTGCCATAGAGATCTTCAATCGTATAGGCACGCCTGGTAAAATAGCGATTTGTATTATACGTTTCAATGATCCGGGTTAATTTAAAGACTCTGAGTTCCTTTCGCAGTAAACAATATCCCCAAGTATACCAGTGATAATCTTTTAAAAAGATTCCCATCGGTTCCATATCCCGCACGGTTTCACTTCCTTTATGATCCACGTATCGAATCCTGATTACAGTACAATTCTGAATGGATTTGTATAGGGCTTGAATATGTTGCGAACTGTTATTCGAATGTGAAATTTGCAATTGGATGCTTGGGTCTTGCGCGGGAACTGTGTCGATTAAAAGATTGATTTTTGAAATCAATTCGTGAATATCCTCGAACCCCGTAGCCTTTTCAACGCTTCTTAAAGCCCATTGGATCGAGAGTAAATCATCTAAAGTCAGATACGTTTTATCCCATTTGAACCCATCCATTAATTCATAACCGCCGTCTTGTCCGGAAAGCGATACGATGGGAATCCCTGCTCGATGAAGAGATTCGATATCCCGGTATATCGTTCTCTCGGATACTTCAAAATACCTCGATAGGTCCTCAGCCTTCATCCTTTTCCTGTGAATCAGCAGCACAATGATCCCTAATAACCGTTCGATTTTCAAGGTTCAGTCCCCCGGAATCTCATTTCTTAAATATTGTGCAGTTATCGAGTTACATCGGGTCACCAAATCTTGCGGCGTGCCTGCGAACATGATCTCCCCTCCATGTTTTCCGCCATCGGGTCCAAGATCAATAATCCAATCCGCTTGTTTCATCACATCCAAGTTGTGTTCGATCACAATGACGGTACTGCCGTTATCAACCAAGCGATTGAGAATGGATAATAAATGTCTCACATCGGACATGTGAAGCCCCGTTGTCGGCTCGTCCAACACATAGATGTTCCCGGACCGCTGAAGCTCGCCCGCTAATTTAATTCTTTGGCATTCTCCGCCCGATAACGTATTCAACGGTTGCCCCAACGTCATATAGTCTAATCCTACTTCCGATAATGCTTGTAAAGTAGAGACCACTTCTTTCTCCCGGAAAAAGGATAGGGCCTCTAATACGGTCATGTCCAGTACATCCGATATGGATTTTCCATTTAACTTATACTGAAGAACTTCTTCTTTGAACCGTTTCCCACGACAGGTTTCGCAAGTCGTTCGAATACTTTCAAGAAATGCCAGGTCCGTAGTAATAAACCCGTTGCCATGGCAGTCCGGGCACGCCCCTTCCGAATTAAAGCTAAAAAGCGACTTGCTTACCTTGTTCGCTGAGGCAAAAGCATCCCGAATCTCCTCCATCATGCCCGTATAAGTCGCCGGGGTTGACCGGGTCGAGGTACTCACTGACTTTGGGTCGATCACAATACTATCGGGATGCTGCTCCGGAAAAACATCAAAAATTAATGTGCTTTTTCCCGAACCGGCCACTCCCGTAATGACAGTGAGCACACCACGAGGGATATGAGCAGTGACATTCTTCAGATTGTGTTTTGAGGCTCCAACAACGGAAAGATATCCGGTGGGTTTACGAGTTTCCTTTTTAAAGGATAGGGTATCCCTCATATACTTTCCGGTTAGTGTATCGGCAACGCATAACCCCGGGAAATCCCCTTCATAGACAATTTCGCCGCCACTTTCACCCGCGCCCGGTCCAATATCGACCACATGATCGGCAATCTGAATCACATCCTTGTCATGCTCGACCACGATCACGGTGTTTCCTTTGTCCCGAAGTCGCTCGAGCATCTGATTGAGGCGGTGTACATCGCGGGGATGCAATCCGGTACTGGGTTCATCAAAAATATACATCATATCCGTAAGACTGCTGTTCAGATGCCTTATCATTTTTACGCGCTGCGATTCGCCGCCGGACAAGGTTGATGTCTCCCGGTTGAGCGAAAGATAGTAGAGCCCCATGTCTACAAGATGATGCAGCCGAATGGACAGATTGGAAATGATCGGTTTGGCTATGGGATCATTTATGGCTTCGAGGACCTTTAACAACTCGCCTATTTCCATAGCGGCGAACTGGGCGATGTTATAACCATTTATTTTGCAATTTAATACCTCGTGGCTTAACCGGGTTCCATTACATGCCGTGCAATGGGTTATGGTAATAAACTTCTTGACATTGTTTGATAATTGATGGATTTCTTTTTCCAAAAACATGCGTCTAAATCGGTCAATAACCCCTTCGAAATACTTGACGGGTTCGTTTTTTAAGGGTAATGCGATTTTCTTGTCTTTGCCGTAAAGCAACATTTGCCACTCGGTCTCCGTGTAATCCATTAGCTTTTTATCCGGATCAAATAGGCCCGAGATGAGATGTTTCTGCCAATACCAGGTCCCCACGGTGAAGGTGGAGAACAAAATCGCGCCTTCATTCAGTGATTTTGTTTTATCAAACAGCTTCTCTATATCGGGCTCCACCCTTCGCCCCATTCCCTGACACCTCGGACACATTCCCTTCGGATTGTTGAAGGAAAACACATCCGATTCGCCAATAAAGGGTTGCCCGATCCGAGAAAATAATAATCGCAGCAAGGAGTAAGTGTCCGTGACCGTACCCAGCGTTGAACGTACATTTCCGCCTAATCGCTTTTGATCGATCACCACGGCGGGGGAAAGATTCTCGATGGACAATGCGTCCGGTTGACTGTAGGTGGGCAATCGATTTTGAATATACGCCGTAAAGGTTTGATTTAATTGACGCTGGGCTTCCTTGCTGATCGTGTCGAACACGATGGATGACTTTCCGGAACCGGAAACGCCCGTAAACACAGTGATTTTCTTTTTGGGAATAGAGAGTGTTATATTTTTTAAGTTATTTTCCTTTAAGCCTACAAGTTTGATATATTGATTCGGTTCCATCAGATTTACCACTCCTGTATAGTCTGACATTTATTTAAAGCTCATTATACAGAAGTACCCTGACAACATTATGTCAGGGTTGATAAATATGAAGCAATGGGATCAGGGGACACCTTCAAGTTGTGCAAAAGAGAGGGGCTCGTCCCCCCTCTTCGACCTCTTCAAGATCAACTCTCCCGTGCTTTGATGGTGACTTTGACCCTGTCGCCTGGCTGCTTGCCAATCTTCGCACGGATCTCCTTACGCAAGCCCAGGATGTAGCATACTGACCCATCGGCGTTCTTGACCCCCATATTCACGATGCTTCCACCGTATGGCTCACCATCGAACGTCGCGTGAACCTTAACTCTGCCCTTACCGAACTCCTCCTTGAGATCATAAGGAAATTCAACATACGCCCCGTCCACGTCAGGGACCTTGTGAATCACCGCTTCAAATTTGTAGGTTTTGGGGTTCATCTGTTACCTCCTGATGAGTATAACGTTTATTGGTTCTTCACCAACAACGCCACCGATTCCACATGCGTTGAGGGGATAATAAAAATGCCGCTTAAACCTGGTGGTCTCTGAAAATACCCATTTCATTTTTTCTGACGATATTTCGGTTAAAACCACTTTTTCTCCGTCTTTCCTTGCTTCAAGACGAGTCACCTCGCCTTCACATCCATAAAAAATATCCCATGCCTGACTCTTGGAGTTATATATTCTAATCGTTGTACCATATTCTGCATCCGGCTGGTTACCATTGATCCGTTCCACTCGTTCCTATTGCTAGTTGAAGAAATACGTCTCAAACTGTTCGCGGAATTCCTTGGCATGAAAAGAAGGGTGTATTAAGTGTCCTGCTGTTTGCACTCCAATTTTCTTACAAACCTTTTTTGCTTTTTCTCCTACGGAAATGACCTTAACTCCCGGAAACAAATCCATAACCGTCGAAAGTGCATATGCCCCCATTCTCAGTTCAGCAGAAGTTGGAGTCCTATTTCCCCCGTCCTTGTTCCTAGGGTGTAGCGGAAACGCGTTCCACATCACCGGTGGCTTCGCCAACCGATCCACCGCCCCCCAAACAACAGTTGCCGAAGCTTCGGATTTATTGCCCTCCACCACAAATCGGGTACCAGGAAAATGACGCTCCAAGCGTCTTTCTTGAATCAATCGCTCCGAAGTAAAGGGAATCCCCGTCTTTACGCAACCATGAACCCCTGGCGCCTCACCGATAAACATCCAATCGGGCTTAATCCAGTATAACGCACTAAAGTATTTAATTAAATTCAGTCTCCTCATATCCGAATCTGCGTAAAAGTTCCCGACTTCAGGTAGGTCCTGTCTGGCTAACCAATTCACCAAATCTCGGATCTTGCTTTCGAACTCCCCTTCTTCGTCCGCCTCGGGATGAAGCCAAGCATCTCCGTATTTGGAGTATCCTTCCCCTCTTACGTTCCTCCGCTTTTCGCACTATTTTATTTCATTTTTTAGTCCTCTTTTTTTCAGTCTTCTCTCATATTGCCGAACGCCTTTTTTATGCTAACCGCTGGGCAGTTTTATGAAGTGACAGTCAATATTAGGCAACTTGATGCTTGCAGTAAGTACGTACAGCAAGAAACAGAAAGACAGGAATTTCAATTATTGCTGCTGCTAATGTCACATAAGGTGACCATATACTTGCCTGACCCAGATGCAGGTAAGTAAAACCTGTCAGTTGATAAAGTAAACTGTTCTGCATACCGATTCCCCCTGAGGGTAAGAGAAAGGTTAGCCAATTAGCTCCGGCTGAATAGGTAAATATAGGGAGCAGGCACACTACAATAGCGATCAGGATAACAGAAAGGGAATCCTTGAATTTGGCTGATAGAAATAGTGTAAAACTAAGGGTTGCCAGCAATGAAATAATTCCTCCGATTGCCAAGGCAATCTGAAGTTGTCCTAAATTAAATGCAGGCAGGCTGATAACGGAAAACAACATCTGCATTGATGTTTTCATGCATTCTGTTCCAAATGCAAGATTTGAAATGAGCAAATGCAGCGAAATACAAATGATAAACGTTGCGGTGAAAATGGTCAGCGCAGCCATTATTTTTACAGTTGCCAATCGGGAACGCCCATACTTGGTGCAGCGCAAGATACTATCCGAACCCGTTTGATATTCATTGGAAAACGTCGGGGTAGCGGCAGCGGTACATAGAACAACAAGGATAAAAATAAAAAGAACAATATAGTCAAAGGCGTCCCTTGAATACCCGGGATAAAACTGAAAGGGCGTTTTTATCTCCGTATATTTTTGCAAGGATGCTTTCTGTGCAGCAGGGTGTCCTTTTTGCTCCATCTGCATAATGTCTTTCAAGTGCTGTACGGTTTGTTCATAGAAACCGTCTAATTTGTCGGGAGAAATCTCCATTAAACTCGTTCCCTGACCCGTTTTGGGGTCAGAATAGGCTTCGGGCAGTCTGCCTAAAAGCGCTTCTACCGGAAATACTTTTTCCATGTAAAGCTTTATCGGAAATTCTCCGCTGTAAATACTGTCTTCTCCATATGGCTGAACAGCACTTTGATAGAGGGTTAAAGCTTCTTTGAGCTTATCCGGGGTAACCACTCCGTTATTCGCAGAGCGTAGCGACTTCTTATAAGCGATCGCATCCAAACCATTTAATTCGGCGACTTTGTTGCCATTGGGGTCATATTGATTGATGTCCTCGTACATAACGGGCAGCCATGCCATGACCGCAGACATTACCAGTGCGATAAGCAATAAAATGATGGAACGACGTGATTTAAGCACGCGCTTTACTTCAAGTAAATAAATACGCATGGATTATTTTCCCTCCTCAAGGGTTTCCTCTTGCGGGAACAACCATAAATATAAATCCTCCAAACGGGGAGGAGCCATTACAGAATCACTTGTTTTCGCTTCCTCTGCCAGATAGCGGATAGATACCTGATGATCCCCCTCACTGCGTTGATTGATAATCCGCAGCTGCATTTCATACATGGGCATTTTCTCGGCAGGAACCACGCAAGTCCAAACTTTTCCCACAACTTGTTTTACCAATTCATCGGTTGTGCCTACATCAAGAATCTTTCCTGCTTTCATAATGGCATTTTGGGTAGAGATATACTCAATGTCTGACACGATATGTGTTGAAATGAGTACGATCCTCCCCTGTGAAAATTCGGAAATGAAGTTGCGAAAGCGCACCCGTTCCCCTGGGTCAAGACCCGCCGTCGGTTCGTCCATCATCAGAATTTCAGGATCATTCAGCATTGCTTGTGCAATCCCTACCCTCCGTTTCATTCCACCCGACAGCTTAACCATTTTTTTACTCTTCACATTGGAAAGGGTGAGGGTATCCAGCAAGCCATCTATCTTTTTTCTGGTTTCCCTTGCAGGAACATCTTTCAGTGCAGCAACATATTCCAAGTAATCTTTTACCGTAAAGTCTTGAAAGAAGCCAAAGTCCTGCGGTAAAAATCCAAATCGAGTTCTATAGGCTTCCCCCATCATATGAATGTCCTTACCATCATAAGAAATGGTTCCGCTGGTTGGATTTAGAATATCCGCAATCATACGCATGAGTGTTGTCTTACCCGCTCCGTTTGCTCCAAGCAATCCCCATACGCCCGGTGTAAGGCTGAAGGAAACATCATCGACTGCGGTTTTATCCTTAAACTTTTTCTTAAGGTTTGTAATGGTCAGTTCCATGTCACTTCTCCTTTTTCTAAACTACAACGACAAACGTCCTTGTTCAGTTTTAGTGTACTGAACAAGGACGTTTCAAACTTTAATAGGAACAGGATAATTTCCTAAGAAAATCCTAAGATCGGATTGAGGTTTTCCTATGATAATGCCGGCAATGCTACAGTAAATGTAATGGTATCATTTTCACTTTGGGCGGAAATTTCGCCACCGTGTAGACGGATGATTTCATCTGCGATAGACAACCCAAGTCCTGCTCCGCCTGTGTCTGATTTACGTGCATCGTCCAAACGGTTAAATTTATCAAAAATAGAGGATAGTTGAACAGACGGGATCGTTGGACCGTGATTTTCAAATGTAACCGTAGTTGTATCTTTGTCCGCTTTTGCAGAAATCATAATTTCGGTATTGGGGTAGCTATATGCAACCGCATTTTTGAGAATGTTATTAAACACTCTTGCCAGCTTTTCAGAATCGGCGTAGACTGTCAGGTTTTCATCTGCGTTAAGGATAGCGGAATTCCCCTTAGCGGATAAGGCAGGATAAAATTCATCAATGAGCTGCACAAGCATATAATACAAGTCAACCTTTGATTTTGTCAGTTTAATTTGCTGCGTATTGTATCTTGTGATTTCAAAAAATTCGTTAATCAGCTTCTCCAGCCGCATAGATTTTTTCAAAGCGATTCCGATATATTTTTCTTTCTGTTCTACGGGCATATCCGGCGCTTCATCAAGTAAGCTCAAATAGCCGATTACGGAGGTAAGCGGCGTACGAATATCGTGTGCAAGATACATGACCCATTCGTTCTTTTTGTTTTCTGCTTCATTTACGGCTTGCTGGCTAAGCAGGACAGCCATTTTAATTTGGTTCATCTGTTTTTCCATATCTATGAGCGGTTCCGACAATTCAATGGTGCTGTCGTTTGGCTGATATATGGTTTTAGTAGCATTGATGACCTCCTGCAAATATCCCCAAGGTTTTTTCCAGTAATGATGAAAGATACAGCAAAGGCCAACGACCAAATACAAAAAATAGATAACCTCAATTCTAAGATGAAGCCACGGAAAAAATGTATTTGAAAATTGACTAAATCCATAGTCGAATATAATTGCCAAGATATAACCAATCAAGGTATAAAGAATTAAGATGATGTACAGTTTCATTCTCAATTTCTTTTCTATATCGTTTTTCTTCAAAGTTTTCATCTCTATCCTTATAGGATTTTAATTGAATAACAGCAACACAGCCGTCAATTTGTTACCGCCTAAACTAAATTTTATATCCCACGCCCCATATTGTTTTTATATATTTGGCTTCATCTGCGGTATCGCCTATTTTTTCACGCAAATGCCGGATATGTACAGTAATCGTGTTGTTACTTTTATTGTAATATTCGTCCTGCCATATTTCATGAAACAACTTCTCGGAGCTTACAACAATTCCTTTGTTCTCCAACAGAATACGAAGTATAGCAAATTCCGTGGGTGTTAATGAGATCGGCTTTTCATTTAATAGACATTCATATGTTTCCGTGTTTACTTCTAACCCCCTGTAAGACAAAACTGTTCTTGTTTCTGTTTCCTGCTTAGAAGTATTGTATTTCTGATACCGACGTAACTGTGCTTTTACTCTGGCAATTAATTCAAGTGGTCGAAATGGCTTTGTCACATAATCGTCAGCCCCTAAAGTTAATCCCGTGATTTTATCTGTTTCTTCATCTTTGGCAGTCAGCATAATTACGGGAAATGTATACTTCTCCCTAATTTTACGACAAAGGGCAAATCCATTTACTTCGGGCATCATAATATCCAGAATCGCAAGGTCAAGCTCTGTGTTTTCTAGGCAAGCAAGGGCTTCACTTGCAGAATAAAATTTAAATACTGTGTAATTTTCATTTTGCAAATAGACTTCTATCAAATCCGCTATATCGTGTTCATCATCTACAACAAGAATGTGATCACTCATCATAGGTTCCTCCTTTCAAACAGACCCAAGGTATCCTATTATTGTATCAAAGTAGTCTTTCCTATTTATCATTTTTAGCATGAGAAATTATTAAGAATTCCCTAATATAGAATCATTTCGTCTAAATAAGAGAAAGGGAGTACCATTTTTACAGTCTCCCCTTATTCTGAAAGGAAATCAGGAGATTTTATACCCTTTTCTTTTCCCTCAGTTTTCCACCAAATGCTCTACTGCTGCCTGCTCAATGGACAGACCTTCCGTATAACGTTCTAAAAACAAGGAAAAACCATCCACATCTACGGCCCTAGCCTTACTGAAAGACGGCTCAAGAAAGGAGCATCTGGGTGCGGCGCCACATCCACCTCATTCTCCAGAAAAGCTTATTTGCTCCACGTAAAGACAAACAGGACAAAAAGACGCTTGGATGAACGTATCCGGAGCGTCTATTTATGTCGAATTATCACCATTTATTGTAGAATCACAAGAAGTTTCACATCAGTTTCACATCAACGATGCATTTTCGAATATGTTCCATTCAATAATCAAGGCCTGTAACACGGTAGAACTCCTTATACATCAAGGAATCTAAAACCTGTATCACTGACGTACCAGTTTCGCAACACACTCCACATGTGTGGAGTAAGCAGAGTCAACACATATTATTTCAAAATAGCGGGATACCTAAACCAAGTTGTCATGCTTATAACCGTATCGGGAGCGAGTTGACCCACAAGAATTATTTCTTTAGGTTTCTTGCTCCCGGAACAAATTCATCGACACCATATAATCAAGTATCATGTATGGACCAAAGTAACATAACAAGAAACAGCTCAAGCTTCACATGAGCTTGAGCTTTGCCAGTTTATTAAACAGAAGAAGTGGCTTTAGTATGAATCAGAAGTATCACTCTAACAACTCACGTATCTTTTCTGTAAGCACTGCTTTTCTAGCCTCATAAAATATTTCAAAGTCTTCTATCTCAAGTGAAACACTCTGAGGAATCATTGCCTGATTACAAAATTCCGCCTTTTGCATATCGTTCATATCATTATAATAATCAACGAGGCGCATATCATTTTTGCTACCATTGCTTCTGCCCTCAAGTAGATGTAAATTAGGTAATCGATTGCGCATTCCACGCCACCTTTTCCAATCCTCTACAGAAACAGATACTGGCTTACTTTCGCTAAACCTGCTATCAGGGTGAAGATGGTCTTGTTCATACTTAAAGCTCTTATTAGTCCAATCAAGATTCAAGTAGTACAAAACCTCACCAGCAACTCTGCTACCTTTTTCGGAGTTGAGTACATCTTCAATTTTACCATCTGTAACTCTTAAGTCATTCATCTGATCGAGCATTTCAATTGTAATTTCGTAATCAAAACTGTTGATACTACTCTTCATCTGTTGCAGCTTAGTTGTAGTACCTGATTGGAAATAAGTAAAGAATATCGCCCTAAGTAAGTAAGCACGAACACCTTTGATGTTTTTATCGTAATCAGGGGTGTAGTAAATATAATAGATAATCGGCAACAGAACGTTCCAACTACTTGAAAACCGGCTCACATCAATTTTCATTTCTTTCAAAAGGTTTTCCAAGTTAGTGAGAGCTTTTTTGAAACCACTCCAATCATTTTTTAAGTCCTCTGCAATCTTTTTGTTAATGTTGGATTTAACAACATCACCATACAGCATCAAAGCTGAACGGATAATAAAGTCCGTACCAAAGCCTGCATATGAATCAACGAGAATTTTTCCAAACTCCGTTTTCGCACTTGGCCAGTATGCCTCTAGAATTGACATTGTTATTTCAGATTTACGTAATGCTTTACCGCCGCTATTAAACCTTACAAACATTTCAAGAGCATCGTCTTGTTTCATGTCCATAATTTCCGTATATCTGATCAGTTTTTCGACATAAACCTTGTTATATAACTTTTGCAGTATATCTCGTGCGTAATCCTTGCTGTCTGCCGGAACATTAGCAATAGTTTCTTCAATTGCTTTCTCTCTCGTAGTTTCATCTTGGAACTTCTCATCAAGGATATGCTTTATCTCAAATTGGGTCGGGCTCAATCTTCCAATCTTCTCACTAAACTTAATATCGAATTTCTTGGTATTATACTCTTCCTCATCGACAGATATCTTATTCTTGTTCAGTTCTATCAAAAGTTTAGATACTATCTTGTCCCCGGTCTTCTTTCTCGCATAATTCGGACGTATGTATGCTCCTCCGAACAATGATAGAAACAGTGATGTTAGCCTTTGCTGTCCATCCAATACTGCCGTATTGGTATTCTTAACGTTTATACTTATCAACTCATAATTAACACTGTCTGCCTGTTTTCTGCTATCAAATGTAACCTCCGAAAGAAAGCCACAAAAATAAGTATCCCATGTCACATTGGAGTCATCAACGTGCCAGAATAGAAATGTAGCAATAGGATAATCCAGCAAGATGGAATCCCATAGTTTTTCAATTTGCTCCATACCCCAGACAAATTGTCTTTGAAAAGCAGGCATTACATACTTTCCGTCTTTGATGTTTTGTAAAGCCTCGTATATTGTTATACTGCTATCAATTAATCTACTCATACTCAAACCTCTCCATCCTTCATGAGTGTACTTCCAGCCTTGTGCCGGATTGTTACCGTATAATCATTACCCTCATATAGTTCAAGTTCGACATATTTTTTCAATCCCCTTCCATTTTCTGAATATCTTTCACATTGGCTCTACAGGGCCTCCGCATAAGAAAAGCCCAAGCGCTAACACCGCTTAGGCTCAAATGTAGAAGGTAAATGCACTTCTGATATATTACTTCCTGACAAGTGACACACAGCACTCCACATGCACCGTATGCGGGAACATATCGACCGGTGTGACCTCGACCGTCCGGTACCCGCCGTCCTCAAGGATGCGCAGGTCGCGGGCCAGAGTCGCGGGGTTGCAGCTCACGTACACTACGCGCTCAGGCTTCATTTCGAGGATGGTGTCCAGCAGGCGCGGGTCGCAGCCTTTGCGGGGCGGGTCGACGACGATGAGGTCGGCTTCGATGCCCTGCTCTTTCCAGGCCGGGATGACGTCTTCGGAGGCGCCGACCTCGAAAGTGACGTGGTTCATCCCGTTCAACTCGGCGTTGACGCGGGCGTCTTCGATCGCCTCTTTGACAATCTCCACGCCGTACACCCGCTTGGCATGCTGCGCCAGGAACAGGGAAATGGTGCCGATGCCGCAGTAAGCGTCGATGACCGTCTCTTGCCCGGTCAGACCGGCGTACTCCACTGTTTTACCGTACAATACTTCCATCTGGAGCGGGTTTACTTGGTAAAAAGAACGCGCCGAGATCGCAAACTTCACGTCCCCGATATAATCAAAAATCACTTCGCGCCCCCACAGAACGCGAGTCACATCGCCGAAGATGACGTTCGTCTGCCGCGTATTAACGTTCTGGCAGATGCTGACGACGGGCGGCATCTCTTCGCGGATCGCGGCGATCCACTCGCCCTCATGGGGGATCCGGTCGCCGTTCGTAACCAGCACCAGCATCATTTCGCCGGTCCGGAAGCCGACCTTCACTACGACATGACGAAGCAAGCCTTGTCCCGTCTTCTCGTCGTAGGCGGTGATGCCGAGGCGGCGCCCGATCGTCTTGACGCGGCTGACGACATCATCGTTGCTCTCGTGCTGGATGAGGCATGTCTCCATGTCGACGATGCGATGGCTGCCGCGAGCGTAGAAACCGCCAACCAGGGCGCCGTCGGTGACGCCGACGGGCACCTGCGCCTTGTTGCGATAGCGCCAAGGCGCGGCCATGCCCAGCGTCGGCCGCACGACGACGGCATTGTCGCCGCCCTCGGCGGCGCTGGCGGCATCGGTGGCCGCCGCACCCGCGGCCGCCCAATCCCCAGCGGCAGCGCCCGCTTCGCCGCTGCCGCCCGCAAGCGCGCCTGTTCCCGGCGCGCCCCCCGCCACGCGCAGCTTGCCGATCCGCTCCAGCGCGTCGACGACGTGCTGCCGCTTCCACGCGAGCTGCGCGTCGTAGCCCAAGTGCTGCAGCTGGCAGCCTCCGCACTTGTCGTAGATCGGACAGGGCGGGGCCACCCTGTCCGGGCTCGCCTCAACCACATCCAGCAGTTTGGCGTAGCCATACTGCTTCTTCGTCTTGAGCACCTTGACCCGGGCCTTCTCGCCCGGCAAGGCGCCTGCCACAAACAGCGTGTAGCCTTCGGCCCGGCCGACGCCTTCCCCGTCGTGGTTCATCCCGATGATGTCGAGTACAACCTCATCGTTCTTCGCCACGGGAAGGCCGGCAATCAAGGCTTCGGCCGCAGCCGCACGCCCCCGCGATTTAAGACTACCGTTGGTTTCGGCTCCTGCCTCTCGCCCGCCACGGCCATTTTTCGCAGCGCTAGTTCTCTTTTGTGCTTGTCCCCGAGCTCCGCTCATCCGATTGCCGCCGGGACGGCCCCTGTTACTCCGTTGTTTCGTCATGACGTTCTCCTTCTATGTTCAACTGAACCGGTTACACCAGTATTCTTCAAATCCAACGCAAGTCTGTTCTACCTCTTTCCCTGCAACCTTTCATTATCGAGAAAAGACATTCGTCCATCGTCCCTATAGGTGAACTAGCTCGTCCATAAACGAACTAGCTGGAAATCACCCATCTAATTTACCCCGTTTGGCCCGATTTCGCAAAACTAATTGGAAAACCTACACCTATTTCGGCCAATTTCACTTATTTTCACCTTTTCTCGCGAAAACAACTGTACTTTTTCCAACTAATTCTCCCCGCGCCTCGATTACTCAAGAAAAGAACTGTAGAATTTCCACTTAGTTGGTTTCGAACACCCTAACAAAGCCCCTTACCTCATTCCAATCCCGATCCTACCGATCGCCGTACCCAGTTCAATATACGATTTAGTTTAGAGTTCCCCTTAATCATTCCTTGCACGGCTCCAAAAGTTTACCCAACCTTGTTGCAACAGTTACCCGCAGATACCGCATCATTTCATTCGGCAAGCCTTTACAGGCCCTGCTGGGGCCTCCCGCTACTGCTCTCGCCCCTCTAACATGCCCCGCTTACCCGGCTCGCCGCTCACCCTCCACCGCATACCGCATACCGCCCCACCCCAAGCCAAATCCCCCGCCAACCCGGCGGGGGATCGTCCCAAAACAGCATCTTTGATCAATTACCTAAATCTTTTATCTAGATCATTTACCTAGATCATTTACCTAAATCTTTTACCTTGATCTCTTCCCCTACTCACCTAAGCAAAAATCTGCAAATGCTGCGGCAATATCTCGAACACGCCCGGCAGCTCGCCGCCCAGTTCGCCGTCGAGATTGAGCATGACATGGCCGGGCGAGGTCACCTCCATGCGCCGCGTCCTGAAGTAAACGACATGCGAGTCGCCCAAATGATCGCCGCGCAGCGCCATCGTCACCAGACGGATGAACTCCGCCAGGTTGCACTTCTTGACAGCGATCACATCGAGCAGCCCGTCGTCGATGCGCGCGTCCGGCGCCAGCTTCTCGAAGCCGCCGACCGAGTTGCTGTTGGCGATCAGGAACAGCATGAATTCGCCTTCGATCACGTCGCAGCCTTCGGCGTCGATGATCAGCTTCGTCGGCGACAAGCTGGCCATCTTCTCGATCCCCTTCATATAATAGGCCAGTTGACCGATCAGCGTCTTAAGCCGGCTGGGCACTTCGTACGTTAGCTCGGTCAAGGTGCCGCCGCCGGCGATGTTGATGAAATGCCGACCGTTTACCTTGCCGATGTCGATCGGCCTCGTTTGATTCTCAATGACCAGGTCGCAATAATCCTCCCAACGCCTGGATATCCCCATGGCGCGGGCAAAATCGTTGGTGGTTCCGAGCGGGAACACCCCCAGCGGCGGCAAATTGCTCTTCCCGGCCATGCCGTTAACGACCTCATTCAGCGTACCGTCGCCGCCGGCCGCAATAATGATGTCGTAGCCGCGCTCCACCGCCAGAGCGGCCTCGCGCATCGCATCGCCTTCCCCGGTCGTGGCATGGCACGACGTTTCGATGCCGCCCTGATCCAGGCGTTCCAGCACATCCGGCAGCAAGCGCCGCATCTCTTCTCTTCCCGAGGTCGGATTATAAATCAATCTAGCTCTCTTCATCCTACAAACGCCACCCGATTATCAGAATGTCAACATGTCAATGATCCCATTATATTCAATATTTGCTGCGACATCCAGCGAGCCGCCAAAGGATGGGGCAGTAACGCCTCTCCCGAATACCGGTGAGCCAGTCCCTCCAACCGCTTCGGGATCGTGACCTTGGTAAAATACCCCGCGCTCAAAAAGAGCGGCGCCACGATAACGTCCATGCCTCGCTGCTCCGACCAATACCGCATCTTCGAACGCACGCTGTCCGGATTCAGCAGCGCGTAATCGGCCCCGCCCGCAAGTCCGGCGAGTTCTCCGGCCTGCGCCGCCAACGAAGCCATTCCACGCTCCCAGCGCTGCAAAAAGCCCGGATGCACGCTGCCGTGCCCCACAAGCAGCAGCACCTCCTGCTCCGGCCGCACCGACAGCCTTTTCACCTTATCCCAGACCATCGCCGCCACCAGCGGCCCGTCATCGATCGGATCGCCAAAAAACACCCGAGCGGAAACCCGAAAACGCTCCAGGTCGGTTTCCTTCTCCGGTGTATCCTTCACGCCCAACGCATAAGCGATCTCATCGATATGTGTACTCCCCGAGGACACGAACAAGGGAATGACGATCATGTCCGTCACTCCCTGGGATTCCAGCCGATCGATGCCGTCCTGGATCATCAGACGGCCTTCCACGGTTTCGAGAAAAGCGCAGGCCAGCGGAAGGCCGGCAGGCAAATCAACCGCCGCTTCCGCCACCGCCGCCTCCACGAGGGCCACCCAATGCTCGTCAGGGGAACCGTGGCTAATGACCAGAACACCCGGTTTGCGTACAACCTCTCCCTCGTGGGATGCCTTCCTCACCTTCGCCGGCATCATCGACTGCGCTCGTATTTCTTCTGCCATAGGCTTAACGCCCTAAACGATCCAACGCCATCTTGTAGCCATCGTTGCCGTAATTCAAGCAGCGTTTCACCCGCGATATCGTCGCCGTGCTGGCCCCGGTTTCCGCTTCAATCTGGTTGTATGTGTTGCCTTTGCCCAACATTCGGGCAACTTCCAGCCGTTGCGACAAAGACTGAATTTCGTTTACGGTGCACAGATCGTCAAAAAAAATGTAACATTCCTCGATGTCTTTTAACGTTAAAATGGCTTCGAATAATTGATCGATCGTTTTGTCGTTTAATTTCTTCAGTTGCACTGAATTATCATCCCCTACCGTTACTGTAACCACAACCCCATTGTACCCGAGTGGTGTACTCCTTTTCAAGCATTAACGGTTTCACGCATCACAGAAAGAACGCCCAAATTCCGCAAACGCCCACCGGAACCGGGACATTCGTCCATACGCAAAGCAGGGCGGGCACATACAGTATAGTAATACAAACGCCTAGCCAGGGAAAATAATGCCGTCTCCATCGAGTGGATCCCCCTGCGGCGTACTCCGATCCAAACCTAGGTCTTGTCTCGGAAGGGCGGACAAGAAGGAATCGGCCTTCGATCCGCACGCCCGACAAAATATCTGAAAAGGAAAGTGATACCATGCCCCAGAACCATGATTCACGCCAAGGACCGGTGCCCCCGTTCTACCCGTACCCCCATTACTACCCGGGGGTGAATCCGTACGGAATCAAAGCGGAGGCTTCCTCGCTTGTCCCCTATTCCCCGCCGTCTCCGGCTCCAACCCAGGCGCCGGCCGCCTCGACCACGCCGAAGTCCGGCGGCGGATTATCGCTGCCCAGCTTGGGCGACCTGAAAGGCATCGTCGACCGCATGGGCGGAATCGACGGCATCTTGTCCACGATGGGCCAGGTGCAGAAGGTGATGCAAACCGTGCAGCAATTCGCCCCGATGGCAAAGCTGTTCACCGCGTTTTTGCCCGGAGGCAAAGGCAAGTCCGCCGGCGGCCGCACCGGCCGGATGGACGAATACCGGCCTCGCCGCCGCAAATCGACCCGCAAGAAAAGCGGCAGCCGTACCGGCTCCGGCCGCAGCGGAAAGCGCTCCTCAACCGGCAAATCAGGAAAATCCGGAAAATCGGGAAATCGCCGCCGCTAACCCGGCGGCGGCTTTGCTTTTGACGGCACGTACGGGCCGACCCTACTTGAACCAGCCCCGTCTACCAAACCAGAGAATCATCCAGCCGCCGAGTGCGGCCATCAGCCCGATAATCGCGAAATATCCGTATTTCCAGTGCAACTCCGGCATGTTAACGAAATTCATCCCGTAGATTCCGGCGATCAGCGTCAGCGGCATAAAAATGGTCGTGATGACCGTCAGCGTCTTCATGATCCCGTTCATCCGGTTGGAATTCAGCGAAATATAGGAGTCGCGCAAATCCGCGGTCATTTCCCGGTCGGCCTCGATCATCTCCGACAGCTTGAGCAGATGGTCGTAAATGTCCGCGTAATAAGCGCGTGGCTCCTTATCGCCTTGGACATGCTGCGAATTCAGGATGCGGTACATGAGGTCGCGCATCGGGACGATCGTCCGCCGCAGCTTGAGCAGCCGACTGCGCAGGTCGAACACCTGGTTCATCAGCTGCTCGACCGACTCGCTGCTGCCTTTACTCTCCAACTCGTCAAGCTCGTCTTCAATCTCGTACACGCAAGGAAAATAATGGTCCACCAGGCTGTCAATCACCCTATAAGCAGCCGAATAGGGCCCGTGCACCCAGACCTTATAGTCATGGGCCCGATTCAGCATACTGCTCCACGCTTCATCCAATTCGTCCAACCGCCGCTGGTGAAACGACACCAGGCATGCGTCCCCGATAAACAGATCCACTTCCACGGTATCCAGCGTTTTTTCGTCTATCGCGTGCAACACCAGGAACTGAAAATCTTCATAATAGTCCATTTTCGGCCGCTGCAGCACATGCAAGCAATCCTCGATCGCTAGCGGGTGAAAATGAAAAAAGCTCGACAGCACCTCGGTTTCCTCAGGCGTAGGGGCGTCCAAATCGACCCAGGTCCACACGAAATGCCCGTCTTTGATCCGCTCCAGCGGAAGATCCGTCACAACCTGATGGTCCCGCGTCATCCCCATGGTCCTGATCATCATGCGCCGCCTCCTCAAAAAAGCCAATCCTCGGCAGATTGGCTTTCGTCGTTAATCCGAAATAGGTATCATTATAAGGCCCGGCTGAATTCAAGATTCGACGTCGAT
>NZ_JAKSXN010000130.1 GCF_022427145.1 Paenibacillus timonensis
GAGAGCCCTGCAAAAGCCTCGTTTTTAGGGTATTGGGGCTCGGAACTGGAAAATAAATTTGATAAGACGGAAAAAGCAGCTTCATCCTCACCCGAGGATGGGCTGCTTTTGCTCTTTTAACTTCACCATCCGTTTTACGTTTACCACAAACGCGGTGAGGTAGGCTTGTATTCGCATGCGGAAGAGACCCCGGTATCTGGCTGTATCCATACCGTGGAATCTCTTCATTTCCGCATTCTTGTGTTCAATGATCGGTCTGCGCTTGATTCGTTCCTTGAACGTATCACTGAATTCGAACTCGATCTGTTCCTTATAGTGTTCAGCGATGATTCGAATCGAGTAAGTCTTACTCTTGGCGCCCGGCTTGTAGCATCCTTCGCGCAGCGGACAGGTTTTACACTTCTCGACGTCAAAGTAATAGACAAGCGAACGACTCTCTCCGCTGGTCTTGCTGCCTTGAATCGCCTTGCGTTTGCTTCGCTCACCGGCCGGACAAACGACGAAATCGGCATCTTTGTTATATTCGAACCCTTCTTGACGCTCGCCCCCTTCGTGGACAATCGGGTTTAAGGGCACGACAGGCGATATGGTTTCCTTTTTCATTCTGGCCAGATTATCCTTGCCGGAATAGGCGGTATCCGCTATGATTTCGTTTACGGTTACGCCGTTAGCTGTGGTTTGTTCGAGCAATGCCGGTAATTGCTTGCCGTCGTCGGTGCTTCCTGGTGTTACCTCCAGCGCGGTAATGATCTCTTCTTCCGTCATGGCGATATGTTCTTTGTAGCCAAAAAACGATTTCGAACTACTCTTCCAGCCGAAACGTGCATCCGGGTCGATGGCGGAGAGAATCCCCTTGTGTGAGAGTAATCGCTCATCCTCGATGATTTGTTTGGCGATGCCCAGTTTCTCGCTCACCGCTCCTTCATGGTCCGGAAGCAGTTCCTCCACAGTCTCTCCCAGCTGTGCCAAGTAGCTCAGCATGGTTTTCTCCGCCTCCGCATCTTCGCTTTTAACAGAGGGCAGCTTAGGTAGTTTCTTCTCCAACTTGGGGTGGCGTTTGACTACGACGCGAAACAGACGCTTGGCCGCGTCACGCAGCACTTCGAATGGCTTTTGTTTTGGGCTGCCGGCCAGTGTATGCGTGGCATCCATGATGATAGTTTTGCTTTTGACCAAGCCTTGCTTGATACATTGACTGACCACATGCTTCAGTATGTCTTCGACCTGACTTGCTCCTAGCCGGTGATTACGGAACCGCGATAGCTGGGAGGCGTCTGGCAGCGGATCCTCCGGATTGATCCCGAGAAACCACTTGTAAGCTAGATTCACCTCAGCTTCCTGAATCATTCGCTCATCCGAGAGGTTGTACAGGAGCTGCAAAAACAGCAAACGAAACAGCAGTTCCGGCTCATTTGCCGGCCTGCCGTAATACTTGCAGTAGGAATTTTCCACTAATTCATATACAAATCCGAAATCCACCGCAGCATCGATCTTGCGAAGCAGATGGTCTTTCGGCACAAGCTGATATAGCTCCGCATGGAATGATGCGGTTAGTTGTCTGGCTGGCTGCAGCAAAACGGCTCAACTCGCTTCTTTTTTTCTTCCAGTATACAGCAAACCCAGTACCGAAGGGGTACTGGGTTGCTTTTTACAGAAACTGTATTCGTTTTGCAGGGCTCTC
>NZ_JAKSXN010000131.1 GCF_022427145.1 Paenibacillus timonensis
AGGACAATGAAAAACTATAAGATTTATACACACTGCCTGCCGGTTTACGGCGGGCAGTGTGTTTATGCAGCTTGCAGATAATTATTATGGAATTCCATCGGTGTCATAATCTTCAGTCGACGCTGTAAACGCCGGTTGTTGTAGTAAATGATATAATCCGATATTGCCTTTACAAGAACATCATGGTCAGTAAAGCGATGCCCATAATACATCTCACGTTTCAGTATTCCCCAGAAGCCTTCCATCGGTCCATTATCAATACAGTGTGCCACTCTCGACATACTCTGCTTCATATGCGACTGCTGAAGCCGCGTATAGAACTCTCTACTTGTATACTGGAATCCCCGATCGCTGTGGAAGAGCGGGTGTGCGTCCGGCTCAAGCTGTATAGCTTCATCAAAGGTGTTCATCACCAGTGGATTATCATTATGGTCACTGATTTTAAAAGCCACGATTCTGCGGTCATATAGGTCGAGGATAGCGCTCAGATAGACCTTACGTACTTCTGTACCCGTGCGGTACTTAAACTCGGATACGTCTGTCAGCCACTTCTGGTTTGGAGCCTCGGCATGAAACTCCCTGTTCAGATCGTTATTGGCGATATGGTATGGGTTGCTAGAACCCCTAGTACAGCTCTTGGATTTGTACTTTATACAGGAGTGAATTTGCAACTTCCGGTTGATATTTAGAACCCGTTTGTCATTAACCTTGATGTCATGATATATTGCAAGTTCATCACGGATTCTGCGGTATCCCATATCCGGATGCTCATCGTGAATCTCCCGAATTTCTCTAGCAATTTCCTCATTCTCGATCTGATGTCTACTCTTCGGGCATTTAAGCCATCTGTAATAAGCGGATCGCGCGATGTGCAGATATTTACACAGTTTATGGACAGGATAATGCTTCTCTTCAGAAAGCTCCTTAATGGCTTCGTATTCGCATTGATGCCTGATCAGAGTAAGTGTCGTCGCCCCCTCTCCAAATCCCTTACTTTTTTTAACAGGTCATTTTCCATCTGCAGGTCAAGTTTTTCACGTTCCAACTGAACAATACGATCGCGTAATTCCTCTTCGGGCGTTCTGCCTGGTAACGTACCGGCACGCCGTCCCCGTCGATCCTCAAGACCGGCAGAGCCCATCGCCTCGTACCTTTTCACCCAGTTACGTACCTGCTGATAGGAAACCCTGTATTTTAGGGCAATAGCCCCATAATTCTTATTGTTTGTCAGGCAGTCCTGGACTATTTTTAACCGCTCTTCCGGATTGGTGTTTCTTGCCTTTCTCATGTAACTTCCTCCAGTCGTGGATTTGAGAGTCCCATGAGAATTATACACCTTTAACCATTGATGGAGTTGGTCTCGTGAACGTATATGGTATTTCTTACAAATTGTACTTTGACTTCCAACTCCGGATAGGTATTCAGTAACAGCTTTTAGCTTCAGCTCCGTCGAATATTTTTTATTCTGCTTCTGATCCATTAAAGCAGTAGGGCCATCTGCCTCGTAAAGTCTAACCCATAGAGCAATGGTACCCGGATCCACATTTGCTTCTTTTGCTGCATACGCTCTACTTATTTCACCTTTCAGATACTTTTCAACCAGATTTACTTTCTCCTCTGTCGGTATCCCTTTCATTGATTTGGACATGAAAAATACCCCCATA
>NZ_JAKSXN010000132.1 GCF_022427145.1 Paenibacillus timonensis
CAAAAAAGAGACGCCGGACGCGTCTCTTCCTTACCTATTTTCGGCGATTCTTCGTAAATCGGGTATACACGATCAAGGCGGCGAGCATCATCGCCACGAACCCGATGTTCCCGGCGGCCTCGGGCGTCATCCCGAACAACACGCAAAGATTCGTCACCAACCCATTCGTCAGCAGCGCGATCAAGATCAAAAAGATCGGACGCCACAAGTTATATCCTCTCATTTAGCGACACTCCCGCCCCTCTATGCTTATCGATCCTATGATTTCAGGTTAGAAGCATTTTAACATAAATAGAGAGCGTTTGCATTTTTCCGGCGAGGCAGCCTCGAAGGAATTTGGCTGCTTGATCAAAATCAAGCCCTAGCGTTTCAAATCCCCCCTGGCCGAGGGGATCTTGCTGTCTTATCCGTGCTGGTCGGATCTCCTCCCCGGTAAATTTTGTCATAGACACTCCCGGCGGTCCGTTTTTTATAATCATAAAGGTTCTACATAAACGGGAGGATTTACATCTATGTGGTTTCTATTTGCTTTATTGACGTCCTTGGCTTGGGGGGGCGCCGATCTGTTCTACAAAAAAGGCAGTGACAGCCAAGACCCCCACAGCCATCTGAAAATCGTCGTCATGGTAGGTCTCGTCATGGGGATTCACGGTACGGCGTATTTGCTGATCCAGGGGCTTTCGTTCGATCCGAAGGACATGATTCGTTATTTGCCGGTATCGGCGCTGTATATCCTGTCGATGGCGATCGGTTATTTCGGGCTTCGGTACATCGAGCTTTCGATCGCTTCGCCGGTGCAGAACTCGTCCGGGGCCGTGACGGCGATCCTGCTGTATTTGTTTTTCCCCCACGACCTCGGCTGGGTTGAAATTGCGGGGGTGGCGATTATCACCTTCGGCGTGGTAGGGCTGGCGGTTCTGGAGAAGCAGGGGGAGCGGCTCGCCCTTAAATCGGGAACAGAGCGTATCAACGCCAAATATCAAATCGGAGTGATGGCGATTACCTTTCCGCTGCTATACTGTCTGCTTGACGGACTAGGCACGTTTGCCGACGGAATTTATCTGGACGAGCTGAAGTTGATCGGGGAGGATGCCGCTCTTCTGGCTTATGAGTTCACCTTTTTCCTATGCGCTGCGGTTGTTTATCTCTATTTGGTTGCGGTCAAAAAACAGCGGTTCAACTTCTGGGGAGAACGCGTCAAAGGGGTTGCCGCGATCTTCGAGACGGCGGGCCAATTCTTCTACGTGTTCGCCATGGCCAGCAATGCCATCGTGGCCGCGCCGTTGATCGCTTCGTACAGCGTGTTCTCGGTGATTCTGTCCCGCCTGTTCCTTAAGGAACGGCTCAGCCGAGTGCAATACGCCGTCGTCGTGTTCGTGCTGGTAGGGATTGCGCTGCTCGGCCTGGCGGACGAGCTGTAGGGAGAGTCGCAGGAAGGTGAGGCGGGCAGCTAGGCAAGGGAGACGGGCACGGTAACGGACCGTAAGGTCCTTATCCGCCCATTTCCCAGGTATTTCCTGGCGTAACGGACTCCACGTACCTTATTCAGCTTGCGGCGCTTCATTTCACGGTGATTACCCGGAAATAACGTCATTTCAGTCCGTTACGTTCAAGCAGGTAACCGCTCGCTTCCCTTTAACGTCTCTGGTG
>NZ_JAKSXN010000133.1 GCF_022427145.1 Paenibacillus timonensis
ACATTATAGAATTTATAACATTTCGGGGTGGGGCAGGACTTCCGCCTCGTTGTTGTTTTTGGTAAGGTTAGGATATGGAGACGAACGTGCTAAAACGAATCTTCTTTGATGAACATGGACATTGGGATCGGTTTGTTGCGAAGCATAAGGGCAAGCTTCGTCCTAATGTGCTAAAAGAAGTGGAGAAGTTTCGCAAATGCGGAGATCCAAGGAATGGTTTTAAGCTGTTGGTGTGCGAAGGATGCCACGACCTACGGCTTGTTCCGTATCGTTGCAAAGGAAGATTCTGTACGACCTGTTCATGCGGAGAAACGGAAGAATGGGCCCGGTTGCTCGAACAAGATGTATTTCAGGTCAATCACCGTCATGTCGTTTTCACGGTTGATGAAGGATTACGCGAAGTGTTTCTTCTCCACCGAGACAAACTGCTCAAAGAATTTATGGACGAGGCCGTCCGTGTAGTCAAAACGTATTTCGAGAAGAAGCACAAGGTGACGCCCGGCATCATAGCAGGGCTTCATACCTTTGGGGCGCGGATGAATTTCAATCCCCATGTCCATATGCTAGTAACCATGGGCGGGATGAAGAAGAACGGGGAATGGAAAACGTATGACTTTGTGCCGTTCGAGATGTTGCGTAAACAATGGCAGACGGTTGTGTTGAAGCTGATTCGCCGAAAGTTAAGCGCCCGAGAGAAAAAGCAAGTACAATCCCGTTTGCAAAAAGCCTACTCCGAAAATGGGGAAGGCTTCTATGTGTATGCCCCGAAACAGAAAGGGAACGTCAAGCGGCAACTCGGATATATCGGGCGATATATGAGAAGACCGGCGATTGCGGTGAGCCGGATCGAAGCGTACGACGGAGAAACGGTGACCTTTCGTTATCGGGATAAGACGGATGGGAAGGAGAAAACGGAGACGATCCCGGTGGAAGAATTCATCGGAAGGCTGATCCGACATATCCCGGATGAAAACTTTAAGACGATTCGTTACTATGGGGTTTACTCGCGGCGGATCAAGAGCCTGTGCAAGAAGTTAGTCAGCGAGTGGCAAAAAGCGGCGAGAAGATGGATCGTCAAGGCAAAGCGGATATTGAAACGCAGAACGTGGAGTGAACGGGTCAAGGAGCAGACGGGGAAGCCGCCATGTTGTCCGAAATGCGAAAGTTATTACGAATACAAGGGAGAAGCTTGCCTTGAGGATGGGCAATTGAAGGTGAAGTACGCGGTGTGCTCCACCTCAAAGGCATGCCTGGAAAGGATGATTCGGGATGTCACCGGTGTCCAGGAAACGAAAGGCGGTCAAGAAAAAGAAAAAGCCGCAGAGCGGGCTGCGTAGCAAAGAAACGATAAAATACATTTGTTTGCAATGCAGCAGCGAAGAAGAGATTCCGCTGCAAGTCGTACGGAATTTCGATGCGATGGATGATGGAGATCCGACCGTACCTCCACAATTCCGTTGTGAAGAATGCGGCGGAGCGATGTATCCGGAATATTACAAAGGAGTTCATGGCTACGAATACAGGATAAGTGATGTGAAAAAGTAGACTGGGGACAGAGGAAGAAGATCCCCATACCCCAGCTTACTTTGGCACATATGAACGGAGATGCACGAACTTAAAGGACGCCGTCAGGCGTTTTTCTTA
>NZ_JAKSXN010000134.1 GCF_022427145.1 Paenibacillus timonensis
TGGCTGGGTTGTGAGGGGGAACTTTCCCTAATGATCGGTTTCCATGTTAGTTTTGGAGCATTTTTGCCGCTCTTTGCAGGTTGTGGGTCAGAATCCCGAAGCCGACCCAGCATTTTGAGCCGACAAAGCCCCGATACCTGCTGCGGTTCAAACCGTACTTCCGCTTGAGAAGACTAATCTTCGCTTCTCCAGCTGCACGGTAACGCTGCAAGTCTTTGAACCATAATTCGTTTTCGTACTCGGATCGGGCAATGCCTTTTTTGCCCTTTCGCGGCAAGCTAGCTCGCTTCACACCAAGTTCGGTAATGGCCGTTTCGTTCTTCTTGCTTGAGAAACCGCGGTCGGTCGCTACAGCTTGCGGCGCTTTGCCGAATTGCTTGATATGCGCCTGTACAGCGGGAACGAGCAGTTCATCATCCGAGGGGTTCCCCTCGTAGACAGCGTAGCCGGTCACAAAGCCGCTTTCCGTCTCGTCGATTCGCACCTTGTAGCCGAACTCAGTTCCTTTGGCCAGCTTACCTTTCTTAATCGGTCTTGCTTCCGGGTCAAAGAAACTGACGATCCGATCTGCGATGATTCGATTGCCGGAAACGACCTGTTTGGCTTGTTCCAACAACTTGCCGGTTAGCGTGACCGCCTCGGTCAGTTTGGTTTTACTTTGTCGAAGAGCAGCTTTGCCCTTGTCTTGCAGTTTCTCGATAACGGCTTGCGCCTTGTTCACAACGTTCTCGGCTACTTCGATTACGCTCCCAGTGATCCGGTCAACTTCTTCCCAAGATTCACGGGTGCGGCGACGTAGAACTTTCGCGATGGACAGAATCTTTTCCTTGATTTCTGCCGTACGATCTTCAAAGCCTTGAACAGTGTGGGAGGCGACTTTCCGGATTTTCTGAATCGTTCGAGTGATGACTTTTACGCCATCTTGCAACAGCGTAGCGTCTGTCGGGTGATGGATGTCGGATTCCACAACCGTCGTATCCGTGCGCAATTTGCGGGTTTTCAGAACGGCTTTTTCCTCACACTGCTTTACGAGTGCGGCATTGATGTCTTCGACGATCTTGTCGCCGTAGCGTTTGCGGGCATAGATGAGCGTAGACGGGTCGGGCATCGGTTCGTCGATGGCAAACCGGCAGAACATTCGCCATGTGATGCTGTCACCGACTTCCTTCACGAGTGACTCGTAGCCCAAATTGTATTTATGCTTCAGGACCATAAGACGGATGTACTTTTCAATTGCAAGCGTAGGACGGCCGCTTTTCTTGCCTTTCGGGTGCAACTCAGTAAACGGTTGAAGAAAACGGTCGTCGTCCAGTAATTGATCTATGATTGCAAGCTCGACCGGCAACTTTCTAACAGATTCCGGGAGAATGGCATCCCAGATGGTCAATTGCTCGTCTCGAAGTTTCAACATTTTCTTCACCTCTTGGAAGGATTCCCGAGGGCTTCTGTTGAACTCCTATAGCAAAGGAATTCTTCCCTCGGGGTGTGGAACTTTGTTATCTCG
>NZ_JAKSXN010000135.1 GCF_022427145.1 Paenibacillus timonensis
GATGACGTAAAATTGTTTGTGTACCAAGATTTGTGAGCTAGTCGGGCATAAAAAAAGTAGGGTATCCTTGGGGTTGTCGAAGCCACCAGAGAAAGGACCCTACCAATGACTAATATACCCGAAAACATGTTCAATAATCTATTTGAAAATCTTGTCACGCAGTTCGTACAGGACAACCTCGAACGTATTATGCGTTCCGAAATCGCTGCCTTCATGGAATCAGACGAGTGCGACCGACATAACAGTCGCAACGGGTACTACAAGCGTACGCTGCACACGAAATACGGTAGTATTGAGGACTTGTCGGTTCCGCGGGATCGCCACGGTCAGTTCCAAACTCAACTTTTCGAACCGTACCAACGCCGTGACGGATGGCTAGAGGAGGCCGTTATTCAGATGTACAAAAGCGGCATGGGCACTCGTGATGTCGCACGCTTTATCGAAAGTATGTTCGGTAGTCACTACTCCCCAACCACCGTGAGCAACATTACAGCAACCGTACTTGAGGATATTCAGAACTGGCAGGAGCGCCCGCTTTCCAAGCGGTATTCCGTCATCTATCTGGACGGCCTGTATATCAAACTCAAGCGAAGCACGGTGAGTGGTGAGGTAATCTACTTCGCCATGGGCATCGACGAACAGGGACATCGGCAGATCCTCGGCTTCTACATCGGCGGTCAGGAGAGCTCTAACGGCTGGCGTGAGGTACTCAAAGACCTCTATAACCGCGGGGTTCAGGAGGTGCTACTGGGCGTATTCGACGGCCTTCCTGGGCTGGAGGAGGCTTTCCGGGAGACCTATCCCAAGGCCGATGTTCAGCATTGTATCGTGCACAAGGTCCGTGCGACCTTTCCTAAGATCCGAGTCGAGCACAAGACCGAAGTCATTAACGACCTGAAGACAATCTACAACGCGCCCGACTATGATATGGCGCTTGCCTCCTTCGATACGGTGAAAGCTAAATGGGGCAAACTTTATCCGAAAGAGATGAAGTCTTGGGAAAGCCAACTGTCGACCCTGCTGACGTTCTACAAGTATCCAGCAGCCATCAAGAACGCTATCTATACTTCGAATGCCATTGAGCGGATGAACAAGGAATTCCGTAAGCGGCTCAAGCCCATGAACAGTTTGACGAACATGGATGCAGCCGAGAAAGTCGTCTACTTGCAAAGCCTCGAGTATAACGATAGGTATGCAGATCGCGTCACTACGGGTTTCGGTATGGCGGAAGTCAAAAAGCGGCTTGCCGAGATGTTTGAGGAGCGCTACCCACAGTCTGTTGAGTAACCAATAACTTCCCGGCCGGTGAGGGCGTTATCCCCCACCGACTACTTCATCAGAACAGTATCTATCGTCCCGTTGGATATTCCTACCGCCTTACACAAACTTCTTGACGCTACCC
>NZ_JAKSXN010000136.1 GCF_022427145.1 Paenibacillus timonensis
GGTAGCGTCAAGAAGTTTGTGTAAACCAGTAGAAACATCCATCAGGAGGATGTGGTGGTGGGGAGGAGGCCTCCTCCCCCACTAGACCGGCCACCCTATTTATTAATGTACTGAATCAGAGTCTGAGTAGCGCTCATCGAACAATCTGGCTAGTGCTAACTTCACTGTAGGATCACCAAAGCCACGAATCACACGGTTTTCGAAACGTTCGTTGTAGGCGATAACATCTAAATAAACGATTTTCTCTGCTGCGTCCATGTTCGTTAAACTGTTCATCGGCTTGAGTCGTTTTCGAATTTCTTTGTTCATGCGCTCGATCGGATTCGATGTGTATATGGCGTCCTTAATTTGTGCGGGATAGCGGTAAAACGTCAATAACGTCGGTAACTGTTCCTCCCAAGACTTGACTTCCTTGGGGTACAACTTCGCCCATTTGCTTTTGAAGGTGTCAAAAGCAGCTAGCGCCAAGTCTTGGTCATACGCATTGTAGATCGTTTTCAGATCTTCAATAAAGTCGGTTTTGTGTTGAACGCGAATTTTCGGGAAAGTCGAGCGCACTTTGTGCACGATGCAATGTTGAACATCCGCTTTGGGGTACACTTCCTTGAAGGCCTGTTCCAATCCGGGAAGTCCGTCGAAAACGCCTAAAAGCACTTCGTGTACGCCTCGGTTATACAGATCGGCCAGAACGTCTTTCCAACCGTTAGAGCTCTCCTGGCCGCCTACGTAAAAGCCCAGGATTTGACGATGTCCTTCTTCGTCGATGCCCATGGCAAAGTAGATGACCTCACCGCTCACTGTACGGCGTTTGAGTTTGACGTAAAGTCCGTCCAAATAGATCACGCTGTAGCGCTTTTGTAGAGGCCGCTTCTGCCAATTCTGGATGTCTTCCAGGACGGTGGCGGTGATATTGCTGACGGTAGTCGGAGAATAGTGGCTGCCAAACATCGTCTCAATGAACCGGGCTACGTCACGAGTTCCCATACCGCTCTTATACATCTGGATGACCGCTTCCTCCAACCAACCATCCCGGCGTTGATACGGCTCAAAGACGTGGGTCTGAAACGCGCCTTGGCGATCTCGCGGGACTTCCAAGTCGGGAATGTGACCGTATTTGGTGTGCAACGAACGTTTGTAATAACCGTTCCGGCTGTTACTTTCATGAGCTTCGTCCTCCATGAAGTGCTGGATCTCAGCTTTCATGATCGATTCCAAGTTTTCTTTTACAAACTGAGTGACAAGATTTTCAAATAGGTTTGTGAGTTGATTTTCTGGTAAAATAGTCATCGAGTAGAGTCCCTTCTTGGTGGCGTCGTAACCCCGAGGATACTCTACTTTTTTGTGTTTTGGATAGACTCCAAAACTTGGTACACAAACAATTTTACGTCATC
>NZ_JAKSXN010000137.1 GCF_022427145.1 Paenibacillus timonensis
CGACCGGGCCCCCGAATATTGGACACTTTAGGATCAAACCTAAGATAGACACAATCAAACGGCGATTTTAAACGCGTTTACTTCGTTTCTCTCCAGTTTCACTGCAAATTCAGCGGGAGAGTAACCATATAAACTCATGTGAATTCGGCGGTTATTGTAAAAGTCCATGAATTGGTCAAGAACATCGAATGCTTCTTCAAAACTCATAAAGATATGCCGCTTGAAACACTCACGCTCCAAGATACTGTGAAATGACTCAATGTACGCATTTTTGTTCGGAGTTCGGTTCGGTGTTCTTTCATGGATCAGTAACTCTTTGTTGTTCTCGAAAAACTCTCTAAACTTGTGGCTCTTGAACTGCGGGCCATTGTCGGTACGAACAACCAGCGGCGTTTCTTGGGTGTACACGCCTCTTTTTAAGAGGGCCTTGTGTAGAGTGGTAAGCAGATCCTTCGTCTTGGACTCCTTACCGCGGTATTGTCCAACCACATTACGGTCGTAGACATCGATAATACTTGCGGTATAGAAGTAACGTTCCAGGCCGGCGATATAACCATATTTAATATCCATCTGCCACAGCTGGTTGGGTCCTGTAACCTCCATATTGTTTGCGAGACGGCGTGGATAAGACCGTTTAGGTTTTACCGGCTTGCCTAGGATATCGAGCTCCTTGCAGAGCCTGTACACCTTCTTCTTATTAATTTTAAGATGATGCTGCCGGCGTAAGGCAATCGTGAGTTTTCGGTATCCATAGACGGATTCCTCACTTTCCAGCAGCTTCATAATCAGGTGTTTAATCCGCGTATCGGCCACTTTCTTCCCTTCAAAGGTATAGGAGTATCCGGGTACGGGACGCCCGCCTTGAGGGGCTTGTTTAGGATTCGTAAGCTTGAGCGAATAGTAATACGATGAACGCGGAACACCACAGATCTTAAGCACAGGAGCTACCTTGTAGCCCTTTAGGATCCATTTTCGGGCCACTTGAATTGGATGTGGGGATACTTTTTTTTTACAAGATCTCGAAGTATCGCGATCTCCAGTTCTTTCTCGCCAAGGAGTTTCGCTGCCTGTTCATATTTCTGCTCCCACTCTCGAGCAGTCTGTGGATCATTAAGCTGCTTTATGTCCTTTTTCTTACCCATGTTTATCTCCACCTCATCCCTATATTGTTTCACCCACTTGTACAAGGAATAGGGGGAGATTCCATGTTTGCGAGCAGTTAAAGCCACATTCCCCCTGTCCAGTGCCTCCTCGACGACCTGTATTCTTAACTCGTCGAACTTGCTGTGCTGAACTCTCATACGGACTACCTCCAGCTAATATTTATTGTATATTGTTTAGTCTGAAAGTGTCCAAAGTGATTAGGGGGCTTTATAGA
>NZ_JAKSXN010000138.1 GCF_022427145.1 Paenibacillus timonensis
AAAATCAACATTTGCTCGGACACCGCGGTGACGTGTTCGCCTGAGCCCGTAGTATTCTTTTAAATAGGCAAAAACACGCTCAACAGCCGTTCGTTTCTTGTACAGTTCCTTAAAACTTTCACTACCTCTTGCTGGATAAGTGTGCTTACGCACGTCAGTCTCGATCCGAATTTTAAACACCTTTTGGCATCCCGACCCAGCAAAAGGACAGTCCCTACACTGACTTGGACGGGTATATCGAAGTGTCTCATATTTGGAGTCAAAGCTGTCGTATCGGTAGGCGTGGCCTTCCTTGCAAATCGGGCCATAATGGAGACTCATCCCTTCCGGCGGAGCCGTATGGTGGATCATATCCATAATCGGGTATGCCTGGAGGGAGCGAACCAACTCATACACCGGCGTGCTGTCGTAGCCTTTGTCTCCCAGCACATGTCTCACCTTTAGCAAGGGAAACTTGTGCGGAAGACCTTTGAGTAACAGTATCGCCATTCGCTGGTCATTCAAATGGGCCGAACTCAGTACCCCGCTTAGCACATACTGACTGTCGGTATCCACTAGTACGTTGGCTTTGTAACCGTACCAGGAGGTGAGCTTGCCTTTCGAATTTTTCTTGCTGCAAAGTGAGGCATATCTGGGCATCGCTTCAAGCAGTTCGTCATAGGTGTATGGCAACATGTTTTCAATTTTCTTTTCAAAAGGTGCTAAGCTCGCCTCGTAGACTTCACGCTCTTTGCGGCGGCGCTCCTTTTCTTCGGCTGTGCAATTCCCGCGTCCAAAAACTGGTTTTTGGAGCTTGGGGAGTTTTGACTCAGGTCCCGGTGGAGTTAGACCCAGATCGATCTGTTGCACTGAATCATCCTTTTGGTTCTTTTGTTTCCGAGCAGCACGGCGCTTGGCGGCAGATTCTCCATACTGGCAATCCCACGCTTCAACAGCTGAAGAATCGACTGCGATATGCTCGCCGGTCAAGAAGCCTTCCGCATGAGCTGCTTTCACTAAACGGTCTTGCACCAGTTCGAGCAAGCCTTTCTGTTGCAGTACGAGGTTCAGACGGGAATAGGATGCTTCACTTGGGGTGCGGTCTGAACCGGTGAATCTACATTGGATCCGAAACTCCTCGCTGCATTTTAAACGTTTTACGATGGAGGACACAAATTCCATACCCTCCATTTTGGCGATCAGCAGTGAATAAACCATGGCTGGATAATTTAAATCCTCTGGACGACCGCGGCGACCGGGTTTGCTGAGTCCCTGCATGATTGGTGCAAGATTTAAATGCTCGAAGATTTGACTATATTTATCTTCGGGGCGCATTTCCAACAATTGTTCAAAGGAAAATAGCTCAACTTGGCGAATTGAATAGATAGGGATTACC
>NZ_JAKSXN010000139.1 GCF_022427145.1 Paenibacillus timonensis
GAGTCTGTAAAATAATTTGTGTAAACTCCTAAACCCATTAAAATGGAAGTAATAGAAAGGTTGGGGAGAACACATGGGACTTTGGTCAAAGGAACAACTGCGGGCGTTCATCAAGGAGAACAAACTGGTTACGGCACAGGATGCGCAGAACGCTCTGAAAGAACTGTTTGCGGAAACGCTCCAGGAGATGCTGGAAGCCGAGATGGACACACACCTGGGCTACGAGAAACATGAGGTCAAGGCCAAGCTGACGCCAAACAGCCGTAATGGCAAAAGCAAAAAGACAGTCGTCAGCGAATATGGAGAGCAGGAGATCCATGTTCCCCGGGACCGGATGAGCGAGTTCGAGCCAGTTGTTGTGCAGAAGCACCAGAAAAACGTGACGGGCATCGAAGACCAGATTATTGCTCTTTACGCCAAAGGCGTCAGTACGCGTGAAATTCAGGATCATTTACAGAACCTGTACAGTATTGAGGTTTCGCCTACGCTCATTTCCAATGTCACGAATAAGATCGTGCCGCTCATTAAAGAATGGCAGAACCGGCCTTTGCAGGGCGTGTACGCGGTTGTCTACATGGATGCCATCCACTTCAAAGTGAAGCAGGACGGAGCCATCGTGAACAAGGCGGCCTACATGGTCATTGGTATCGATCTGGATGGAAACAAGGATGTGCTGGGCATGTGGATTGGTGAGAATGAAACCTCCAAGTTCTGGCTCAGCGTGCTGAATGACCTGAGGAACCGTGGCGTTCAGGATATTCTCATCATCTGCGTAGACAACCTGAATGGTTTCTCTGAAGCGATTTCCGCCTGTTATCCGAAGACCGAGATTCAGAAGTGTATCATTCATCAGATCCGAAACTCCACCCGTTACGTATCGTACAAGGATCTCAAGAAGGTTACCGCCGATCTGAAGCCCATTTACAAAGCAGCGACAGAGGAAGGAGCACTCCTCGAACTTGACCGGTTTGAAGAGGTTTGGGGCACCAAGTATCCGCTCATTGTTCGTTCCTGGCGGAATAACTGGGAGGAGCTTTCGACCTTCTTCAAGTACCCGCCTGAAATTCGCAAACTCATCTACACCACAAACATGATTGAAAGCTACCACCGGCAGCTTCGTAAAGTGACGAAAGGAAAGAGCATTTTCCCTACGGACGAAGCCTTGCTCAAAATGCTTTATCTGGCGACGATGGATGTCACCCGCAAATGGACAGGTCGAGTACAGAACTGGGGCCAGATGCTGCTTCAGCTTTCCGTCTTCTTTCCGGAACGGGTGGGCAACCACTTGCGTTAAGCCGCCAAATCCCCCTCGGGGGATTTCCTTGTCATGAGTTTACACAAAAATCTTGACAGACCC
>NZ_JAKSXN010000014.1 GCF_022427145.1 Paenibacillus timonensis
CGGTCGTTCGAATAATGATGATTCCATTGATCCGTCGATTCCCAGAGGCCGCCGATTCTCGGGTGAAGATGCCGGGCCAGCACCTCGTCGTTCAGATCATCGATCCCGAGTCCCGGGGCGTCCGTTAGCGTAATAAAGCCATTCTGGACCAGCTTATCCGGGAGGCGGCTGCCGATGACGATGTCGTCCCACCAATCGACTTCGCAGGAATGGTATTCCAGGGCAAGGAAGTTCTCGGTCGCCGCGGCGACGTGAGCGGCGGCCAGGCAGGCGATGGGGCTTTCCGCCATATGGATCGCCATTGCGACGCCGTAATCCTGTGCCATGTCCCCGATTTTCTTTGTCTCCAGGATGCCTCCGGACGTCAGCACGTCCGGATGGACGACGGACACGCCGCCGGCTTCGAGAAGCGGCTTGAAGTTATCCTTCAAATAGATGTCTTCCCCCGTACAGATCGGCGTCGTTACGGCGCGGGCCAGGCGGGCGTACTGGTCGGTATACTGCCATGGAATCATATCCTCCATCCAGGCGAGGTTGAACTTGTCGATGCGTCTGCCCAGCTTGATGCAATCCTCGAGTCCGATATGGCCGAAGTGGTCGATGGCGAGCGGCACCTGGCTGCCGATGACCGACCGGACGTCCGCAACGTACTGCTCCAGCATGTCGAGTCCTTTTTCCGTGATGTGAATGCCGGTAAAAGGGTGCGGAATGTTGTAGATATCGTAGTGGCGGTTCTTGATTTCGCGAAGCTCCTGCTCGGTGAGGTTGCCTGCGTCCCGGGCATAGCGGCGCTTCGAGATTTCCCGCATCTCTTCCAAGAAACCTAGCGGAGCGCTCAGCGTCCCCGGCTCGTCGATGATTTGGCCGATGCCGAGATCCATCTTCAGAAAGGTGAAGCCGGCTTCCATTCGTTTCTTGAGCGCTTCCCCCATCGCTTTGCCGGTGTCTTTGCCGTCAACATCCGTGTCGCAATACATGCGGATCCGGTCGCGGAACTTGCCGCCAAGCATCTGGTAGATCGGCACGCCGTACGCCTTGCCGGCCAGATCCCACAGGGCAAGCTCAATACCGCTGACGCCGCCGCCTTGACGGGCATGGCTCCCGAACTGCTTGATCCGGCGGAACAGCTTGTCGATGTTGCACGGGTTCTCCCCGAGAAGCCGGCTCTTCAGCATGAGGGCGTAAACCTTGTCTGCGCCGTCGCGGACTTCCCCGAAGCCGACCAGCCCTTGATTTGTGTATACCTTGATCAGGCTGCTGTGAAACGGCCCGCCGATGATATCGGTGAAGCGAATATCGGTAATGCGCAGCTCCGAGGGGCTGGAGGAGGTACGGACATGGGCCAGCGTTTGTTCGTACGTTTCTTTGTTAACCATGTAATCACTCCTAATCGGGTGGTTTGCTGCAGCCGCGCTACAGCAGCATGCTCCCGCCATCGAGCCGGATGGCGGAGCCCGTCATATAATCGCTTTCGTTCGAGGCGATGAAGCAGGCGAGGTGGGCGACGTCGAGCGGGAGCCCCACGCGCCCCATCGGAAATTTCTCTTGGTGGTGCTTGCGCCGCGCCTCCCGTTTCTTCTCTGCGTCCGGATCATCCGGCGAGATGAGGTTGTATTTCCCCACGTCGACGGCTCCCGGCTCGATCGTGTTTACCGTTATCCCGTAAGGAGCCAGCTCGATCGCGCTTTCCCGCCCGAGCATGCGGATCGCGCCTTTGGTCATGGCATAAACCGGATCGAAATCGGTCGGCCGCTTGGCGTGTACCGAAGAGATGAGGATAATTCGGCCGGTTCTTTTCCGCTTCATGCCGGGAATGACGGCTTGGATGCATTGCCAGTACCCCTTCACGTTCGTATCGAACAGGCGATCGAACGTGTCGCCGTCGTGCTTGAAGAGGTCGTAATTCAGTTGCACGGCGGCGTTGTTGACGAGAACATCGATATCGCCGGCGCGGCTTTCGATCCGGCGAACCATCCCGTCGATCTCCTTCTGATTCGAGACGTCCGCTTGGACGATGAAGCTTTCGCCTCCCGCTTCGTCGATTCGTCTCTTCGTCTCGAGAACGCCGGCTTCGCTTCGGTTATAGTGGAGCGCAGCGATGGCGCCTCTCTTGGCCATCTCGAGAGCGATCCCCTGGCCGATGCCGGTTCCGGCTCCTGTTACGAGTGCGACCTTGCCCGCTATGCTCATGGCGAATCACCGCTCCTTGGCCGTTTCATTTTATGATCCATATAATGAAGCAGGAATCCCCCGTCCAGCCGGATATCCGCGCCGTTCACGAAACGCGCCTCGCTTGACGCCAAGAAGCGGGCGACGTTCGCGATGTCATCCGCGGTACCCAACCGAGCGCTCGGTACCTTGGTATCGCAACTGCGGTAGAGCGTCGTCAGCGAGCTGCGGAACCGCTCGTCGTCGCCTTCCATCGGGCCGGCTTCGATCGTATTCACGCGAATGCCGTGGCGCCCCAGCTCAAGGGCCGCCTCTTTGGCCAGCATCTTGACGGCGCCTTTGGATGCGCTGTAGGCGAAGGAGGTGCCGGTCGGCTTCTCGGCATGGATAGACGAGACGAAAATGATGCAGCCGGCCTCCCGCGCCGCCATTGCCTTCCCGGCCGCTTGCGCACAAAGGAAGGCCGATTTCGCGTTCGTCCTCATCACTTCCCGGAACGACGCTTCGGAACCGGCTTCAACGGTAAGGGGAACAAGACGATCGTTGGTATGGATCAGGACGCTTAGCGCACCGAGCTCCCGCTCCGCAAGCAGGACAAGCTCGTTAGCGTTTGTGCCGACGCTCAGGTCGACGTTCTTCACGATCACTTTGGAGCCGGCCGCCTTGGCCATGTCGATCTCGGCGGCCGCCTCCTTCCCATCGGACGGACTGTTCAGCAGAAAATGAGCGCCATCCTCGGCGAAGCGGCGGATCAGTGCCTTGCCCGCCGGATGGTCGACGTCCGTAATCAGAACGACTTGTGCAGGTTGAGTCATACATCACCCCCGGGTTGCCACTTTGTAAGGGCAGCTAGCTATGTCACACTACCATCATAAGTTTCGGCCGCCCCCGGGTTCGAGACGTTAATCTTATGATTTTGTTTGATTTTTTTCGATAGCTTTTCGTATGATTAGGTCAACATCGAACGCGCAAGGCAGGGAGGTAAGAGATGGAACCTATTTCACAGAAGGAACCGCCGTTTCAGGCAAAATGCTGGCCTAACGCGACCCTGGCGGCAGGCCCGCGGCATTCCGTCGGGCTTCGATCGGACGGCACGGTCCTCGCTGCGGGCGATTCTAAACATGGCCAATGCAAAGTTAACGACTGGCGTAACATCGTGGCGGTAGCGGCAGGTAATGTACATATGGCGACGAACACGGGAAATTCGCATACCGTTGGTCTTCTGTCGGACGGTACGGTGGTGGCGGCCGGTTGGAACCAGCATCGCCAATGCGAGGTGAGCGGATGGAGCGGGATCGTAGCGATCGCCGCGGGATGGCGCCGGACCCTCGGGCTCAAATCCGATGGTACGGTAACGGCTGTGGGGAGGAATGCGGAAGGCCAATGCGAAGTAAGCGACTGGCGTGGAATCGTGTCGGTAGCCGCAGGGGATTGGCATACCGCCGGACTCCGATCGGACGGTACGGTGAAGATGGCGGGAAATAATCGTTATGGCCAATGTAACGTAAGCAGTTGGAGCGAAATCGCCGAAGTGGCGGCAGGTTATCTTTTATACCGTTGGTCTTCGGTCGGATGGCACCGTGGTCGCTGCGGGATTGAACAAGCATCACCAATGCGAGGTGGAGGCCTGGCGCGATATTGTGGCGATTGCAGCTGGTAGCTATCATACCGTGGGGTTAAAGGCCGACGGTACCGTCGTGTCGGCAGGCTGGAATTTACACGGGCAAGGTGAGGTCGGCCACTGGCGCGATGTTGTAGCGATCGCCGCGGGATGCGCCCATACGCTTGGCCTAAAATCGGACGGCACGGTGGTTGCCACTGGCGTTAATAACTACGGCCAATGCGAGGTGAGCGGCTGGAGAAGCATCCAGCTTCCCGGCAGAGGTTTCCGCTCCGAGCCATGAGTTAGAGGGTTTAACATTATTTAACATACTTAATACATCTCGTTAATATAAGGTATTTATCATAGAGTACGGAAACTTAAATCATTTAGGAGGTTCGTACTTTATGAAACTTGCAAAAAGCATGCGTTTAAGAACGGCATTCGCGGTGACTGCGGCGGCAGCGGTTGCGGTAACCGGCATTCTGACCGCACAGACCCCGAGCCCGGCAGTGGCAGCCTCCTCGCAAACGAAAAACGTGATCCTGTTCGTTGGGGACGGGATGGGGAATGCAGCACGCAACGCCATTCGGTTGGCTACGGTAGGAGAGAAAGGCAAACTGGCGATGGACGACATGCCTTATGCCGGACTGGTACATACGAGCTCGACGTCGGCCGTGACCGACTCGGCGGCTTCCGCTACGGCTTATGCCAGCGGGGTAAAAACGTATAATGGCGCGATCGGGATGGACGCCAACAAGAAACCGGTTAAAACGATTATGGAATACGCCAAACAAGCCGGGTTGTCCACGGGGGTCGTTACCACCAGCCAGGTGACGGACGCGACCGGAGCGGCCTTTGGCGCCCATGTCGAGAATCGTTCCGCGCAAAGTGACATTGCGCTGCAATTTCTGACCAAGAGCAAAGTGGATGTTCTGCTGGGCGGAGGCGAGGATTTCTGGTTCCCGGCTGGTAACCCGGGCGCTTTCCAAGACGAACCGGCAGAGGATCCTTCCGAGAAGAGTAAAGGGACCCAGGGCAACCTGGTCGATAAAGCCAAACAGCTGGGCTATACCTACGTCAGCAATAAAGAAGATCTGCAAAAAGCAAAGGGCGGCAAGCTTCTCGGTTTGTTCGCCAATGAAGAGATGTTTCAGCAAAGAGAAGAAGGGGACGGCGATATTTATAACCCGGTCGTATCTCTTCCGGACATGACCAAGAAAGCGATCGACACGTTGTCCAAAAACAAAAAAGGCTTCTTCCTGATGGTCGAAGAGGAAGCAACCGACGAGATGGCGCACGAGAACAATGCCGCATTGACCATTAAAGCCGGTCAGCAGCTGGATAAAGCCGTACAGGTCGCCAAGGATTTCGCCAAGAAAAACCCGGATACGCTCGTGTTGGTGTTAGCCGACCATGAGACCGGCGGCCTTTCGATCGAGTCGGTGGATGCGGAGGACGAATCCGGGGACGCGATCTCCAAGGAAGACGGACCGTTCGCGATCGCGGGTTCCAAGGAACAATTTATCGTCGATTGGACGACGTCCGGTCATACGGCCGTCGATATTCCGGTCACGGCAATGGGGAAGAACGCCAACCTGTTCACCGGGGTGTTCGAAAATACGGAAATCTTTACGAAGATGATGAAAGCGTTGGGCCTTACAGCAAAATAATGTCCGAAGTTCTATGAACAAACAGGCGATCGTCAAGTTGGGTGACCCACTTGGCCGGTCGCCTGTATTTATTTTAAAGAAATGCGGATGAGTTCTTTAGTTTCGGCCTATCGATCGTTTTTTTGGAAGCGCTATAATTCATGTATCCACTGACCGAGAGGATGAAGATCATGAATAGACAAGAATCGGATACGTCCAGCAATTCGCATGGCGGACGCGTCGAGATCGTGGAATATAACTCCACGACCGTCGGAACCCGACGCAAAACTAGAGTTTATACTCCCCCCGGTTATTCCGGGGACCAAACGTATCCCGTGCTCTATTTATTGCATGGCATAGGCGGGGATGAAAACGAGTGGTTTGAGCATGGAGAACCCCATCTCATATTGGATCGGCTGTATGCGAACGGGGAGCTTATGCCCATGATCGTCGTGATGCCCAACGGTCGTGCCATGCCGGAAGACAGAGCCGAAGGCGATCCTTTCGCCCCCGAGAAGCTCGAGGCGTTTGAACGATTCGAAATGGATTTGCTCCAGGATCTGATTCCGTTCGTAGAAGCGAAATACCCGGTTAGGAAGGAACGGGAGAGCCGTGCCATCGCCGGTTTATCCATGGGCGGCGGGCAATCCCTGAACATCGGCCTCAGCCATCTTGATCATTTCGCCTGGATCGGGGCGTTCTCCCCGGCCCCCAACACGAAGTCTCCCGGGCAGCTTGCTCCGAATCCGCAGGAAACGGCGGCACGCTTGAGCTTGCTATGGCTTTCTTGCGGTGATGAGGATTCTCTGAAATACGTCAGCGACCGGACACATGCTTACTTCGCCGAACAAGGGATCCCCCACGTTTGGGTGGAGGAAAGCGGGGGCCACGACTGGCCTGTGTGGAGAAAAGGTTTGAAGGAATTTTCCGAGCGGATTTTTCGAAAGGAACGGAAAGAGGGGACCGGATCATGAAGAAGCAAGGGTTCAATCCGTATCTGCCGTCTTGGGAGTATGTCCCTGACGGGGAGCCGCATGTCTGGGGCGACAGGGTTTACGTATACGGGTCGCATGACCGCTTTAACGGTCATGTGTTTTGTTTAAACGACTATGTGTGCTGGTCGGCTCCCGTGGAGGATTTGGGGGATTGGCGGTACGAAGGCGTCATCTACAAGAAAACCGATGACCCCCTGAATCCGGACGGTCGGATGTGCCTCTATGCCCCGGACGTTACGGTCGGACCGGACGGGCGGTATTACCTTTATTACGTGCTCGACAAGGTTCCGGTCGTTTCGGTCGCCGTCTGCGATACCCCGGCCGGAGAGTTCAAATTCTACGGGTACGTCAAGTATGCCGACGGCACGCGTTTGGGAGAAAGAGCCGGCGACGAGCCCCAGTTTGACCCCGGCGTTTTGACGGAAGGCGAGCGGACTTACTTGTACACCGGATTTTGTGCGCCCGGAGACCGATCCCGACACGGCGCGATGGCTACGGTGCTGGGCCCGGATATGCTCACGATTGTGGAGGAACCGGTTTTTGTTGCGCCGAGCGAGCCTTACAGCAAGGGCGGCGGGTTTGAAGGGCATGCGTTTTTTGAGGCCCCTTCGATCCGTAAGCATGGCGGAACTTATTACCTGATCTATTCCTCGATCGTCATGCATGAGCTTTGTTTCGCAACCAGCTCCCATCCGACTCGAGGTTTCGTCTATCAAGGCGTCATCGTCAGCAACAATGATCTTCATATCGATACCTATAAACCGGCGGACAAGCCGATGTACTACGGCGGCAACAACCATGGCAGCATCGAAGAGATCAACGGGCAATGGTACGTGTTCTATCACCGTCATACCAACGGTACGGCGTTCTGCCGGCAGGGCTGCATGGAGCCGATCACCCTACGCGCCGACGGAACGATCCCCCAAGCGGAGATGACCTCCTGCGGTCCGAATGGCGGTCCGCTTGTTGGACGGGGAGAATATCCCGCCTACCTGGCTTGCCATCTGTTTTGCAAAGACGAAGCGTTGTATACCGGCGGATTTGGCACCGGGGCCTGGATGGACAGCCGTTTTCCGAAAATCACCCAAGAAGGAAGGGACGGGGATCAGAAGACCGGATATATCGCCAATATGACCGATTCCGCCACGGCCGGGTTCAAGTATTTCGATTGCCAAGGCATTACGAGGGTCAAAATCAAGGTGCGCGGATATTGCCAAGGCGCTTTCGAAGTCCAAACGGCATGGGACGGTCCGTCGCTCGGAACCCTTCCGGTTGACTTTACGAACGTCTGGACGGAATACGCCGCTGACATCGTCATTCCGGACGGCGTACAGGCCGTTTATCTCAAGTATACCGGGAACGGAAGCGCGGACCTGGCTTCGTTTACCTTGGAATAGGCGTCCCGACGATCCGGCGTTTTTCGGGAGAGGTCACGCAATTTCGGGAGAGGTCACGCAATTTCGGAAAACGGAAGGAAGGTCTTCGAAATGTCGTATAATTTTGATGAATTGACCATTCCGAAGGAGCGACTTTAGATATGAGACCTACCCAAATCAACGTAAGCGGCAATATTGAATTGAAATCGCTTCCGGACGGCGGGCGTTTTCTCAAAATATCCCCCGATGGGGGAAGGCTTCATTTCGCCGGCCTGCAGTTCAAGAAAGGCCAATACCTGGTGCTGGAGCTGACGGTTCAATCGATCACGGAATTTCAAATGGTGCTCGGATTTTCTAAGCATGACCCCGGTTCGGAGCATAACGTGCCGGATTTGTATTGCATGACCGGCTTCCTGCCGCAGATCCGGATTCGAACGTACTTTGACCTCGCGCATTTGGATGCCCAGAGTATCTATCTGGAACGAACGCCGGGCAAGCTGAAGTCGTTCTTGCAGGGAACCGCCTTAGAACCGGAGCAAGTCGAGCATTTTGAGATGATTTTTCTGCCGTTCTATATGAATCGTTCCTTTATCCTGCATGATTTGTATCTTGCGGACGAGAAGCCCGATTGCAGACTCGGACCGGAGGTGGAACCGATCGTCGATGAGCTGGGACAGTTGAAGATGAAGGACTGGAGCGGCAAAACCGGCTCGGCGGACGAACTGGTCCAATATTTGCGGAAGGAAGCCGAAGCGGCCTCGGGCGCGGAGTTTGGACCGGAATACAGTGCGTACGGAGGGTACAAATCCATTTCCTTTGAGCCTACAGGGTACTTTCGGGTGGCGCAGCAAGGCGACAGGTCTTGGCTGGTGGACCCGGACGGATATGCTTTTTACAGTAAGGGGCTGGATGTGGTCACTCCCGGGGAAGCGGGACGCATCGACGGCATCGAGCCTTGTCTGGAGTGGCTTCCGGAGAGGGAAGGGGCTTACGGACCTGCGTTCCGGGCGGGAGAAACGTTGAATGGGCAACGTTATTATAATTATGCCGTCAGCAATCTGATTCGGGCTTTCGGCGGGAATTATCGCGAGGCTTGGAGCCAAATGACCCGTTCCCGGCTGATCGATTGGGGATTCAATACGATCGGGAACTGGTCGGATCTGAACTTTGCTAAGCGGGCGAAGCTGCCCTATGTGATGCCGCTATCCGGTTTTCCGATGACCGAAAAGGCCGTGTACCGGGATTTCCCGGACGTGTTCAGCCAGGAGTACCGGGAGGCGTCGGAGCGGTATGCTGCGCAGCTGGAGCCGTTCAAGGAAGACCGCTGCCTGATCGGATACTTCATGTCGAACGAACCGCATTGGGCGTTTAGGGACAGGGTGAACCTGGCGCGGGAAATGTTCCGCGGCGGACATGCTTTTGCCAGCAAGGAGGAGCTGATTCGTTATCTTACGCACAAATATGAAGGGAATCCCCAGGCGCTGAGCGAGGCGTGGGCGATGGAACTCGCCGATTTCGAAGGGATCCGGCAGCTTCGCTATGAACAATTCACCGATGCGGCCGACGCGGATCTATTGGCATTTTCCCGCCGGATGGCCCATGAATTTATTCGCATTCCGGCCGTAGCCTTGAAGCGGGTCGATCCACATCACTTGAACCTCGGCATCCGGTACGCCTGGATATCGTCGGAGTTGGTGCTGGAGGGAAGCGAATATTTTGATGTCTATACCTACAACTGCTATAAGTTCAAACCGGATGAGGCGGATATTAGGTACATCTTTGAACAGACCGGCAAGCCGGTGATGATCGGGGAATTCCACTTCGGTGCTCCGGACGTAGGGCTGCTAAGCCCAGGTCTGAAAGGCGTATACACCCAGGCCGACCGCGGCAAAGCGTACCGATATTACACGGAATTTGCTGCGAGTCAGAAGCATTTGGTCGGTACGCATTACTTTATACTGAATGATCAAGCAACGCTTGGCCGATTTGACGGGGAGAACTACCAGATCGGGATCGTTGATGTCTGCCACCGGCCTTATGAGGCTTTTGTGCAGGAAATCAAGGCCACCCATGCGGGATTGCTGGACGTGATTCAAGGAAGAAGAGCCCCGTACGATGTCCAGCCGGAAGAGCTGATTATTAAGTAAGCGTTGAAAGCCCGTACATTTCGGTACGGGCTTTCTTTTTTTATATCGAATGGCTAGCCGAAAAACGAATACATCGATACGAAATCTGGAGCATATCCCTATGGCCCGATCCCAAGTACAATAGATACAGATAGGTGAAAGTGCTTACAATAATAGACTAGAACAGCTTGGAGGTCAGAGGGGATGGAAATGCAGCCGTCAACGCAACCCGCAGCCATGCAAGAGATAGAAACGCCGCCCTCGTCAAGGCGAAAATGGCTGAAGAAACTCTACTCGCAAAGACATATTCAGATTATGGCTTTGCTCGGCATCGTTTGGATGATCATCTTCAACTATATTCCGATGTACGGTGTCGTCATCGCTTTCAAGGACTACGACATTATTCGAACGATAGCCGAAGCCCCATGGGCCGGTCTTACGCACTTTAAGGAATTTTTGCAGGACGAGAATTTCGTCAATGTCATGAAAAATACGCTCGGGATCAGTTTGCTGAAGCTGCTCACTTTCCCGTTGCCGATCGTATTCGCCCTGTTCCTGAATGAGGTTCGTTCGCTCCGCTACAAGAAGGCGATCCAAACGATCTCCTACCTGCCTCACTTCCTGTCTTGGGTCGTGCTTGGCGGTATCTTGGCGACATGGCTGTCGGACGTGGGCATCATCAACGATATTTTCATGGCCCTGAATATCATCGATAAACCGATCTCGTTCTTGGCCGAGCCGAAATATTTCTGGACGATCGTCATCACTTCGGATATTTGGAAAGAATTAGGGTGGTCCGCAATCATCTACTTGGCGGCGATTACGAGCATTTCGCCCGAAATGTACGAAGCGGCCACCATTGATGGGGCCGGACGGTTCCAACAGATGTGGTATGTCACGCTTCCTGCGATCAAAGCCACGATCAGCATTTTGTTCATCCTGGCGGTCAGCGGCGTGCTGAACTCCAACTTCGACCAGATCCTGGTGTTGCGTAACTCACTGAACGACAGTGCAAGTAATGTTATAGATTACTACGTCTACTATACGGGGATATCCTCGGGCCGGTACTCGTTCTCCACGGCGATCGGATTGTTCAAGTCCGTCATTGCGCTCATCCTGCTGCTGATTGCCAACCAAGTATCCAAAAAACTCAACGACACTTCGTTGTTTTAGGCCAAGGGGGACCTGCACATGTTTTCATTAAGCCGCAGAACGAAAGGCGAAGTCGTCTTCGATACGCTCAATAATTTGGGAATGCTGCTGATCTGCTTCGTTACGCTGTACCCGATTTGGTACGTGCTGATCAACGCCTTCAACGACGGGAAGGACGCCATGCTCGGGGGCATTTACTGGTGGCCTAGGGTGTTCAGCCTGGAGAATTTCAAGGCGGTATTCGATAATCCCGGCATTATGACCGCGATGGGACTTACGGTTGCCAAGACCGTCATCGGCGTTGTAGCGCACGTCTTCTTTACAGCAATGGTCGCCTACGCCTTTTCTCGCAGAGATCTGATCGGAGGAAAGCTGTACATCCTGCTAGGGACAATCACCATGATTTTCTCCGGAGGGCTCATTCCGACCTTCCTGCTCATCCGGGATTTGCATATGCTCGATAATTTTATGGTTTACATCATTCCGGTGCTGTTCAGCTTCTTTGACCTGATCATCTTTATGACCTTCTTCCGGGAAATTCCCGATGGACTGGAGGAAGCGGCCCGGATTGACGGAGCTAATGATTGGACGGTCTTCCTGCGAGTGGTGCTTCCGGTATCGATGCCAGTTCTCGCGACGATCGCTTTGTTCCACGGGGTATATCAATGGAACGATTACTTTACGGGGATTATTTACGTCAACAACGAGAACTTGCAGCCGATCCAGACGTTCCTATACCGGGTTGTGGCCCAGTCGAGTTCCAACATTATGACGACGGCCGTACAGGGCAGCGCGGTGACCAAAACCGTCACTTCCCAATCCATCAAGCTGGCAACGATGGTCGTAACGACCCTGCCAATCGTGTTCGCTTATCCGTTCCTGCAACGCTATTTCGTTAAAGGGATGATGATCGGCTCGATCAAAGGTTAAGAGGCGGTCTTCGACCGAACTCACCATCTTCAACGGTAACTCCTCCAAGCCGCTTCACGGCGGCTATGGAGTTGCACATAAAAGGAATCACACCAAATGAGAAAAGGGGTAAAAAGCATGGGCATGAAAAGCAAGTCCAAAAAAATGATGACGCTGCTGATGGCGGCCATCATGGTCCTGTCTCTGGCTGCTTGCGGTAGTAATGGCAATGCCAACAAAGAAAGCGCTAACAACAAGGCTGCCAACACCAATACGCAGGAATCCACCGAGCCGGCCGTAACTCCATCGGCAGACGAACCGGGTTGGAAATCCGATACGTCTCCGATCACGTTCGACTGGTACCTGAACTTTGCCTGGTTCCCGAATAAATGGGGCGTTGACCCGACTTCCCAATACGTAACGAAGAAGACGGGCGTAAATATCAACTTCATCGTTCCTGCCGGCAATGAAAACGAGAAGCTGAACACGTTGATCGCTTCCGGCAAGCTGCCTGATTTCATTACGCTGGGCTGGTATGAAGACGGCGTGAAGAAGATGATCGAAGGCGGACTCGTTGAACCTCTGAATAAATTGGCTGACCAATATGATCCATACTTCTTCAAAGTGGCTGACCCGGATAAACTGGGCTGGTACACGCAACCCGACGGGAATGTATACGGATATCCGAACTCCTCCTCGTCTCCGAAAGACTACGAGAAATACGGCGATACTTATGTATCCAACCAAACATTCGTCGTACGTAAAGACATCTACGAAGCTATCGGCAGCCCTGACATGCGTACACCGGAAGGCTTCCTGGCTGCTCTGAAAGCAGCTCAAGAGAAATTCCCTGAAATCAACGGCCAACCGCTGATTCCGTTGGGCTTGCATGAATTTACAGCTGTCGGTAATGACTCCCTGGAACAATATCTGCAGAACTTCCTGGCGATTCCGAGACAAAAAGACGGCAAGCTGTACAACCGTGAAACGGATCCGGAATATGTAGCTTGGTTGAAAACGCTGCGCAAAGCCAACGAAGAAGGCTTGCTGGCGAAAGATATCTTCATCGACAAACGCGCTCAAATGGAAGAGAAAATCGCGCAAGGACGTTACTTCGCGATGCTGTACCAACGCACGGACTTCGCAGCTCAATTGGGCACCTTGTACCAACAAGATCCAAACAAGATTTACATCGCGGTTGACGGTCCTGCCAACTCCAAACTGGATCCGCCTACGCTGAATGGTCCTTCGATCTCCGGCTGGACGGTAACTCTGATCTCCAAAGATGTGAAGGATAAAGCTCGCGCGATCAAGTTCCTGAGCTACCTGATGAGTGAAGAAGGTCAAAAAGACCTTTACCTGGGTGAAAAAGGCGTCAGCTATGACACGATTGACGGCAAAGACCAATTCAAACCGGAAGCCTTCGATCTTATGAATAAAGACCGGGCAGCATTCGACAAACAATACGGTTCTTCCTTCACTTTCTGGATGATGCAAAACACCAACATCACCCAACAATGGCAGCCTGAATCGGTTGAACCCTACAAACAGTTGGAAGACTGGACTCGCGGTAAAACGATCAGCGTCTCCGAATTTGACTTGATCGATCCGTTGGCCAACTCGGATGAAGGCATTATCCTTAGCAAAATTAAGGATCTGCGCAGCAAGACATTGCCGAAGTTGCTGATGGCGCCGTCCGATGCCGAATTCGATAAGATTTGGGCGGATTACATCAAGAAACAAGAAGATCTGGGACTTGCTAAAGTACAGGCGTTCCAGCAAACTAAGTACGAAGAGAACAAGAAGAAACTTGGCATGCAATAATCATCGCTCTGCCCAAAAAACGCCCGCGAACCGCGGGCTTTTGGGCGTTTTATGAAAAGGGGTCAATCGGCATATGGATAGAAGCAAGCCCTGGGCAGCTTGGTGGGATTCGTTTAAGTATTGGTTTGGGCGCCGCTCGCTTCAGAGCCGCCTGATCGCATCCTATATTTTTATCATCTTGGGACCCAGTGCCTTGGTGTCCTTTTATTCGTATGGAGCCATCAACAACATGTATGTCCGTGATGCCGAAGACAAGAATGCCTCGCTGCTGGAGATGGAAGTCCAGCATATCGATACCCAGATTGAATCGATGGTACGGGCGGTGCAAGTCGCCTATGATGATATTGAAGTCCAGGATTATCTCGCCAATACGACCGAGCCCGGCACGGAAGAGCTGGTCAATTTCAGCAACAACAGCTTTAAAAGCTTGACGCGGATTCAATATTACAACCCGAACGTGGAGCATCTGCGCTTGTTCTCCAGCAGCAACGTCACCGAAATCTGGCCGATCTTCTTCCGGGAAAGCCGGGTAGCGGGCGAGCCTTGGTTTCAGGAGGCGAAGGAATTAAAGGGCATGGAGTCCTGGTCTTTCTTATATAATGACCCGGACATCATGGAACGGTACAAGGGACAAACCCCTGCGCCAACCCCAAAGGTGTCCCTGCTCCGGGAAATGAGCATCCCGGCCAACCATCATGTCGGAATGGTCCAGGTGGATATGCTGCTCGAGAAATTCAGCCCGAGAACTTACGCGGCTGCTCAGGACAATGACTCGAAAATGCTTCTGATGGATAGCAAAACCCAGATGTTTACCCGATCGCAGAACTCTTATCTGCAAGCCAACCCGGGAATGGAGCAAGCGATTCGGGAACGCTTGTTGCGGTATAAAGAAACCGGGGTTTGGGATATTCACTACAAAGAGAACGGAAAATCATTTCTGCTGCTGCACAAGCCCATTGAGCGGATCAACGCGGATCTGCTGAATATCGTGTCCATGGACGGCGTGCTGAAAGAAATTTCACATATGCGCAATATCTTGATCGGAGCGAACATCGGATTTATTACCCTCGTCACGGTCATCGCTTATATACTCAATGCGTTTATTCTCAAGAATCTCCGCGTGCTGACGGAAGAGATGAAGAAGGTGCGGCGCGGAGAGGCATACAGCGGCATCACGATCCGCGGCGGAGGCGAGGTCGGGGAGCTGGCGCATCATTTTTCCAAGCTGATGAATACCATCAATTCGCTGGTGGCTCAGGCCGTGTACAAGGAGGCGCTCACGAAGGAAGCGGAGTTGCGCACGCTTCATAACCAAATCGATGCTCATTTTCTGTATAATACATTAGAGAATATAAAGATGCTGGCCGAAATCGAAAACCAACGGCAAATTTCCGATGCCCTGACTTCCCTGGGGGGAATGATGCGGTATAACTTTAAATGGTCCGGGGAATACGTGAAGCTGCGCGATGAAATACGCCATATCGAAAATTATATCGAAGTGATGAATATCCGGTTCGATGAACCGATCGAGCTGCAGTTGGAGATTCCAAACGATCTCCTTGAAATGGAAATGCTCAAGATGTCTCTGCAGCCGATCGTCGAAAATGCGGTGAAGCATGCCTGGACCGGGGAAGAGGAACGATCGCGGAACATCTCGATCGAGGTTCTCGAATTGCCCCGTAGCGATATCCGAATCGTAGTGACGGACAACGGGAGAGGGGTCGACGAGACCTCGCTCCTCGAGTTGAACCTGGAATTGGATAAGGTCGGCCTGACAGATAAGATTCCGGGCAATTTTGCATCGAAGTCGTCGAACCATTACGGGATAGGCCTTCGTAACGTTCAAGAGCGCATTCGGCTTTACTATGGAAAACAATACGGCCTGAAGGTCTTCAGCGAGCAAGGACAGTTCACCCAGGTTGTGATGATCATGCCGAAGGTGCTGTTAACAGGGAGGGTTGGCACAGATGACAAAACTATTGATCGTGGATGACGAGAAGAACATCCGTATTGGATTAAAGACCATGATTGAACGCGAATTCCCGGGTCTGTATGATCTGACCACGGCAGCTCAAGGGGCGGAAGCTCTTGAGCTGTACCGGGCCCAAGGCGCGGACATCATGATTACGGATATCCGCATGCCCGTGATGGATGGGATCGCGTTAATCGAGCAGGTATCGGAAGGACCATTGCCGGCCGGACAGATCGGTCGGCCGCTCATCATCATCCTCAGCGGGTACGAGGACTTTAGATATGCCAAAGCGGCCATCCGATATCAGGCTGTCGATTATCTGCTGAAACCGATCCGCCGGGACGAATTGTTCGCGGCGCTGCGCAAATGCCAGGACAATCTGGCGAAACGCTCGCATATGGCCGAGCAAATGGCCGCCACGGAGAGTTATCGGCTGCAGGTCCAATCCGTGCGTCTGCAGGAGCTCCTGCTGCAACCGGAGTTGGCTGGGGAGGACCTTGGCATCTGGAGTACCGAAATCGGTTTCGATCAATATGCTTTGCCCTTCTGGATCGCGGCACTAACCTACAAAAACGTGGACGGCAGCCGGATGAAGAAGGAGGATTTGAAGTCGCTTGCGGAGCATATGTTCGAAAGCGTGGACGGTGTCCTCAGCGCCTCCTTGCTGGACCGCGAGGGACGAATGATCCTGGTTGGCGGTCCGCGGAGCAAGTTCGAGGACCTGTCGCTGCTGGCCGCGGAACGGGAGCTTGACGGAATGTTGATCGGCGTCAGTCAAGAGGGAAGCCGGCTCACGGATCTGGCCTTATGCTACCGCCAGGCGTGCGAATCGCTGAAATATACGTTTATTTATCCGAAGACCCGGTTGATCTGGTACGATGACATGAAGATGAAGCGGCTGTCTTATCCCGTGCCGAAGGAAGCCATCCGTAAACTTGGCAATATCCTGGGCACGAATCGCGAGAAGGAAATCGGACCGCTGCTGCAAGAGATTTTCCGGATTGATCAGCTGCCCGAAATCGATATATCGTACTTGGAGGCCGTCAGCCGGCATATGAACGAGCAGGTGTTGGATGAAGTGTTCCGCGTATACGGCGAAGCTTCCGTCGACGTGCTGAAGTTGTACCGCAAAGTGGGAGATCTGTCGAACTTCTGCCATTTTCACGACTATTTCCGATCGCTGGAGCAGTTATTATCGGATCTGGATGAATATATCAAAGAGGTTCGTTCCGCTCACAGCGAGCATGGAGACATGAAAGAAGCGGTGACGTATATCGAGAACCATTACCACCGGCAATTAAACATGGCGATCGTCAGCAACCATGTGTCGCTGAATTACTCCTATTTCAGCGAGGCTTTTAAGGCGTATACCGGCGAGAGCTTTGTCACTTACCTGAAAAAAGTAAGAATTCGCAAAGCGAAGGAACTGCTCGGAAAGGGTTCGCTGAAGCTGTCGGAAATCGGCACCGCCGTCGGGTTCGAGAATACCCGTCATTTCTCCCGCGTCTTCAAAGAGCTGGAGGGCGTGTCTCCTCAGGAGTATCGAGACAAGTTGGCGGCCGGTAATGTGCGGCTCTCGGGGGCTGACAGCTAAACCGTTGAGGGATCACCGCTGCCTAGGCCAAATGTCGGTCAAAAGAATAAAACATTCCTCGTCTGAAAGCTCGTACCTCCCCGGTACGGGCTTTTTTGGCAGTTTATCAAATGTTAATAAATACACCATGGATCGTTTATTTTTTCACCATTCACTATTCATACCTTGGGTTTAGCCTATTAGAAGCGATACTTCTAAACCAAGGCAGGAAGGTGAACTCATGAGCGGCAAGGTGCTATTGGAAACGAATAACCTGACGAAAACGTTCGGAACGAGAACGGCCGTCGATCGGTTGAGTCTCAGGGTGGAGGAAGGCGATATCTATGGATTTCTGGGCCGCAACGGATCAGGTAAAACAACGACGATCCGGATGATTACCGGATTAGTCTACCCCGATGCGGGGGAGGTGCTGATCGGCGGGGTTGATTTGCGCACGAATTTCAAAGCAGCCATATCCCAGGTGGGCGCGATCGTGGAGAACCCCGTTTTCTACGGCTATTTATCCGCATACGATAATCTTTGCCTGATGGCGAATCTGCTGCCCGGCATTACGCAGAAGCGAGTCGATGAAGTGCTCGAGATGGTCGGGCTCCGGAATCGGGCGAAGGACAAGGTCCGAGCCTATTCGCTGGGGATGAAACAAAGACTCGGGATCGCAAACGCGCTGTTGGGCGATCCGCGATTGATCATCCTGGACGAGCCGACCAACGGGCTTGACCCGCAAGGGATGAGAGAAATCAAGGAAATGATTGCGCAGCTAGCCTCCGAGCGCGGGATTACGTTCTTCATCTCCAGCCATCTGCTTCATGAGGTCGAGCAAATCTGCACGAAAGTCGGTATCGTCCAGGATGGCCGGCTGCTTGCCGAAGGGAAAGTGGCATCGATCGTGCCCCCGGAAACTACGTTGGAGCAATTCTTCTTCCAAGTGACGAACGGAACGGGAGGGCGGGGTTGATGATCCGTCTGGCAAGGAACGAGCTGTTTAAAATGTTAAGATTGAAAAAAATGGGTATCTTCATGTTCATCCTGGTACTCAATGCGATCATCACCGTTTACTATTATCAACTGGATGGAAACGTAAAGACGGTGATCGTTACCCCCAACGGCCAATCGCTTCCGCTGACGTTCATTTACGGCATGGCCCAGTTTATGGCCATCTTCATTCCCGTCTACGTCACGGACATCATCACCGAAGAGTACCGCAAAGGAACGTTGAAGTTATCTTTATTGCGTCCGGTCAGCCGGGTCGAATGGCTTCACGCCAAGATCACCGCCTTATTGTTTTTTATCGTCATCCTGGTCGGCTTCACGGTCCTATCCTCCTATGCGGTGGGGACCGCGGCGTTGGGTTGGGGCGATCATACGGGATATGGCGGAGCGTCGTATTTGCCGGGAGCAGGCGTATGGCTGACCCTTAAGCTTTATGCCCTGATGATATTGCCGTATATGGCTTGCGGAATGATCGTCGTGTGGATCGCGATTTGCTGCGACAGCATGAGTGTAGCTCTCGTAATTTCGATCGGCCTCCTGAACGCGGCTCAATACTTGAATGCATTTGAAGAAATCAAACCTTACTCGATCGTGAATCAGATGTATTTTTACCATGAATCCGTCGGGCAGAATAGGCTCGGGGAACCGGCGATTCAAAGCACCGTCGTGATCTTGATTTATCTCATCGTCTTTTATTTGCTGAGCGTCCAATCGATCAAGAGGAAAGATCTTGTTCTTTAGGCTAAAAGGGGGAGTTTCCATGATACACCTTATCCAAAATGAATTAATCAAAGCGGCCCGGTTGACAAAAATACCCCTTTTCTTCTGTCTCATCACCGGAATCGAGATCATCTTCGTACTTCAATCCCGTTGGAAAGAGACGAATTTCTCCGCTATCGATTTGAACGGGCAATCGCTGGCCTTTCAGGTGTTAAACGGCAGCACGGAGTTGATGATCCTGTTCATGGCGGTCCTAGCTGCAGACCTGATCGCCGATGAGATTCGGAGCGGAACCCTAACCCTGACGCTGGTTCGCCCGGTCAGCCGGATCGAGCTGCTGAATGCCAAGGTGGCGTCATTTTTTCTGCTTGTAGCTGTAGGTTTGGGGTATTTGGTGATTTCCTCCTATATTGTGGGGACGCTTGCTTTAGGTTGGGGAGAACAGTTTGTGCTGGAAGGAGTCGCCTATTCGTCCGGACAAGGGATTTGGGTTACGATGCGATCCTTTCTGCTGATGCTGCTGCCGAATCTGGGGTTCGGGATGATTGTGATCTTCATCGGTATCGTCGCGTCCAATCTGGGCGTTACGATAGGGTTACCGCTGGGGCTTATGGCCTTGTCTCCGTTCGTGGAAGGGATCCGTCAGGTGAAGGATTATTTTATCGTCTACCAGATGCGGTATTTTCATCTGCATGAGTTGCATGATCCGTTTTCCGCCGAATCCTTCAAAGGAGTTCTTAGTACGATCGTTACCATTGGTTTTTTTTACCTTGGAAGTGTTATAGTGTTGAAGAAGAAGGATCTCATGGGTAAGTAGGTGAAGTTCGTGCACGGCAGCCCCATTTTGATTGTTGAAGACGAAAGCGAAATTGCCGAGCTGCTGCAAGATTATCTGGAAGAAGAACAATTTGACGTGCTCATCGCCGGCGACGGGGATGAGGCGCTTCAAATGTTCAAGTCTTATCGGCCGCAATTGGTCATTCTGGACATCATGCTCCCTAAACTGAATGGATTGGAGCTTTGCCGCATCATCCGTGCGGAATCCGCGGTCCCCATTATCCTGCTCAGCGCGAAAAAAAGCGACGTAGACAAAATCCTCGGGTTAGGTCTAGGCGCCGACGATTATGTCGTGAAACCGTTTAGTCCCGGGGAAGTGGTCGCGAGGGTCAAAGCGCAGCTAAGAAGAGTGAATCAGCTTTCGGCTCCTGCAGAGAAACCGGAGGATGTTCTTCGTTTTTCCGAATTGGAGATCCATTTGAAGGCTTATGAGGTCAAGGTCCGAAACCGTCCTGTATCGTGTTCCGCCAAGGAATTTGAAGTCCTTCGTTTCCTGGCGCTCCACCCGAACCAGGTTTTGACGCGCGAGCAAATTTTCGGCCAGGTTTGGGGTTATAACGAGTACGGCGATCTGAATACGGTCACGGTGCATATAAAGAAGCTGCGGGAGAAGATCGAGGAGGATCCGTCGAATCCCCTGTACATCAAGACCGTGTGGGGCGTAGGGTATAAGTTTGATGGAGGAACGTCATGAGATTGAGATGGGGATTGCGATTCAAAATCATCGCTTCTTTGCTGGGAATCGTGCTACTACCGCTGATCCTGATTACGTTTTCCGGAACGTTTTCAGGCTCTTCGGCAGCTCCGGCAACCGTCGATCCCCGGATGATGTTCATCTCGGCGTTGTTTATTTTGGCCTTTGTCTGCTGTGCGTTCATTTTAACGAGATTGGTCACTAAGAACGTCCTGATCCCCTTGCAGGAGTTGAATGCGGCCGCCGCCAAGATCATGAACGGGAATTTGGATTTTCAAATCGAATACCGAAATCACGATGAGATGGGGCGCTTCAGCGCCGCATTTGAGTTGATGCGAGCGAGATTGAAGGAATCCTTGGACGGGCAGGCCGCCTACGAACGTTCCCGTCAAGAGCTGATCGCCAGCATATCCCATGATTTGCGGACGCCGCTCACCTCCATTCGCGGTTATGTGGAAGGACTGCAGGATGGCGTCGCCCAAAGCAAAGAGAAACAGGATCGGTATCTCGCCGTGATCCGGGACAAGACGGACAAGCTGGAACGGATGATCGATGAGCTCCTTCAGTTTTCACGGTTGGAGCTGGGGGAGATCGGGATGGAAACGACAAGGCAGGATAGTCGGGAATTGCTTGAAGCGATTCTAAGTCCGATCGAAAATGAATTCGATGATTTGACCGGGCGGTTCACCGTGGAAAGACCGTTTCCGTCCGTGCCGATCGAAGCCGATCGCAGCCGTATGGCGCAGGTATTCGAGAATTTGATCGTCAACGCGCGGAAATATGCGGGAGCGGACGCCCATATCGCCGTTACGGCAACCGTCGAAGAAGAGGCGGGACTTCGCATCGCCGTCAGGGACAATGGGCCCGGAATTCCGGCGGAGGATGTTCCCTATGTCTTCGACCGGTTCTACCGAGGCGAAAAATCCCGTTCAAGAGCCTACGGCGGTACGGGCCTTGGGTTGGCCATCTGCAAACAAATCGTGGAGGATCATGGTGGAACCATCGGTGTCCGGAGCATACCGGGGGCGGGTACGGAGTTTTATTTCACGATACCGGAAAGTCGAACGTTGGGGATATGAAGCCGGCGGTCAGTTGATGTATAATTTATCCAAGTTCCATTTGTAAGCGTTTTTATCCCTGCATTTTTAGCATGCGACATCCGTGAGCACGACGGCTAATCCATGACGGGAAGAGGGGACCTATGAAACGATTTCCGATGATGCTGCAACTGGCATTGATCCTGTTCTGCGTCATGGCCATTCCCACGGCCATCCTGATGTTCTACAGCGGCGCGCAGATCCTGCGGTATTCGGAGAAGGCGATCGCGGAATCCTCCTTGGCGGGACTGGACGCCAATCGAAGGCTGAACGAAAATGCGCTGAATAACCTGGCTCAGGACACGGTACGGTTAACCGCAAGCAGGGTCTTTGACCGCATCCGCCATTTTGAAACTTACCGAGAGCTTCAAGAGAATTACAACCATGTGAGCCAGGCGCTGACGGTGCTTCGGGAACTGGTAAATCTGAACAACCGGGTGAACGGGGTATCTTCCTCCTATTTCTACTTGAACGGTGCGGATTATGTGGTCTCGACCGACAAAGGCATTACGACTACGGACCGTTATGAACCGATCGGCTGGATGGAGAAGGTCCTTGCGGGACGAAGAGGGATCAGCGGCGTGTGGGTACCGCGAAGGCTATCCTCGGGAGAAACCGTCATCTCCTACGTGTTGCCCCTGAACCGTCTCTCGACGACGACGCGCGGGACGATCGTGGTTAATCTGCGGGAAAGCCAAATTGGGGAATATTTGCGGTCAACCGAGCCGGGCCAGCAAGGTTACCTGCTCATGCAAGCGGACGGGCGGATCATTTCGCACAACGACAAGGCGGTGCTGTTTACCGACGGAACCAAGCAGCCGTATATGCAAGAGATCCTGGACAGCCGAGTACGGGAAGGGTTTTCGTTTCATGAGCTCGAAGGCGAGCGGCTCCTGTACACCTGGTCCCGATCGGATTTGTTCGGATGGTGGAACGTCAGCATCTACTCCATGGACGAGCTGATGACCAAAACCAATAAGCTGCAGCACAATATCTTTTGGCTGACGGCGATCATGATCTTTGCCGGGAGCGTCGCGACGGTGTTCCTTGCGACTTGGCTGTCCAAGCCGTTGCGGGAGTTGGTGCGAACGGTGAGATCCAGCGGCAGCCGGGGCGTGGCGGATAAAAACGAACTGGCTTTTCTGGATGCCGTATTCAGACGGATGCAGGAGGAAGAAGAGGAGCTCTATCAATTGCTGCAGGAACGCGAGCAGGATACCCGCAGCCTGGCGCTCCATCGTTTGCTGCGTGGGGAGGAGGCTAAAGCGGCCGCGGAAATGTTTCCGAAAGCCTATTATCGGGTCGCCGTCGTTTCCATCGATCGCTACAGGCGATACGTAGACACAACCAACCCGGAAACCCGCAGCTATCACCGGTATCTGCTCATTTCGCATGGCGAAACCCAGTTCCCGCCCGAGGTTCCGGCCCGATGCGTGTATCACGGCGAGGGCTGCTTCGTGGTCGTGATCAATTTCGGGCCCGAGGAACAGGATCGCGGCTGCGAAGCGATCACGGGAGCGTTTGAGAGGTTAAGCATCTATGCGGCGGAGCTGCTCGGCCATACCGTTACCATCGGTATCAGCAGCCGGGCGGAGACAAGGAGCTTGATCCCGGACCGCGCGGCGGAGGCGATGGAAGTCATCAAACGGCGCATGGTTGAAGGCAGCGGCGGAATCACATATTGGAGACAGGAAGACGAACGCGGCAAAACCTATATTTATCCCGCAAACTGTGAACGACGGATTCTCAATTTCCTGGAAATCGGGGATCTCGATCGTCTCATGAACGAACTGGCCCTCATCCGCGATGAGATCCAGTCAGCCCCGAGCATTTCCTACGATAATATCATGTTCATCTACCACCAGCTGATCGGCGTCACAATCAAACACCTCAGGGAAAACAACATCAGCCCCACGCGAATTTTTGCGGGCCGGGGGAACATTTATTCCGCCATCGCCGGCATCGACACGCTTGATGAGTTGGACGATTATTTGCGCGAGTTCTATCGCGAAATCATTCAGCACCTTGCGCGTAACCCGGACGGCGAGAAAGGCTACGGAGAGCGGATCATTCGCTATCTCGAAACGCATTTCTGCGAGGAGATCGTGTTTGAGGAGATGGCCAAGGAGATCGGCATCAGCTATTCCTACATGCGCAAGATCGTTTACGAGTTGACGGGGAAAAGCCTGATCGATTACATCAATCTGCTGCGCATCGAGAAGGCCAAACGGCTGCTGCTGGAAACCGGGATGACGATGAAACAGATCGCCTCGGAAGTCGGTTACTACAATGTGCAAAGCTTTAACCGGTTTTTCCGTAAATACGAAGGGATGCCCCCAAGCAGCTATAAGGCGTCCAAGTTGCGAACCTCGTGATTCGTTTTTTTCGAACGAACCTGCATCACAAGCCTATTTCGGAAAATGGAGCGCTTTTCGTCCTGGTCAGGACGCGAAAGGCAGCTCCATTTTTGCTCATTCCCTTCAAATTTGATCATTTCGCGCAAAGAATGAGGGCAAAAGGGGAGAATCGATCAAAAGTGAAGCGGAAGATCAGAATTCATGATTTACCGGCTGGCGGACGGGAGAGTATGATGTGACTCAAACTCGCCATTGCCGGAACCGCCGCGATGGATCCGAGTCAGGCCAGACCATGGAGGAGGTGAATGTTGTGAAAGTTGAAAGCGCTTCAAAATCAAAGTCCAAATTGAGGGTTGGCCCGGCTTTAGGCCGGGGGGCTGCGTTCCATGTCCGGCGGGATTGGGAGCTTTACTTGCTGCTGTTGATTCCGTTGTCCTTCGTACTGGTGTTCAAGTTCGCGCCGATGTCCGGACTGGTGCTGGCTTTTAAGGACTACAAAATCGCCCGGGGGTTTTGGGGCAGCGAATGGGCGGGCTTTGAGGTGTTTGCCGAAATCTTCGCCAAACATGACTTCGGCCGCGCCGTCCGCAATACCCTGCTGCTGAATACGCTCGACTTGGTCTTTAGCTTCACGATCCCCGTCCTGCTCGCCATCCTGCTGAATGAAATCAAAAACGTAAAATTCAAACGGATTAACCAGACGCTGCTCTATCTGCCGCATTTTCTCTCCTGGATCATCATCGGGGCGATCGCTTATCAGCTGTTGAGCGAAAGCAACGGGGTCATCAATAACTTGATCGCGATGATGGGCGGCACGCGAGTTCCGTTCCTGCAGCAGGATACGAACTGGCTGATCAGCTATCTGGCGATCGGCATCTGGCAGAGCATGGGCTGGGGAACGATCATCTACTTGGCGTCCATGAGCGGCATTAACCCGGAGCTGTACGAGGCGGCAACCGTGGATGGGGCCGGGAGGTGGCGGAAGGTGTGGAACGTGACGTTGCCTTCGATCCGTCCGACCATCGTGACGTTGCTCATCATGAATTTGGGCCGGGTGATGGAAGGCTCGTTCGAGCGGATTTTTGCCCTGCAAAATAAAGCGACCACCGAATTCACGACGACGATTCCGGTCCTGGTTTACCGCTGGGGGATCGAAAGCGGAAACTTCAGCCGTGCCACGGCGCTCGGATTGTTCCAGTCCGTGATTGGGCTGGCGCTCGTCCTGCTGGCCGACCGGGTCGCCAAGAAACTTGGCGAGGATGGGCTGCTCTAAGAAAGGAGGCGAACCCTGATGAAAGCAATCGTAACTACGCTGCCGCTGCGCCGAAAACGCCGCTACGACGTCTGGGACGTCTTGATCCATCTTGCGCTGATCCTCGCCTCGCTCATGTGCCTGCTGCCGTTTCTTCATGTCGTGGCGAAGTCGCTTAGCGATGATGCGTTTGTGATCGCGAACAAGGTGTTTTTATGGCCGGAAGGGTTTACGTTGGAGGCGTACAGCAAAATCTTCGCCGATGCCAGTATTCTGCGTTCCTTGTACGTGTCGGTGGTGGTCACGATTTTGTTCACGGCGCTCGGCATGATCATCACGATTTGTGCGGCTTATCCGCTGTCCCGCAAGCAGTTGAAGGGCCGCACCACGCTGACGTTCCTCTTTATGTTCACCTTGTATTTTACCGGCGGGATCATTCCCGAATATATGCTGATCAGCAATCTCGGCATGCTGGATACGTGGTCGGCGCTCATTCTGCCGCAGGCCTTCAGCGCGTTTAACCTGCTAATCATGAAAACGGCGATTTCCAGCAGCATTCCGGTCAGCCTCGAGGAATCGGCGCGGATCGACGGGGCGGGGCATTTCCGCATCCTGTGGAGCATCGTGCTCCCGCTCTCCAAGCCCATTCTGGCGACGTTGTCGCTGTTCTATGCGGTGGGGCGTTGGAACGCTTATCAAGACGCGTTATTTTACATTAAGCAACGGGTGGACCTGCGGCCGCTGCAGCTGAAATTGTATTATCTGGTCATTCAGGCGAGCGAAAGCTTCCAACTGGAAGCAACGCAAGTCTCGCTGAGCAATCCCGAGGTGTTGAAAGCCTCGTGCGTCGTATTCGCCACCCTGCCGATCCTGTGCGTGTATCCTTTTATCCAGAAGTATTTCGTGCAGGGAGTTATGCTGGGGGCCGTCAAGGAGTAGTTAAGTCATTAACGATTAGGGGGAATCGAGAAATGGGCAAAAAGTTCACCTGGATCCTGGTTTCTGTGATCATCGTAGGTTTATTGTCGGGTTGTATGGGCGGCAGCGGCAAGAACGCCAATCCGAACAACGGCTCGGAGGAGCCGACGCCTTCGGCCAATAAAACTGCAGACGGCAAATATGCCGATTACTCGGCCGGATTTCCCGAGAAGGTCACGCTGGAGCTTCCGGTTTATGAAAGGGCTTTCGAGGGCTGGAATGTCACCGACAACTACTATACGCGCTGGATTCAGCAGGAATTCGGCGATAAATATAACGTCACCGTGAAATTTATTCCGATCACCCGCAGCAACGAGGTGACGGATTACGAGCAATTGCTGGCTTCGCATAAAGCGCCGGATATTATTTTCCATTATGATATGCCCCAGGCTTTGGCCTACTACGGGGAGGGCGTGATGCAGGAGCTGGATTTGGACGAAATCGCCCACTACGCGCCAACGTACTGGAAAACGATGGGTGAGACCATTAAGCAGTATGGAACAGTCGACAAGAAAAACGTGTTTTTCTTCGGCGAACGTCCAAGCCTGGACAGCTTTACGACGCTGATTCGCAAGGATTGGGTCGAGAAGGTCGGCATGAAAATGGAGGATTTGACCTCCCTGGAGAAATATAACGAGCTGCTGGCCAAGTGGAAGGAGGCGGGGCTGGGCACCGGCGGCGAAACGCTGAAGAAGAACAACTACACGTTCAATTACGCGTTCCGCGACTGGCCGATCGACGAGAAATACCGCGCGCTGTATTCCGACTTGGGCGTGGCTGATCTGACGACCGCCGACACCGAACGTTACCTGCGCAACTTGAACTACCAGTACAACAACGGCTTGATCGATAAGGAGTTTTACCTGCGGGATGACGAGAACAAGGCCAAGGCCGAATTCGTGGCGGGCAAAACCGGCACCTTCAGCTTCTATCTCTCCAGCAATACCGACGTGATCACCTCCACCTTGAAGAACAATTCGGATGCGGAATTCGCGGTGCTGGACGCCCAGGCCGGCGTGCCGGAAGGACGGAAGCCTCAGGGACGCGCCTACTGGCCGTTCGGGATGATCATGGGGATTAACTATGAGTCCACCGAGATGGAACGCGCCGCCGTGTGGATGTATCTGGAATGGATGAGCCAGCCGGAAAACCTGTTCTTCCTGCAAAACGGCGTCGAAGGCGAAAACTATACGCTGGATGCCGACGGCATCGCCGTGAAAAAACCGGATTTTAAAGGCGATTCGGTGCTTTCCCAAAACAACAACAAGGACTACTGGTGCCTCGTTGTCGAAACCGTGAAATACGATGATCCGAAGAAGATGCGGGAGGCTTATCTGCGCAGCATGTCGCCGCCGGGACACGAAAAATTGGCCCAGGATTCCTTGGCGTTCTACGACAAGTATGCGGAATTCCGTACGCCGGATGCCTTGTACAGCGTCGTGCTCGAGAAGGTTAATGAATACAAAGCCGACCTGAATTCGCTGTTCCAGGAGCTGTACGTCAAGATTGCGATCGCGCCGGAGAGCGAATTCGACGCCACGTACGAGGCGGCCAAGAAAACGTACCTGGAGGCGGGTTATCAGGAGATTCTCGACGAGAAGCAAGCGGCGATCGATGCCGGGAACTACAAATAGGACCCAAGGCGAGGAGGATGGAGATGTTGAAGTTGAGAACGGCCCCTTCCGAGCTGAAGCCGATCATCGAACGGGTCGCGGAGTACACCTTCGGGATGGATTTGACCTGGGATTGGCCGTGCGGCGTGGCTTATTACGGGATCAGCCGGGCGTTTGAAGCGACCGAGGAGGCGGCTTATGTAGAGCGGATGGTTCAATGGTGCGACGAGTACATCGAGGCGTGTCTTCCGGTCTGGACGGTGAACGCTTGCGCGATGGGGCATATGCTGCTCACGTTGTATGAACAAACGAAGGAGCAGAAATATCTCGACCTGATCCTGAGCAAAATCGATTATCTGCAAAACCAGGCTCCGCGATTCGGGGACCGGGTGCTCCAGCACACGGTGTCGGCGGGCAATGATTTTCCCGAGCAATGCTGGGCGGATACGTTGTTCATGGCGGCGTATTTCATGCTCCGAACCGGGGTGATGCTGGGCGAGAAGCCGTGGATCGACGATGCGCTCCACCAGTTCTACTGGCATATCAATTATTTGCAAAACGAGAATACCGGACTGTGGTATCACGGGTACAATCACCTCAACCAGGATCATATGTCCGGCATCTATTGGGGCCGTGCCAACGCCTGGGCCGCGTACACCATGTCCCGTGCGGCTAAAGGATTGCCGGAGGCCTATTTGTATCCGCCGATGATGCATCTTTGGAGCTCTTTGCGCGATCAGTTGGCTGCGCTGAAGAAGCTGCAGCACGAGGATGGATTGTGGGGCACCGTGCTCGATTACCCGAACGCTTACGGCGAAGTGTCCGCAACGGCGGGGATCGCGGCGGCGATGATCACGCAGGGCAATCCGCTGCACACCAAATACGTGCAGAAGGCGCTGGACGGCGTGCTGAGCAACATCACCGAGCAGGGACGGGTCCTGAACGTATCGGGCGGGACTGCCGTGATGAAGGAAATCGAAGGATATCTTCACATCGATCGAAAATGGGCGCAAGGCTGGGGGCAGGGGCTGACGCTCGCGCTGCTGGCGGCCGTCATCGAAAACGAGCAGCGGTAATCAGATGGGATTGAAGCGGAACCACGTGGTGGTTTCGCTTTTTTTTATGCAAATCGATCGTCCAAGCCCTTAGTTAAGTTTCATTAAAGGTTCGCGCGTTAAGCTAATCCCATCAAGACGGAGAAATCCGGGAAAGGAGGTGAGTGTCGTGAAACGATCTTCCATCGCGGCCGGGTTAGCCGTTATGGTCGTTGTCCTCTTCACAGCGATCGTAATCTCGCAAATGGTCGGCGTGACGACGGCCAGTGCCCATATGGGCCAGCATCAGGGATGGCATGATGCCTACCGTTACGAGCAACGGGGGATGCCGATGATGATGCAACCGGACAGCCGGACGGAGGCGGCAAGCGCCAAGCCGTTATGGCCGATCCTGCTGCAGCTGGCTGCATTGATCGGCGGCGCCGCGTTGTTTGCCAAAGCAAGCGGAATCCTGAAATGGGCGGGTGCCGCGTTCGCCGTTTTCGGCGTCATGAGTTTACTTCCCCCGTTGTGGGGCCTGATCCTTGTCGCCTTGGCCTACTTCTTGTACAGAAAATGGACTAGCCATCATCAGCGACCGTATGCCATTCCGCAACATTCTATCGTTAGCCCGTATCCGATCGAGGCCGGTTTGAACCGGGGCCGATTCCTGGATGAATGGGAACGCAATCAATATAAGGAGGAAAAATAAGATGGGGATTTTTGGAAGAATGAAAGACATGGCGGCGGCCGATACGCACCATTTGCTGGATCGGATGGAAGACCCGGTCAGCATGGCTAAATATTATATCCGGCAGTTGGAGGACCAAATCGATCATGCCCGCCAGGCTTTGAGAAATCAGCTTGCCGCCGAGCAGCATTATGATTTGCTGATTGCGCAAACCGGACAACTCATCGAGAAACGCACCCGCCAGGCCGGATTGGCGGTCGATCGGGAGCAGGACGAGATTGCGAAGCTGGCGATCCAGGAGAAGTTGCATCACGACAAGCTCCGGCAAACGTACCTGGAACAGCGCGAGGTCATCCGGAAGCAAACCGCAGCCCTGAAAGGCGAGATTGGCCGATTGGTAGAGCTGCATCAAGAGCTCGGCAACAAGCTCACATTCCTCTTGGCGCGCAGAAATGCCATGACCGCGCTGCGGGCCACCTCGGCGGCCGTAACGGCCGGTGACACTGGGAAGATCGTCCGCGGGTTCGATCGGATGGAGCAAAAGGTGATGCGGCTGGAGGCCGAGGTCACCTCTTATCAAGCGGTGGATCAAGCCGGACTTCGCCTGGCCGATTGGTCGGAGCAGGACGAAGTTCAGGCCGAGCTGGCCAAGCTGAAAGCGGCCAAACAAAGTTCATAAGTGGAACGCGGCTTAGTCATAGACCGCGATAGGAACAAGAACCTGCCGGGATCACCGGCAGGTTCTTGTGTTGACGAATGCTTTTCGAATGGAAGGTTAATGTTTGCTCCTGACCTCCAGTTTTACGTCGGATTGGCGGTGCAGAATTCGCACCAGTTGCTCCTGCATGTACGACGGGGAGTGAATCAACCCGCTTTCGATCCAATGAAAAATCAGCCCCAGCAGCGCATGAAGCGAATAGATCACCATCAACTCCGTGTCGATGACTTCCGTCTCGCAGCTTTCGCAATGCAAGTCCTCCATGATAATCTGCTTGAGCGATACCAGAATCTTCTCGCGGAGAGCGGGAAGAACCTCGCTGCGAGTCAGGACGGTATAGAAATCGGCATTCCGGGCAACATGATCGAAGATCATGACCGAATGCGCGTGGAGTTCATGCGGATAAAACGCGACGACCTTTTCGTACGGTGCCCGGAAGGCGTGAAGCAGATCCTGGATTTTAGCCTCGATCATATCGTTGAGGAGTTCTTCTTTCGTGCCGTAATTGGCATAGAACGTTCCTCGGTTATAACCGGCTTGCTTGACGATATCCGTGATCGTAACGTCATGGAACGGTTTCTGCGCCATTAACTGCAGCAGGGCGGCGCGCAGCGCGGCTTTGCTGCGCAGGATTCTCGGGTCCGGTTTGGATGTTGTCCGGGTCATCGTTTCATCTTCTTTCTTCGGATTCGTGTACAAAACAGTCCGATGTTGTCCGTTACTGAACAATACATATAAATTTGCTGATTGCGGGCATTTACTGTGATTTTTATACTTGAATTATAAATGATCATTAATCAACACATGTACAGTTTACCATAAAAATGGAGGTAGAACGATGAAGCTAAACGGAAAAGTTGCGGTGGTTACCGGGGCAGCCTCAGGGATGGGGAAAGCGATTGCCGAGCTGTTTGCGGCAGAGGGGGCCAAGGTGGTCGTCTCCGACTTGAACTTGGAGCAAGCCCAGAAAGTTGTCGAAGGAATTGAAGCCAAAGGCGGAGAAGCGATGGGGGCAGCCGCCAACGTCGCAGTGGAGGAAGACGTACAGAAGTTGATCGACGGTACGGTAAGCCGCTTCGGTACGGTGGACATCCTGGTCAATAATGCAGGCATCATGGATAACTTCGTTCCGGCCGCCGATCTCACCGATGCGTTGTGGGATAAAGTATTCGCTGTGAATACGACTGGGCCAATGCGGACGATTCGCAAGGTGCTGCCGATCTTTACAGAGAAGAAAGCCGGGGTCATTGTGAACATTGCTTCGGCCGGCGGGTTGTTTGGTTCCCGTGCCGGGGCGGCTTATACCGCTTCCAAGCATGCCGTCATCGGATTGACGAAAAACGTTGGATTCCAATATGCCACCCTCGGGATTCGCTGCAATGCCATCGCGCCGGGCGCGGTGGAAACGAACATTGCCTCTACACTCACGGCGGTCAATCCATTCGGGATGGAGCGGGCCCAAGTGGGGATGGTCATTAACCCGGGTCTTGGGAAACCCGAGGATATCGCGAAAGTCGCTTTGTTCTTGGCCTCCGATGAATCCAGCTTCGTGAACGGCACGACGGTTACCGCGGACGCCGGCTGGACGGCTTATTAAGCAAAACGCCAGCATCTCTGCATAAAAAGCGGAACCGGGCTGCACCCTAACGCTTAGGCATGCAATATCTACGCAAGTAAAGGAGAGTGCTCTAGGCGATGGAGAAGGAAACGAAACAACCGGCGGATACTCAGAGAACAAACCTTAAAGCCAAGCGGCCGTCCCATTCTAAACCGGCCCAGGACACGGAGTTTGCTGAAGAATTGACGGAAAGCGATATCCGTTCGGCGTTTCAAAACCCGGTTACCGGTGAGGAACGGTTGTACTAACGATGGGAATCGGGAATTCGGACAGACAGACCTCTCACGGGAGGGGCTGTCTTTTTTATTTGTGCCGGGATGGATAAACTTGACAATGGATCGTTCCTTGTATACATTTGTATACAAGTAACGAATCGTATACATCTGTATACGCGGGAGGGATCGAGGAATGCGGGATGGCAGACATGAGTCCGATCGGGGGCATCAAGGTCCGGAATTTCACGCATCCAGGGACCGGCGGGTCCATGGCCGGGGAGGCCAGCGCTCGGTCATGGAGGGCGCAGAGCCGCGGATCCAAAGCGCTCAAACGTTTCGGCGCGGACGGGCGATCGCTTTTTTGGATCGGCTAGAGGTCAAACGCAGGGCGCTTGCACAGCAGTTGAATCAACCGGAATACGACGCGATCAAGCCGGTGATCAGCGGCGAATTGAAAGCGGTCGACGAAATCATTCAAGAATTTATCCATTTGTTCGAGTTAAGGGAGGTAGTTACGGATGAGCATGAGCGCGATTGATTTGATCAAAAGCCGGAGAAACATCAAGGCGTTCAAACCGGATCCGATCGACGAAGAGGCGATGATGGGCTGGCTTGAAGCGGCAAGCTTCGCACCGAACCATCGCTGCAATGAACCGTGGGAGCTGCTCCGCATCGGTCCGGAAACGCGGGCGAAGCTGAAGCACAAGAGCGATTTCTGGGGCGCCCCCGTCGTTCTCGCGCTGTTATCCAAACCCGGAGCAACCGGCATTGAGCGGGATGAGAACGTGATGGCCGCCGCATGCTTTGCGCAAAATTTCTTGTTGGCCGCTCATGAAGCGGGCGTCGGTACGTTCTGGTCTTCCATTGGCGGATTGCCCCACAACCGCGAGCTTCTTGGCGTGGCGGAGGGGTACGAGGTGATAGGAGTATTCGGCATCGGTTACCCGGCCGAGGTGACGGCGGCGAAACCAAGAACGCCGATCGGAGAGAAAATTAAAACGCTGCCCTAATCCGGTGGGATGGCAGGGGGAATAGAATACCAAACCTTATACTTAAAAAGCCGCGTTTCTTCCCTGTAAAGGGAAGGCGCGGCTTTTGGTATCTCTTATTGATAAACGCCAAAAAGCATGCTATATTTGAATAGCATGCGCCAAGTTATGATCAATAAGGTATACCTCTCCTAATTTTATTGTACAGAAAAAATCAACTCGAGTCAACCCCCAAATTTGCAAAAAGGAGTGCTGAATATGAATCAAGAGCTGGAGCGGGAACAGGAACGGTTGGACCGTGTCATGGAGGTCCTTGCGGACAGCATCGGCGAACTGGAGGAGGACACCTCGCGCCGCAGGAACGAGGTCGTCGAGTTCCGCAAGCATTTCTGGGAGGACGTCACGGTGAATTTGGATAACTTCGACGACTTTTTGGAAACGGTCATCAGCCTGCGCCAGCAGGCCGAGGTCTTGTCGTTAAGCCAAAGCAGCCATCGCCAAGCCTCCAAACGCCGGGCGGCGCTGCTGCGGATGCAAGAAAATCCCTACTTCGGACGGATCGATTTCGCCGAGGAAGGGGAACCGGAGACGGAGCGGGTCTATATCGGCGTCTCCTCTTTGGTGGATCCAAGCGGGGAGAAGTTTCTGATTTACGATTGGCGGGCCCCGATCTCCAGCGTGTATTACGATTACGCGCCGGGACCGGCCGAGTACGCCACCCCCGGAGGGACAATTCGCGGAGAACTGGAGCGGAAATGGCAGTATCTCATTCGCCGCGGGCGGATCGAATCGATGTTCGACACCTCGCTGACGATCGGGGACGAGGTGCTGCAGCAGGTGCTCGGCCAAACCGCCAATTCGCAAATGCGCAGCATCGTGGCGACGATCCAGCAGGAGCAGAACCGGATCATCCGGCATGACCGCGCCCGGCTGCTTATCGTCCAAGGCGCCGCCGGCAGCGGAAAAACCTCGGCCGCTTTGCAGCGGATCGCTTATTTGCTGTACAAATACCGCGAACGAATGACGGCAGACCAGATCGTTTTATTTTCGCCGAATGCGATGTTTCAGACTTACGTATCCGGCGTGCTTCCCGAGCTTGGCGAGGAAAATATGCAACAGGTCACGTTCCAGGAATACCTCGATCACCGGCTTAGCGGGTTGTTCGAGGTCGAGGATGCTTACGCGCAGCTGGAATATGTGCTGACGGCGATGGAAGACCCGGATTACCAAGCGCGGATGGACGCGATTCGGTTAAAGGCGTCGGCGTCTTTTTTCGAGGGGATCCAGGCTTATCGGTCGTCTCTGGAGCAAGGCGGCATGCGGTTCCAACCTTTGCAGTTCCGCGGGGAGTCGTTGGTCACGGCGGAAGAGATGGCAGAGCAGTTTTACGGCGGAGACGAAACCCTGCGTTTGTCCGGGAGGATCGAGCGATTAACGACATGGTTGAATGAACGGATCGGCGAGATCGAGAAGCAGGAGCGCCGCAAGCCATGGGTGCAAGAAGCGATTGAACTCCTCAGCAACGAGCAATACGAACGGGCCTATGAGCGCATTCGAAATAAATACGGCCTGACCGAGGATTCGGACGAGGAGATCGAAGGCGAACGCTTGGCGCGGGAGCTTGCACGCCTGGTCGTCCGCAAGAAGCTGAAGCCGGTGCGGGAACAGATCCGTGAGCTGCGGTTCATCGATCTGGCCGGGGTGTATAAGCAGCTCTTTGAAGCGCCGCTCATTCGTACCGGCTCATGGTTGGAAGCAGAGGCGCCGGGGGTGCGGGAAGTCTGGGCGGACGTTTGCCGCATCACGGTGCAGAACCTTGAGGAGGGGAAGTTGTATTATGAGGATGCGACTCCCTTTCTGCTGCTGCATGAGCTGATTCTGGGGTTCCAGGCGAACGTATCCATCCGCCATGTTTTGATCGATGAGGCGCAGGATTACTCCCCGCTCCAGTTCGAGTTTATCAAAAGGCTGTTTCCCGGCGCGAAGTTGACGGTGCTCGGCGACTTCCACCAGGCGATCTTCGCCCATGCCGCCGGTACGGCGGATTTTCAAGGGCTGACTCGCCTATACGGGCCGGAGGCTACCGAAACGATCCACCTGCGCCGCAGCTATCGGTCGACCCGTCCGATCGTCGAGTTTACGCGGAGCTTGATCCAAGGCGGTGAAAATATCGAACCGTTCGAGCGGAAAGGAGACCTGCCGACACTGACGCAGGTGACCGATCTGGCGGAGCTGCACCGCCGCGTTGAACGCAGCGTCGCCGAGTTGAAAGCGCACGGGGCGGCCACGATCGCCATCGTTTGCCGGTCGGCAGCGGAGAGCGCAGCCGCCTATGCGGCTTTGAGTGGGGAACGTATGGCCGAGCTCAAGCTGGTCACCCGCGATTCGATCGAATACAAGCAAGGCGTGGTGGTCATTCCGGCCTATTTGGCCAAAGGCATCGAGTTTGACGCGGTGATCATTTACGATGCTTCGGCACAGTCCTATGGTGAGGAGAGCGTGCGGCGACTGTTTTATACCGCCTGTACCCGGGCGATGCACCATTTGCACCTGTTCAGCGTCGGGGCGGCCAGTCCGTTTCTGGAACCGGCGATCAACCAGGGGCTTGTATTGGTTAATAAGCAAGGGAAGTAAGGCCATTCGAAAATACGCGATTTCCCAATTGACAAAACGTTCCGAAAGGAATATGTTGTAAATAGTAAGTCGTAAGTAGTAAGTAATAAGTGGTAAGCGTGAAGTTGGAAGCAGGAAGTTCGGGAGTGACGTTTAGTTGGTGGAGGTCACTCGATTCCAGAACGATAGGGGAGTTTGGCGATGGCAGAATTGAAGGAGCTTACCTTGGCCCAGCGGTTCTCGATGATCGCGCTGAATGCGCAGCGAAGCAACATGATGACGACCGTGAAGAAAATCTCGCTCCGCGCGATGGCGGCGGCGGTCATTCTAGAGGTAAACCTGGATGGAGGGTTAACCGCTGCGAATGGCAAGATCGAGGATGCACCGGGTCCGGGGAGGAATGCATCGAGCGGGGATTTGGCTTACCGGGAAGCGATCTTGAAGCCGGTCGGGTCGAAAGCGCGCGGCCGTCAACTTCAGCTGCCGTGGTGGTTAAAGCGGGCCTCCTCGCTGCCCAAACGGACAATAGACCGTTTCGAACTCGCCATGGCGAAGTCCCTTTCAGATCTGGGAATGATGGAAGAGATCCCGAATTTGCTCGGGTGCGATATGTATTACGAGTCGGCGGGCGTGACGATCAAAGAGTACCGCTGCCCGATCCAAGAATATACGAGGATTACGGAGGGGTTCCGGGCGGAAATCCTGGAGGAGGGGCCGATCAGCGACGATGCGGTCTGCCTCTTGTGGCTGCTGCGGGAAAGCGGCTGCTTGCCGGACCTCTTCTCGCGGAATGAACTGGACCTTGTGGCGACAAGAATGAACGAGCTGGACCTAAGCGATTCGTTGGCCCATACGATCTTTCCAATACGAATCTACCGGGGATGGGAATTCGGGGTGAAGCATGCGCTGCGCATGAAAAAATCTTTCGTCCGCACTACGGTCGGCACCGGCATGCTGTTCTTGTTTCCGTTGCTGGACCGGTCGCAGGCGGTATTTATCGAGACGGAGGCGTGGTTCTCCAACTCCAAGCAACGGCTGGAGGCCGTCAAAGAACGGCTTGAAGCGCAGGGCCATGTGTTTACCGTGCTGAAGGACGGGGAGATCCCCATGATCAAAATCGACAATCTGGTTTATGAAGCGGTTCCGCATTTCGTGACGGTGCGCGTACCGATCCAAGGGGTCCGGCTGCTTCCGAAACGCCCGATCTAAAGGAGTCCTGCCCCATGTCCAGACAACGATCCATGGAAGCCATTCAAGCTTCGGAGTTCGTCACGATCGGCGAACTGGCGAGGTTGACGGCTACCCGATACAGCACCTTGAAGTTCTACACGGAGGAAGGCATGCTGCCGTTCGAGCAAGCCGAGGAGAATCTGACGCGTCGGTACCGGCGGGAAGAGACGGTGGAACGAATCTCGCGGATCAAGCAACTGCGCTCCGAGGGGATGTCGGTCCCGGAGATCAAAGCGATGCTGACGATGGAATAATCGATTTATGAGCAACAGAGACCTCTGCGTTGGCGGGGTCTTCTTTTTTTATAACGGAATCGTTCCTTTCGTCCCCTAACGATCGGATGTATAATTATGGAAGGGGGTTTGATTACGGATCGAGATAGGGATGCGCAAAACCAAGGAGGGAATTCCATGCTTAGATTATGTACAGATCAGGATAAGGAGGACATTTATCAGATCGTTAATGATGCTGCGCAAGCCTACAAGGGGGTTATCCCTGCGGACAGGTATCATGAACCGTATATGACGAGAGATGAATTATCCGATGAAATCAACCATGGCGTCGTATTTTGGGGCTATGAAGAAGGTACCCAATTAGTAGGAGTCATGGGGATCCAGGATAAAGGGGAAGTTTCTTTAATTCGACATGCTTATGTTCGAACCCAGCAGCGGAAGAGCGGAATAGGCTCAAAGCTTCTAACTCACCTCATGAATTTAACCGATAAACCGATCTTAATCGGAACTTGGGCATCGGCGGATTGGGCCATCCGCTTCTATGTCAAGCATGGCTTTCGCCTGGTGTCACCCGCGGAGAAGAATCAATTGCTTCGCACTTATTGGAACGTTCCTGACAGACAAATCGAGACCTCGGTCGTGTTGAGCAGCGAAGGTGCTCGGTGATGGAGCAAGATCAACGGCTGAACAAAGGCTGGCTATGGTTGACGGTATATTTCCTATTATTGATCTTAGCCACAAACCACGCTTACGGCTATTCCTTATTGGACAGCTTCCTGGAGTTCTTGGGGATTGGAAGTTGGACGAAGGAAGGGCAGACCCAGTGGCACATCACATCCTTGATCGCTATTCCTATATTATTACTTTGCTTGTACCAGACGGTGCGTTATATGAGGGGAAAATATCCGAGAATCCTGCTTGTCATCTTCATTGCATCGGTCATCTTGAGTGTGGCGTATCCCCAATTCACCCAAGGGATTGTTCATTCTCTCTATGGCTAGACAAAGGGCTGGTCGGAGGTGATTCAATGCGAAGAAGAATAGATGAACAGCTACTGATCGCTTTATTCGACTTAAGTCACTCCGAAGAGTTGTTCGAACTCATACATCATAACCGGGATCATTTCGGCAAGTGGCTTGAATTCCCCCATAAGACTCATACCGTTGAAGATGCTAGGAATTTCATTACAAGATGCATCCATAAAAACGCGTCCGGGAATGGGGGTTGGTGTGGCATATGGGACGAGCATCGATTAATCGGAGCAATAGGGCTTAATCGGATCGAGATTAGAGTTCAACCCGAAAATCTTAGAAGCCGAAAAATCCCCGAAAGCATCGGATTTGCCCAAGAAGGCACATTGCGCCAAGCGGAATGGTTCATCGACCGTTTCGTTGATAAAGTGGTTTATGGGCTATTCAAAGAGGAGTGGAATATGGCGAGTTCCTCTTAAGGGGATTGGAAAGCAACGGATCTGAGCCAATAATAGTGCGATCTTATGGGAGATGTTTAAGATGAGTGATTTCCAAGTTGATGTAACAAAAGGGAGTGAGTTCATTTTACAGGATCAGGCTGAGGCCTCCGTTAAGAACTGGCGGGGAGTAGAAAGTCTGTGCCTGAATGGACTGGCCATCCTCCCGCATTTGTCTATTTCTGAGGGCAGCATTGACGTCTATGTCGGTTCGGATGAAGCGAGCTATTGCGGAATTGCTTTTCGAATTTCGGACCCATTGAACTATGAACTAGCTTATGGGCAACCTCATACTAGCGGGAGATGGGACGCCTTGCAATATGATCCTGTATTTCGTGGAATGAACACATGGCAAATATATCACGGGGTTGGTGCACAGCAGACGGTTGAAATTCCAATGGGCGATTGGTTTCATTTAAGAGTAGACTTTAAAGACCGCCGTGCCGTGATTCGATTAAACGATCAACCCCCACTTGTCGTACCTCAATTAGCTCACGGCCACGAAAAAGGGCTCATCGGATTATGGAGTTATAAGCCCGCTTATTTCCGTGACTTGCGTATAAGTGATTCATCCCGTATTTCTGATATGAACTTTATCGACACAAACGAATCTATGCCTGAAGGAGTCATAACGAAATGGTTCCTTCATGATTATGGTCTCGTTACCTGTGAAGCGAACGGAAGATTAAATTTACATCGTTATCTTCCTGCATCTGTGTCAGAGGCAAGACTAACACGGAAGTTTGAATTAAACAATGAATCAACCGTCACTCTGAAATATGGTTTTAGCGACGAAATCACTCTGTTCATCGATGGAAAGATTGTTTTCGAGGGAGAAAAGAAGTTTACAATTTCATCAGAATGGAATGACCAGGGGTATGTATCCTTTAGTCATGAACTGACGTTACCCTTATCTTCGGGGGCTCATTGCATCGACATTCGGTTGAAAAGAACAGAAACGTTTGGATTTGGTTTTTGTTTATCTCTGCTCAACGACCAGTTGGCAAAATACGAACAAATGTTCTTTTGAATTGTGGAAGGTTATGGTATTATTGGTGGAGGAATTTGAATCTAAAGGTGTAACTTCAAGAGAACAAGAACCCACCCATTGGGTGGGAACATCACGCCTGTGAGCTTCATTTATGGTAGGTGAGGAGGCTTTCCATGAACCGGGATCAGGCCATTGGGTTGATTACGTCCTATTTCGAATCATGGGTCGAGCAAAACGCAGATCAATTTAGACGCACGATCCATGAAGATGGTGTGGTTAGAGAATGCACGGGAGCCGTCATCCAAGGGAAACATCAACTGGAGCGATGGTTTACGGAGTGGAATGAAAGCGGAAACAAGGTGCTCTATTGGAACATCCACCATATTGGTTATGACCCCGAGAAATTGTCCGCATTTGTTGAATGGTCCTTCAAATGTTGTTTTGAAGGGATCGAATACGAATGGGACGGGGCTAGCGTGGTTTATTTTCGAGACGCTCTTATCGTAGAATTAAACGAATACGAGATGAAACGGGAGAAATTCCATCCCTATCAATAGCAGTAGGTGAGATGATGAAGCGGATTTACCTCATAAGGCATTGTAAGGCAAACGGTCAGGAGCCCGCTGCGGAACTTACGGAAGAGGGGTATCTTCAAGCAAGGCAATTGGCGGATATGTTAGGTGACCGATCTATCGGTCGCATTGTCGCCAGCCCCTATCAAAGGGCAATCGCAACGATACAACCGCTAGCCGAGCGAGTAGGTTTACCCATCCAAAGGGATGATCGACTCGGTGAGCGGATTTTGTCGACGAACGACCTGCCAGATTGGATGGATCACTTAAGGCTGTCGTTTGATGATCTCGATTTGAAGCTGCCGGGCGGCGAATCCTCACGCGAGGCGATGATCCGGGGAGCATCTGTCATCGAAGACCTCATTCAACGGCCAGGGGAGAGTGTAGCCGTGGTGACGCACGGGAATTTGATGTCCCTGGTCTTGAAATATTATGATGATTCATTTGGGTTCGAGGCTTGGCGACAGCTTTCAAATCCGGATGTGTATGAGCTTAGTTTCTTTAGCGATGGGCGAAGGGATATCAAACGTCTGTGGAAATAAACCGATAGCTTTACATAGAAGGATGGAGGATTGAACTTGTCCGAACACGAAGAAATCCTGAATGGCGGAAATATCAATCAGGTCGTGAGAGTTGGGGGAACCGTCCGCAGAGATGCCAAACCCAATCCATACGTTTATGATTTGCTCAAGCATCTTGAAAACCAAGGGTATGCCCACTCTCCGAGATATTTGGGGCGAGATGAGCAGGGGAGGGAAATTCTTACCTACCTGGAAGGTGACGTACCTGGCAACCGCTATCCGGAAATCGAAGCCTATATGTGGTCCGACGACGTGCTAATTGAACTTGCCAAGCTTCTGAGGAGCTATCATGAGGCCACCTTAGGATTTACTTCGTCCGTGGAATCGATGAATGGCTACCCCGATCAGGCTTTGCATGAAGTGGTCTGCCATAACGATGCGGCGTTGTATAACGTTGTGTTTCAGCACAACCGGCCGGCAGGAATCATAGATTTTGACATGGCCGGCCCCGGTCCACGATTGTGGGATATCGCCTATACCTTGTACACCTCCGTTCCCCTCGCAAGTTTTGCGCCGGGGGAAGCGGACCGCGAGGTTATCCCTTATGATCAAGAACGTCATGCTGCTTCGAGAAAAAGAAGGATCGAGCGATTCTTTCAATCCTACGGAATGAATGTCCCGGGAGATCTCAAGGATTGGGTTATCTCTCGAATTCAAGCCATGTGCACCACCTTATCCGATCGTGCTGCTTCCGGGGATCCGGCTTTTCTCAAGCTAGTTAAGGAAGGCCATTTAGCTCACTACGAGAAGGAAATTAGATTTCTGGAGGAGCATTTTGAGGATTGGACTTAACACCCTAGAAGAAGGCGGTACGAAATGAACTATCCGAACATAACAACCGAAAGACTATTTATGAGAGAATTGACTTTGGCTGATGCAGAGGCCGTTTTCAGGCATTTTTCGGTGTCGGAGGTCACGAGGTTTATGGATATTGAGGTTTGTAAAGATGTGCGGGAGGCCGAAGAGATCATCGCCTTCCATATCCAGGACTCGGGTTGCCGGTACGGATTATTCAGCAAAGAAACCAAGGAACTCATCGGGACCTGCGGTTACCATTGCTGGTCTACCGAAGACTATCAGGAAACCAAAGCGGAAATCGGGTTTGATTTAGCTCCGGGTTATTGGGGCAAGGGGCTGATGCAGGAGGCTTTGAACCCGTTAATCCGTATAGGGTTTGAACTTATGGGGTTGGACTATATCGAGGCGACGACGGAAGTCGATAACCTCCAGTCTCAGAGGTTGCTTCAGAAGTTGGGATTTCATCAAGAAAGCGAGTTAAAGGAAGGGCTATTGTATTTTACATTGAGGAGAAGATGATTTGAGCACGGAATACACCATAATTCATAGAGTACCTACATTTGACGAATACACCCGGCTTTGTACGGCCGTGGGTTGGAAAGAGTTTATGAACTTCGAGGTCGCCGACAAATCCTTAAGCCAATCGATATTCGGAGTTGTTGTGGAGCGGAAGGGTGAAGCGATCGGGATGGGCCGGATCGTGGGGGACGGGCAGATTTATTTTTACATTCAGGATGTTGCCGTAGATCCCGATCATCAAGGCCATGGCGTGGGAAGAAGGATTATGGAGGCTTTGATGAATTACCTAAAGGAAAATGCACCGGAAAAAGCTTTCGTTGGCCTGTTTGCCTCCCACGGGAAGGAAGCGTTTTATCGTCAGTTCGGGCTTAACGACCATGAAGGAATGACGGGAATGTTTGGCGTAGTGACCCAGCCTAAGAACTAAGCGATCTAGGCTGGGTTGTTTCTATATTGGGAGGGTTCAAATGAGAATCGAGCAAGCAAATCAAACGAATCTGGATGCCGTAACTCACTTAGCGTTGAAGCTTTGGCCGGAACATGAATGGACGGAGCTTCGGGACGAATTCGAAGAATTGCTAGCATCCGAGAAAGATCAGGTCTATCTTGCTGCCATTGAAGACAGCTATATCGGATTCTTGCATATGTCCCTGCGTTTTGATTATGTTGAAGGCTCCAGTTCAAGTCCCGTCGGGTACGTGGAAGGAATCTACGTCGACGAGAACCATCGGAATCAAGGCGTCTCCAGGAAACTGGTGGAAGCGGGGGAAGGATGGGCGAAGTCTTTGGGATGTAAAGAGTTGGGATCGGATACAGGATGGGATAACCTTGCAAGCCAATCGTTTCACCAAAAGATTGGATTTAGGGAAGCCGGAAGAATCGTGGCGTTTATTAAGGAGATAGAATAATCTCGAAAGGATGAACTAGGGATGTCCCATCTAATTGGAGACAAGATTGTTCTCAGAGAATACCGTGATTCGGATTTGGACTTTATTCAACGATGGGTGAATGATCCGGAAATAACCAGCACTCTTTCGGATAACTTCTTATATCCTCATTCCAGGGTGGAGACAGAAGCCTTCTTTCGGGCGATGGTTGAAGGGAAGTCTAGTAATAAAAGTTTTGTCATTGGGGCAAGGGACTCCTTGGAGTATATAGGCCAAATTGACCTATATAAAATAGACTGGAAGAATCGATTTGCATCCTTAGCTGTCGTTATCGGAAGAAAAGAATGTTTGGGCAAAGGGTATGGCACTGAAGCCATTCGACTGTTGCTGAAATTTGCTTTCGAAGAACTCAATTTAAATCGAATTGATCTCGAAGTATACGAGTATAACGAAAGAGCTTACCATTGCTATCTAAAATGTGGGTTCAAAGAGGAAGGGAGACTCCGACAGAAGGTTTTCCGTGTGGGGCGATATTGGGATAGCATCATCATGAGTATTTTAAGAAGCGAGTATGAGCAGTTATGAACCGCTTTGTCATCATGACGGTGGGATTGACGCATAGCGGAAAAACGACATTCGCCAGAGAACTTGAAACAGCGATGCCGCAAGCGGTGGTGATTGATCAGGACAATCATGCTGCGTTTATTAACCAGAATTATATGAAACTACGCCCCTCGGAAGGGCCAAACACGTTAAAGTTCTCGATCACCAACACTATAGTGGATTATGCGGTAGAGCACAGTCACTTGCACATCATTTTGTGTAATTCGAATCTGCATGGACCCTCGCGAAGGAATGTGCTTCGTTATTTTCTAGAGCAGGGATTTAAGCGAATTCTGGTCTGCTTTGATTTGCCCTTGAGCTTGCTGGAAGAACGAGTTGAAAAGACGCAGAGGAACAAAACGATTTTTCGAAGTGCGTCTAGTTTCCGGGAAATCTTGGAACGACAAAGCGGCTTGAAACAGGATCGACCAGGCACAGAGGAAGCGGAATATCGATTTGTCATCCAGGATCCGAGTGATGTTCCTGCAATCCTTAGGCAGATCCGGGATCTTTGCTTGGAGAACGAACAGGGGGAGCTAACGTGAACATTGAATATGCTACCGAAGCAGACATCCGTTACATCACCGAAAGGGACAAGCATATCGCCAAGCTGCTGATTCCAACCAAAGTGATGGCGAAGGAGATCTACATCCTTCGGAAATCCGACCAAGAGATCGGCTGGATGAGGTACGGTTATTTTTGGGACAACACGCCGTTTATGAACCTGATCTGGATCGACGAGCCTTATCGGGGTCAAGGCTTCGGCAAGCAGGTCGTCTTGCATTGGGAAGCACAAATGAGAGAGATGGGATTTCAAATGGTGATGACCTCGACGCAATCCAACGAAGAGGCGCAGCATTTCTACCGAAAGCTAGGATATATGGATGTCGGATGTTTGTTGCAGGAGAAGGATCCACTCGAAGTATTTTTGTCCAAAAAGCTATAGCTTAGAAGATGAGTAGGAGGGTATCGGCGCAGCCGGTACCCTCCTGTTGCGTTATTTCGGGCGATATAAGGTCGTTGTCTGGAATTCCTGCCGCTTCTACGATAAAGGGGAAACAGTCGAGTTCTTCGACCGTTGGACTACTACCTTGCATGGAAGAGGTGACGTCGATGAAAACGAGTCTTGAGCTGGAGCAGCGATTAAGCGAGCCCTCAGACCGGTTGGTCCGGGACCTTACCCAATTGGACGGCGATGTTCTGATTCTAGGCGTCGGCGGGAAAATGGGCCCGAGCTTGGCGAAACTCCTTGCCCGGGGCCTGGCTGCCGCAGGGAAAAACGCAAAGGTCACCGGCGTCTCCCGGTTCGCCTCAGGCACGCTGCGGGAGGAGCTGGAGGCCACGGGCACCCGCACCATTTCGGCGGATCTGCTGGATGAAACGGCGTTGTCGCGTTTGCCGGAGGCGCCGAATGTCATTTACATGGCCGGCCATAAATTCGGGACGATGGGGCGAGAGTATTATACCTGGGCGATGAATGCTTATTTGCCGGGGCGAGTGGCGGAGAAATTTAAAGCCTCGCGGATCGTGGCTTTCTCGTCCGGCAATATTTACCCGCTGACGGCGGCCACCCAGGGCGGGGCTTCGGAGGAAACCGCCCCCGCGCCGATCGGCGAATACGCGCAATCCTGCTTGGGGCGGGAGCGGGTGTTTGAATATTTTTCCCGCAAGAATGGTACCCCGCTCGTCAACTTCCGCTTGAATTATGCGATTGATCTGCGGTACGGCATCTTGCTGGAGGTGGCCAAGGCGGTGAAGGAACGGAAGCCCGTCGACCTGAACATGGGCCTGGTCAACGTCATTTGGCAGGGGGACGCCAATGAGATGGCGATCCGTTCGCTGCTGCACTGCGATTCGCCGCCGAGGACGATCAACGTCACCGGGCCGGAGACGGTATCGATCCGTTGGCTGGCCGAGCGGTTTGGCGAAGCCTTCGGGACCCCGCCGGTATTCACCGGAGAGGAACAGGCTACGGCGTTGTTAAGCAATGCTTCCGCATCGCATGCCTTATTGGGGTATCCCCGGGTTTCGCTTCGACAGATGATGCAATGGACGGCGGAGTGGGTCGAGGCAGGTGGAGAGACGTTAGGCAAACCCACGCATTTTCAGGAAAGGGGAGGGAATTTCTGATGGGCGGTTCTCTTCAGTTTAAGCCCGAGCTGCGCCAACTGCTGCACCGGGGAACGGTGATCCCTGCGCACCCGCTGGCGCTGGACGCGGCGCGCCGATTGGATGAGCGCCGGCAACGCGCGTTAACGCGGTATTATATCGCCGCCGGCAGCGGCGGGATCGCGGTAGGCGTCCACTCGACGCAATTCCAGATCCGCGACCCTGAGATCGGTTTGTTCGAACCGGTGCTCCGCCTTGCCGCCGAGGAGGTGGAAGCCGCTGGGCTTCGGCGCCCGTTCCTCAAAGTGGCAGGTATCTGCGGCCCTACCGAGCAAGCGGTTCGAGAAGCCGAGCTGGCTGCCGGGCTCGGTTATGACCTGGGGCTGGTCAGCAATGGCGGGCTGGCGGACTTCAGCGAGGCGGAGCTGATCCGCCGCACAGAAGCGATCTCCGCAGCGCTCCCCGTCTGCGGGTTTTATTTGCAGCCGGCGGTAGGGGGGAAGCTGCTTAGCTACGCGTTTTGGCGCGAGTTGGCGGAATTGCCGGGGGTCAAGGCGATCAAAATCGCCCCTTTTAACCGCTATCAAACCTTGGACGTGGTGCGGGCGGTTTGCGAGTCGAGCCGCCGGGATGAGATCGCACTTTATACCGGAAACGACGATAACATCGTCGCCGATTTGCTCACGGTGTACAGATTCCGCACCGCCGCGGGGCAAACGGTGGAGAAGCGCATCGTCGGCGGTCTGCTGGGCCACTGGGCGGTATGGACGTCCAAAGCGGTGGAGCTGCTCGAAGAGATCATCGCCTTTCGCGAAAGCGGCGCCCCCATCCCTGCGGAGCTGCTAACGCGCGGCGCGCGGATCACCGATGCGAATGCGGCTTTTTTTGATGCGGCCAATGGGTTTCAAGGTTGTCTTCCCGGCATCCATGAAGTGCTGCGCCGCCAAGGCTTGCTGGCCGGACGTTGGTGCCTTGATCCCGAGGAAGAGCTGTCGGCCGGTCAAATAGCAGAAATTGATCGCGTTTATCGCGCATATCCTGATCTTAACGATGATCGGTTTGTCCAAGAAGGGTTGGAGCAGTGGTTGGGGCTTTCGCTTTAGATGGCATCTTCAAGGCTGAAGGCCAATGGCAAGAAAGATGAGTCATGAAGGAGGCAAGCAGAGCAAATGGCGATAGGAGAGCAAGGAAATCCGGGAACATGGCGTTTTTACTGGAGTGAGGAGGATCGTTCCTTCATCGTGGATGCCTGCCGCAAGCATTGGCCTGAAGAAGTGGAGCAGGTGCTTCACCGAGCGGATCTGGCCGCGCGGAATACGTTTATATTCACCCATCGCTGGGATATGGAGCGTTGCGAAGAGGAAGTAACCTTCGAACACGGCATCAATTGGTATTACCGGCACAACGAGGATCTGGAATGGCTCGTGATGCTAAACCGGGCAAGGTACATGGGCGAGCTGGGGCAAGCGTATTGGTTAACCGGTCAAGAATCTTATGCGTTGGCATATATCCGGCTGCTGAAGGATTGGATGGGGCAAAACCCGCTAACTGAAGCGGAAGTGCAGGCGAGCGCCGACCGAAACTTCAATGTCAAAGATACCTGGCGCAAGCTGGACAGCGGCATTCGAATCACCCACTGGCTTAAAGGCTATTACTGTGTACGCAGTTCAGAGCATTGGGGGGCGGAGGAAGAGGCGTTATTCCTCGAAGCGATCCGCCGGCACGGGATGTATCTGCACATCGCCTATACCTCGCATGACCGACAAAGCAATTGGGGATTTCTCGAAACGAACGGCCTGCTTCAATTGGCACTGCTATTTCCCGAACTGGAGGAAGCGGCAACTTGGCAGCAAACCGCGATCCAGCGCTTGGCGGAGATGTGCCCGCTCCAGGTATTTGACGACGGCCTGCAAAATGAACAGAGCAGCATGTATCATCACGAGGTGCTGCATTGCCTGTTCGAATCGGTGTGGCTTGCGGAGCTTAACGGCATCGCGTTGCCGCCTGTCCTGCACGATACCCTAAACCGCATGTATACCGCCTCGCTGACGATCATTCAGCCGGACGGACGCCAGCCGAATTTTAGCGACAGCGATAGTACGGATATACGGGACGTCCTCGCGAGAGGGGCCGTACTGTACCGGCGAGGTGATTTGAAATCACAAGCCTATGCTTCGCTGGATTACGAAGGAATCTGGTATTTCGCGGAAAAAGGGTTCGAGCTTTACGAGAAGCTTGAAGCGACCTCGCCGGAATTCGTCTCCAAGGAGCTGGCGCAAGGCGGGTATGCCTTCATGCGCAGCGATTGGCAGCCGACGGCCCGCTATCTTTGGTTCGATAACGGCCATATGGATGTGATTCGGGCCCACGGACACGACGATGCCCTGCACATCAGCCTGTTTGCTTACGGCCGCGAGTTTCTGGCCGATCCGGGACGGTATACCTACATGGAAACCCGTGATCGCCAGTATTTCAAGGAATCGCTCCAACACAATACAGTGTCCGTTGATGGACGGACGATATCGGACTATGTGGATTCCTGGAAGTGGAGGAACGTCGCTCGTTCGCTCGGCCGCGTATGGCGGACGTCCCCGGATTACGATTATGCCCAAGGGGAACATGACGGCTATTGGCGCTTGCCCTATCCGGTTCAAGTGATGCGGCAAATCCTGTTCGTGAAGCCGGATTATTGGGTTGTCGTCGATACCTGCCGGTCCCATGGCGACGAGGAACACGCCTATGCGTTGCCGTTTCATTTGGCCGAGGGGCTGGAGGTGCGGTATCAGGCCGAGGGTCGCCTCGTGATCGGGGACGCCGGTGACAGCGAGGGACCTGTGCTGCGGATTCTTCCGCTCCACCCCGTGAAGATCGATATCGAACCTAGCTGGATATCGCGCAACTATAACGAAAAGACGTCCGCCTGCAAAGTCGTCCTTCGGCAATCCGGCCAAGGGTTTACGAAGTTTGTCACGGTGTTGTATCCTGCCCTGCAGCAGAGCGAGGCGGTGCCGGTTATCCGAGAACTGGACGTCCTGGACAGCTATGGCAGCCCCGTCCCGAAGGAGCTGGCGACGGCTCTATCGATCACGCATGACGGCGGAGAGGATGCGGTGTTATTTTCGCACCAGGGACCCCGGGGTTATCAGTTTGCCAGCGTTCACCTCAGCGGGGATGTGCTGCTGGTTCGCCGATCTCATGCGGCCGCGTCCCTCGTCCAGACGTTTATCGTGCATGTGTGATGCTCCCCATTTAGGGGCGACTTAAGGACGTTGAACTCTAATTCGAGGTCCATTACTTTGAAGATAACGACATTACCACTCCCATCGACCTTCTTGAAAAAGCTTACACGGAGTGGAATTAAGCAAGGGGGATGGATATGGGACGTCTGGGCATGAAACGGAAAGGGATCGGTTCAATCGTCATCTTGACGTTAGTGTTGCTGATTTCGGCGTGTTCCGGGGGAGGGAACGGGACTCCGTCCGCGAACAGCGGCGGGTCCGGAGGACAGACGGAAGGTCAACAGCAAAATCAGCCGCAGGAGGCGGCCGACAAGCCGGTGGAGCTGAGACTCGGTTATTATTCCTCGGCACAAACCGATGCGAAAATGCAGGAGCTGATCGCCAAGTTTCAGGAGAAGCATCCGAATATCAAGATCAAGACGGAATCCTCGCCGTATAATCAGTTTTTCCAGAAGCTCGATACGCAGATTGCCGCCGAAAGCGCGCCCGACCTCTGGCTGTCCGACGGCGTGCTTGTCCCGAAATACGCAGAGCGCGGCGTTTTAAAGGACCTGACGGAATGGATCGATCGGGACTTGAAGAAGGACGACTATTACGGGCTTGACTTCAATAAAGATGCGAACGGAAAATACTGGGGCGTCCCGCAGGGCATTCAAATCGCGGTCCTCTACTATAACAAAGACATGTTTGACGAAGCCAAGGTCGCGTATCCAACCGAGGACTGGACCTGGGACGATCTCAAGGCGGCGGTCGAGAAGCTGACCAAGGATTCGAACGGGGCATATGCGACGGATGCCGCTTTTGACAAGAATAAAGTCGCGCAATACGGCTTAACGTTCTTCAGCATTACCGAAGGCTGGATGACGGTGCTGAAATCGTACGGCGGGGGGGTTCTGGACGAAACGCTGACGAAGTCGATCATCCATACCCCGGAGAACAAACAGGCGATGGAATGGATCGTGGACGGCATGCAGCGCGAGCTGTTAACCACCCCTTCCGATTTGAAAAGCTTCCAAAGCAACATGGCCCCATTCCCCAGCAAAGCGGCAGCCATGCGCATCGGGATCTATGCCCGCACGATCGACGCCAATGCGGCGGGGCTGAATTATGACGTGACCCTGCTGCCCAAAGGACCGGACGGCAAACGGTTCTCCCCGGTGATCGCCAACTCCTGGGTCATCAACAAGAAGGCGGAAGGGGCCAAAGGCGACGCGGCCTGGGAATGGGTGAAATATTGGGCGACCGAAGACGAAGCGCAAAAGGAATGGGCCGCGCTCGGCGAAGCGGTGCCGGTCAAAAAGTCGGTGGCGAACTCCGAGCAATTCCTGAGCGGCAAGCCGGACAACAAGCAGGCGTTCCTCGACAGCTTCGAATTCGCCGGCACGCTGGACGTCAACGCGGTTTGGAGCGAATGGGTCGGGAAGTTCGGGGACAGCATCAACCGGGCTTTCGAAGGCGAGATCAGCGTCGACGAAGCGTTAACCCAAGCAGACAAGGATGTGCAGCAGGTGCTGGACGATTTCTATAAGAAATAGAGGCGGTTCGTGATAAATCGATCAGAAAGCGTGATGAACATGGCGGAAAAAACGGCGAAACTAAAGGCGGGAGACCCGGCTCGAATCGGGCCTCCTTTGATCCGCAAAAAACGAAGTCGCTTGCATAACGACGGCAAATGGGGGCTCCTGATGGTGACTCCCTATCTCGTTCATTTTCTCGTGTTTGTCCTCGGGTCGCTTCTCGCTTCCTTGTATTTCAGTTTCTCCGAGTATGACATCCTGAACCCGCCCCAATGGACCGGGCTGGACAATTACGCCAAGCTGCTGTACGAGCCGATCTTCTGGAAGGCGCTGGGGAACACCGTTTATTTCACGATCTTATTCGTGCCGCTGCAGACCTTTTTTGCCCTCGTGCTTGCGGTGGCATTAAACCAAAAGCTGCGGGCATTGAAGCTGTTCCGGCTCGCGCATTTCTTGCCCGTCATCTCCTCGTGGACGGTCATTATGTACGTATCGGACGCGGTATTCAACCCCAGGTTCGGCTTTGCCAATTCGTTCCTGCAAGCGATCGGCCTGGATCCCCAAAAATGGCTGCAGGATGAACACCTCGTCATCCCGCTGCTCGTGATGATCGCGGTGTGGAAGGGCATCGGATACATTATGGTGATCTATTTGGCCGGACTGCAAAACGTGCCGTCCGAGGTGTATGAAGCGGCCGAAATCGACGGTGCCGGGACGCTTCAGAAGTTTCGCCGCATCACCGTTCCGCTGATTTCAAGCACCACGTTCCTCGTGTTGATCATGAGCACGATTTCGACGTTTCAGGCGTTCGAGCAAATCTACGTCATGACCGGCGGGGCGATGGATGCATCGTCTGCGGGCGGGCCCAACAAAGCGAGCCTGGTGCTGATGATTTACTTGTATCAGGAGGGCTTCTCCTTCCTGCGCATGGGTTATGCCTCCGCGATCGCCTGGGTGCTGTTCGTGATTTTGTTCTTGTTGACGGTCGTCCAAATGATGCTGCAGAAAAAGTGGGTGCATTACGAATGAAGAAGCGAAAAATCGCCGGCTATACCGTCATCGTCTGCAGTTCGCTCGTCATGCTGCTGCCTTTTCTAACGACGGTGTTTAATTCCTTGAAAAGCTATGCCCAATACACCAAAGTTCCACCGGAGTGGTTTCCTTCTCCCGTGCAGTGGAGCAATTACGTCGAAGTCTGGAAGCTGGGGGCGTTTGGCCAGTATACGATGAACAGTGTCATCATCACCGTGCTGTCGGTTATCGGTGCGCTGATCTCGTGCTCCATGGTGGCCTTCGCGTTTGCCCGATTAAGATTTCCGTTCAAAAATACCCTGTTCCTCGTCGTTCTTGGCACAATGATGATTCCGCCGGTCGTCCTGATCATTCCGCAGTTCGTGATCTTCAAGTCGCTGCATCTGCTCGACACGCTGACGCCGCTGTGGATCATCGAATGGCTGGCCCAGCCGTTTGGCATTTTCCTGATGCGGCAGGCTTTTCTCGGCATCCCCCGGGATTACGAGGAGTCGGCCCGGCTGGACGGCTGCAACCCGATGCAGATTTACTGGCGGATCTTTATGCCGATGTGCAAGCCGACCTTCGCGACGCTGGCGGTGTTCACGTTCATGACGAAATGGAACGAGATTTTATCTCCGGCCATTTTCCTGACGTCGAAGGAGAACTTTACGCTGCCGATCGGCATCTTGTCCATGGCCGGCCAATGGTCGGGCAATGAGCAGTATATGGTGGCCGCCGCGTTAATGAGCTTGATCCCGATCCTGCTCGTGTTTTTGTTCGCGGAGAAATACTTTGTGCAAGGCAGCAATTCCGCCGGCATTAAGTAGGAGGTGGAATTGTGACAAGGCGCGGCTGCAATTCTGCGGCATGAAGTTAAGGCTGTAAAGGAGGGAGTTCATGAGTTACCGGGTTGCATTGATCGGGGCTGGGGGCATTTCGCGCAATCATCTGGACGCGATTCGGGAGTTGGGGCCGGATCGGCTGACCGCGGTGGCGGTGGCGGAACCGGATAAGATGAAGAGGCAGGCGGTGGCGACGGAATATGGCTTGAACTTATACGACGACTATCGGAAGATGATCGTCCAGGAAAAGCCGGACATCGCCATCATCGCGCTGCCGCACCACCTGCACGAGGAATGCTCCGTCTTTTGCGCGGCGAACGGCTGCCACTTGCTGTTGGAGAAGCCGATGGCCTTAAGCTCGGCGTCTTGCGACGCGATTCTGGCTGCAGTAAGGGAAGCCGGGGTAGCGCTGATGGTCGGGCATACGCAGCATTATTTGCCGGCGAACCGGCAAGCGAAGGCATTGATCGAAAGCGGCAGGCTGGGCAAGCTGGTGGCGATTCACGACACCCGGCACAAGGCCTATTTCGGGGAGGAACGGCCGCGCTGGTTCCTTGAGAAGGAGAAGGCCGGAGGCGGCATCCTGATGAATTTGGGCGCCCATTCGATCGACAAAATCCAATGGTTGACCGGCCGACGGGTGGCGAAGGTCAAGGCGGTGCTGAGTTATGAAGCGCCGATCGGCAACGTGGAAGGCAGCGGCGTGGTCCTGGCGGAAACGGAGGGCGGGATCGGTGCGGTGATCGTGCAATCCGGCTATGCGGGCGTGGCGAAAGACGAGACGGAGCTGATTTTTACCGGCGGAATGGCCAGGCTGGTTTCCCACCAAGGCTTATGGATCAGCCGTGACGGGCAATACGAGCCGGCGGAGGGAGATGTCGCCCCAGACGCCGAATCTCCGTTTGCCTCACAGCTTCGTGACCTGCTGGATGCCATTGAACATCGCTCGGAGCCGGAGTGTTCCGGCGAATACGCCAAGTCGGTGATCGCCGTGCTGGAGGCGGTGTACCGTTCGCAGGCTACGGGGGTGGAACAAGTTGTCGAATAAGCAGCCAATCACCCCCGCGATGAAATTCAGTATCTGCTCCACCGGACTCAAAGGGATGAGCATCGAAGAAGTATTGGAAGCAGCTGCTCGGATAGAGCTTGACGGCGTCGAGCTGTGGGACGGCCATCTCGAGGCGTATCTGGACAGCGGCGGCACGACTTACGAGCTTGGGCGGTACTTATTGGAGCATAAGCTAAGCGTTCCGGTGATCAGTACGTACGCCGCCTTTTCCCAAAACGAAGAAGCCGATCTCCAGCAGGTCCAGCGGGCGGCCCGCTGGGCGGCAGAACTGGGCTGCCCGAGGGTTCGCACTTTCGCCGGGCATCTGCCGTCCCGCGAGTCGGACCGTTCGATATGGAACTGCGTATCGTCCGGTTTATCGGAGGCATCGAAAGCTTGCGCGGGGCATGGAGTCCGCCTAGCCATCGAAATGCACAATCGCACGCTGGCCGATACCATGGAGAGTATCGCAAAGCTCCTGGATCGCGGCGGGCCGGAGTTGGAGTTGATCTTCGACGGGTTTAATTTTTTCGTCGATCACCTCGATCCGTTGCCCGCCTTGAATCGGTTCTATCCCCGGATCACCCACGTCCATTTCAAGAACTACAAATGGAACCGCCAGGACTGGGCCCAAAGCGTTCCCGTTTCCGTGCTGCAGGGAGACAGCGATCATCGCGCGATCCTGCGAAAGCTGGCGGAGCTGGAGTATGACGGGTATGTCTCGTTTGAATATTTCGGCGATCAGGTCTTGGAATTAACGCAGTTGTCATGCCTCGAAGTGAAACAGGAATTATCCGGCGGAGGTGCGATCGTCCTTGAACCTGAATGTGGCGGTAATCGGTCCAAGTGACCTGGTGGGTAAGGTGGTGGAAGTCGCAAGCGTGTTTCGGGAGTTAACCATGATCCCGACCCCCTATGTACATGAGCAGGATACGTTAGAGGTTGTGGCATGCGTTCGGGAGCAGGCGGATATCTTGCTCTTCACGGGGCCGATCCCCTATCAGCTTGCGCTTGATAGCGAGCCAGGCCTGCCGATGGTGCACGTGCAATATTCCGGAACCGCGTTTTTTAAGGTGTTGTTTGATTTCTACCGGAATCGTCAGGTAGAGATGGATGGGGAAGTCCGGATCAGCGTAGACGTGCTCCTGCGGCATGAGCTGGAAGAACAGCTAGACGAGTTGGGCCTGGCAAGCCGGCAAATTTACGTCAAATCCTATAGCGCCGGCACGCGCCACGAGGATCTGGTCGCTTTTCACTACGACCTATGGAGCCGGGGGCTCGTCGCGGCCACCGTCACCTGCGTCACTTCGGTATACCAACAGCTTGTCGAGCTCGGCGTTCCCGCCTTTCGCGTCGTGCCTACGCAATCCGCCATCCGAGACGTCCTGAACCGGGCGCTTCTTGAGGGGAAGAACCTGCGGTTATCTAGCACGCAGATGGCCATCGGCATCCTGAGCATTGACCATTTCGAGCGGGTCGTCAAGGAGGCGGCTTCCGAGTACGAAATCCAGCGCAAAAAAATCATTCTTCAGCAAATCCTGATCGACTTCGGCGAGGAAACGCAGTCCTTGATCAACTGGACGGATTCCAATGAAGTCTCCTTCATTACGACGCGCGGGATCATCGAACAGGTCACCCGCAAATTCGAACAGGCGCCGCTGCTGCTGGAAGTGATGGAGCGCCTGCAATGGAAGGCCAGCATCGGGATCGGCCTGGGCCGAACGGCAAACGAGGCGGAAGGGAAAGCCCGGGAAGCGCTGTTGAAAGCCAAAGCGGGCGGAGGAGGCAACTGCTTTCTCATGATGCAGGACGGACAGGTGTATGGGCCGATGGGGTCGGAACTGACGCTGAAATACTCGGCGCGCAGCGAGGACCCGGAGTTGATCTCGATGGCCAAAAAAGCCGGGCTGAGCGTCGGAACGCTAAACCGGCTGATTTCCCTGTGCCGCAGGCTGGACACTCGGGCCTTAACGGCAGCGCAGCTCGCCGAAGGGTTCGGGATTACGCTGCGCAGCGCCCGGCGCATCATGGCCGCGCTGGAGAAATACGAGTTGGCCACGATCGTCGGAGAAGAACAGCCGGTGGGGCGCGGGCGCCCAAGGCAGATTTACGCCCTGCATATCGACGGTTTTTTTTGATCGGGAAAAAATAGGCGTTTCGGAGGACAAAACGGGGGCATGGCGGGCATACAAATGGGGATATAGCATGATTCAAAAAAGGGGATGAAGCTGATGGACCGCCTGATATTGCCCGCCGTGCCCAGCCTCCGCCAAACGGATGAGGCCCGAATCCGCCGCGACTACGAACGCTTCCGGCATACCGGTCTTCCAGCGCGGGTCGAGGCTTATGTGATGGAGGAATACGGCATCGACGTATCCTCGAATTATGGATCCGCTCCGATCAAAAACCCTTTCGGCAAAGCTGCCGGTCAGCTGTCCCTAAATGAATCCCAAGTTCTCACCGATGCGCAGGCAGGCCTAGGGTTTGTCGTGCTGAAGACAGTGATCGCGGAGAACGGACAAGGTCACCGTTCGATGGAAGCTTGGGCCGTTAAGGATACGCGGATGAAGGTGGAGCCCATCGTGGGGACAGAAACGGGCGATACCGGCTGGAACGTGACCTGGCATGGAAGAGGGTGGCATGGGACTTTCGCGGAATACTTGCGTTTTGTCGCTGCCTCGCTCCGCCTTGGACGGGAATGGGGAACCGTTGTCGTGCCCTCCTGCAAATATCATTTGCCGGCGGGGGACGACGACTTCGCGGTGGAGGAATATCTCCATACGACGCAGAGCTTGGCTCAGGTTTGGCGGAAGGCCGGAGCATCGGGTCCGCTTCAATTGGAAAAGGATTTCAGCCCGACCCTGGCCGGATCGGACCGGGCGAAGCAGCAGGAAGCGATCCTGCGGTGGTACCGAGAGGTGCCTAAGCTGATCCGATCGGCCTTGCCGCCGGGCGAAATACGGCTGGGCATCAAGCTGATGAATACGGTGTTCGATGATGACTTTCAGTTGAGGACGATCCGGACGTTGATCGAGGAAGGCGAGGTTCGGCCGGATTACCTGATTTACGCCAATCGGTTATATAACCAAGCTCATCCGGATTCCGCGAAAGGCGGGGCTGCCTACGGCGGGCCCGATTTAAGTCGGCGGAATCTGCGTCTGCTCTCCCGGCTGCGCAGACTGGAGCTGGAAGGAGAACTGTCAGCGCCGGTTCCGGGCATTTCGGGGACGGGTGACGTGCATTCCGGCAAGATGGCGCTGGAATATGCGCTGCGCGGCGCCGAAAGCTTGCAGATGCATACCTTGTTTCAATTGCCTTCCAGCGCGTACGGCATGACCGTCGGCAGCAAGACGGAAAGGGCTTTGCATGAACTGTATTTTCATCCGCGGAACGGATTGGTCACCTGGATGCTTCATTTAAGGGAAACGGGGGGAATCGGACAGCGGGAGGGGATCGCTTCTTTTCGCGAAGTGACCTCCTGGTACCGGGAGCGGGGACGCGATTTCTTCGTGAGGGGGGTACACGAGTGAATCATTACAGGGTAAGACAAGCCTTGGAATGGGGGCTCATCCCGGCCGTACCGGTGCCGCGTACACGCGAAGGACGCATTCACTTGCAGGCGCAGGAGGCTTATGCCCGGTATCTTGCGGCCCAATCCATTGCCGGTGTGGCCGTATGGGCACACACGGGGCGAGGGTTACATATGGCCCGTTCGGAGCGAATGGCGGTGCTGGAGCAGTGGAGAACGGCGCTTGGCGAATCCAAGCTGCTGGTGGCCGGCGTTGGAGCGCTCCCGGATCCTCGTTGGCTGGGCGTTTCCAGGATCAGCCAATGGAAGCAGGAGAGCTTGGCTATGGCAACCGATGCGATCCAGGGGGGAGCGGATGCGCTGCTTGTTTTTCCGCCAGCGCTGTTCCGGGAGCTCCCGGACGCAGAGCTAGATCAAGCCATCGTTGAATATCACCTGGAGTTATCGAAATTAGGCGTCCCGCTTATCTTGTTTTATTTGTATGACGAGGCCGGGGGGATTGCTTACTCCGCCGAGGTTCTGAGAGCCTTGTTGTCCCTTGAGATGACGGCGGGGATCAAAATGGCGACGCTCGACAGCGTCATGACATTACAAGACGTATCTACGCTGATCGCTGACGAATTCCCGGAGCGGCTGTTGATAACCGGGGAGGACCGGATGTTCGGGTACTCGCTGATGCGCGGGGCTCGCGGCGCCTTAGTTGGACTGGGCGCCGCGTTCCCGAACATTCAGCATGACCTGATGCGGGCGTATGCCGCCAAAGACTTCGAGAGGTTCATGGAGTTATCCGGCCGGGTGGACGGCTATGCCGAGAGCACGTTTATCCGCCCGATGGATAAGTATATTTTGCGCATGCTCTGGTGCCTTGCATTGTCCGGCGTGATCCCGGAAGAGGCGGCCAATGACCTCGCCGGTTACAGGATGGACCGGCAGGAAATCGCTTCTCTTCGCCGGGCCATTGAACGGTATCGCTTGTATTAGTCCGCGCTAGGGTTAGGGCTGCGGCCAAACGGCGGTCACGTGCCGGTTCTGATCATAGGCTGAAGCCCAATAGTAACCGGGGGCCACGATCCGCTGCGGCAGAAACCCCACCTCGCCGGACGGGTAGGTTAACGCTTCGGATGAACCGTTGGCGATGCCGTCCGCGTCGGTCACCATTTCGATGTAGCGGCCACCGCTTTGCGTAAACCGGCCGTAAACGGCGGCAGGAACACCTTGGCCCGTTTCGAGATCGATGATTTCCAAGCGGACTTCAGCACGTGTGCCGTTAAAGGTCACGTTCATCCCGCCGACGATCATCGGCCGCAAGTAGGTGGAAGAGGTCGCCGTCGCTGCGGATGCCGCCGGCGAGGTGGCCGGCCCGACATTGCCGCTGATGTCCATGGCCGCAACTTTATAATAATAGGTCGTATTCGGAAGCAATCCCGTGTCCGTATACGTCAAATTTCGGGAGCTTCCGGCCCAATGCGCGTCATCCGGTGTAAAGTCGGGTTCCGTGCCGCGATAGATCAAATAATGCTCGATGTCGGAATTGTCCGTGGCCCGCCCGTAACTTAACTGCACCGATTGAAAGCCGGCAGCCGATGCCAGCGGCGGACCGGGCAAGGCGGAAGGCGGCTCCGTATCCGCAGGATCGACGCGCCAGAGGTGGCCGTCAGGACCCCAGACAGAGGGCAGCCAGCGGATCGAATCGTAGTGGTGCATGGCGATGCCGGCGAAAGCCGGATCCGCCTGGAACGCCGCATACACTTTATCCAGCTCGGCTTCCATATACGCGCGCCCTTCTTCGCGAAACGTGATCGTTTCCGGATCGCCGCTATTTGCGATGTCCAGCGTTTCCACGCCGATCACGACCGAATTCGGCTTGCCGATGGCATTGGCGTAGCTCAGTTCGCCTTGCGCTTGGGCGATGATGCCGACGCTGCCATCCGCCACGTCGCGATAATCCATGATCGAGATATAATCGCTGAGATCCTGAACATGCTCGGATAACCATTTGGTTTCCCCGTTCCACGTAATCTCCTTGGCGCCCTCGCTGCTGTCGAACCAGCGCGGGATGGCCGGGCCGAAGGGCAGGTCAATGCCGGCGGCGTTCCGGCGATCGATCATTTTTTGCAGCACGTCCAGGTATTGCAGTTGAACCGAAGGCTTCTCCGCGTTGAACTCCGGCAGGATATACGGTTCGATGTCCACGTTGACGCCGTCGAATCGTTCGCCCGGAGCGGCAGCGATATTGTAATTGATGACCTTCTCGATTTCCCGGACGGCATACTCGTGATAGGGGGCCAGCGCTCCCATGTAGGGCGGCGTTGTTCCGCCGGCGATGCAGGCCTGAACCTGGTATCCGTTGTCATGGGCCCAACTCACGAAATCGCGTACCTTGTCGGGGGACTCATCGAGAATATCCACCCCGCCGTAGGGGAACACGCCGATGTAAAAGGTCGTGATCGGGTCGGAATCAAAGGTGGCCGTGTCGTCGGCAAAAGCTTTTAGCGCGGATGTGGAACCGGGGTTCAGGAACAGGTTGTAGGCGGCTTTCTCCCAAATCCACATGGCGCGATCCTGCTTCTCGATCGTCACGGGTTCATGCGTTCCGCTTCCCGTGGAGGCATAGACGGTCGCACTTCTGCCGACGTTGCCATACTCGTCGGTCGCCCTGGCTTCCAGACTGGAGGTCTTGTCGCCAAGGTCTTTGGTATTCCAGGTATATTTGTAAAGCTTTCCGGACTTCACGGCTTTCTGCCAAGCCCCGCCATTGATCCGAACTTCGACCGATCGGATTTGATTCCTGGAGTCTACGGAAACGTGAATCGGGGTGGATTTCCCTCTGAGCTGAGCCCCATCGAGCGGATTCGTAATGGAAACGGCAGGTTTCGTCACTTGGGGATTATTCACGCGGATCGTAATGGGCTGACTCGATACGCCGTATCGGGTCGTGCTTTGCGTCCCTCTGGCAAGCAGCGTGATCTCGCCGTCATATCGGCTGGTGTCCAGCTCGGCGCTCCAAACTCCCGAGGCTTCGCCGTTTTCGCTGTCCGTCCAGGTCGGCAATTGATCCGTTCCATTGACGATCAGCACAATGTTGTACGCCTCCATGTACTGGCCGGACACGGTAAGCGTTCCTACCTCCACTTCATCTCCGTTGGCGGGGGCATCAATCGTTACGAGGGAAGCGGCTGAGACCGTTGGGAGGGGGCCGAGCGGGTAAAGCGGAAGGAGAGAAGCGATGCATAGAGCGGCGAACAGCTTGAAGAACCCATCTTTTCGCTTAGCAAGTAACGCAAACATCTAGATCTCCTCACTTCCTTCTTTGAAATAGAGAGACATTTTTCACCATTGTAAACGCTTCACGAATTAGTGAATACTTCCGTAAATCGTCCGAAAAAGGAGGCTTGTCCAGCTCCCAATCCACTTGTATCTTGAGAAGGAAAAAAAGCTTAGTCCGTCTAATTCATTGGATGAGGAATTAGAAGGTGATCAGATCGCCGTTTGAAGGAGGAGAAGGGATGTTGAAATTATTCGAGTATAACTGGCAGGTCCGCAAGGATTGGTTCGACTGGTGCGAGTCGGTCAACGAGGAAGAATTGATGAAAAAACGGGTCGGCGGCCTTGGATACATCCTCCCTACGCTGTATCACATTGTGGCTGTCGAGTATGGTTGGATTTGCGGCGGAATCCAAGGGAAAGCCATTCAAATCCCTTCCTTTGAGGAGGTCGCCGGCTTAGGTCGGGTCCAAGATTTCTCTGCCCTCTGTCATGCGGAAGTCGCCCCCTTTGTTTACGAGTGGAAAGATAGCCTGGAGGACCGCGTGATGATCGACATCACGGATGACGGAGAACGGGAAGCCCATACCTACGGCGAAGTGATGCGGCACGTGATCGCCCATGAGATCCACCATATCGGACAATTATCCGTGTGGTCACGAGAAATCGGTAAGAAGCCGGTGACGGCCAATTTAATAGGCAGGGGGTTATTTCCCGGATGAGCAAATCTTATAAATTTTCCCGGATTGGTTATGTGTATGTGCCAACCTCCAATATCGACAAGTCCATTCGGTGGTATACGGACCATCTGGAGTTTAAATTGATGAATAAATTTGAGGACCGCGGGTCTTACTTGGCCGTGTTGCATCATCCCCATCAACAATCGATTGCGTTATTGTTGATCGAGACGGAAAGTCCCCAACGGCTTGAAATTCTGCGGAACGGAAATCCGTTCCCGATCATGGCGATGAATTGCCCCGATATCGAATATACGCACGGGTTTCTGCGGAATAAGGGGGTGGAGGTGGAAGAGTTGATGACCTTGGGTAACGGGGAAGCCAAGTATTTTTACTTTCGTGATCCTGAGGGGAACCTCCTTGAAGGGGCCTGGTCGATCTGGGATCCGGTCGATGATTACAAGGATGATTTTTGATTTTGAACAGAACAGGACAGGATCAGATCAACTCAACCCGGCTTTAGCATAAATATCCGAAGCCGGGTTGGGCCGAGCTCTCTCACTGCAACATTTTAATAGGCACGCAGATTTCACAAGACTCATTCCGGATCATTTCCCCGGTGTATCGTTCCATCATCGGTTTGTCCTCGATTTGATATCCCATGGTATGAAGCATGGGCAACAATTCGGCCCAGGCCAACTGAAGGTCTTGAGCGGTGTGTTTTATCGTGAGAACCATGTAATCTCCACCGGCTATTTCACCGATGCGGATAGGTGCCTCTACCCGTACATCTTCGTCCGTCGAAATAACGATACACGCATCGTACCGACAGTTTTCCGGCGGCGTTGTTCGGGGGTTGTCTTGTGGAATCCCGAACAGGATCGCCGAGGGATTCAGTAGGCGATTGGCCTCCGCCCATGTTTTGATTTGCTCCATCGTGTGAACGTTGTCGGGACCATAGGGTCCCGCGTGCCTCGCATAAGCGATTCGATAGCGGGGAAGCGTTTCAAGCTTAAACTCCATTTTTGGATTCCTCCTTAAAGATGATTCATCGCGACTCAATCGCATCCTAACATGGTATAAAATGAATTTCCCTAAGTTTTTTAAATTTTTTTCAAGAGAATCGCCCTCAACGTTCGACAAAATCTCTGGACGAAGCTATGTATAATTTGGGTAAAGAAAGGGGATCAGCATGGACCAGTCATTATTTCGAGATACGATAACCTCCAAGCAAGAATTAAACGAGCTATGCGGATATCCCAGCGAACCGGTGAAGCATAAAGTCGTGTTTCGCCTGGATCCGTCTATCCGCGATTTCATCTCTAAGTCTCCTATGCTGTTTATGGCAACAAGCGATGCGGCAGGAAATTGCGACGTATCGCCCCGCGGCGATGAAGCCGGATTTGTGTTGACCTTGGATGACTTTCATCTCGTTATCCCCGAACGCCCGGGAAATAAACGCTTTGATTCCTTGGGCAATCTCGTGGAAAACCCGCGGATCGGATTGATCTTCATCATTCCCGGATTAAAGGAAACGCTGCGCATTAACGGGCAAGCTTGCATCATCAGGGATCAGGATTTGATGGAGCGGTTGAAAGCCAAGAACAAGGTGCCTCTGTTCGGAATCGGCGTGAAGGTTGAAGAGTGTTATATGCATTGCGCCAAGTCCTTTATCCGATCGCAGGTATGGGAGCCAAGCTCTTGGTTAACGCCAGAAGCCTTGCCCAATCCGTCGGCGATTTTAGCCGAACATACCAAGAAACTGGGCAGAACCGAAGAGGAGGTCCGCCAATCGCTGCAGGATAGCTATGAAAACCGGTTGTATTAGGAGGGAGGGAAAGGGGCGCATGGCGAGAAACAAGGCGGAGACATCCAAATGCCTTCCGAAATTAACGAGAATGCGGAAGATCCAGTTCCGCAGGAACGTACGGCTGCTTCCTTTTTCGCTGCTGCTGACGGGCATTGTCACGGGGTTCGCGGGCTGCGGCTTTCCCGGCCAAGCCCAAGAGCCGCCCCTTAATGGAGATCAGCGGTCCCGTCCTCAGGTCAACATCGTCATCTCCAATCTGGGCATGACTTTTCCCGAAGGCATGGATGAGAACGACAACCGCTATTTGAACTACATCGAAGAGCAAACCGGCCTGGACATCCAGGTCAACACGCCTCCCACCGAGGTCTACGACGAGAAACTGGACGTCATTATGTCCTCAGGGAATCTCCCCGATCTATTGCACGCCTACGAGCCCGTTTGGTTCGACAATTATGTCAAGCAAGGGGCACTCCTCCCCTTGGATGATCTCATCGACCGGTACGGCCCCCACCTGAAAGCGAAAATCCCCTCTGAAGTCTGGGACAGAGTCAAATACGGCGGCAAAATTTATGCCGTACCGAGCTTAAACGAAGTGACGGGCATCGAATTGATGTATGCGCGAAAAGATTGGCTGGACCGGCTAGGCCTAGCCCCTCCGAAAACGCTGGACGAATACTACGAAGTCATTCAAGCCTTTACCCGGGACGACCCGGACGGCAATGGCCTGCAAGACACCGTCGGTCTGACGTTCACGGCAGACCTTGGACGGTCCTCCCCGTTCTTCGGCGCTTTCGGTACGCAGCTGGATACCTGGTTTGAGCGGGATGGGAATTTGGTATATGGCAATATTTTGCCGGAAACCAAGGAAACGCTAGGCTTCCTGGCCCGGTTGTACCAAGAAGGACTGCTGGAACGGGAGTTCCCGTTAAACCTTCAGACGAACTTGTTCGAGAAGATCGAATACGGAAAGGTCGGGCTATTCTCAGCGACGTGGTACGACACGCGCGGCCCGATTGCGGCCAACATGAAACGGGATCCGAACGCCCGCTGGATTCCCCTGGAATACCCGATAGGGCCCCAAGGGAACAAAGGCGTATACAGCATAGACACCATTCGCGGCTATAACGTCATCCCCGCCGATTCACCGCATGCCGCTGAAGTGATTCAACTGCTGGATTTTATCGCAAGCGATTATAAAACGTTGAAGCTTGGTTTCGAAAATGAAATTTGGCGGCGGGAAGGAGATCGGATCGTCACGGATTTCGCCCTGCATGACGAGAGCCTGTACCGCGGGATTTATCAGTCCCTGGTGGACGTTCCCGACGAGACGTTGTTTAAGCAGCGGCTCGACTCGCTGGGTGATTTTAACCTGTACAACAATATCCAGACCATTCACCGCAATATTATGCCTAGCGCATTTTACGGGATTCCGACGCCAGCCATGGGAAAATACAGCGATCATCTCAATCGATTGGAGGACGTATTCGTCAAAATCATTTTAGGCATCGAACCGCTGGACGCGTTCGACCAATACGTCGAACGTTGGAAAGCGGAAGGGGGGAGTGAAATTACGAAAGAAGTCAATCGCTGGTACGAGAGCAGAAGATAAGGCGAGCTTCTCGGTATGGAAGGGGGAGTACGGTGATTCGATGGATCTTGAACCGGTTTTCGCACCATATTCAATTCCGGCTGACCGGATATTTTATACTCATTTTGCTCCCCCTGGTGTTGATCAGCCTGTTTGCGGTGGAGAGGTCGCGGGATATTCTTTATGACCAGGCGGTGCAGCGTACCGAAACGGCCCTATCCTCGGCGATGAACCATTTGGACCTGGTCTTTCAGAATGTCGAGGAGATTTCCACGCTGATCGCCGGCGACCCCGCCATGAATGCGCTGCTGAACGAGAACGGGAGCGATTTCTCGCCGCATTCGATCCTGGCGTTCTCTTCTATTTTGGAACAATTGTCGAATTCGGTATCGGTAAACCGGTATATTTCGCAAATTTCCGTCTACCATCCGGCCTCGGGCATGCTGATCTCCACCCATTACGGAGGCAAGCAACTGGCGGGGGACGCGCAGAAGGAATGGTTTGTGGAGACCGCCCGCCATAACGGGACAGGCATCTCTTATGTTAAGGCGGACTATGCGGTAACGGACGGGGTGACCTTTGGGCAATTGACGAACTCCGACAGCATATCGCTGCTGCGGGCAATGGATTTGTACAACAGCGATCGGCAAGCCAATTTGCTGGTCGTGTCGTTCAGCAAGAATAAATTACTGAACATTATCAAAACGCTGCTGCCCTCCGAAAATAGCCGGATCGCGCTATCGAATGATCGAGGAGAGGTGCTGCTTGAGGTGGGCAAACCTTCGGCACCGCATCTCCCGGAGCAGGACATGTCCGTCACAATCGATTCTTCCTACTCGACCTGGCGGTTGACGCTGCTCCAGCCCAAAAGCGAGCTGTACCTGGAGACCGATCAATTGCGCCAGTTCACGTTTGCCATTATCGGACTCAGCCTGATACTTGCTTTTACCGTCTCCTGGGTCGTTTACAGCGGAATCGCCTCTCCCGTGCTGAAGCTGGCCAAAGGGATGCGACGATTCGGGAACGGAGAGCTTAGCACCCATGTCAGTACGAATCGAAAGGACGAGTTCGGATTTTTGATCCAATCGTTTAACCGCATGGTCATGGTGCAGAAGCACTTGATCGAGGATCATTATGAGCAGCAGCTGCGGCTGAAGACGACCGAACTCCGTTTTCTGCAATCGCAGATCAACCCCCATTTTTTGTACAACACGCTGGATTCGATCTATTGGATGGCCAAAAATTACGATGCGGAGGAAATCAGCGAGATGGTGATGAACCTCTCCAGCTTTTTCCGGCTAAGCCTGAACAAGGGCAGGCAGGAGTTTACGATCGAAGAGAGCATCGTCCACTTGAACTATTATTTGCGCATCCAGCAGCTTCGATTTATGGACAATTTCCGCGTGGAATATCGGATCTCGGAGCAAAGCAAGCGGATTCCGCTGTTAAAGCTGCTGCTTCAACCCATCGTCGAGAATGCGATCATCCATGGCATGGAAGGAAAAGAATCGGATGGACGTCTGGTCATCTCGAGTTGGATGGAACAGGAGCATACGGTGTTCATCCGCGTGGAGGACAACGGACCGGGCATTGAAGAGGGGCGGCTTCGCTATATCCAGCAGGAGCTTGACCGGATGGATCTCCACAAAGTAGCCGCTTATTCGCAGGATGAAGAGCAGGCGAAGGACTTGTTCGGCCTGCGCAATGTGCTGAGCCGGATGAAGCTGTATTACGGACCGGAGGCGAAGCTGGCCGTTCAGAGCACCTGGGGCGTAGGAACGGCCGTTTCATTATCGATTCCATTGGAGGGAGGGAGAACGGGATGAATCTGATGATCGTGGAGGACGAGCCCCGGCTGCGCCAGGCGCTGGCCCATAATATCACGTGGGAGTCGCACGGGATCGACATGATCGGTACGGCGGCTAACGGTCTTGATGCTTTAAAGCTCATGGAGCGGAAGAAACCCGACCTCATGCTGATCGACGTGCAAATGCCCGGCATGGACGGATTGGCGCTATTACGGGAGCTGAAGGAACGCGGATTCCTCAACCGGTTGATGAAGGTCATTATTTTGAGCGGGCACGACAATTTCGAATTTGCCCAGATCGCGATGAAACACGGGGTTTCGCGGTATTTGCTGAAGCCCGCGGGCGAGGAGGAGATTCTGGAAGCCGTGCTGGATGCTCGTCGCCAGCTGCAACAGGATTTGGAGCAATGGCGGCGGCAGGCGGCGTTAGAGAAGCAGTGGCTGTCCAACCTGCCTCATTTGCAAAATCTGTTTTTCCTTCAGTGGGCCGGCGGCAAGGTTGGACGGGAGGAGATTCTGGCCAAAAGCAAAGAATTGCACATTCCGTTGCGGCAGGAGGATCGGATCGCGGTTGCGGCGGTGGAATTGGATCCTTCCCCGGAGGACGGAGAGTCGACGGAGATCCAGAAGTTTACGCTGCAGTTGTTGGCTAAAGAGCTGCTAACTCCTCCAACCTGGTGGATCGCCGCCAACTCGGATATGAACCTGATGTTGGTCTACGTGATCGGCCCCGAGGCGGAAGCGAGCGAGGCACCGCTGCGGATGAACGCGGACTTGTCGCAGTTGCTTTCCCGGACCAAAGAAATGCTGCATCGCACCGCCAGTGCCGGCCTTAGCGCGGCGGCGGGGCCGTTGGAGCATCTGGATTCGTTATACCGGCAGGCTTGCCATGCCCTGCAGGAGCGGGTCGTGTTCGGGCATAATCTTGTCATCCCGTATCGGGAGACGGCCGGGGAGAGCGCCCGACCCTTTGCGATTCAGCCGAACCTGGAGAAGGAGCTGGAGATTGCGATGGAGACCGCGGACGAGGCCAAAGCCATGGAAGCCCTGCAGGGGATTTGGGATGGGCTGGTTTCGAAGATGGAGTCCTCGGACGATTTTCATGAGGCGGTTCTTTTTGTGCACGGCCTGTTTACCCGGATGATTCAAAAGCGGGGGTGGACGATCAAGCAGGTGCTTGAAGAAGATGCGAAATATATTCAGAACGTTAGTTTGCTCAGCACCCAATCGCAAACCTGGGCGCTTCTGGCGAGAATCGTACGCCGGGTTGTGGCCTACGTGAAAGAGCAGCGCAAAGCGAACAGCCATCAGGTGGTGAAGGAGATTCTCCGTTTGCTGAACGAGGAAATGGATCAGGAAATAACGCTGCACATGGTGGCGGATCGCATGTATATCAATTCCTCTTACCTTAGCCGGCTGTTCAAGCAGGAGATGGGTGCCGCCTTCTCGGATTATGTGCTGGAACGCAAGATGGAACGGGCCAAATCGCTGTTGCAGGAAGGGCATAAGGTCTACGACGCCGCCCGCTCGGTGGGTTACCGGGACGTGAGCTACTTCACCAAGGTCTTCCGCAAGTATTGGGGGGTAAATCCCGGGGAGTGCAAAAGTTAGTTTACAGTTAAGCTGGCAAGCCCGGACTCTGGGCGGGTTGCCTAGCGGGAGCAGGGCGCAGAGGGGTGGGTGCCGAGGGAGGTGCTAGGTGCGCGGGTGCTGGCGTTTGGCGGCGGGGGTTGGACGTGGGGAGCAGAGGCAGGGCGCTAGATTCAGAAGAGAGTAGTAGTCAGTAGTCGCTCCATAGTTCAAGGTGCTGGTGGATGAGTATCTAGCCGGGACAGCGACCGCAGTTCAGCTCTAACGCTTGTGAGCGGCGTTATTTGTGCCCAAAAGGGGACCCGCCGAATCTAACGCTGATAAGAACGCTTATTTCCCGATTTTCGGCGAAATAGGAGCTGTTTTCCCCCTCATAAGCTCTCTGGCAAGCGTTAGAATAGGAAATCCCCCTGTTTTCCCGAAATAAGCTCTCTGGCAAGCGTTAGCGAGAAATGAGCACGGAGAGAGCTTACCGATCAGATTACGCCGCGATGCAACGATTTAAGAACTATTTTGATCGGTTTGACCATGAGGAATTTACGGATTTCTGTACGATGCCATCATGCATAACCTTAATCGTACCGTCCACGTCGATTGATATGATCATAACTTCACGCCCGATAGAAGCCGCAAGGCTTCTTTTTTTTGCTCTCAAAAGGCTTAGAAACCATCAGATTACCACAAATAGTAATTGGTCTCTCCTACTCAGCCCGCCGGTCCGATTTTACAATTGTTTTACGAATGGACGATTGAAGGAAGAAAGGGGGCAAGCCGATGTCATTGAAGATCGGGATCGGAACGGAATCGACCAAAGCACCCAAGCCCAAACGAAGTTATTGGAGCCGGTTGGGACTCGACATCCGGAAGGAATGGGATCTTTATTTGCTGCTCGTGCCGGGCATTTTGTTTATTTTGTTGTTCAAATACACGCCGATGTACGGGATCAGCATTGCCTTCAAGGATTTCAACATTTTCAGCGGATTTGCGGACAGCCCGTGGGTCGGTTGGAAGCATTTCGAGAAGCTGTTTACGTCGCCGGATTTTGCCCAAGTGTTCAGAAATACAGTGATCATCAGCTTTCTGAAAATCGTCATCTTGTTTCCTTTACCCATCATCATCGCCCTGATGCTAAACGAGATGCGGAATTTGATCTTCAAGCGGACGGTGCAAACCGTCATTTATCTCCCGCATTTCCTGTCCTGGGTTATCGTTGGCGGGGTGTTTATGGATCTGTTGTCAACGAACGGGGGGATCGTCAATAAGACCTTAAGCGCGATGGGAATGGAACCGATCGCCTTCTTCCTGGACAACAGCGTATTCCGAAGCGTGCTGATCACTTCGGCGGGCTGGAAGGAGACCGGATGGAGCACGATCGTTTACCTGGCGGCGTTCACCACGATCGATCCGATGTTGTACGAAGCGGCGAGAATGGACGGAGCCGGCAGGTGGAAGCAGTTGTGGCATATTACCCTGCCAGGAATCGCGCCGATTATCATCCTGATGTTTATCCTTCGGCTCGGCAACGTGCTGGAAGCCGGAACCGAACAAATTCTGGTCATGTACAACCCGGTGGTTTACCAGGTGTCCGATGTTATCGGCACGTATGTGTACCGCATGGGGCTTGGCAGTCAGGACTATAGCTTCTCGACGGCGGTGGGTCTTTTTGAAGCGGTGATCTCCTTTACGTTGGTGATCGCCGGCAACGCGGCGAGCCGCAAATATCTGCAGCGCGGGATTTGGTAGGAAAGGGGAAGGGGCACATGGATCATAAGCCGACTTTGGAAGGATTGCGATCGCCTCGCAGCACGATAAAAACCTCGTTTTCCGAAAAATGCTTTACGGTGTTCAATTATGTATTCTTTGTCTTGTTGGGGCTGACGACGCTGCTTCCTTTCGTCAACTTGCTCGCCAAGTCCTTAAGTAGCGAGAGCGCCGTCATCTCCGGAAAGGTGGGTTTGCTCCCGGTGGGCCTTCAACTCGAGACGTATCACTATGTGCTTCAAGACTCCATGTTCCTGAATTCGCTGAAGGTATCGATCGCCCTGACCGTGGTCGGAACGGCGTGCAGTCTGTTTCTGACCACGCTAACGGCCTATCCGTTGTCGAAGGTTCGGCTACGCGGAAGAAAGGGGCTCTTGCTGATCTTCGTCTTTACGATGTTGTTCAGCGGCGGGTTGATTCCCACCTACCTGCTAATGCAGAACCTGAATCTGGTCAATTCGTTTCCGGTCCTATTCCTCCCTGCCATGGTCAATGTGTATAACATGCTGATTATCAAAAATTACTTCGAAGGCCTTCCGGAGGAACTGGAGGAATCGGCCAAACTGGACGGCGCGGGGAATATCCGGATCCTGGCGTCGGTAATGCTCCCCTTATCGTTGCCGGTACTTGCTACCATCGGATTGTTTTTTGCCGTGGCGTTCTGGAACGATTACTTCTCCGCGATGATTTACATCAGCGATCCGGCCATCAAGCCGATGCAGCTCTATTTGAAGGAACTTCTCGTGTCTTCCAGCGGCGATTTTCTCAAGGACAACGTCGATGCCGCCATTAATACGACCCCTCAGTCGATCCAAGCCTCTTCGATCCTGCTCGCGACCATTCCGATTCTGCTCGTATATCCTTTCCTGCAAAAATATTTCGTCAAAGGCGTGCTGGTCGGTTCGATAAAAGGTTGAGACGGACGTCGATAAATGACAGCTTCCTGAAGGAGGTGATGCGCTCCGCTTGCAGCAGTACCCCCTATATCGAAATGCATTTTAAGGAGGTAATTTATGATTCTCAAGACGAAAACATCGGCGGTACTCACCGCCATTCTAGGTTTCGCGTTGGCGTTGTCCGGCTGCGGTGGAGGAGGAGGAACGTCGGAGCCTAATGCGGCCGAACCTTCGGGCGGTACAACCAACGCATCGACGGAAGGGAATAACGGCGAGGGAAGCACGGGCAAATCGGACCTGCGAATGATTATGCAATATGGGCTATTCGATCCGAAGACCGAATACGTGGCGAAATACATCGAGGAACGGACCGGATTTCATGTGGAATATGAATTGCTGCCGGCGGAGAATGCCGATGAGAAGCTCAACCTGATGGTGTCCAGCAAAGAAAATTATGACATCGCCAAGCTGAATGCGGCTCAGTTCTACAACCTGGCTTCGGCGGGGGCGCTCGAGCCGATGGATGAACTCCTGGAAGCGCATGGAAACTATATCAAGCAATCGATCAAGCCGGAGTCTTTCGCCAGCGCAACGATCGACGGGAAGATCTACGGTATTCCCGAGACCGGAGCCGGCGTGAGCATCGGCGAGGAGCTTGTCGTCCGGCAGGATTGGCTGGATGAACTCGGCTTATCCATTCCGACGAACCGGGATGAGCTGTATACGGTGCTAAGGACAATCAAAGAAAAGAAAAACGTCATCCCTCTGACGATGAGCAAGGATTCCATCTACGGCGACATTGCCACGACGTTTGGCGTGTACACCGATTGGAAGGAAGTGGACGGCAAGCTGGTGCACCGGGCGGAGCAGCCGGAGATGAAAGAGTACATTGCCTACATGAACAAGTTGTACAAAGAAGGCCTGCTGGATACCGAAACTCCGCTGAATACGGCCCAGGAGTCGATCGAGAAATTTTCCGGCGGCAACGCGGCCATGTATAAGCTGGCTTGGTGGAACGCGGGGTCGACGATTGCCGCGCTCCAGAAGAACTTCCCCGAAGCCAAGACGACTATCATTCCTTATCTGAAGGGACCGGATGGGAAAGCCGTCGTGGGCGCTAAGGCGAATACGACCTGGTATATCGGAATTCTGAAGTCCTCCAAAAAGAAAGACGCCGCCATGGAGTTTCTGAACGCGAAGCTGGAGCCGGAGACGTTCAAAGGCATCGCCCTCGGCCAGGAAGGCGTTCATTACGAAGTGAAGGATGACAAGTATTATCCGATTCTCCCGATCTTCAACGATCAATTAAACAACGCCAGCAGCTTCATGACGGGCGTCGACGAAGAGAAATATCCGATCTACTGGCAGGCTCGCGTACGGAAGGATCCGGTGCTTCAGGCGCATTTTGAAGCCTTCCAGAAAAACGCCGAAGGCCTGATCGTCGTGGATCCCATGTCAACGGCACCGCCGATCGAAGCCGTATCCAAAAATCTGCTCAAGCTGACGACGTTATTGGATGATAACGTGCTGCAATTCATTTCCGGAGCGAAGCCGATCGAGCAATATGACCAATTCCTGGCGCAGTGGAGAGCGGAAGGCGGAGCCGATATGGTCGCTGCGGCGAACGAATGGTTCCAGTCGACTAAGTAATTGATCCGCGGGTGAAAAGGGGGGAAGTTGATGAAGCGTGCGTTACTGAAACGGATGGCCGGGCTGATTTCTCTCTCTTTGTTGGCGACGTTGTTCTGGCCGGGGATGCCGATCACCTCCTCGGCCGCCGGAATGGAGGACATTCCGAACGCGGAAGAGGCTGGAGGGGAACCGATTCAGTTTGTAAGCGAGGACGGCGGTAGCTCGCTTGTGTTCACGGACATTAACGTGGCGCAGGCCCCGCTGGAGGAAAAGGCCGATTATCTCGCCTTGTTCACGAGCGGCGCGACCGTAACCGGCGCAACGTATGACACCCCTGCGCCAGAGGTGCGGGTTCCGGAGCAACACGTTGCGGTCGCCGTTGATGCGGAAGGCTTCGTGCAGGAGGTGGTTGGCCCGCAAGACGATCCCCCGACAACCTGGGATGCGGAGCGAATGCTCCCGATTCCGGAAGGAGGGTATATCGTACTGGCCGGAGGGCACAGCACCTGGGACGAGTCGAGTTTTCGGCCGGCGCTCTATCGGCAGTATCCTGCCGGAGATCGGGTGATGCTGATGCGAGCGGGGGTGGAGGTGACCGCGGCGGATTTTCTTCCGCCATCTCCTGCTCCGGAGCCAGAGCCGGAACCCGGGCCCGCTCCAGACCCTACCCCCGGACCTGAGCCCGATCCGGAGCCGCAGCTTCCGGAACTTATGATCCTCACGGAGGATCAAACCATCGTGGACATTCCCGTCATTGAAGTAGCCGGGTTTGTAGCGAATTATGACGCGGAGCTGGATCTAGACGTCACAGTGAATGGGGATCCTGCCGAGTTGTCGGCAGATGGCGTATTTCGCGAGAACGTGTATTTAAGTCCTGGAGCGAACGCCGTTACGATCCAACTGCTTCAGGCAGGGGAGGAAGTGGCGACGAAGATGATGACGATTATGTATGAACCGGCGGAGAATCAGGACTATATCGAGGTCGAGGCGGCACCCAAGGACATCTCGATCGACATCGATGGTCCACGGATCAAGATCGACTACGTCGACAAAGACGTGACGGGCGTGCCGAATATCGTGGCTTTGTTGACCAGAGATTACGGCGGCTCCCTCGTGGTTCCCCAGACGAATGTCGCGGTCCAGGTTGACGCGAGCAATCGGGTCTTGCAGGTCATCAATCCTTCGATCAACGGCCAGCCACCCGTATGGACCGGACCCACTCCTCTTGATATACCGGAGGAAGGTTATGTGCTGATGGCGCAAGACAACAGTTATGCCGGCAACTACATCAAACGCTTCCTGGCGGAAAACTTCAAGGCTGGAGATATCATCAAGCTGCGCAAGAACGGGGAAGTCGTATCGGTGCGGGATCTGATGAGCGGCAACGGCTTGATCGCCCGCCTTCAGCTGAACAATCAGCAGATCTACACCGTACCGGAGGACAACACGGTCCTCTCGGGGATGATCGAGAACATCGATAATCCGGCGGCCATCCAACTGCTCGTCAACGGGAGTTCCGTTCCTTTTGATGCGGGGGGATCTTTTAACTATACCTATCCCTTAACTAAAGGCACCAACTATATCGAATTGAGGGTGTTGAAGAACGGGATCGAGCAGGACCGGCGGGATCTTGCGGTGTTTGCCCGGGACCATCTCGCCGCGGACAAAGAAGTCATTTTATGGGTAGATCAAGCCTCCAACGCGAAAAAGTTCCAGACGAGCGAGCAAGTGCGGGCTTTTCTTCAAAAAGCCAAAGACAGCGGGGTGACCTCCATCGCCTTCGATGTGAAAGGCGTTGAAGGGTACGTCTCGTACAAGAAGAACGACTTGACCGGAAGGCCTTACGTCAGCGAAATCCAAGCTCCCGAAAAGGCGGGGGCCAGCCCCAACCTGGATTTGCTCCAGGAGTTCATCGATCATGGCCATGCCCTGGGGCTGGAGATTCATGCTGCCGTTAACGTATTTGCCGAAGGATCGATCGCCCATAACGAGTTCGCCGTACTGAATGACCACCTGGATTGGGAGGAGCGCGTGCATTACGCAGAGAATAACGGCGAAATCAAACGGCTGCGGGAAAGTGCGAAGCAGGGCTTGGTGGCTTTCGTGAATCCGGCGAACGATGAAGTGCGCGAATACCAGCTCAAGACGTTTGAGGAAATCATCAAAAATTATGACGTGGACGGCGTGGTGCACGACCGGGGGCGGTACGACAATGAAGGCGCGGACTTCAGCGAGGAGACGAGGGTCAAGTTCGAACAGTTTTTGCTCCAGCGCGGCAAGACGTTGAGCCAGTGGCCGAATGATATTTTCTATTATGAAAATAACGCCAGAGTGGATGGTCCGCTCATTCAGGATTGGTGGGAGTTCCGGTCGAGCGTGATCCAGAGCTTCTTCGGCGAAGTGAAAGCGCTGGTGGACTCCTATGAAGCTCAAACGGGAAGAACCATCAAGGTATCTTCCTATGTCGGTTCTTGGTATGAGACGTATTACCTGAACGGGGTGAACTGGGGAAGCAAGAACTTCCGCATCCATCCCTCCCTGGGCTTGCCGGTCGAGTCCGTATATACACCGGAGTATTACGATACCGGTTATATCGAATACCTGGACTTTCTGATGATCGGCGCCTACCAGACGACCAGTCAAGAAATCCAGAAGTACATTACTCTCGGCAACATCGTGACGAATGGAGAAATTCCGCTGTATGCGGGAATCGCGCTAAATAATGTGCAGCTTCCTGCCGTTCAGCGCGAGGTATTCCAAGCGGGCTTGAAAACGACCAACGGGCTGATGCTGTTCGACGCTTCCCAGATTAACTGGGCGATTGCCAAGGCGGCGCTGCAGGACCGTGAATGGGTGAAGGATTACCAGCTTGGCATGAGCTTGCCCGACAGCGCCGATACGTTCCTGGAAGGTCATTATTACAACGTGAACCGGGTGGAAGGCAACATTAACGTGATGACGGAAGCTTTCGGAACAACGACCGGCACGAACCGTTTTGGCGTCGAGGTGGTCGTAAACAACACGGGGGAAGTGACCCGCGTGGTCAACCGGAAGCAAGCCATCAACTGGAGCTGGGGAGCTCCGGAAGAGAACAACAGCGTGATTCCGCCAGGCGGTTTCGTCATCTCGACGATCGACCCTTCGGGCACGAGAACGAACCGGCAGCTCGTGGCGAATGCTTACGAGGTGGGAGATCAGGTTCGCGCGGCGGTATTAAGCGGCCTGATGGACGATGAGTTGCGAGAGACACGGGACAGCCATTATCAGTTGGAAGGGACGGTCGAAGTGCTTGGGCCCGGGTCGCCTTCCGTCAAAGTGAACGGAGAGCCGGCTTCCATCTCCCCAACCGGGACTTTTACGGCGAGCGTTCCGTTAACGACGGGAATCAACTTCGTCCAAGTGGATGTGTACGTCGATGAGCTGAAGACGAATAGCGAATCGGTACAAATCATTCGCACGTCCACCGGGGATGGCGGCTCCAATCCAGGCCAACCGGGGTCGCCGGGCGGCGGCGGTTCACCGTCCACGCCAACTCAACCCGCGAAACCGGAACGGTTAAGCGTCCAGAAGAAAACAGCGGAGAACGGGCAGCACCTCGTTGACCTCAAAGCCGATTTGACGCGGATGCTTGAGGAGGTGAAGAGTCTTCGCGAGAAGCCGGCGCAATCGCAGCAGCTGCAATACAGCTTTAACGAAACTTCCGACGTTATCACCCTGCATCTGCCGATCCAGGGGTTGGAGGCGGCAGTGAAGGAGTTGCCGAATGGCGTCATCCTCCTAGAGTCTTCGTTAGGAAGGTTGGAGTTGCCTGTGAAGGCGCTGAATGAATCCCTGAGCCAGAGAGGGGCGGCGGATCGCTTGCAGATTCGCATAGGCCTTCCCGTGAAGGCGCAGGAAGACCGGCTCAACGAGTTGTTGCCGGAGCCGGCCGAACGGCTTGGATCGTTACTGGAGATCTCCTTGTTCTGGGGACAGGGCGACTCCTTGACTGCCCTGCCTGCCTTTAAGGGAGCGGATGCCAAGCTGACGACCGCGCCGCTGACCGGAGCCGTAGATGCCGATACAACGACCGTTCTGCTTCTGGAACCTTCCCTGAACCGCTATGCGTTCGTGCCTGCGGTGATCCAGCAGGAAGGCGGAAAGGCCCGGATGACGTTCCGGCTGAAGGATAGCGGTACTTATGCGGCGATTTCGCACCGGAAGACCTTTACGGACATGAGCGGTCACTGGGCTGCGGACGAGGTGGCGATGTTGGCCTCCAAAACGGTCGCCCAGGGCACCTCCGACACGGAATTCAGTCCCCATGCTCCGATCACGAGAGTCCAATTTACCGCCATGCTCGTCCGCGCCCTCGGACTAACGGGACAGGGGCGTGACTTTAGCACGAGCATCACGTTCACGGATGTAAGCTCCGATGCGTGGTATGCGGGCGCGGTATCGACGGCGGTGGAACACGGGTTGATTGAAGGTTTTGATGGCGGGAAGTTCCGTCCGAACGAGCAAATGACGCGGGAACAGATGAGCGTGCTGTTGGTTCGAGCCTTGAAGCTGGCAGGCACGGAGGTAGCCCCTGGAAATCCCGATTCCATGCTGGTAGGGTTCGAGGATCGCAGCCATATTGGAAGCTGGGCTGAAGAAGCCGTTGCAACCGCGGTGGATTTGGGCTTAATGAAGGGGCGCGGGGACGGGGTGTTCGCTCCCGAGGCCTCGTCCACCCGTGCGGAAGCGGCGGCGGTTCTCGCCCGAATGCTGCGGCTGGCGGGGCTGATCAATCCATAAGCGAGTTTGGAGAGTTCTACGGGAAACGTAAAATGCCAGCCTGCGGATGAAGTCATCCGGAGGCTGGCATGATTTTTTTCGGATTAGACCGGACGAAGCTTCGGCCATTGCAATTCAATCCCTTGATCGAGGAGCCGCTGCTGAAAGTCGGATAAGGTTTCTTCATGATTGCGTACATCCGTAGGAAAGAGGTTGCGGTCCAAGCAGAAGCTGGCGCAATGCCCCGCTGCTTCGCCGATGTTCCATTCCACGGGATGAAGACGGTAGCAGCCGTTCGTGATATGGGTGACTCCGATGTTTTTGCCCGCCGCCAACACGTTCTTGACCCGTTTCGGGATCAAGCTGCCAAGCGGAATTTGAAAAGGCAAGGAGGAAATATCGATATACGGCTGGTTACCCGTGCTCGGATGCAGATCGATGCGGTAACAGCCGACTCCGACGGAATCCGGGAACCACTCGGCTACGCCGTCCGGCCGGGAGGCCGTGGCGACATGCTGCTCCAGCACCGTGAACTCCGCTTGAATCCTTCTCGACTCGCGGATATAGGGAGCCATGGCCAACCCGTCTTCCGTTCCGACGACGTCTCGGCGCAGACGCAGACCCGGGTAGCCTTGCCCGCCGTCGGGACGGGGAGCCTCGGTTTGCAGCCAATACAAGAGCGACAAGCTCAGCTGTTTGGCTTGGTGCAGATGATGCGCGGCTTCCTTCTCCGGAACGTCGATAATGGAGCCTAGCCAATAGTCGTTCTGCGGCCAGTTGATCAGGGAGAGCGGACGAAAGCCGAAACGGTTGTCGAAATGGGCCGGATCGAGGATTTGCCGGTATTGAAACAGCGGGAATTTGCCCCCGTGCCCCGGAAAAATTTCATATTCGACCGGCTCGTTCGTGGATGGCCTCACGCCGGTCAAGCTTAACAGCCGATCCGGCCAGAAATCGGGCTTATACGGTCGCCAGAAATCGTACATCTCGGGTTTGTCGATGAGATGCTCTTCTCCCTCCGCGTAATCTACGGCGAAGCAATAAGTAAAGCCCTGGATGTCCTGTGGCGCGGGGTCTCCGTCCACCGCATGGGGTTCGCCGGTCTGCGCTTTGGACTCCGCTCCGGTCACGTATTCGATGCCGGCTATCGGAAGCAAATCGCCAAGCTCGGTGGCATCGATAAAAAACGGGGCCTGAAGCACGAGCTCATCTCCGGTGCTAAGATGACGCACCGTTACGCTGCTCACCACGTCCCCGGCGGATTCGGCTTGTTGGATTCGATAGTTGAACAGAATCGTCAACCTACCGCTGTGAATGTACGGAGCCAACATCTGCCGCAGCACGGCCAAGCCGACGCGCGGATCATGACTGATCCGGCTGACGATGCCGCTGCCGGGATTGAGCCCGGGCTGGTTCCTTGCCGCCGGCGTCATCGGAAAATGTTCCCGATAATAGTGGCGGACGCCTTCGCGGAAATTCCGGTACGTTCTCGTACAACCAAAATGCTCGATCCAGGGGTGCTCATCGGGCGGAACGGCCTGGCTGGTGAGCTGTCCGCCGATCCAGAGCGTCTCCTCCGTCATGATGACGGTTTTGCCCGAAGCCGCAGCGGCCAGGGCCGCGGCGGTTCCTCCGGTTCCGCCCCCGAGAATCACGATATCGGCCTGCATTTCGCGTTTCATCGCATGGTTTCTCCTTTTGGCTTGGATTTAAGAGTTTGGCGTCAGGTTGCCTATGATTGCATTCATTGTAAAGGGTTCGGCACGAGAACGGTACGGGAGGCGGGTGACCTTTTATGGTAATCTGATGTGCATTCGCCCTCAGCCTCATTCCAATTCGCGCCTGATCTGGTATGCTAGGAATCATCATAGACTTTCTTGAAGCGACTATTTCACGTTGTAGGAGGTAAGCCGATGAACCAAATAACCATTGCCGTGATTGGCTGCGGCACGATTGCGAACCACGCCCATATCCCGTCCTACTTAGCTCATAAGCAGGTGAAAATCAAGTACTTTTGCGACATCCTGATGGACCGGGCGGAGGCGGCCGTCGTTAAATACGAATGCGGTCAGGCCATCACGGATTACCGGCAGATCGTTGAAGATCCGGAGGTCGATGCGGTATCCATTTGTACGCCGAACGCTTCGCACGCTTCCATCGCCATTGAATGCCTGCGGGCAGGCAAGCATGTCCTGTGCGAAAAACCGGCAGCCCGCACTTACGCCGAAGCCCTGGAGATGCAGAAGGTTCAGCATGAGACGGGTAAAATTCTGAATATCGGGGTGGTCAACCGGTACAACGAAAGCGTCAACCGCATCAAAAAAATGATTCAAAACGGCGAGCTCGGCGAGCTTTATCATGTGTATGCCAGCTTCCGCTCGCACCGGTCGATTCCGGGATTGGGCGGCGCTTTCACCACGAAAGCCATCGCCGGCGGCGGCGCGCTGATCGATTGGGGCGTTCATTTCCTCGACATCGTCATGTATTGCGCGGGGGATCCAAAGCCCAAAACTGTCACGGGCCAGGCCTACTCCAAGCTGGGGAAAGACATGGCCAACTATACGTACCTCAAAATGTGGGCGGGCCCGCCGGACTATAGCGGCACCTATGATGTCGACGATTTCGTGACCGCGCTGATCCGCACCGAAGGCCCCACCATCTCCTTGAACGGAGCCTGGGCCCAGAACATCGGGGTCGAGGAGATGTTTATCGACTTCCTGGGCGACAAGGGCGGCATCCGGTTGAACTATGGCGGGGACTTCACCTTCTATACGGCGACAGACGGCGCTTTGACCGAAACGACGCCGAAATTCACCTCCGGCAATATGTATCAACAGGAAATCGACGGCTTTCTGGAGTGCATCCAAACGGGAGAGAAGCAGCCCTCGCATATCGACACCGTCATCCTGTCCTCCCGAATCATCCAAGCCATCTATGATTCGTCCGACAAGGGGGAGGAAATCGCCATCCCATGAAAAAAATCGGGTTTATCGACCTGCATCTGGACCAGTTTCACGCCAACAAATATCCTGGTTGGATCGAGCAGGCTACCGCCGGCGCCATGAAGGTGACGTATGCGTATGGGAAAAGGGACAAGGAGAACGGACGCACAAACGAGGCTTGGAGCAAGGATAATGGAATCGAATTGCTGCCGTCCATCCAAGACGTTGTCGAGCGAAGCGACTACTTGATCGTGTTGTCTCCCGACAACCCGGAAGTTCACGAGGAATTGTCGCAGCTGCCGCTCCGGTCAGGCAAGCCGACCTACATCGACAAGACGTTTGCTCCGGACCGGGACACGGCGGTTCGCCTCTTCGAGTTGGCCGTGAAGCACGGAACGCCGATGTATTCGACGTCCGCGCTCCGTTTTGCCAGCGAATATGCGGAGATCGACCCGGCAGGAATTCAAACGATCAGCAGCTGGGGGCCGGGCGCTTTCTCCAACTATTCGATCCATCAAATCGAGCCCATCGTGAGCCTGATGGGAGCGGATCCGCAGCGCGTAATGTATACCGGAACGGCGGATTCGCCCGCGCTTCTCATCGATTTCTGGGAAGGCCGCCGCGCTACGATCCACCACTTGGGGGACAACTGCCCTTTTACGCTTGGCATCAAATACGGCAATGGAAACTTTGCGCAAGCCTCTGCGGTCTCCAATTTCTTTGAGCCGTTCATCCGGAACCTGGTAACGTTCTTCGAAACCGGTCAGCCGGCGGTCGATCCGGCGGAAACCGTAGCCGTAATCACCCTGATCGAGCACGGGAAGAAGGCGGCGGAAACGCCGGAAACATGGGTAAATCTGCCGTCTTCGTGATCGTTGAACTGAATCTCAAACCCACCTTCGCTTGAGGGTGGGTTTTTATGTAAAAATGTCATTGTCGGTTTGCTTTCCCAACGGGATAATGAGGGGAATAATCCTAGGGAGGACAAGACAATGAGAATTCGAGAAGCAACAATGGAAGATATCGAAGGCATCCAAAAGCTTTATTGGGAGCTGGATACGGACGCCGTGTTCTACCAACCTTCCAGGTTCGTACGTACGGAACGGCCCGTTGGTTTTCTCATCGACACGATCAACGATGCAAAATCAGCGATTCTGGTCGTGGAAGATGAAGATGAAAGGAAATTGATGGGTTTCTCCTTGCTGCAAGAGAAGGAAACGCCGAAAATCAGCTGCCTCCAAGAGAAAAAGTATGTTTACGTCCTGGATATCGTCATCTCCGAGGAGGATAGAAACCGCGGTTTGGGATCGAAGTTGCTGGAGTCGTCCAAGGACTGGGGGAAGCGGCGAGGCCTGGATTTCTTAAGATTGTCGGTGTTTGAGGAGAATTCCAAAGGAATCCGGTTTTACGAAAACAACGGCCTAACCGCTACGATGAGAACGATGGAATGTGATTTATGCTAGGGATAAGTTAACAAAGCACTTGGAAGAAGGAGATTGCGTGTCCGGAGCTTATATGTTATATCACTATTTTGAGAAGGACCTCGGACCGTTTCGGAATCTCTCAAGCCTGCCGGTAGAGCGTGCTTTGGAAGTATCCGAGCAAATCAGGCAGGAAGGCAAATCATTTGCCAGCCGAAGGTCGGCCGAGTACATGTTGATTCGAAAGGAACTCGAACAAACCGCAAGAGAACGATTTATCGTAAAAGGGGGCCAACCCCAAAATGCATATCCGCATTATATGACGCTGGAGTCCTGCGATTGGCTGAAGACATGGTATACTCGGCCGGATTGGATTCGGATCAACTGGGATGAATTCCAGGAAACCTCAATCAGTTTTACTTACGGCGATCTTTTCCCGACCATGAGGTATCAGGAGGATAAGCCGTACCGGAGACAAGTCTACACCAAGCGAGAAATCGTCGAAGTCATCGCGGAATACGGTTTGCCGCAGGTGTGGAACAGGCTCGGAGATCATGGGCCGGAACGATACATCGAGGTCCAAATTTGGGATGACGAAGTGCTGCGGAGATTTATGCCTAACGATTAGAGCAGGTAGAGCGGGGGTTATCTATGAAAAATGAAATCACAACGAAACGCATGACGCTCCAAATGATCGATGATTCCTATGCGGATCAGGTATTGGCGTTTGTCGTCCGGAATAAAACCCATCTTGAGGAGTGGGAACCGCTAAGAACGGAGGACTTCTATGCTTACTCGGTTCAACAAGAAATTCTGCAGGACGAGGCGGCCAAGATCCAAGAAGGATCGCTCCGGAAATTTTGGTTATTCCGAAGTGGCCGGATCATCGGGTCGGTGGCGCTGAGCAATATTGTAAGAGGCGCGTTCCAGTCCTGCCATCTGGGTTATAAGATCGATGAACAGGAACAAGGAAAAGGATTGATGACCGAAGCCGTCGAAGCAGTGGTGGACCATGCGTTCCATGAATTGCGCCTGCATCGGATTGAAGCGAACATCATGCCAAGAAACCAGGCCTCGCTTCGCGTGGTCCAGAAGCTGGGATTTCAAAACGAAGGGATATCAAGTAAATACTTAAAGATCAACGGGAAGTGGGAAGATCATATTCATATGGTTCTATTAAACGAAGAGATGGAGTAAATCGAGTTCCGAGTCTACGCGGCAAAAAAAGCCCTGTCCTGACCGTTCATTCGCCAAGACAAGGCTTTACGCGGGCAGCGTAGGATTATCGATATTGCGATTGCAGGTAATCCAACGCTCGCGCCATTTTTGCCAGATAAGCGGGATTTTCGCCCGAGCAACTAAACTCGATATGGCCCGTATACTCCTGAGCGGGACTGGCCGATCCGCCGATTAAGGAGCACAGCCGCTCTACCGTGCCTTGGCTGCCGTCAATCAGTTCGATATGCGGAGGCAGAATTTGCTGTAAAATGCTTTTGTAATAAGGAAAATGCGTGCACCCGAGCACGATCGTGCTGTATTGTCCCAAATCGATGCCGGAAAGCTTGCGGCTGAAATAACGCTCGATTTCGTCTCGGTCGAACTGCAGTTGCTCGCAATATTGCACCAGTTCCGGCAGCGGCATGGAATCCACCACTTTGTGGTCGTCCACCCGGGCCACCAGGTCGGTATATTTCGATAGGCTTAACGTCAATGAAGTCGCAAAAACCAGCACCCGTTTACCGGCGGCTTGGCTTCGTTTGACGGCCGGTTTGACGGCCGGCTCCATGCCGATGATCGGAATGTCGTACATGCGCCGAAGCTCTTCGATTGCCGCGCTGGTTGCGGTATTGCAGGCCACGACCAAAGCTTTGATCTCTTCCCGCATGATGGTGCTTACCGATTCCTGAACGAATCGCTTCACCTCGGGCAGCGTTTTGGTCCCGTACGGCACGTGGAGGGTATCGGCAAAATAAAGAAAATCTTCCTTAGGCAACCTCCTCATGGCCTCCGTCAACACGCTCAAGCCTCCGATGCCTGAATCAAAAAATGCGATTCTCACTCATATCACCTGAATTTGTTGTGGTTTGTTCATCCTGATGTTCGTCTGTGGCATCCCATTCCCGGTAAAACTGCTCCAAGAATCCCAGCATAAATTCATGCCGCGATTCGGCCAGTTTCCGGGCATGCCGGGTATTCATCAAGTCTTTCAATTTCAATAGCTTTTCGTAAAAATGATAAATCGTCGTTTTCTCGCGGCTTCGATAATCGAAATCCGAGAAATCCCGCCCCGGTTCATGCATGGACCTGCCTCTGGACCCTCCAAAGGCAAACGTTCTGGCCACGCCGATGGCGCCAATGGCGTCAAGCCGGTCGGCATCCTGAACGATTTGCCCGGCGAGCGTAGACATCGGAGGGTTCTTCCCGCCATTATAAGACATCGTGGAGATGATCTCCATCACTTCGCCCGTGACGGACGGATCTCCGACATGTTCATCCAGCCAGCTGCGTACCTTATGCAATCCCGCTTCCTTGGATGGATTCAGCTTCTCGTCCGCTACGTCATGCAGCAACGCCGCAAGCTCGCATACGAACAAATCCGCCTTCTCCTTGCGAGCGATGGCCAGAGCCGTATTCCGGACTCGATGAATATGCCACCAGTCGTGGCCGCTTCCGTCTCCGCTGTGCACGTTTTGCACGAATTGCTCGGCCTGTTCAATGATTTGCTGCCGCCGGTCCATCCACACCGTTCCTTTCCCATTTCCAGCTCATAGAAACATCGAATACCATCTTACCTCAAAATCGCCAATCTTTAAACTTGTTTTGTTATACCCAGTCGCATTATATGAACGAAAGATTCGGAAGGAAGCGGCACTTCTTACGAATATTTTCCTTTATCAAACGGACGGGTTCAGCGATAATAGGATTGGAAATATGTGTATGAGGGAGGTTTCCCTATGGCAACGGGCAAAGAGATCCCCGAGCTTTATTTTGACGGTCAATCTATCGATGTGTTGTGGGATAACCATGATCAGGTCATAAAGTGGTTCGAGACGTACTTCGGCTGGAAGATCCTTCGGCAAGAGAACTGGAAAGTCGATCCTCGCTGTTCACAAGGCAAAATGACCCAGATGGACTTCGGGACCTGGCTGGTTACTTATCTTACGGAGACCCGGCTTCCTCATCATTATGCCGAACGAGGCACAGTGGAACCCGACCTGCGAGTGTGTTTTCGAACCCGGGAATTGGATCGTCTGCGGCGCGCTTTCGTGACCGACGGAGTGCGGGTATCTGCCGTGTATGCGGGACCCAAAACCAGGTATTTCGATGTGTGGGCTACCGCCGAAGGCATTCGTTTAACGCTCCAGGAGGATTTGACGCTGCCTTCCTCCGATTTGGCGCCCTCCTGGGTTAGGCTGGGGGTCAGCCGATTAAACGAGTCGATTCAATGGTACGGGCAACATCTGGGCATGAAGTGCGTGGAACATCATCCGGCCGGCGGCTACGCGGTGATGGAGCTGAAGTTAAATCATTCGGAAGAGAAGTCGCTTTGGGTGCTTGAACAAAAAAAAGATGAGGCTTACGCGGGCAAAGTGGACGGTCAGGTCCAGCCGATCTGCTGGATTCGGGAGCGGCAGGACTTTTTCAAGTATCATCAATATCTAAAACAACGCGGAATCGAAACCTCCGGAATCGGCGGATTTCTGACCCAAGGATTGGTAAGCTTTCATTTCTATGATCCGGACGGGAATCGATTTAACGTCAGCAGTTTGTGAGGTGCAGAATGCGAAAATTCATCAATCCCATCATGGCCTGTCTACTCCTTGCTTTCCTGGTCCTATCGGGTTGCGAAAAGAGCGGTTCGGAGACGGTGAACTTGGACAATCATTTACCGGGAAAGGAGATCGACGGCATCTCCATTCAAACCTTGCCCATGGAGAATGAGGAATATGCCATTTTGAAAGCGGCAGGTTCCGGGAATACGATGATATTTGACGTGAACCTAGGAGTGACCGGGGCTGATCGGGTTCATTTTTGGATCGACCAGTACGTAAATGGGGAAAGCAAAGGATCCGTACTTGGGCTGGAAACTTCAATAGAAGAGATCAGCGATCATCCCTTTAGGCTGTATTTAACGACCCTTGGCATGAGGAACGGGGACGAAGTTTGGACGCTTGCTTTCAGGCATAAAGGAAACGTGGTCAGCTCCAAAACGGAAATCCCCAAAGGCGATTTAGATAGTGCAATGACCCACTCCATGCAGCCAACTACCGTAAACCCTAATGAAACGGTCGTTTTGGGTGTGATCGCAAGAAACAAGGGGAAGGACCATATGGAGTCCAGCGACGATGTCGACGCAATGATCCGTGATAACCAGGAAGTTCACGTGCTGAGATGTACGATCGTGAAGGACAGATGAGGTCGATCCTACGGGCTCACCGAGCTCGATCCGCTCATCCTTCTTTTCTCCCGGCTTCGTCTGCGGTCATTCCAATACAATTGCAGCGCGGACAAGGCGCAAATGAGCGAAATGGCCAGAAATATCAACGACCACACCAGAGGGGAAACCCCCGTAAGCTGGGCCAGATTCGTCGCGTCTCCGGCTTGGCCGGGAGAAACGATGGAATTCAGCAGCAGCGTGACCGGCCCCATCACCGACTCCTCCAAGCATAAAAACGCCAGCAGTAAGTAGTAGAAATTGCGAATTCGTCCCCCCAAAAGGAAAAACGCCAAGTTTATCAATAGAAACAGGATCAACCAGCCCCGGCCGTATCCCGAGCGCACAAACAGCACCAACGAAACCAACGCTAACATACTGATAAGGACGAGGCCGGCGGCTTGGTTTTGACGGGAATAACCGAAGAACATAGCTACCGCGAACAGGGAAGCCGAGATATAACCGGCCAAGGATACGGCTAATTGGCTCCATCCCGAGGCCAGCACCGAATAGGTGACGCCGCTGTGATCCGGGTGCAATTCAATGCGGAGCACCTGTCCGGACGCCAGCAAGGTGACGATCGCATGGCCCAGCTCATGGACCATCGTATCCAGCATGCGGAACCAGTCGGAAAAAGGAATCAATCGGGTCAACACCGCCGCCCCGACCAGAAACAACAAGGCCTTCAGCCATTTATTCATCAAGCATTCGCCCTCCCTGGCAACTTGCAGTTGCTTTTCATTATAAGGGAGGGCAAAATAGTATTCAAAAGGCGAACAAATTTTCGGTTCGATGGTATAATGGTCGTGACGGAGGTTTTGGAACGATGAACGACGGAGCGGACGAGAAACGCAGCTTTTTCAGCCCACATTTACATAGAGATCGGGAACGGCAGACGAGCCTTGAACCCCGGTTAACTTTTGCCGAATTGGAAGTGGAAGACGTCACGAAGCAGGTGAGCGGCAAGACGGAGCCGATAAGCCGCGTCGTAGCTCCGGACCTTTGGGAGCGCGACGCGGATTGGCGGCAGGATTTCCGATATCTTTCCCGGGAGCAGCGGTTTGTCCAGAAAGCGAAGGAACTGGAGGCAGCCGTAGAGGATACGGCGGAATTTGTTCCTTTTCAGACCTACTGGCCGACCTATGATGAGATGCAGCCGAGGCAACTGAAATGGTATTTGTTCTGGCGAGAGGAGGTCCGTTCCGGACGTTACCCGGACACCGATCTTTCTTACCTGTTCGTCTATTTGTACGAGCTGATCCATGGGATCGGCTGGTCGGAGCCCGCCGAGGGGTATGCCTTGATGGAACGGGTCTGGCAGGGGTATCGGCAGCGTTACCCCAAGCTGGATCTTTACGTGCGGGAATGGTTATACGATCTGGCGTTGGTGTTCCAGCTAGAGGAGCTGCCCGCGGAGCCGATGGCCAAGCTGCCACGGAATCTGTCGATGGAGCTGAAGGAGCTGGAGTGGCGCAGAAGATTCGCCGCCGATCCTTTGGAGCTGAGCTGGGATCTGCTGATCACGTTGACCGATTACGATGCGGAGAAAAGTCGGTTTTACTTGGAGCAAGGGCGCAAGGACATGCGGAGCTACGTACCGAAGGTCATTTCGCTGGTCGACGGCTATCTCTTAAGGAGCAAGGGAATCCGAATTCTGGAGCTGTTTAAGCCGATGGAGACCAAAGTCTCCCGCTTCTTGTTCCGCAGCGCCGTGTACGACCATGATTTATACGGGCGCACCAAAACGGTCTCCATCTTGCCCTATAGCGGGCATCCGCCGCTTCGCGCGTTCCTGACGCAGCTCGTTCGCCTGACGGAGAACAAACTGCGCGAGTTGACCGGGTTTAAAGGCAAGCTGCGGGGGATCGAGGTGGGGCCGGAAATCGAACAGCTGGTCGGCCGATACCTCAGCAAGGAATTCGAGCGTCGGAAGGCCGAAGAAGCGAAAGCCCGGACGCCTAAGGTGAAAATTAACGCCGCGAAATTGCGCAAACTGCAGCAGGAATCCAACGAGGTACGGGACATGCTGCTTAGTGAGGAGCTGACGCTTGCGTTTGCGCCAGAAGCTCCTGGCCTGCCGCCGGAGCGGATCGTAACTCCGCTCGGGAAGAAGTCCGTTGAACCGCTGCAACCGACCTTTGATTTTGAGCGGGGGTATGATCCGATGCCGGAGGATACCGCGGTGTGGTCCGTGAGCGCGATCCCGACCGGAGAACGAACGGAGAAAACGGCCAACGATTCGCAATCGCCGTATCCAGCGGTAGAAGTTCTTCGGGCATCGACCGAAGAACGAACCGGCGCCGAGGAGACCGGGAGAGAGCCGATGGCGAACCTGCCGGAGGAATGGCAGGAGCTGTTTATGAGCCTCACTGCGCCCCAGGCGCAAATGCTGGCTGCCTTGCTCCAGGGGCATAGCGCTGCGAAACGCCAAACCATTGCGGAACAGGCCGGCTCCATGCCCGAGCTGCTGATTGATGAAATCAATGAGCTGGCGATGGAGCGGATCGGGGATCTTCTCATTGACGGGGACGAAGTTGTGGACGACTACCGCGCAGTGCTCGACGAGTGGCTTTCCACCCAACGCGAAGCGCTGGGGGATAGAGGATAAGTTTTGAACGATGAGGTGATGGTGGATGAAACAGGTGCAAATCCCGAAACGGCTGACCACGGCGCTCGTCAATTCCTTGACGGCCGGGGTCGTGCCGCGGGTAGGACTGGAGCATATCGCGGTCGGGCGTAAACCGGAGGTGGCGTCGATCCTGCAGGACATGGACAATATCGCGGAAGGCGGAGCGGCTTTTCGCTTGATCACGGGGCGTTACGGGAGCGGGAAGAGCTTCCTGCTCCAGATGATCCGCAATTATGCCATGGACCGCGACTTCGTGGTGGCCGACGCCGATCTGTCGCCGGAGCGGCGGCTGGTTGGAACGAAAGGTCAGGGCCTGGCGACTTACCGGGAGATGATGATGCATTTATCCACCCGGACGCGGCCGGACGGCGGCGCGCTGGAGACGATGCTGCAGAAGTGGATCGCTGCCCTCCAGCAGGAGCAAATGCAGGCCACCGGCCTGCGTCCCGGCGATCCGCAGCTGCATGACGCGGTCGAGCTGCGGATCTATGCGGTGACGAACGAGATGCAGAGTCTCGTGCACGGATTTGATTTTGCCAAGGTGCTGGCGGCTTATTGGTCGGGATACAAGCTGGGCGATGATGACCGGAAAGCGGCAGCCTTGCGCTGGCTGCGCGGAGAGGTTCCGACCAAAACGGAGGCGCGCCAGGAGCTGGGCGTCGGCGTCATCATTGATGATGACAACTGGTACGACTACATGAAGTTGTGGGCGGAGTTTGCGGTGCGCATCGGGTATCGCGGGCTGCTGCTGTTCATCGATGAGGGCGTGAACCTGTACAAAATCACGAACAGCGTCTCCCGCCAAAGCAATTACGAGAAACTTCTGACGATGTTCAACGACACGATGCAGGGCAAAGCCCAGTACCTCGGCATTTACCTGGGCGGAACGCCGCAGTTCGTGGAGGACGAGCGCCGGGGGCTGTTCAGCTACGATGCCTTGCGTTCGCGGCTGATGGACGGACGTTACAGCAGCGGGACGCGCCGTTCGTATACCTCGCCGATCCTGAAGCTGGACATGCTGTCGCATGAGGAGATCCTGCTGTTGCTGCAGAAGCTGCGCGAGATTCACGCGCTGCATTTCGGGTATGAAATGCGCCTGACCGATGAGCAGTTGATCGCCTTCATGCAGGCGGCGGTGAATCGGCTCGGGGCCGAGGAGCTGCTCACGACCCGGGAGGTCGTGCGCGATTTCATGGATGTGCTCCACCTGCTGCATCAGCAGCCTGCTTTGTCGTTCGAGGAACTGATGGGGGAACGGGAGCAGGAATACGCGGCATCCGGAAGCCAAGGGGCCAAGGACAAGGGCGGCACCGACGAGCTGGATGATTTTTTGGCGGAGTTTGAGCTATGAGCGGGGGGGATTCGTTTTCCCGATTGGCGCCGTTCATTCAGGAATATATTTACCGCAAAAAATGGGACTCGCTGCGGGATGCCCAAGTCGAAGCCTGCCGCGTGCTGTTCGATACGCCGCATCATCTTCTGATCGCGTCGGGCACTGCGTCGGGGAAGACGGAGGCGGCCTTTTTCCCTGCGCTTACGGAGCTTTACCACCGGCCTTCGGAATCCGTCGGCATTCTCTACATCGGACCGCTGAAGGCGCTGATCAACGATCAGTTCGAGCGGATCAAAGAGCTGCTGCGTGATGGGGAGGTGCCCGTCTGGCATTGGCACGGCGACGTCGCGCAAGCGGAGAAAACGAAGCTGATGCAGCGCCCCTGCGGCGTGCTGCAAATTACTCCCGAATCGTTGGAAGGGCTGCTCATGAACCGCCCCAATGCGATCCCGGCGTTGTTCCATGATCTGCGGTATATCATGATCGACGAGGTGCACGCGTTTATGGGGGCCGATCGGGGGATTCAGGTCATCAGCCAATTGACCCGATTAGAGCGTATGGCTTCCTGTACGCCGAGGCGGATCGGCTTGTCGGCTACGCTCGGCGATTACGATATTGCCGCTCGTTGGCTTGGGGCGGGGACGCCGCAGCCGGTGGAGGTGGTCTCCCCGCAGGGCGGGCGCAAGCTGAAGCTGTCGGTCGAACACTTCTCCTTCCCGGATGCCCGGGACGAACGGGAAGCGGAGCATCTGGAGCTGGCCAAGCAGAAGTATTACAACTTCGTTTACGATAACACCCATCGCAAAAAAGCGCTCGTCTTCACCAACAGCCGCACCGACGCCGAACTGACCACGCTGGAGCTGCGCCGGATTGCGGCGAAGCGGGAGGAGCGTGACGTGTTCCATATCCATCACGGCAGCATTTCCGCGATGCTGCGCGAGGAGACCGAGGCCGCGCTGCGCTCCGGCCCCGGCCCGGCGGTGGCCGCAGCGACGGTGACGCTGGAGCTCGGCATCGACCTCGGGGAGCTGGAGCGAGTCATCCAGCTCGGCGCGCCGTACAGCTGCTCCAGCTTCGTGCAGCGGCTGGGCCGCTCCGGCCGGCGCGAAGACCAGGCATCGGAGATGATGTTCCTCTGCGCGGAAGAGGAAGACGAGGACGCCCAATTGCCAGCGCGCATGCCGTGGATGTTGCTGCGGGCGATCGCCGTTATTGAGCTGTATGTACGCGAGCGTTGGGTGGAACCGGTGGATCTGCGCAAGAAGCCGGTTGGCGTGTTGTACCATCAGACGATGAGCACGCTGAAAAGCATCGGTGAAGCGGAGCCGGCCGATTTGGCTCGGGCCGTGCTGACGCTGCCGGCATTTCGCGGCGTCGAGCCCGAGGAGTACAAAGGGATGCTGCAATATTTGCTGCAGACCGATCATGTCCAGCAGACCGAAGAAGGTACGCTGATCATCGGACTGGGCGGGGAAAAGGTGGTCAACAATTTCCGCTTCTATGCCGTCTTTAAGGATGATGAAGAACATGTCGTCTACAACGGCTCCGAGGAAATCGGCAGCATCACCACCGTCCCGCCGCCGGGATATTGCTTCTCGCTGGCCGGGAAGCTGTGGAAGGTCGAGGAAGTGGACAGCAAGCATAAGGCGGTGTACGTGAAATCCTCCCGCGGCAAGGTGGATACGCTTTGGCTTGGTGCCGGGGGAGACGTCCATACCCGGGTCATGCAGAAGATGCGCCAGGTATTGGAGGAGCATACCTTGTACCCGTATCTCGCCCCGGGCGCGGCCAACCGCTTGGAGCGGGCGCGCCGGTTAGCCCGGGAGAGCGGGCTGTTGAACAGTCCCGTCATCCCGGCGGGCGGCGATTCGCTGTTTATTTTGCCGTGGGCAGGAAGTAAGCAATTCCGCACGCTGGAACGTCTGCTGAAGCATAACCTGACGGACCCGATGGGGCTGCGCCAGGTCGTTCCGATGGAACCTTATTATATGGTTGTGGCGGGGAGAGCGGGCGCCAAGGAGCTGCTAGCCGCCATTCAGGCGGAACTGGCTTCGGTTCCACATCCGGAGGCGCTGCTGGCTGCGTCGGAAGCCCCTTATCTGGGCAAATACGATGAGTTTGTGCCGCCTGAGCTGGTACGGCGCGCTTTTGCCGTGGACGGGCTGGATGTAAAGGGCTTGGCCGAGGCTTTGGAAGCCGCGGGGAAGCCAAGCGAATTTCGCTCGGGCAGTTCTGACGAGTAGAGGAGGTCAACCATGGGGATCGAGCCGATACTAGAACGTATCGTTAACCGCCTGCAGGGAACGGAAGGCCTTCAAGCCATCGTATTGGGAGGATCGCGGGCGACGAACACCCATCGTCCCGATTCGGACATTGACATCGGCCTGTACTATGAAGGCGAGAATGGCCTGGATATCGCTGGGTTGAGTCAAGTCGCAACGGAACTCGACGATCAGCATCGAAGCGGGCTGATGACGGGCATCGGCGAATGGGGGCCGGGGGTCAATGGCGGCGGTTGGCTCCTCATCGGCGGATATCACGTAGACTTATTGTACCGGGATATGACGGCTGTCCGAAAGGCAGTTGAGGATGGTTGTGAAGGCAGAGTCCAAATGATGTACCAGACTGGACATCCCCATGCTTTCCTGAACAGTATGTATATGGGAGAGGTGGCGGTATGCCGGATCTTGTGGGAACATGAGAGCCGGTTGACCCGGTTGAAAGCCCGGACTTCTCCTTATCCGCCGCTACTGCGAGAGGGGATGCTGCGCCAGTTTCTGTTTGAAGCGGGCTTTTCCCTGATGTTCATGGAAGCCAATGCCGATCGTGACGATGTCTCTTATGTAGCCGGACATGCCTTTCGATGTGTGTCCAGTCTCAACCAGGCACTGTATGCAATAAATGGCCGCTATTGCCTGAACGAGAAAAAAGCGGTGCGTAACATTCAATCGTTTGCCGTCAAACCCGAACGTTACAAGGAACGAATCGATCTGGTATACCGAAAGCTGGGACCGGATCCAGAGGGAATCCGCGAAAGCATCCACGAACTCCGAACCTTGATGGATGAAGTAAATGAATTGGCGAAGACGTCAACCGGGGAGGAATCTTGATGGCCGCAAAATCGAAAATTAGCCTCCCGCAGCTCTCGGCCGATTTAACGCCAGCCGATTGGGACGTTGTGCTGGGCGATGAGGACCATGAGCTGGTCGGAGCAACGGTGGCCGGTGCTTCCTATGAGCATGGGGTAATGGAGAAATGCATCTTATCCAAAGTGGTGCTTCGGGGTTGTTCTTTTGTCGGTACCGTCTTCGAGCGGATGGACATGACTGACGTCGTGCTGGAGAATTGCGATTTGTCCAATGCGGTGCTGGAAAAAGCCATCATCCATCGGGTGCATTTCAAGGACTGCAAGTTGACGGGGCTGAATCTGTCCAAAATCAATGCAGGCTCCGTGACGTTTGAACATTGTATTATGAATATAAGCGACCTTGTGGAAGCTTCCTTAAAACAGGTGAGATTTCTGAACTGCTCCCTGCAGAACGTGAATTTTTACGGCTGCAAATTCAAGGAGGTGGAGCTGCTGGGCTCTGATCTGAATGAGGCCGATTTTAACGATACCTCATTAAAGGGAATGGACATCAGCACCTGCACGTTCGAACGCGTGGATATCCCTGCTTATGCCTTGGCAGGCTGCACGGTTTCTCCGGAACAGGCGATCGGCTTTGCCAAACTGCTTGGCTTGATCGTAAAATAGAA
>NZ_JAKSXN010000140.1 GCF_022427145.1 Paenibacillus timonensis
GGAACTGACCCCATAGTGTGAGACAAATTAAAAACACCTTCAAGAGAATGCAACCATGTCGTATGATATGGGAGACAACCTTGGAGGTGTTTTTTCGTTGGCAACCCGAGTAAGCTACCCAAAAGAGATTAAGATGAAGGCTATTGAAATGAGAATGGCTGGTATCCCAGTGAAAGAAGTTATGGAGCAATTGAACATACGACATGATTCTCAAGTGAGAACATGGATGCGATGGTATCGTAACGGAGAAATACATCGGTTTGAGCAGCCTGTAGGTAAACAATATAGCTACGGCAAAGGACCGGAATATACGTCAGAATTAGAGAAAGTAAAGGCAGAGAATAGGTTTTTGAAACAGCAGCTAGATCTCCTAAAAAAGTACAACGAGATGGAAAGGGGGTATCCTCAAAGATTGTAGTGGAATGGATCAAATCGATCCAAGGAGAAGTTAGCGTGGCACAAGCCTGTGCCTGGGCGGGACTCTCTCGTGCTACCTACTATCGCTGGAAGGATAAGTATGGAAGCGGGGATGCCGATCCTGTGGTAGAGAAAATCCGCGAACTCTGTTTGCAGCATAAATTTCGTTATGGATACCGTAAAATCACCGCTCTACTTCGGAAAGAACAAGCGATTAACCATAAACGAGTGCAACGGATTATGCAGCGTGAAGAGCTGCAATGCCGTGTCAAAGTCAAGAAACGCAAACCTACAGGGCAGCCAGCCTATATAGCAGAACACTTGCTAAAACGCCAATTTGAGGCCGATCAACCTATGCAAAAACTCGTTACGGATATTACGTATTTACCGTTTGGAGGAAGAATGTTGTATCTATCAAGTATCCTAGACTTGTTTAACGGAGAAGTTGTGGCATACAGTATAGCTGACAAGCAGGACACTGCGTTCGTACTGGACACACTCCGTCAGCTGCCCAATCTACCAGGTACGATACTTCACAGCGATCAGGGGAGTGTCTACACTTCCCAGGCGTATCAGGAAGCTGTAAAGGAAAAGGGCATTACCATGAGCATGTCCCGCAAGGGAACGCCCGCTGATAATGCCCCCATCGAATCGTTTCATTCCACGCTAAAGTCTGAAACGTTCTATCTCGAAGGTTTAACGAGTACAACGACAGCAATCGTTGAACAGGTCGTTCGAGACTACATTACTTACTATAACTCAATTCGCATTCAAACAAAACTAAACAACCAGTCACCGATTGATTATCGACAACTGGCTGCTTAACTTGCAAGGTGTTTTTGATCCCTGTCTCACAAACGGGGGTCAGTTCC
>NZ_JAKSXN010000141.1 GCF_022427145.1 Paenibacillus timonensis
CTTTAGGCTACCATGCATTCTTCGATGATTGTAAAAGTCCATATATTGGTCAAGCGCTACAAACGCTTCTTCAAACGTCATAAATTCACGTCTACTAAACAAATTGCGTTCCAGTATACTATGAAACGATTCAATGTAGGCGTTCATGTTGGGAGTCCGCGGAGGAATTCGCTCATGGGTCATCCCCAAGTTCTCACAGGTATCTCCAAACCACTTGCTTACAAATTGAGGCCCATTGTCCGTTCGGATCACGGGTAACGTTTCACCAGGCTGAATGCGGCGCTCTATGGCAGACATAAGCGCTTGAACGGCATGCTTGGCTTCGCAGGTTCGCCCGCGATATTGCCCGACAACTACGCGGTCAAATACATCAATGATGCTAAGAACAAAGAAGAATCGCTTCTGCCCTACGACGTATCCATATTTAATGTCCATTTGCCACAACTGATTAGAACCGGTTATGAATCGGTTCTTGGGGAGAGTACGCGGGTGCGATGGATTGTGACTGCGAGCTTTTTGCAAAATGCCGAGTTCTTTGCAAAGACGGTACGTTTTCTTCTTGTTAATGATGACCTGGTAAACATCTCGAATACACTGGCCCAACAGTTTGTAGCCGTAGACATGTTCTTCGCCTTCAAGCAGCTCAAGGAGCCACTCTTTGATCTGCTCATCGCTAACGGGGACTCCAGTTTCAGTTAAGGAGTACCCTGGTGTAGGTCGCCCGCGTTTGCCCGCAGATGACGATTCCATCTTTGGGGCAGCAACCCGCTTTTTTCGATCGTAGTAAGTCGATTCGGCAATTTCCAAGATTCGCAGAACTACAGCTGTTGGTTCACCCCGCTTAATGAATGGTTCTGCTACTTCAAGTCTTTTAGATAAGCGGGGTTTTTCTTTTTTACGAGTTCCCGTAGGATCTCATTTTCGAGTTCTTTCTGACCAAGTACTTTCATGGCTTTTTCGTATTTCTCTTCAATCTCTTGAAGACGCTTGAGCTCCTGAAGATGTTGGTCTGGTAGCGAAGTTTCTACGTCCGTGATCTGATCTCGGTAGGTTCGAACCCAGGTCCGAATGGTTTCCGGGTGCAAGTCATACGACCGCGCAAGCACCCCCACTTTGATGCCGGACAGAGCTTCTCTTACTACCTTTAAACGAAATTCTTCTTTGGCTTTTCCCATAACTTAATCCTCTCCCTTGTCTCCATTGTAATTCCTTGTAGGGGAGGACTCCAGTTTAATTAGGGGGCCTAGAGGAAAAT
>NZ_JAKSXN010000142.1 GCF_022427145.1 Paenibacillus timonensis
TAGGAAATTCCGGCAAAACATATTCAAACACAAAACACGAACAAACATTCTATTAACGAGTTGTTATATGTGGTAGAATAAGGAAGTACAATTGAATCTTGGGTGGGCATGGTTTCCCTTCGAAAGGAGGTGAGGCCATGGAGGTTAAAGATGCATTGACAATAATGTTCCTATTCGGAACGTTTATCCTTGCCCTCTTAACATACATTAATTCCAACAACAAGAGAAAACAAAAACCCACCCCAAGGTTGACGGCCGAAGGTGGGTTTTGTTCCTTAAATGACTTAGAGGGGAATAAACCATCCAAGCCAATTGTATAGCCGAGTGTTGACGCACTCGGTTTTCTTATAACGATCATAACATATACTGAATTGACTGAAAACCAAGAAAATGGAATGTATAAAAACTTTGAATAAAAACCTGTATGAAGTAAATTGAATGAGATATCGAAGAGGGCCGAAACATCCTATAACACCGTATTCACACGGCGAGACCTGACGGTCCCTTGGTCTGCAAGAGGATTTTCGAGGGAGCGAACTCAGCAGACAACCCTGCACTGGCTAAGTCCGTCGGACCCGCGCTTGCGCGCTTAAGCCAGTGAGGGTTCGTGAATACAAAGACGTTAGACGAAATACTTGCTGTTTAAAACCATAATCAGTTTGTTAATCTGATTGAAATAAAGGCTCCGTAATTGAAAGCGGGGTCGATGGAGTAAGGATAAAGGGCATATTGTGAAGGCAATTTCGATGAGGTTGTATAAAGGCTGTATTATACATGTGAGTTCGAAGAAGCTGTATAAAGAGCCGTAACATACAAGCGAGTTCGATGAAGTTGTATTAAGTTGTATTAAGCAAGCAGATTCAATGAAGTTGTATAAGGAGCCGTATAATGCAGGCAGATTCGATGAAGCTGTATGAAGGGCGGTATCATGCAAGCAAAGTCAATGAAGCTGTATAAAAGAAGATAGTATTGAAAGTAAACCACGGAAGATGAATGTAGCTCCTCAGGAGGGCAAGTACATCGTCTAACACCGTATTCACGCGTCGGGGCTATCGCCCCTCGGTTGTCCAGATGTATAATCATGGAAGATGCTCAGACAACAAATGACCCAGCCTAAGATAAGAGCTATCTAAGGCTGGGTCATTTCGTGAATACAAGAACGTTAT
>NZ_JAKSXN010000143.1 GCF_022427145.1 Paenibacillus timonensis
AACAACGTCAACAGGAGGTCCACTACAAAATATGGTAACCAATTATTTGTCGGCTGTAGCCCAGCAATATCCATTTCATTTAACGGTCGCTCAGGAATATCAGGACGAGCAAATCATTCAGATGTTCCTGACGGCTTGCGCGAAAGCGCCGAATACTCGCAGAAACTACTACCGGGCGTTGGAGCAATTCAGGCAATTCCTTTCGGGAGTGCCCTTTAAAGAGGTGACCTGGAGGGAAATCGAGGCCTATAAAATCTACCTGACGAAGGGATTCTACCGCGACGCCCAAAAGCCGCTCGCTCCGGCTAGCGTGGCCGCATTCATCGCGCCGTTAAAGTCGTTTTATAAATGGGGAAGCGACCGCGGGATCGGCTTTTTCGATCATAACCCGGCGCAAAATATCCGCATCCCGGCGATTGCCGTGACGAGCCGCAGACACTATCTCACCCGGAATGAAGTCGGCAAGCTGCTGGAAACGCTGCGGCGCCAAAGCTTGCGAAATTACTTGATCGGTCTTTCTCTGGTGCTGTTGGGACTTCGCGTGTCCGAGCTGTGCGGCATCAAATGGAAGGATTTCAACGCCGATTTACTAGAGACGTCCGTTTGGTTGACCGTGTCCCACGCGAAACGAGGGAAAACACGCGAGGTCAAAATTCCGCGGGAGCTTTGGAACATGTACCAGGAGCACGCGCGAAAATTGGCGGGATCCCCTGAGCCAGATGGCGAACTCGTCTTATTTGCAATCACGCCGCGGCAAATCGAACGAATCATTAAACAGGCGGGAATCGCCAGCGGAATCCAAAAGCAGCCGACACCCCATTGGTTGCGACATACCAACGCAACCTTGGCTCTACTCCAAGGCGCTTCGCTGCAACAGGTTCAGGAAACCTTGGGACATTCCCATATCAATACGACCCAGCGCTATTTACACACCGTGGAGCAAATGAAAAAAGCCGCCCCCGACTTCGTGCAGGACTGCTTGATGGAATTCATGTAAGTCTAGCAATTTTTTTTAGTGCTTTTTGTCTATTTTTTTGCTGAAAATAATGCAAAAATCGCCCTTTTGTCCTATAATGTAACAAGAGTTAATTACAAACCTTGCCATATTTTGACCATTTTTTACCTTAG
>NZ_JAKSXN010000145.1 GCF_022427145.1 Paenibacillus timonensis
ATAACGTCTGTGTATTCACGACACTCGACGAAGTCGAGTGTGTCCGGCTGCAACTGCTTCTCTGCCAACTACTTCTGCCGGACCGAGGGTGAATGCCCGATGCGTGAATATGATGTTATCCGATTCTGCTGGCATCTTGAATGTTCTATCAAATGCATTAATTCAGATCGCCAAATATAGCATCAGTGAGAAATGCAAATTTAGGTTTAGCTTCCTCTATTTCATCCTCAGTCATACCATTTAATATTACAAAGACTCTAGTCCCCTCATAAAAATTCATCGATAGCGTTTGACATTTAAATCCATCCACCTCACTGAATTGGTATGTAAAAATATCAGGATTGCTCCCTTTTAATTCTGTTTTCCAATGTCTTTGTTCTGACTCTAAGAGAGCGGATGATCTTTTGTTAAATTCTGTTCCTTTAGGATCATCCTCGTGATCAAATAATGTTGAGACAACAAAGCAGCTCCCCTTAAAAACCTCATTATTTTCGTAAAAATATAAAGCTCGTGTAATAGCCTCGAATGAATGTCTTAACTTTATTGTATCAACAGTAATCCAAAGAACCGGAAATTCTTTGTTCTTCAATTTTAATATTGCACTTTTATCGACTTTAATTATTTTAGGATTACGCATTCTACTACGGCTAACTTTTGTTGCTGTATGAACGTAAGCAACAAAATTATTACCTACTTTACCGCTTAAAGTGGCCATCAGATATTCATCTAAATTTGACTTATTCATATTATGTTCATTACAAGAAGGAACCGTTATCAAGTTATTTCTATATGATTTGTTTAATACGTCCTTCACGTCCTTTTCTTCTGGAAAAAGGCACTTAGGTGGGACATGCTCCATTGAAGTAGCTTCCGTACCACACCAATAACATATTGCACTGCTCATATTATCACTCCGTTGTATTTTATAAATTTTTGTGTTTTGTAGTGTTTTTTCAGCAGTTTCGGA
>NZ_JAKSXN010000146.1 GCF_022427145.1 Paenibacillus timonensis
CAAAAAGCCTGCCTTCGCAGGCAGGCTATTTCTTATTCATCATTCGATAGCTTAATCGGTCCGCCAAGCGCGGGAACATCTGGTACCACTTGGCCCCTACGCCGGCGATCCAAGGCAGGTTGACCTCCGTCGTGCCTTTCTCCGCCGCCTTTACCATCGCTTTGGCGACGCGTTCCGGCTTCAGCATCATCCATTGCACGTTCTTGACGTATCCTCCGCTGGGATCGGCAATCTCAAAAAAGGGCGTATCAATCGGTCCCGGATTAATCGTCGACACGGTGATGCCGTGCTCCCGGACCTCCTGGCGCAACGCGCTCCCAAAGCCAACGACCGCATGCTTTGTCGCGGTGTAAGCCGTCGATTTGGCCGTGCCAATCTTGCCGGCCATCGAAGCGACATTGACGATACGTCCGGAACGGGCCGCCTTCATGGAGGGAAGCACCGCCTTCGTGCACCGAACCATACCTATGTAATTAACGTTCATCATCTCGGCAAATTCGGATACCGGCATTTCATCCAGGTATTCGAATTTGCCGTATCCCGCATTGTTCAGCAGGACATCCACCCGTCCGAACTCCGCCAGGACCCGTTCGAAGCCTTCCTTCACGGAAGCGTCGCTGCCGACGTCCATCTCGAGCACTAGATACGGACCTGTCATCTTCGCCGATACCTGCTTCAGCTTGTCCGCATTCCGGGCAGCCAATACGACAACCGCCCCGCGCTCCGATAACATCTGCGCCGCCATCGCGCCAATTCCGCTGGATGCACCCGTCATTACGACGATTTTGCCCTCTAACGACATACCCACTCTTAACTTCCCTTCGAAAGGTAGTTCAAAAAGTCATCTTTGGATCACGAAGCAAATTCTCAGTAGTTCAAAAAGTCATCTTCGGATCACGAAGCAAATTCAGAGAAGTTACTCGACATCGAATCTTGAACTCAG
>NZ_JAKSXN010000147.1 GCF_022427145.1 Paenibacillus timonensis
TATTATGCATTTATAGGAACCAACTGCTCCGCCAGATGCTCAATTGTCTCGCGCATCGCCAGGTTATGGCGCCAGCTTTCCGGTATCGCCTCGTACCCATAAAAGGCACCAGCCAGCTGGCCATATACGGCGCCTGTCGTATCCGCGTCATCTCCCAGGTTTACGGCCAGTAGCGCTCCTTCCTTATACGAGGTGCTTTTGGCAAAAGCCCATAAGGCAGCCTCCAGCGATTTAACCACGTACCCCGATCCTTGGATCTCCGGAGGTTCTTTGGACAGGAAGGATCCGCGGCGGATCTCTTCAATTTTCGGGACTGGTATATCCGCCCCCAACCATTCATCAAAAGCGGCAGGATCCAACAGCTCGCTTTTCGTCCAGCCCCTCAACGCTCCCACAATAAACCCAGCCAACAATCTGCAAGCATCGACGCACTCCGTAGAAGCATGGGTGGTTCTGGAACTACGCGCCGCATAATCAATGGCTTGCTGCGGTTGTCCCGCATAGTACATCGGTACAGGCGCAAGCCGCATGATCGATCCGTTGCCTGCAGCATAAGGATCGTCCGAGCCGCAATACCCTTCTCCTGTTCACTCGAATCGAAGGATAGCTTCGCGTGTCGCGTTCCCGATGTCAAAGCATCCCCCCGTACTGCTTAGATATCCTTCCCGCATCCATCGCCGATACCGGGTCATTTGATCGTTCGGGTCAAATCCCTTGGATTCGAGCAGGCTCTCCGCCAAGCAAAGCGCCATTGACGTGTCGTCCGTCCATTGACCAGGTTGCAAGTGAAAGACGCCTCCACCCACCAAATCCGTGACCGGAGGAAAAGATCCCGGCGGATGAAACTCTACCGTGGTGCCCAAAGCATCGCCAATCGCCAATCCGGCGAGACAGCCTTTATATCTGTTTAACGTTGCTTTCATGTCATCCTCCTTCCAAAACCAAAA
>NZ_JAKSXN010000148.1 GCF_022427145.1 Paenibacillus timonensis
AAGAAATCAGGGAAAAGACACGTATGTGAGGGTTAAAGCAGGAAGTTGTATTTTCGTTTTCCGTGAAGGATTCTCCGGATCTCGACAGTATCTTTTAAAACCACATAAAAGACAAGATAGGATTCAACAACTAACATTCTATAATTCAGTACTTGAAGCCGAATATCGTTCGGAATCGTACCGCTATTCGGAAATAACTCCAGAATAGATATGGATTGATCAAGTTTATCCGCCATTGATAAAGCCGCATCAGGATTATCTAACATGATATAATGGATGATATTGGATAAATCCTCTTCAGCGATGGGCAAGTACTCGATTTTATATTTCTTGTCCACGAATTTGACTCCTTAGATTTTTCATCACCTCAGAGTGACTCTTCTTCTGGACACCTTCGCTACTTTGTTTTTCAGCTACAGCGAGTTTTTGGTACAGTTCAATTAAAGCTTGTTGTTTTTCATATGAAGCATGGCTCATCACGACAAGATCACTCTGACCATTCTTGGTAATAAAAACGGGTTCACCGTCATGATGAGCAATTTCGGAGATAAGATTAAAATTGTTTCTTAAGTCAGAGATAGGACGAATCGTAGGCATGGTCATCACCTCAAGAATATTGTTACGATTAATTTTATCATAATTATGATAAATAATACATGGAGTAAAGAATATTATTGTTGGGTATTTCAAGGAAGCCCCTGACATCTTATAACAATGTGTTCACGCTTCGGCGGACAAGCCGCCTCGGTCCCGGGAGATAAGTCGAGGAAGCGATTGCCGGGACACATCCGCACCACCTAACCGCATCGCGGCCGTTCCCTTCGGTCACTTAAGGTGGTGGGACGTCGCGAACACGGAAACGTTA
>NZ_JAKSXN010000149.1 GCF_022427145.1 Paenibacillus timonensis
CAGGGGAAACCGCAAGGTATAGTAGAGTGCTTCCTCTTTCAAGAGAAGTCCACGTCCATGAAGGTACACCATGCTTCAGACTTAAGCACTCGCCCATAAAAAAATAAATAATAATAAAAATAAATAATTATGTATGGGTAACGTGGAAAGTATGGGATTGACGGTGGTATATGAGAAACCGTAAGGTGCTATGTATGAGGCCGATGGGTTAAAGGTATCTTCGATACCTCATTTATTGGCGAGGTGCGAATATCATTACTGAAACACCCACTAAACAGATACCAGCATCTATCCAATCGTATAAATAAGGTATACCCCATCCTCAAATACGGAAGGACTCCTCCATAGCAGCATATACTCCGCATGGGAATGCTCGAAATGTAGTAATTACCACCTTATTACGCCAAGTCAACTCCTCCGAAAACACCCCATTAATGGCTTATCTTCTCTTAACCATAGCCAATTAAGATCCCCCTCCACCAATTTCGGCAATTCCAACAAATTTAAAAAGTACAATTGCATAGGCACCTCATTAGAAGGCAAGAATCGGTTATGGTACAGGGGGCACCGTTAGGTGCCCTAATTGGGTTTTGGTCACTCCTCTAGATGGTGATCTCTCCACTATGTTTAAGCAAACTTTATTCTTATCTTTTTTATTTTTAGAATTACTTTTCTGCTGAAAACGGGCAAATCTTTGAGCAAACTTTATTCTCATTAAAAAAGTTGGGTAATGCCTTTGAAGTCATATGTGGCAAGGGGTGAACGTGATTCCTCGCTTCTGCAAACTTTATTCTAATTTAACA
>NZ_JAKSXN010000015.1 GCF_022427145.1 Paenibacillus timonensis
AACGCGCTGAAACCCGCGCGTTTTAGATTTTCTAGGGTTATCCCGTCTTTTGGGACTTCAGGTAACCGTCCACCTTTGCTTTCATCGAGGAGATGGTGGTTTTACGGTATTGCAACGCAAGCCGGAGGACTTTGATCTGCTGCGAACGGGACAGTTGCTTGAAACGAGGTTCTTGCCGCATAAACTTGCGGATGATCGACCAACTGCTTGCCGAAGTCCTTTCCCGTTGAATCCGCGGCGCTTCATATGGGAGGTTTGGTTTTCGCAAGCGGTGCATCAACGAATTCAAGCGGTCTGAAGCTTTGCTTTCATCAACTAGGCAGGGAGCAACCGCTTTTTTTGTGTGTTTCCTTAAAAAATCGTAATGGTGACTGCCGCTGACGATCACATAACCTCCGTCCTTTCGGCTCTTACGGACAATCATCAGATGCATGCAATCCTGCGCGGCTTTTCGAAGTTCCTTGATTCGTTGTGTAAGTTGAACGGATATTCCGGGTTTAAGCTTGTTAAGAGGGATATACTGCACCGTAAATCGCATGGGGCCCACCCCTTTCCGGATAACTTATGTATATGTATATGCCCCATCCTCCCAAATGCGTCCATCGAAAATGGTTTGATTGTCGCCTTACGAATAAAACAAGGCAACCGCGAAAGCGGATTGCCTTGTTTTTATATTCCGCTTATTGCTCCGCTGCATAAAGCTGCCCGCAGGCTGCGTCGATATCGCCGCCGAATTGGGTCCGAACTGTCAAGTGAATCCCTTTGGATTTCAGGATTTGGGCAAACCGGTTCACGCGGGCTCGATCAGATGATTCATAACGTTGGGCCGTGGCATCCGTTGAATTGTAAGGAATCAAGTTGACGTGATAGAGGTGCTCCCATTCCCCTCGTCCCCGTAACAAGGCTGCCAACGCCTCCGCATGTTCCGGAGAATCGTTGATCCCACGAAGCAGAATGTAGGCGATATACACTTTTCTGCCCGTTTTTTGAATATGGCGGTCAAGTGCGGGCAGCACCTCCTGTAGCGGATAACGGTCGTTAATCGGCATCAGCTGGCTGCGCTGCTCGTCGAACGGCGAGTGCAGCGAGAACGTTAGGTTCACTTGCGGGAACTCGTCCCCCAACCTTTGGATTCCCGGCAGAATGCCGATCGTCGAAACGGTGATTCTGCGGTGGCCTAACCCGAAGAGCTGCGGGTCGGTCAGCAAATGGAGCGCCTCAAACAGCTGCGGATTAGCCAGCGCTTCCCCCATCCCCATGAAAGATACGCTGTCCAAGGGATATCCGCGCATGTGGAATTCCAACAGTTGATCGGTGATTTCATCCGCCGTCAGGTTTCTCCTTAACCCCATCGTTCCCGTGGCGCAAAACCGGCAGCCGAATCCGCACCCGCACTGCGAAGAGATGCAATACGACTCCCATCCGTGTCGGTAACTTAATCGAACCGCCTCTATGCGTTCTCCGGCGTCGATCGAAAATAGAACTTTGTGGACTTGCCTCGAGCTCTTCTCCAGGATCGGCGTGATGCCGGGGATATGCTCTCCCAGCTCCCTCTCCAAAGCTTCGCGCAACGGCTTCGGCAACATGGTCATTTGCTCGAATCGAGCGATTTTATGCTTAAAGATCGCATCCGTAATTTGCCGGTATCGATAATCGGGTTGTTTCAGGCTTTTTAACAGCTGCCCGATTCTCATGTATCTGGAAATTGGCTTCATTGTCATTTTCTCCTTTGAACCGGAGAAAAAAACGCCAAAAAGCACCCCAATGTCTTGCCGGTGCTTTATTGGCGTTACCTCGACCCAAGCGATCTCACATTTGACACGAGACGAAACGTTGCCTTGAACGCTCCCTCACCGCTAGGTGTCCCTGTAAATCGCCGGACAAAGCTCCGGTCTCCGTGTGGTATTGATTCGAACCGTGTCAAGAGTCAGGTTTATTGACAGGTTCGCTAAATCATCTACGACTTCCATTAGGTCATTCATGATTTGAATCCTCCTTGAGTTGTTTGACACTTGTCTTTCGTTTACAGCTGTACCTGTTTGGTCGCGATCCGTTCGCAAAATTCGCGGTCATGCTCAACGAATAAAATCGTGGGCTCGTAGGCCAGCAGCAAATCTTCGATTTGCATGCGGGAAATGACGTCGATGAAATTCAGCGGTTCGTCCCAAACCAGCAAATGCGCTTTTTCGCAGAGACTTTTGGCGATCAGCACCTTCTTCTTTTGGCCGCCGCTGTAATCCGCCATATCCTTCTCAAACTGCAATCGGGAAAAATCCAACTTCCGCAAAATCGCCTTAAACAGGCTCTCGTCAAGTTCGTGCGCTCTGGCAAAGTCGGTTAAATTCCCTTGCAACCACGACGTCTCCTGCGAGACATAGGAAATTTTCAACTGGCTTCCTTGACGTAACGCGCCTGTATAGCGGATGTCCTCCCCGCATAACAATTTCAGGATGCTTGATTTGCCGGAGCCGTTGCGTCCCATCAGCACGATCCGGTCCCCCCGATCGATCGAAAAGTGGATATCGTGACACACCTGCTTCTCGCCGTAATAAATCGAGAGATGGTCCAATTCGGCAAGCTGCGTTTTGTGGTAAGGGAGCTGCGCGATTTTTAAGCTTTCCGAGGTTTCGATGTTTTTGAGGAGCTTTGACTTTTCCTCGATTGCGCTTTGCTGTCTTTGCTCGATCGATTTGGAGCGCTGCATCATCTTGGCCGCTTTATGGCCAATGTAGCCCTTATCGACTTTCGAGCCGGAATTGCGAGTGCCGTTTTTGGTCTTCTCCACTTCATGCGACCAGTTGCTCGTCCGCTTCGCCGCTTCCGACAAGCGTTTGACGTCCTTCCGCAGCCTTTCGTTCTCGGCCAGCTCGTAGTTGTCCTGGCGCTCTTTATTCTCCCACCAATCGGAGAAGTTGCCCCTCTGAATCTCGATGTTCGTCTTGTTGATGGACAAGATGTGGTCTACGCAGCGATCCAAAAAGGCGCGATCATGAGACACCAGGATAAACCCGCTTTTGCGCTTTAAGTAATCGCCGACGAGTTCCCGCGCCTCCATATCCAAATGGTTGGTCGGTTCATCGATCAGGAGGAAGCTGTTTTCCTTCAGGAACAACGCCGCAAGCATCACTTTCGTTTGTTCCCCGTTCGAGAGGGAATCGAAGGGTCGATATAACACATCGTCGGACACCTGCAGTAAGGAAAGCTCCCGCATGATCTCCCACTGGACATAGTCCGGATAAATTTCCTCCACGACATCCAGCGTATTGTATTCCTTATGCTTGACATCAAAGGGAAAATAATCAAAGCTCACATCCGCAGAAATTTGGCCGCTGTAATCGTGTTTGCCTAACAGCAGATTCAGAAAGGTCGTCTTTCCCCGCCCGTTCCTTCCCGTAAAGCCGAGCTTCCAATCGGTATCGATTTGAAAGCTCACATTCTCGAAGATGTTATCGTAACTGCCCTCATAGGCAAACGTCAGATGGTTCACATTAATTAATGACATGAACAACATCCCTCCTGCATAAAAAAATGGGCTGCAAGAAAGTTACCTTTCTTACAGCCCAAAAATATAAAACGAATCCAACCCGCAGGCGGGGGACGGATCAGTCTATACGATTGGAGTGAAAAGATGGAGTAACTTTCTTGCATAAGAATAAACCTTGCGAATCAAGTTCGCATTTAGGTTCCATATCCTTAGCAAGAAATATCCATCCGTTTCAACTCCCTCATTTAAGATAGTTGTATTCTAACATAGTCCTTTTTTGAGATCAACCCGCACGGTTACAAACCCATGGATCATGATTCGATCAGTTCTCCCGGTTGATGATGTAATCGAGCAAATGTTTAAGAAAGACGGGGATTCGCGGGAGTTCGTTGAGCGTTTCCATCGCCAGGCAATAATGTTCCCACATCGCCTTGCTCGCTGCAACCGGCCCCAGTACCGTCACATAAGTCGAGCTGTCGTTCTCGATGTCCTTCCCGGCAGGTTTGCCCAATAAATGCGATTCCCCTTCCCCATCCAGCAGATCATCTTTGATTTGGAAGGCGATGCCCGTGTGATAGGCGATTTTTTTCAGAATCTCGATTTCCGTCTCCGGGACCCGAGCCAATATAGCCGGTGCCACCAAACAGGCTTCAAACGCGATCCCCGTTTTGTAGAAGCAAACCCGGTCGAGTTCCTCTACGGTTAACGCTTTGCCTTTCCCGTTCAAATCCATCGCCTGCCCCATGCAAATCTCCCCGGCCTTTCGGGATAAGTATTGCAGCAAGGCGAGTACCGACCGGCTATCGAATCCTTTCAAGGAAGCCTGCTCTTCGACCGCCTTCTGGATAAGGAAGATACCGGTCAGCTCCGCGATGGCGCTGCTATGCACTTCATGCAGGGTCGGCCGGCCTCGGCGGGTTGCGGAGTTGTCCTGGGAAGGCAGATCGTCGAAGATCAGGGAGGCCGTATGCATGTATTCCAGCGCCCGGAACAGCGGCGATAAGGCGGTTGGGTCCAATCCATACTCTTGAACCCCCATCACCCAGGCCAAAATCGGGCGGAGCCGCTTCCCGCTTCCTTCCAGACTGTAATTCGCCGTATCGACCAGCAGGTCGACCGCTGCCGAAGGCTTTGCTTCGCCTGAAATAGGCAATAACGCGTTCACGTGCTTCCGGGCCGTTTTAACGAGTCGGACAAACTCTTCTTTCTCTTGCCGGTTTCTTCTCATCGTAGCCAGTAACTGATCGCGCAGCCATTTGTCGTAGAAATCCACATCCACCGCTTGACGGACAAGTTGCTGAATCAGCCTTTCGAGCTTCGGATTCCCTACCGAAAACATCGCCATAAGCTCGTCGAATCGCTCCGCACCGACACGTCTTCGATAGCGTTTGAGTCCATTGACGGCACGGGCCAGAATGATCTCACGGGTTAGCGGCTCTGAGCGATAGACGTGGTGGATCAAGTGGGAAATGACGGCCCAGTATAATTCAAACGGGTTGATGAGATCGGGCCGCTCGTGCCGGTGAGTCAAATAATAGGTATAAGGCGTGACCGCTCCTGCCTCCCGGTCGTCGGCCATGTCTGCAAAGTCGTCGGCAAGCTGATTGTACAGGCCGTAATGAAAAACGCTCTGGTCAAAACCTTCATCCCGCGGAGCGGAAATCACGGAACGAACAATGAGCCGTGAAGACGCCGATTTCAAGATGATCGGCAGGTACAATTCTTCGTTGGAATAATGCGCATGACCCAGCGTTTTGCAGCGGTCGGCGTCCTGGGATTCAAAAAATACGTACGATTGCTCAAAAAAAACGTCCTGCGTATCCTGATTCTGATAACCGCGAATAAATTCATACGCTTCCCGGAGCTCGGCATGAATAAACCGGACCAACTCTTGATGTCTTCCCGTCCACTCCCCGAGCTCGGGCACGATGCCCGTTCGGATCGTCATACGGATCATTCGCGTATATTGCGCTTGCTCCTCGGCATTCAACGCACCGGAATCCAGCAGATCATCGATAAACGGATAGGTGAGTCCGTAATAATACCCCAGTTTCAACGCCTCTCCCAGCCGGCGAGACCGTTCCGCGGAGCCTGCCTCCCCATCCATCTCATCCATGACGTGCATGACGACGCCGAAAATAATTTTGATCAGCTTCCGCTCAGCCTCCTCGGCGTTCATCTCCGAAGGGAGATGAGAGGCAATCCCCTTTAACCGCCCCAGGACCCAAATCGCGGCTTCCTCCACGCCCTCGCGTTGGGCCCATCGATATACCGAAGCGGGGCTTAACAAATCCGCCGTAGGAGCTGCGTTTGGTGCTTCGACGAGGTGAACGATATGCTGCTTCATCTCGTTTACCAGGCGTTGAATCTTCGTGCGAGTTCGCGGATCGGACAAATTCTGGCCCAGATCCCGCAGATACATATAGGAGACGCTCCGATCCAAATAATTGTCCAATTTTCCCGTACGGGCCAGCCATGCGAGATAACGCGAATCTTCGGACGAATCGGGCGGTTTGGCGCCGCGGCGCCATAACGGGAGCAACGTCCGATGCGGAAGGTGCTTTCTTTTCCACCAATTCAAATCATCGAGCAGCATGGACACGTAGCTCTTCGAGCGGATTTGATCCTGCAACGCTGCCAAATAATGCGCCGCTTTGCTCTCCGCCCGTTGATACCACCTGTCCGCCAGTTCCGTGTTTGCATTCATTATCGTCATCCTTGCATCCCTCGGCTTATCTTCATCTTCTTCCAAGTTCATTATCCTTTATAATAGTATAAACTACAGCGAACCAAAAACGGCAATGGTCTATAGTCAGACTGGACTAAAGTCTAGGAAAACCTGGAGGAGGGGTGCGGAACATGCGGTTCTTTAAGTTCTTCGGAACCTTCCGGGCGGCGTGGCGGGATTATCGGGCGGAGCCGAACACGTTGCTCGGGCAGCGATATCTAATCAAATCCTTGATGGGTGAGGGCAGTTACGGGTTGACCTACCTCGGTATCGATCAGACGGACGGCCGTCTTGTTGCCGTCAAGCAAGCCAGACCCAGCAAAGGCTCGTTGGCCCGGCAACTGCTTGAGAGGGAAGCCCGTATATTAAAGTCCTTGGACCACCCTCGAATCCCTGCATATAAAGAAATGATGACGATAGGCCGTCAGGCTTATTTGGTCATGTCCGTTTTAGAAGGGGAAACGCTGGAGGACTTGATCTTCGAACAAGGATGGAGATTTAGCGAAGCGGACTGCGCGCGAATCACCCTGCAGTTGCTCGAGTTGGTTCGGTACATCCACCAGCAAAGGATCGTCCACCTTGATTTGCGTATTCCCAACATTCTGATGTATGAGGGTGAATTAAGCATGATCGATTTTGGATTGGCCCGGGCTGTTGGGGAGCCTCCCTTCCCGATTCCACCAGTTCGGGCATACCCTCGTAAAACCGCGGCGTCTCTCGAAGCTTCCCGTTTATCTAGCCCCGCGGAGCCGCAATCCGATCTGATGGATGTGGGCCATTTTATGCTGTTCTTGCTCTACTCGACCTTTGAATCGCCCCTTTCCACCATGAACGCCGAGAACCAATGCTGGCAGGAGGAGTTAGCACTCCCTCCCTGTCTGACTGAAATCATCGAACGCCTGCTTCAAGTGCGGGAACCCTATGCGGATGCCTCGGATGCAATAGCGGCCTTGCGAGCGTTTTTGTCCCCATCCGTTGATCGTCCCGTTTCTTTTGTGTCCCACAACGAATACAATAGAAGGTAAGCATTTCAAATCAGAAAGGTAGGTTTATGACATGTTGAGAAGAATCATCAATAAGTTGCTTCATTCCGCATCGCATAGCCATCGAAGGCATTACAGCAGCTCAGCCAAGCATTATGGAAAGCGCTACAGCAGCAGTCACGGGTACGCACGGCCGATGATGGGAGGTTCTTCCTCCGATTACAAGCACCGCCATGGCCATATGGGCTCCGGCTATTACAAATCCAGAAGACATAGCTCCAGTTAGTTAAAGACCTATTCCCCTCCCGGTTGAGGGGGAGATTTTGTGTCTCCGCCTCCCCGTTTTTCCCGCTGAATGCCAAAACTTGTGGGTTGTCCCGCTCCCCGGTCTCCCCTACAATGTTGTAGGGAAAGGAGGCCACCCGAAATGAACAAATTCCGAGGATTCCTTTTACTCGTGGCAACGTCGCTCGTGATCGGCCTTTTTGGCGGAACGACGCCGACGCAGGCAGCCTCCGGGACGCTCAAGCTGGGCTCCGCGAGCGGAGATGTCTGGGACTTGCAATACCGGCTGAAGGCGCTGGGCATCTTCAATGATCAGCTCACCGGTTATTACGGGACGAAAACGCAACAAGCCGTGCGTACGTTCCAGTCGCGTTACGGGCTCCATGTCGATGGAGCAACGGGAACCCAGACTTGGGCGGCGCTCAGAAAATATTCGCTAAATCAAAGCGAAATGGACCTGTTGGCCCGAGTGATCTATAGCGAAGCGCGGGGCGAACCCTATACGGGGCAGGTGGCGGTTGGGGCGGTCGTCATGAACCGGATTCAATCGTCGTTATTCCCTAATACGATTAACGGCGTCGTGTTTCAAGCCGGCGCTTTCACGGCGGTCGATGACGGGCAAATCTGGCTCACGCCGGACAGCACGGCATACCAAGCTGCTCTCGATGCGGTCAGAGGTTGGGATCCGTCGTACGGCGCGCTATATTATTTCAATCCCAACACGGCCACGAGCCAATGGATCTGGTCGCGTCCGCAAAAACTTCGAATCGGAAACCACATTTTCACCGGTTATAATACGTCAAGCGAACAGAAACAGGATCTTGCCCATTCCGCAAGGTCCTGTTTTTTTACGAAGCACATTCCCCTACGTTCCTGCACTATATATAAAAGCTGCAATCATTACACGCAAAGGGGACAAGGAAGACCCATGCCCATCAAAAACGGAAAGCAGTACATCGAACGGATCGACCGCAAGGGCATCCGGCTGTGGTACAACGGCGAACGCGTGAACGTTCCGTTATCCGAGCACCCCGCCTTTCGAGGCCTGATCCGGACGCAGGCCGCCATGTACGATAAGCAGTGTGACGATCGCCTGCGAGACATCATGACCTATGCGTCGCCTTCAACCGGGGAGCCTGTTGGCCTTTCTTACTTGCCGCCGACGAATCCCGACGACCTCATCCGCAGAAGGAAGATGTCCGAGATCTGGGCCAATCAACATCATGGTTTTCTCGGCCGCTCTCCCGACTATATGAACACTGCTTTGATGTCGTTTTATACCGCCTCCCCCGTACTGGAGGAAATCTCGCCGGAACATGCCCGGAATCTACGCGCGTATTACGAATACTGCCGCGAGAACGACATCACGTTATCGCATGCCTTCGTCCAGCCCATGGCCAGCAAAATGTCCGGACCCGCGGATAGCAAAGAATCCTTTGTCGCCAAGGTGATCGAGGTCCGTCCCGAGGGCCTTGTCGTAAGCGGCGCTTTCCTCATGGCCACCCAAGGACCAACCTGCGAAGAAATCCTCGTCCTCCCCACGCCGTCCTTTATGTTGGGAGAAGGGCAGGTGAATCCCAGCGCATTTGCTTTTGCGGTGCCTAATGACCTGGAAGGAATGACGTTTATTTGCCGGGAGAGCCATGCGCGCGATTCGGGTTATGACCATCCGCTCTCCAGCAGGTATGAGGAGATGGACACGATGGTGATTTTCGATCGAGTCCTCGTTCCGCGGGAGCGGATTTTTTATTACGGGGATGAGCATCTCTGCGACCGATTGTTTCAGGAAGGGCATTTCCATGCTTACGCGGGCCACCACATCATCACCCGATATATCGCAAAGACCGAATTTTTGCTGGGTCTCCTGCAGGCGTTGGCCGAAGAACAGAATTCGGAATCCGAGCCCTCATTCGTTGCTCAAATCGTCAAAGTGATGGCAGTGCTGGAGAACTTGAAGGCGTTGCGGCTCGCAGCCGAAGCCGGAGGTTCGAGCACCCCTTTGGGTCACTACGTTCCGGCGTTGGCTCCGTTGACCGCGGCGGGAATCCAGTTTCCCGACCTGCATGAGGAAGTCATGCGAACGATCCGCTCGATAAGTGCAAGCCAGTTGATCATGAATCCGTTTGAGGCTGATTTTAACTCGGAGAACCAAACGTATCTCGAGGTCTATTTGCAGGGGTTATCAAGCCCCGCCAAAGATCGTATCGCTCTCTTCAGGCTGGCTTGGGAGCTGGGCGGCGGCGCATTCGGCGGCAGACAAAACCAGTTTGAGCGTTTCTTCTTCGGCAATGGAAAAACGATCGCGAATCGCATGTACGACTGCTGCGAGGAGTTGAATGAATACAAAACAAGAGTTTTCCGGCTGATTGGCATCAACGGGAAGACTCAGCCGCCGGAGGCCGTCCTTTAAGCAAACAAAAAACTGGCGCCTGGTGGATGGGATTGATATAATAATTTTATTGATTCAAATTTGATATGTTGTGCCCGGAGGAGCCTGTCACCAAGGGGAGCACTATGCCGTTTAAGGTATAATGCCGCCTTGGTCGCAGGTTCTTTTTGTATTTATTTTGGTATTTTTCGCAAATTAACGTAAGCGGAGGATGATAAGATGTTGATTTTAGAACTGGCCATTATTTTGATTGCGTCCAAATTAGCGGGTGACCTGAGTGTTAGATTAAAACAACCGGCCGTTCTGGGCAAACTGTTGATCGGGATCGTCCTGGGGCCAGCCCTTCTGGGTTGGATTAACGAAACCGATATCCTGGAGGAGATCAGCCAAATCGGCGTGATCTTGCTCATGTTCCTGGCAGGACTTGAAACGGACGTCGATGAGTTTAAAAGAACGGGGAAAGCTTCAACGTACGTTGGTCTCGCGGGCATCGCCCTCCCCTTCGGATTTGGCTATTGGGCCGCTGTACTGATGGGCATGCCCCTATTTGAAGCGATTTTCCTCGGGTTGCTCCTCTCAGCAACGAGTGTCAGTATTTCTGTACAGGCTTTAAAGGAAATGGGCCAGTTGAAATCCAGAGAAGGCACCACGATACTTGGGGCGGCCGTCATCGATGACGTCTTGGTCATTATCTTGTTGGCCTTCGTCATGAGTTTTGCGGGTGGAGACGTCAACTTGGGAATGGTCATTTTGAAGAAATTTTTGTTTTTTGCGGTTGCCATCGTTTTGAGTTGGAAGGTCGTTCCTTGGGTTATGCGCAAGTTTTCGCCGCTTCGAGTCTCCGAATCGGTCATTTCCGCAGGGTTGATCATCTGCTTCCTGTTTGCCTACATGGCCGAGTACGCCGGCGTTGCAGCCATAATTGGCGCTTATATCGCAGGCGTTGCCCTTAGCCTGACTCCGTACAAACATGAAGTAACCGAGAAAATTGAGACGATCGGTTATGCCGTTTTCGTCCCTGTCTTCTTTACCACGATCGGCGTCAAGGTAGATTTTGCCGGATTGGGCTCTCAAATCCCGTTGATTGCAGGATTAAGCATTTTGGCCATCGCTACCAAACTCATGGGTTCGGCTTACGGGGCACGCTTGGCCGGTTTCGGCTGGCGCAGGGCTTTAGGCATCGGATCGGCTATGGTCTCGCGTGGCGAGGTGGCCCTAATCATCGCCGCGATAGGCCAAGATGCCGGCCTGCTTCAAGCCGAGATGTTTGCCGTGATCGTGCTCGTCGTGCTGATAACGACGATCGTTACGCCGCCAATGATGAAGTACTTTTTCGCCCAACCGAAAAAATCCGGCTCCTGAGGGGCTAGCTGCCGCTTACCTACATCCGATAACTAGGAAACCCGAACAATCGTGGGTTATGTAGGGACATTCGCCCAACCGCCCTCTCCGCGAATGCATATGATGATAATGCCTATTCATGAAAAAGGAGCGATCACATATGGGATTTTTTCCAACACCGGGACCGGGCGGAGGGTTTCCGGGATTTCCAGGCGGACCAGGCGTGCCGGGAGGTCCAGGGTTTCCAGGAGGTGGCCCAGGAGGATTTCCGGGAGGATTTCCAGGGGGAGCACCGGGAGGGGTTCAACCGCCGACGACCCCACCACCTCAATTCGTACCGCAAATGCAGGCCGGCACCTTCGCCGTCGATCCCGGCGGGATCAGACGCTGCCTCTTCCGCAACACCTACGTTTGGCTGAATAATGGGGAACAATTCTGGTTCTTCCCGGTATTCGTCGGGCGGAATTCGATTGCAGGGTTCCGATGGTTTGGTTTCTTCTGGGGGTATTTCGGCATCGATTTGAATCGGATTTCCTCGTTTACTTGCTTCTAAGGGAGTAGCAGCGAAAGAGAACAGCCCACGGGACTGTTCTTTTTTTATCCATAGCTTGTCCATTCGAAAATAGCTCTTACATCCCTCCATGCCCAGGACAAGCAGCTCGCAGAACAATGCTCTGGTTTGGAGCGAACGTAAGGCTTACGAGAAGTTTGATCTAGTTTACAGCATGTCATGTTTATTAAAAAGGACCTTCATCCCCGCTTCAACGCGGAATGAAAGTCCTCTTATCGATCTGGATGGTCCAAAGTCAAAACAACATTTGAACGATCAGAAACAGATTCAAACTAACGACCAAAGCGGAGATCATCCATCCCAGGGTTGTGGTCATCCGATGATTGACCAGCCCGCCCATGATGTTACGGTTCGAAGTGAACAAAATCAAGGGAATCAAGGCAAATGCAATCCCGAACGACAGAACCACTTGACTCATCACCAGCGCATTCGTCGGATTCACGCCCGAAACGATGATCGCCAGCGGCGGAATGGTGGTGATGGCCCGCCGGACATACAGGTTGATCCGTTTGTTGATGAAGCCCTGCATGACGACGTCCCCTGCCATCGTACCTACCGAAGAACTCGACAGGCCGGCAATCAGAAGGCCAAGCCCGAAGGAGACGGCGGTGACCGGTCCGGCAATCGTTCCAAATTGTTGGAAGGCGACGTCTAAATCCTCGACCACCAAACCGTTTTTGAAGAGCAACCCCGCAGATACGACCACCATCGCCATATTCACCGCACCGGCAATCAACATGGCCAGCAGGATATCGATAAATTCGAGCTTGAAAATCTTCTTCTTCTCCTCTTCATTTCGGCCGACGATGCGGTTTTGCGTCAATGAAGAGTGCAAATAGATCGCGTGAGGCATTACCGTCGCACCCAAAATGCCGGCAGCCAGCAACACGCTATCGACCCCGTCGAAACGCGGGGTAACCAATCCGGCGCCAACCGCGCCGTAATCCGGATTCGCCGCAATCACCTGAAAGGCGAAGGCCAGCACAACGATCAGCACCATCGCTGCGATTCCAGCCTCCAACGCACGGTATCCCCTCCGCTGTAGCTCCAAGATCGCAAAAGAACCTATTGCTGTGATCACAGCAGCCGGCAGCATCGGAATGTCAAAGAGTAGATAAAGTCCTAAAGCTGCCCCGATAAATTCGGCCAAGTCCGTCGCGATAATGACCAGTTCGCTCTGAATCCACAAGAAGATCGATACGCCTTTCGGAAATCGGTCATGAGCAACCTCGGGCAAGTTTTTGCCGGTGGCGATGCCCAGTTTGGCCGATAACGATTGAATCAGCACCGCCATCAGATTCGAGGCGAAGATCACCCATAACAGAAGATACCCGTATTTGGACCCGGCGGTAATATTCGTCGCAAAATTACCGGGGTCGATATAGGCAACCGCAGCGATAAACGCCGGACCCAGAAACGGCAGCAGTCGTTTCAGACCTTTCGTTCGGCCGTCCAGAGCGGCATGCGCGGACGATTTGTGATCCATTCCTATAGAAGTGACTTGAGTAGTTTGATGTGCAACACTTTGTTCCATCATGACGATCCCTCCCTTGCACGATCCAAAGTTGTCTATATCCATTAAAGTTTCCTTAGTGCAACTTTATAGCATTAGTATATGCCTCATTTTGAAAAATGTAAATCCATTTTCTTGCGAAATTGAAATTTCTATTTTACGAAATCGACACTTGTTCTTCTGCGGTTTCCCCTATCATATGGAATGTGGATCATCGTCGTCACCACCCCACCCATTTCATAGGATAGAGAAGGAGCTTGAATATGAACCGAAAACTCATCAGCAGTAAGGCCGTTATGGCTCTCCTCGCAGCAGGAATTCTTGGTGCCGCCACTTGGGCCACATCAAGCAGCATCGTCACGGCGCAGTCGACGAAGCCTACGGCTGCCCAGGTCCAGAAGGAAGCCTCAGCGCATGCTTTAGATACCTTAAACAGCTTCTATAAGCCGGCTCTAAAGGGACAGTTCCCCGGAACCGTCGCCGGCTTGACAGTCGGCAAAAGCAGCAAGAAGGACGTCATCAAGCTGATCGGTGAGCCTTCCATCGCAGGCAAAGGAAGCTTGGCATTTGATTTGTACAGCGCAAACATGGGCAATCCGGGTTATGCTTTTTCCTATGCGAAAGGCACGATTCAAGAGATGCGCTATTTTGGTACTAACGTGGAACGCCAAACCAATATCGGCGGCATCACCATGAAAATGCTGATGCAATACTGGTTTGCGCCGGACGCGGCCAGCACGATCAAAAACGGGAAAGCGAAGCAAACCAAACTGACCTATCTCCGCGGCGACTTCAAGCTAGAATTCGTATTTAATAGCAGCACGGACCTGGATCATATCAATCTCCTGAAAAATTGATCCCCGTCCTTTCCTCCAAAAAAAGAGGCTGAGCCGAACGTGGGCTTTTACGCCCACGCCGGTTCAGCCCTCGATTTCTTTCCCTCGTTTGATGGCTTCTATGCGATTTTTCACCTGCAGCTTGCCGTAAATCCGGTTAATATGTGCTTTAAGCGTCCCCATGCCGATGCCTAAGGCCTCTATTATCGACGGATTATCCAGCCCTTCCTCCATGCAGCGGTAGATCGTGAGTTCTCGCGGCGTGAGCAACGTCTCTAACCCCTTCGAAGTTGACGCGGCTCCCTTCGATTGCCGATCAAAGCTGGACCATACTCTGCGCACATACTCGAGCGGCGGGGCGTCGTCGTCGCGCAGGTTCCCTTTTTGCCGCTGCTCGACGTAATCGGCAAGCAACTCGGACACGCGTTGGCCTTTGTCCGTGAACACCCGGATGTAATCGTCGGGTTTCGCCAACTTAAGCGCAGACTCCAATTTGAGCAGCGCTTCCTGCGGTTTGCCCGCCAGTTGCAAAATGATCGCCTGCAGCGTTTCGAGATCCAGCGCATCCATTGGCCGGTGGCCCCTTATGGCGATGGACAGCAACCTTTCGGACAACCGCCACGCTTCGTCTAGCCGCCCCGTTTCGATCAACACCCGAACCAGGAACGTATACGGGAACAACTGGTGTACCGACACCGGGTCTTCCGCCGAAAGGCCATAACGCTCCTGCCATTCCTTCGCCTGGCTTAAATCTCCCTGACGCAGGCGCATCGCCGCCCGCTCCGTCTCTAACAGGATCAGAGCCTCCTCGGCCCCATCGGCTACGGCTCGCCGGAACGCATCATCGATCCAGCCCTCGGCCTGTTCCGCCTCGCGCCTGGCCTGATGGATTCGGGAGAGGAATAACGAGGCGGGGACGTATACTTTCTCCGGTTGATAATGCGCTTGGCTTTGTCCCTGCAACCCCTGCTTCAAATAAATTTCCGCCTGTTCCAGCTCATTGCGTTCATACAGCAGTTCCCCATAGCAGACGACCACCGAATCCTGCAAACCCATCCTCCCCATGAAATCGATCATGTTTGAGAAGAAACCATCGGCTAACCCGCGCGGCAAATGCAGACCTCGCTTCCCGTTATAAGAACGGAATACGGAAGGCAACAGCGGCATTAATGGGGAGGCGAAGATCAGATCCGTCCCCTGCGGACTATACTGCAAGGAAAGCTGAATATATTTCAACCCCTTCACCATATCCATTTCATATTGAGTTGCTTTGAAATTCCTGACGTAATACAGATAACCCAAATAGCGATTTTTCTCCTCCGGTTCCCAGCTGCTGCCGGTCGCCTCGTAGTGCTGCTCCGCTCGGCGCAGATACGTTTCCGCGAGATCTACGTCCTGCGACCATAACAAAGAATGCGTGTAGGAGAAGTAAAGATACGGATGGAGCAACAACAAGTCTTCGGGAATGGCCGACAGCCAAGATTTCATCGTTGAAAACTCCCGGCGAATGAGGACGCTCCTCATCTGCTCCAGAAGTCGGATGGCTTCTCCGTACCAAGCTCCGGCTAAGTAATAATCCACCGCCTCCTCCAGCAACTCCCTCGATTCGCACCATTCCGCCGCCTTGCGCAGAAGTTCTGCGGCTTTCCCGGGACGCCGCTGCTCCCCCTCCTTGCGCAAGAAATCGCCGAACAAACGATGGAACTGGTACCACTGACGAGCGTCATCCAGGGGGAGCAAAAACAGGTTCAGCCGGACAAGCTCATCGAGCATTTCCGCCCCGTCTTCTCCGGCAACCGCTTGGCAGAGAGAGCGGTGCAAACGCTGCAACACGGAGACATCAAGCAGAAATTGCCGGATGGGCTCGTCCAGTGCGTCGAACACTTCCTGGAACAGATAATCCTCCACCCCGCTGCGTTCCGGAGACGGCAGCTTAAGCGCGCTAGGTCCATGGGCATTCCGCCAGGATAAAGCGATGAGTTTTAGTCCCGTCACCCAGCCTTCGGTTTGCATCAGGACGTGTTCAAGCTGGTCGTGATTCAATTCCTTTTGCGTGGTCAGACGAAAAAAATCTCCCGTTTCCGGCAAATCAAACCGCATATGAACGTCATGAATTTGGTATACCCACCCTCGGCTGATCCACCGGGCTTTGATAAAGTCGTTATCATGCCGGGTGGCGAAGGTGATATGTATCTGTTGAGGCAGATATTCCAGCATCAAGGCGACGGAGAACAAGATGTCCGGATCTTGAATTGCATGCCAATCGTCCAGGATCAAGGCATGCGGCTGAGGCAAGTTGTTAAGCTCATTCAGTAAAGCGATGACCATCGGTTCGGATTGGCCGGGACTCAGTGCAGCAAACGACGCATAAAACGCGTCGGATAAACGTCCCGTCGACCGCTCGATCGCGGCCGTGACATAGTGCCAAAAACGGATCAAATCATTATCTTTTTCATCCAGCGACAGCCAAGCCACGGGGCGGTTCAGTTGATTGGCCCATTCGCTGATCAAGGTCGTTTTCCCATATCCGGCCGGAGCCGAGATAAAGGTTGCCCTGCATCCCAGTCCCTCGTTGAGCCGGTCAATTAGCCGGGGACGCGGCACGAACGCCTGGATTTTTCCGGGCAAAGTGATTTTCGATAATAGCAATAATGCATTTACGTTTGTATCGTGCATGGCAGTCCCTCCATAACGATCATACCATGCCGGGGGCTCGGCCGGGGAACAAAACCTGGGTATTCAGCGCTTTCGGTTGGGGTCCGTCTCCCAAAAATAACGGACCCGCCGATGGGCGAGCCCGTTCCCTTTTCCTAGCGATACCTTATTCGCCCAACTGAGCCTTATAAGCGTCCAGCTGTTTTTGCAACTCCGCCAACACCTTATCGTAACCAGCCTGCTTCAGTTTGCTGCGGAACTCCTCCACCGCCTGCGCCGGATCTCCGGCTTTCCCCATCACGATGGCCGGCCCAAGTTCGCCGGTTACCTGGGAAACGGCCGTCAATTCGGCTTCCACCGGCGTTTTATCGAAGACGAATTGTCCATAAACGTAAGGTTTTTTGATCTTATCGTATTCGGCATACAACGTTTCTTCGATCTGATCCCAGGTCGTTTCGCTTGGGATTTCAAACTTGTCGACCCGGCCGCCCCAGAAATCGGCATAAAAATTGTCTCTCGCGTCGTCGTAACCTTCCGGACGCGCACGTTTCCCGTCCTTAATGACATATTGCACGCCTTCAATCCCATAGTTAATCAAATGATAGATTTCCTCATTGTTGCGGATCAACTCATAAGCCATCAGCGCGCGTTCCGGGTTCTTGCTGTGGGCGCCGAGGGACGTGCCGCCGTGCGTGATCGACAGCTCCATCAGGTTCGTGCCGCGCGTCCGGGAGAACGGGAACATTTGCAGCTCCGAACCGGGCTGCGCTTTATCCATCTCTACGCGAAGACCCGAGAACGTCTGCGTATGGTGCTGGTCGAGTCCCGACAAGCCGGCTTTCAGGGCATCGCGGTTGTTGTTCTTGTTATTCAGGGCGTCTTCGCGCCAGAAGCCTTGATCCGCCCAGCTTTTCATCATAGTGGCATACTTCAGGAAAACGTCCTCGAATACCGGACTGGTCGCGGTGAATTTCTCCTCAAACGACTTCGCCGTAAATACGGGCATGAAGCCGGTAGAGATCGGAAGCTCCAGCTCATCCGTATAGGATTGCACGAATCCGCCCCAGGTTTGAGCCCCGGACGCCGCGTCCCACGGAATCACGTCCGGCTTGTTGTCCTTAAGGTACTTCAGGTATTTCTCAATTCCCTCCCAATCCTTAATCGGTTCGGTAATCCCGGCTTCCTTCGCCCAATCGCCGCGGTAGAAGAAGCCATGATTGACCCACTGCGTATAGTCATTCTCCGGAATCAGGACGATTTTGCCGTTATATTTGCTCTCATCCCAATCCTCCTTCGGGATGGAGTTCCACGTTTCCGGCGCGTATTTCGGCAGAAGATCATCCAAATTCATGAAGGCGCCGCGCTGCGCATTCCCCCAGGTGTCCAGCCAATCAGTTCCGATCGTGATCAGATCAATCGGTTCGCCGGAGGCTAACGCCAGATTGTATTTGGTCTGCCAATCCGCCCATTCGATCCATTTCCATTCCAGTTCGGCGTTGATTTTTTCCTTCATGATTTTGTTGACTTCCGCGAGTACCTTCTCGAATTGGCCATTCTTCGGCTTATCCCCAAGCACGAGATAGCTAATCTTCACGAACTTGGACGTATCCACCCCGGTGTCCGTCTGCTGACCGGTGTTTGCCGAGTTCCCCCCATTGTTCGCCGTATCGCCGGCAGCCCCATTGTTTTTGTTGTTGCTTTGGCCGCCCCCGCAGGATGCGAGCAACAGCACCAGCAGGCTCACCATCATCCAAATTGATGCCTTCTTCCATCGAACCATTCGCTCAAACCTCCCACTTCTATATCAAATTTTGATGCCTAGCCTTTAACAGCGCCCACCGTAATCCCTTTGATGAAATAGCGCTGCACAAACGGGTAGAACAAAATCACCGGTCCCGTCGCGACGATGGCCGTCGCCATCTTCATCGACTCAAGCGGGACATCCCGCAGCTCCACGTTCGAAGCGGCCGCCGAATTGCGGATGAAGTCCGCGCTGGTGATGACGTTATACAGGAACAGCTGCAGCGGGCGGTACTTCATATCCGGCGATAAGAACAACATCGAGTTGTACCATTCGTTCCAATAACCCAGCGCGATGAACAAGCCGATCGTGGCTAGAGCCGGCGTTGTCATGGGCAGGATCAGGCGGATGAAGATGGTGAAATCGCCGGCCCCGTCGATTTTGGCCGATTCGGTGATCGCATGGGGGATGGACCGGACGAAACTTTTCATCATAATAATGAGGAACGGGCTCAGCAAGCCGGGCAGTAAAACGGCCAGGTAATTGTCCTTCAGGCTCAAATACTGCGTCACAAGCAGGTAGAACGGAACCAGCCCGCCGGTGAACAGCGTCGTAAAGTAAATGAAGAAGGAAATCCGGTTCCGGTAGGCAAAGTCAGGCCGCTGCAGCGCATACCCGGTCATGGCCACCAGGAACAACCCCAGCGCGGTACCGCAGACCGTGATGCCGATCGTCACGAGATAGGAGCCGATGATGAGATCGGGGTTTTCGAAGACGATTTTGTAGGAAAAGGTGCTGAACTCCCGGGGCCAGAAGTTGAAGCCAAACCGTTTGATCGCCGATTCCGACGTAAAGGATGTGCCAAGGACAAGCAGGAAAGGCAGCAAACAGCATAAGGAAAAGAAGCCGATAAACAGGTAGCCTACGATTTTGACGATGATGCCGCCTAGATCCGTGCGGATGCTCCGTGCTTCATAAGCGTCATCCATACCTTGCACCTCCTAAAAAAGTGAGTTGTCAGGCGAGACCTTTTTGACCAGCCAGTTGGCGGTCATGACGACGATAAATCCGAAAACCGATTGATACAGGCTGACGGCGCTGCCGATCGAGAAATTGAAGTTGGTCATAAGGGCGCGGAACACGTACGTTTCGATGATATCCGTCGTCGCATACAGGGCGGTGTTGTTTGCTCCAACCAGGTTGAAGAACAGCCCGAAATTCCCGCGCAAAATACCGCCCAGCGAAAACAGAAGCAGGATGATAAAAGTTGGCTTAAGCCAGGGGAGGACAATATAGCGGATTCGTTGGAACGCGCCTGCCCCATCAATTTCCGCAGCTTCGATAATCTCGTTGTCGAGACCCATGATCGCGGCGAAATACACGATGGATCCATAACCCGTCGATTGCCATAGATACGTCAGCACGATGATAAACGGCCAGATCCCGGCGTTCGAATACGTCTTTACCGGATCGAACCCAAGCGAGTTGAGGATACTGTTGAGCAAACCGTAGTCATAGCTCAGCACATTATAAGCGATTAAGCCGATCAGGACCGCCGAGATGAAATGCGGCAAAAACATCAAGGTTTGGGTCAGCTTCTTGAACCATTTGAGGCGAATTTCATTTAGGAACACGGCGACGACGATTTGCAGCACGTTCCCGAGCAGGATAAAGGCCAGATTATAAACCACCGTATTAAACGTCAGCCGCCACAAATCTCCCGTCATCACCAGAAATCGAAAGTTATCAAACCCGACGAACGGACTTTTGAAGATGCCATCCGTGTAGTTGTACTTGATGAATGCCAGATATAAGCCGGGCATCGGAAGATAAGCGAATATGATAAAGAAAATGATGGCCGGCAAACACATCAACAGCAGCGTCTTGTTGTTCCAAAATCGTCTCAAGCGCCCATGACGGATTGGTTTCAGCTGCGGCTGCTTGCGTACCTTCGTTGGCGTCGTGATTTCCATAGGCCTCCTCCCTTCTATACGGAAATAAATTCAAGCCTATCCAAGTTGCCCGGAGTCGGTTCATCCACCGCTTCGAGAAAAATCGACAGCTGTGCCTGCCCGTCATGAAACCAGGGTCCCGGCATATAAAACGAGTCCGCGCTGCCGCCGGTCATCGTTGGCCTTCCCGCGCCGCCGGGCAACCACAGCCGGCCAACGATCCGCTCATCCATGAACACCGTTAGCTTTAAACCTGAGCCTGCGGCACGCACTCTCCATCCTTTGCCTTGAGCGGAGTTAGGAATATGAGCGAACAACCAGCCTACCTCTCCTGAACCCAGTTTTACCGGCAATTCCTTTGGGGCGGCGGATGCAGCCGCTTGGTCTGCCTCAGCCTTTAGCTGCGCTTCCTCCGCGGCAGCGATCGAGAACTCCGATGCCTCGATGCCTTCATAGACCAGCACTTGTCCGGCGGGCTGCCCCATCGTGCGCTGAAGGTAGACCTCCAGCCGCAGCTCTTGGCCAGGTGTGGCATATGGCGTCAAATCGAAAAGGGATTCATCGGATGGATGGGACCGGCGTCGGCTCCGTTCACCCAAAGCCGTGCATGGCCTTGCAATTTCGGAAAATGCAGGGTCCAAGCATTCCCTCGATCCCCAGGTATATACGATCTGCGGAAGAGGTGTTGGGATGGATGGTCCGAGGTTAACCAGCTCCCGAAACCAACCACCGGCCACAGCACGTCGGCGGCGTTGGCGTCGACGCCATCCGGCGAGTGTCCGACGTCCGGATTCACGCGCCAGTTCGCTGTGATGTCGTGAATCGCGGTAATTGCCACGATGCCTTCCATTCCTTTCAGGGAAGGCAAGCGAAGCGCGGGAAGCCGGATGTCGTCGAAGTTGCTGTGCCCCCATATCTCCACGCGCGCCTGAATCCTCTCCATCCTCTCCGCCCCGGGTCCTTCCACCGGAACAAACACGCTGGCTCCTCCGGGGGTCCAGGTTCCAAGGTAGATACCGTCGGCATACAGCGAAACGACATCGCTCGCCTGGCGCACAAGAAATCCTTGCAGCTGACGATCGGCGTCGATCCGGTTGGCCTTGGCTTCATACCAGGCGTATCCGCGGTAAACGCCAAGCCGTTCGAGAAACTCAGCCTTCGCCCCTGACGTTCGTACCGACACCGCCTGGATCGGCGGCCGCCATCCCTCCCTCGTCCCAAACTGCCAAGCTGGAGCCGGCAAAGGGTCGGAACCGTGCGATGCCGGTTGGAGAGTGGAAACAGTCATGGTGCCGTCCAGGTGAATCGCTTCGGTAAGAAGCGCTTTCAATCGAGTCGTCACGATGACCGTGAACTGTCGCCCATCCTTCAGTGGAAACCGGCAAAACGCCGTCTCTGCCCCAGATAGTCGCAATTGGAATTGCCCCTCGCGATTGACCACCTGCATGCCTTCCGCTATCGGCTCGAGCGCCGCTTCGACGGCAAGGGCAATCTCTCCGGCGTCCCCCTCCATGTGAAACGCCAGTACGGCCCCTTCCTTGTGTTGTTCCACCATATAGAGCTCTGCCGTGGAGGATATCAACCGTCCAGGCATCCCCCAGAGCGACAACGGCACATCCGCCGGCAAAGCCAAGGATCGTGAGGCGGCCAGAGTCCAGGTTCCGGATAAGGAAACCCGGGTTCCTGGATCCCTTAGCAGGCCGATTGACTTGGGGCGGTCTTCTCCGTTCGTTACAAAAATCAGCTCCCCGCCGCCCTCTAAACGCAGCGCATATGGACCGAATACCCCCTCCGTATCTCCTTCCACGGACCAGGAGCCCCCGGAATCCGGCTCGGCTTCCGCAATCGCGCGGCCATAGGCACGAATTAACCTGGCGAGGAGCTTCGCCTCCCGTGCTTCGTCGCGGAGATGGCCTTCGGGGGAAATCATGCCTCCGAAATCATAATCCGAGGTCAAGAAAGCCAGCGGCCTCCCCCAGTTATTGGTCGCATTGGTGAACCCGAAGTTCGTCCCCGACACCTGCAGATAAGGACCCAGCAGCTTGGCACCGGCGGATAGCAATCTGCGCAGCAGGTAGTGACTCCGGTTCGTCTCGGTGACGAGCAGCGGAACCCCCATCCCGCGAAGCACTTCGCGATAATGCAGGACTTTGCTTTCAAACTGGGGATCCCGGTCATCCGGATAAAAATTGCAGGTCGGCACAACGCCTTGCGTTAATCCGGACGCCTGCAGCAAGCCGCCTTGACCGGCGCAAGCGATGAGCGGGACGGATATTCCATGCGCCGATGCCATGTCCCGCAGCGCCGCCATATATCCTGCCGGGTCGGAGCAGTCATAGAAATCAAGCTCGTTATCGAGCTGAACGAAGATAACGCTGCCTCCGCGCGTTGCCTCATGGCGCCCGAGAATCGGCAGGATCTGCGCGTACCACCTGGCCACATGCTGCAAAAACACCGGGTCATTGTCCCTGATCCGCATGGCCGGTTCTTTGGCATACAGATACGACGGCAATGCACCTCCGTCCCATTCGGAACAAATATAAGGCCCCGGGCGGGCGACCACCCATAATCCCGCTTCGCCGGCGAGACGCAGGAACGTATCCGCATCCCGCATCCCGGTGAAATCCCATATTCCCTCATGGGGCTCATGAAAATTCCACGGAAAGTAGACATCGATGCAGTTGTAGCCTGCTTCCCTGACCTGTTCCAGCCGCTCCTGCCATAATTCAGGAGGAATCCGGAAATAAAAAAGCGAGGCGCAAAGCAGGATCACGCTTTCGTCATGAATGCTGACCGCTTGGCCGGATTGACTTACCACGGATTCGGATTCGATACGCATACTCATAGCGGACCACTCCTAGCGTCTGTAATATTTAATTTTAATGAATCCCATTTCATGAAACCCGTTACATTTTGCTCGACAAAAAGCTGAATGAAACGGGTTTCACTATGGGGCAAAAAAACATTTTGGTTGTCTCGCCAGGTGCTCGGAATCCATGCTTGTCTTCGGAGTCGATGGTGAAAGAAGTAAAGTTAGCTGCAATTAGGAGGATGTGAAGAAGAAGAATATCTACTACGAGTGAAATGTAAGGGCTTTCGCAGTTATTCTAGCTTAGCAAGATTTATGTTGTCAATCCTTTTTTTACCACAAGCGGGCCGTAGCTCCTAACTCTTGTTAAGAGCCGCGGTAGACTCGCGAATGACCAGTTCAGGCTTCAGCAAGGTCGTCTTGTTCACCTTGGACCTCGTGATCATTTGGTGCAGCACTTCTCCCGCCGTTCGCCCGAGTTCATGAGTACGCAGCGACACGGTCGTGAGCTCCGGAATACTGTTGGACGCAAAAGGGATATCATCATAACCGATAATTGATAGATCCTCGGGGACGCGTAATCCGGCTTTGACGGCTGCTTTCAAAACGCCGATCGCTACCAGGTCGTTCAAGCAGAATACGGCGGTTGGCCGCTTGGGCAACTCCAGCAATCGATTCATAAACGCCGTGCCGCTGGAAACGGAAAATCCTCCATGGAGCACCCACTCTTTTCGCACCTCAAAGCCAGACTGCTCCACCTTCTTCATGAAAGCGGACGTCCGCTGCACGGTGTTCGACATATGCCGGAAGCCGCCAACGATCGCGATGTCGCGGTGCCCGAGCTCAATCAAATGCTGAGCCGCCAACTCCGCGCCATGGCGCTCATCTACGGCCACGCGGTTCAGTCCCGATTTGGGAAGCCGGCCATTGACAAGGAGAACGGGCAGCCTTTTGCCAATCTCGGCCACCTCTTCGATCAACGGAGCGTCGGGTTTGGCTAAATCGACCCTTCCCCCCATCATGACGATCCCGTCCACCTGTTTCTCTGCGAGCGCATTTAAATACTGCGATTCCCGGATATATTGCTCCGCGCTGTCTACACTGGCCGATACGGTGTCGCAAAGAAAATAAGTATACCCTCTTTTGCGCGCTTCCAGATCAAACCCGGACAACACTTCCGGAAAAAAAGGGTTTGTAATATCCGGGAGAATAATGCCGATCATACCCGTTTCTTTTTTTGACAAACTTCGCGCCAGCGCATTTGGCTGAAACTGGTATTTGCTGATCAGTTCATTAATGCGTTCCCGGGTCTCTTTCTTTACGGGAGCCGTATTGTTAAGGACGCGGGAGACCGTAGCGACGGAGACATTGGCTTCCTTGGCGATGTCGTACACTGTAATCGGTTTCATAAAACTCACCTGCCCGAAATTAGTAGCACAGAACATCCCAAGTATATCAAATTTTCCAGCATTTGAGAACGAAGCTGTGATTGAAATCGCAGCAATTCGCCTATGGCCCTTCACCTTCATAGAGGCTTTGACCGTTGGTGCCTATCACTTTCCGATACCAGTGGAACGATTTTTTCCGATATCTCGCAAGCGTTCCAGTGCCGTCGTCCTGCCGATCCACGTAAATCAATCCGTACCGTTTCTTCATTTCGGCGGTGGAGTTGCTGACCAGATCGATGCAGCCCCAAACGAGATAACCCCAGACCTCGACTCCGTCGGCAATCGCTTCCGCCACCTGAAGAAGATGCGCCCGCAAGTAGTCGATCCGGTAATCATCCTCGACCGTCAGTTCTCCCTTATCGTTCGTCATGAGTTGATCCGCCGCACCCAGGCCGTTTTCGACAATAAACAACGGTTTTTGATATCGGTCGTGAAACAGGTTCAAGATGTAACGAAGACCTTGGGGATCGATTTGCCAGCCCCATTCGCTGGAAGGAAGATGCGGGTTGGACACGCCCCCGAACAAATTCCCCTCGCTTTTGGGCCGATTCTCCGGATTGGCGGTCTCGCAAATACTCATATAATAGCTGAAGGAGATGAAATCGACCGTATGCGCGAGCATCTGCTCGTCCCCCGGCTCCCAGCGGAGATGAATGCCGTTTTCCTCAAAATAACGTTTCATATACCCGGGATACCGGCCGCGCGCATGAACCTCGAGGAAAAAAGTATTTTGATGATCGGTATGCATCGCTTGGATTACATTGTCGGGATGCGGCGTTAAGGGATAAGTCGGCAAGCTCAGCACCATGCAGCCGATCTTGAAATCGGGGTTGATTTCATGCCCGATTTTCACGGCCGATGCACTCGCCACCAGCTCATGATGGATGGCTTGGTACAGATCCTGCAGGCTCAGCTCCTCCTTCGGCGTCACGATGCCCCCGCTCATAAACGGATGCTCCAGGATGGAATTGATCTCGTTAAAGGTCAACCAATATTTCACTTTATTTTTGTAACGCGTAAACACCGTTCTGGCGAAATGGGCATAAAAATCGACCAGCTTGCGATTCGCCCACCCGTTATATTTTTTCGCCAAATGCAGCGGTGTTTCATAATGGGAGAGCGTCACCATCGGTTCGATCCCATATTTCAGGCATTCGTCAAACAGGCGATCGTAAAATTGCAGCCCTTTCTCGTTCGGCACGGCTTCGTCCCCCTTCGGGAAGATCCGCGACCAGGCGATCGAGGTACGAAAGGTTTTAAAACCCATTTCGGCAAACAGCTTGATATCCTCTTGGTATCGGTGGTAAAAATCAATTCCGACCAATCTCAAATTGTCGTCGGTAGGCGCGTCCGTCGGCGGCGTTTTTACGCCGTGCGGCAGAACGTCCTGGATGGACACCCCTTTGCCGTCCTCCTGATACGCACCTTCCAGCTGATTGGCGGCCACGGAACCGCCCCATAGAAATCCTTTCGGAAATGGTAAGCCCATAGGTTCTCCTTCCTTTATCCATACGATTAGGCACCTTACAAAGCCAACACGGCAAAACAGGCCTCCCTTCACTTTGGAGAGAGGCCTATCCCGGTCAGGATCGCGTTTGATCCTCTTCCGATTCCCCGTTGTCGGAAGCATATGCGGTTATATCCGGTTGCTCCGGCATAAATCCAGACCGTGTATGCGGGGTCGTATCTTCGTAAATCGTGCGCGGATCTCCATCCGTTTCGATAGGTTCTTGGTCGTGATTTGGCATGGTCGATTCCCCCTTTACGCTGAATAGCGTCTCCTGCATCGTGGGTTTTCATTCAGCATGCCCAACATATGATATATTTGCTATATATTAATGTGCAACAATTCTCTTTTTGGTTTAGTTCTCTCCGATGCAGGATAAAGTCGAAAGTATGGAAAAAACTGAAACTTCCGATCGTTCTCTGCAAAGTTTTGTCGAAGGTATTGAAATATACAATAGCATATATTAAATATATCATGTAAGCCTTTTCAATCCAACCCAACCGCGCCAGGAGGTGGATCATCGATCTTAACGAAATCTCAGCTACCCTATTCCCATTAAGAGAGGTGACGATTTATGTTTCGCAAATGGATCATGTTCTGTTTAGCTCTGGTTTGTACGTTGGCTCTGCCGTTAGGAGCATCCGCTGAAACTTCCAATCAAGCTGATCTAAACCGCAAAAGCGGCATCGTTTGGCCGAAGGATCAGGAGCTCCCTACCTTCGCCAAAGCCAAGCGTTTGGATGTGGCTCAAGTGTATGACGCGTCGGGCGACATCAAAATTCTGCTGACGACGCTTCAAGGCATCGTCAACCGCAAAGAGCCGAGAATTTACGTGCAGCAAAACGAGCAAGATCCCTGGATCAACGATCTTCACGTCCCTTATCGCGTTCATGATAACGCGATGGACATCGTCAAGGCTTATGCCCGGGAGGTCCAGGGCGTGATCGTCTATGATCCGGCCGTCCCCGACTCGATCAATGTGGCAACGACGCTTGCCGGTTTGAAGGACGCCGTCGTAGCAAGTCCCGAACTGGCCGAAGAGCTGGCTGCAGCGCCTTATCGCTTGCGCGTGATCGAGGATCTGCAAGGGAAATTCCAAGACCGGATGGATGCCTACACTTGGCAGTATGAGCATTTATGGAGTCAAACGACGAAGCGGATGCTGGTCGGCCTCAGCCCGAATACATCCATCCCGCTTCCTCCGGATAACTTCGATTCCTTCCGGACGATTCTCACCGAACCGGAGCAAATTCGCGATGCAAGCAACCGGAGAACGTATGACCTTGATTTGTCCGAGTTTCTAGGAGGAGATGCCGTCTATCTGCGGTTCCAGGATGCGTTCACGCAAGACGGCTGGGGACCAGCGGTTCATGAAATCAGCGTTTCCGCAGACGGCGAGGAGATCCTTCGCTTCGAAACCGGAACGCCGGAAGAGGAAACGTATCTGTATGACCGGCAGGGCTCCAAATTTCTACCGGGCGCCGATCACCGTTTTGCCGACAATGGCAACTACTTCGTATACAAGTTCAACCCGCCGGCAGGCACTCAGCAATTAACCGTGACCGTCGAAATGTGGAACCAATTCAAGGTCTCTGCCAGCAGCGTTCAACCGCTCTCCTCGGAGCAAAAGGAGCCTTTCGGCTACCTCCGCGATTACGCGGTAGCCAACAAAGCGATGGTGTTCTGGCTCTCCAGCGGAGTGCCTGAACAAAGGGCGTTGTTCGAACGAATCTTAGCGGATGTAGAACCAGGAACACCGTATTTGGGTTGGTTTGATAATGATGTTGAAGGCGAAATCGCTGGGGTTGACCTGACCTCTCGCTATGGCGTTTACGTCTTGCCTTCCGACTGGTTCCATAATATGACGGTAATGGCGGGGACAAAAGCTAAACCGGCAAAGCCCAACAAACCGGTAACCCCGAAGCTGAACAACAAGATCTATGTGACCTTCACGTTTGGCGAGGGCGATAATCTGCAATACGATCAAAATCATATGCGCAATCTGTGGAATGATCCTGCCCGCGGCCAAGTGCCGATGAACTGGACGGCCAGCCCGCTCCTCGTTGATGCAGCCCCTGCGATCTTGGACTATTACCGGTCCACCGCTACGGAAAACGATCTGCTGGTGGCCGGACCGTCAGGAGCCGGGTATTTCAGTCCGCAGGTTTGGCCGGAGGAGAGCTTTGACCAATTCTTGAGGGATTCCTACCCCTATTTGAAGAAATCCGGCATGTCGTATCCTTTTGTAATCAACCGTGAAGATAACCGAGACGTTCCTCTCGCCGGTTCCAAAGCGGAAGCCTATGTGAAGGAATTAAAAGTGCCTGGCCTGTTCCTTGGAGGCGGGAGCCCAAATTACGTAGAAATCGTCAACGGCAATTTACCGGTTTCTTATTTCAAAGGCACGACCACCGTCAAAGATGGAATCAACATTTTGAATGATGCGAAAGCTTCTTGGGATGGGAACTCGCCGATGTTTATCTCCGTTGGGATCAACGCTTGGAGCATGAAACCGTCGGATGTTGTAGCCATCACGGAAGCGCTGGGAACGGAATATGAAGTTGTGTTGGCCGATTCCTACTTCGCGCTTATACGGGAAGCCAACGGTCTTCCTAAGAAACCTTAACCCAAAAACAAGGCGGGATCGTCCCCAATAGACGATCCCGCCTTGTTTCTGCCTAGGTGATCCTTGCTTTACAACGATTCCTTGATGACCCGCTTATAGAACAGGACCGACAACAACCCAAAGATTGAATAAAGTGCCGTATAGATCAGCATCACCAGGATCATCGGCGTCCAGAGCTCCGTACCGAACAAGAACCAGCCGGATCGGACGGCAAAATAACTATGCGACAAGCCAACGGCCAGCGGAATGCCGAAGTTGAACACCTGCTTGAATTGAATGCCCCGGAGCAGGTTGCCCGGCGTAAATCCCAGCTTCCGCAAGATGGTGTAGCTCGGTTTCTCCTCTTCTCCTTCGCCCATTTGCTTGAAGTACAGAATGCAGCCCGAAGTGATGAGGAAGGTCAATCCCAGAAAGCCGACGATAAACATGATTAACCCCATATTGCTCTTCTGATCCATAATGATCTGATATTGGGACCTCGCCCCTGACCGCTCTTCGAAGCCCATGTCCTGATAGATCTGATTCGCCTGCTTCAGCAAATCGGGATTGTTCACATCGATCCCATAGTATACCGGGATTGGGCTCTGGAGTTCCGGATTGGCGTCCTGCATCAACCGTTCGAAGACGGCATGATCGAGGATCACTGACGGCAAGCCGGAGGAAAAATGCAGCGAAACGATTGCATCCTTGTTCGTATCGATCACGGTAACCGGGATGGATTCCGACCTTCCCTTCAAAGTGATGTCCCCTTTCGACCGTAACCCCACGAACTGCTCCACGGCATTGCTCGATCCGGCGAATAAGGCTTCCTCTGAATCCAGTTCGACGCCTTTGACTTCTTGTTCGTCAACGACGGCAAGCGTGACGTCCTTGGAACCTTTTTGCCCCTCCAGGACGGTACCGAAGACTTGAGAAACGTCAGCTTCAGCGATAAGCACCCTGCGTTGAGTTTTGCTCGTATCGATCCCGGCTGTCTTCAAAGCCTGTTCGAAAGCGTCCACGTCGGCAGGGTCTAACATCGTGAAATGATTCGGCACGGTTTGCTCGGCTGATTTCTCCGTCGAATAATAAGAGATGTAGCTTAGCGACAACAAGCCGATCGCCAGCGCCGACACCGTCGTGATGATCGTCAGCAACAGCGCGTTCGATTTCATGCGGAACATGATCGAGGAAAGGGACAATACCTCATTCAACGACAGATATCCGCCCTTCGCTTTGCGCACCAGGTTGAACATAAAACTGACCGATCCTTTATAAAACAAGTATGTCCCGATGATCACCGACCCTAAAATCAGGATCATCGCGAGAAACAGCTCCCGCATTTCGGTGTACTCGCCGCTGAACAAATCCGCCGAAATCCGGTAACCGTAGAGGATCAGCCCGATTCCCAGAATACCGATGACAATTTCGGATAACGGCATCTTGCGATAGGCATTTTCCGTAGTGGATGTCACCCGGAACAAGGACAGGATGCTTTGACGCTTGATGAACGTATAGTTCATCAGCATGATGAGCAGGTAGATCGCCGCAAAGACGACGACGGTCTGCACCAGTGCCTGCGAAGAGAATCGCAGCGTTGCCTCGGCATCCACGCCGATGATCTGAAACAAAATCATGAGCAGCAGCCGGGAGCAGGAAAACCCGACGAACATGCCGATCAGCATGGAGCCGAAATAAAGGATCAGGTTTTCGCTGCTAAGGATGCCAAAGATCTTCCCTTTCGTTAACCCGATTAATTGAAAAAGTCCGATCTCCTTGCTTCGCCGCTTAATGAAGATGGTATTGGCATAAAGCAAGAAGATGGCCACGATCGCGACGAGCAGCACCGAAGCGGCGGCTAATCCGGCAGCTCCTTTGACGGAGCCTTTCATTTCATCCAGCGCCGGGTCGTATTGCAAGGTGACGAATGCGAAATAAAGCGCAACGCTGAAGATCAAGGCGAACACGTACAAATAGTAATTTTTCAGGTTTTTCTTCAAGTTGCGGTATATCAGATGGGTCAAGCTCATTCCTGCACCCCGCCTAATACGCCCTGCGCCTTAATGATATCGTTGAAGAACGCCTGCCTTGGCTCGTCGCCTTTATTCAACTGAGAATAAATTTGCCCGTCCTTGATGAATACGACGCGGCTGGTGTAGCTCGCCGCCACCGGATCGTGGGTAACCATAATGATCGTGGCCGCGATTTTGCGGTTCAGCTCGTTCAGCTTATTCAGCAGATCGGAAGCCGATTTCGAGTCGAGCGCGCCCGTGGGTTCATCGGCAAAAATGATGCTCGGATCGTGAATGAACGCCCGGGCGGCCGAGGTCCGCTGTTTTTGACCGCCCGAAATTTCGTTCGGGTACTTGTCCTTGATGTCGTAGATGCCAAGCTCGGTGGCGATTGCCTGGAACTTATGGTCAGCCTCCTTGCGGGAGACGTTTTTGATCGAGAGCGGCAGCAGAACGTTTTCTTTGACTGTTAACGTATCCAGCAAATTGTATTCCTGAAAAATAAAGCCGAGATGAGATTTGCGGAATTCGGCCAGTTCTTTCTCCTTCAGCCCCGTAAACTCTTTGCCTTCGATTTTAATGCTGCCAAGGCTGACCTTGTCGATCGAAGAAAGCACGTTGAGCAAGGTCGTCTTGCCGGAGCCGGATGCTCCCATGATGCTGACGAATTCGCCTTTCTCCACGTTCAGGTCGATTCCCTTCAATACTTCCTGACGATTGAATTTGTTGCCATAGCTTTTATGGATTTTGCTGGCTTCGAGTATCGCCATGATTGATCACTCCTTTGTCCTGCCCTTATCTTACCTTACCCGGGATGGCGTTTCCTGCGATTCGCCGAACAAAGCAAACGGGCATGTGACATTGTTGTCACATGCCCAGCGTATGAATGTATGCATTGCTTCTTGGAAAATGCAAAGTAAAAGCAGTGCCCTCGCCGGGCTTCGATTCGACGCCCATTCGAATCGCGAGGGAATCTGCCGCTTTCTTCGCCAAGTATAACCCCATTCCGGTGGCCGCAGGATCCTCATGGTTCCTTGTGGAGGTGAACCCTTTATCAAAGATGCGCGGCAGGTCCTTGGCGTCGATCCCCCGCCCTCCGTCAGAGACGCCGAGCCAGGCATGTCCCTCCGGCGAAATTCCCGATTCCACGCGGATATCGGAGGCTTCGCTATATTTCACCGCATTGGTCAAGAGCTGCCGAACGATGAACGCCAACCATTTCGCATCCGTGAGCACCTCCTGAACGGGCAGATTGACATCGAAGCCGATGCCCTTTAGCAAGCACCATGCTCGCAGCTCGCGAATCTCTTGAAACAGCAGCGGCTCCAGCTTCACCTGTTCGATGTACAGATCGTTTTCGATGAAGGGGATGCGCTTCTGGTGCAGTTGGCGGTCCAGCAGCAGATGAATGCGCAGCCACTCCACCCGCAGTTGCTCTTTCAGCGGCTCGTCGCCCATCCGGTCGATCATCAGCCGCATGGCGGTGAGCGGCGTTTTGACCTCGTGGATCCAGGACATCAGATCGTCCTTCTCCTCTTCCAGTTGGGCAACGAGCTGCGACGTTTCCTTTCGGAACTTGTCCGTTTGCTCGCTTAGCCGGTTCATGACGACTCCTTCAAACGGGCTTTCCGGCGCAGCGATCACGCTCAAATCGTACGTGTCGTCCCAGGCGGCCAGGCTTTGATAAAACCGGGTTTCCTTCGAATAACGGATCAAGAGAAAAGCCCCGAACAGCAACAACGATAAGAAAACGATATACAGCATCGGCATGAACGGAATCGCCCGATCGATCGCGGCGACGAAGAGGAGCAGTAGCTGCAGGGCGATCACGAGCAGGATCCAGCTCAGGCGCTCGCGCAAATAGTTACGGATCATAACGTCTGGACCTCTTCGGTTGCCATATACCCTTGTCCGACCTTCGTCTCGATATAAGCGTCAAGCCCGAGGTCCTCCAGCTTTTTGCGCAGCCGATTGACGTTTACCGTCAAGGTATTGTCGCTGACGAAATGCTCGTTGTCCCATAAGCTGCGGATCAGCTCCTCGCGGCTGACGATGCGGTTCTTTTGCTCCACTAACAGCTTGAGGATGAGCATCTCGTTTTTCGTTAATTCGATCGTTCCCCGCTCTGCCGTGACGGCGTTGCGTCCATATTCGATCGTCGCTCCGCGCCACGTTCTCAGCTCCACGCGTTCGGTATTATAGTTATATACCCGGCGAAGGGTCGCCTGGATTTTGGCAATGAGCACCTCGAAATGGAACGGCTTCTGCACAAAATCATCCGCGCCTAGCTGCATGGACATCACCATGTCGGTCGGATGGTCGCGCGAAGACAAGAATATGATCGGTACGTTGGAATGGGCGCGGATTTGCCGGCACCAATGAAACCCGTCGAACTTGGGTAACTGGATATCGATCAGAACCAGGTCCGGACGAATGGCCGAAAACTCCTCCAGCACGTTGCCGAAATCCTGTACGCCATGCACCCCGTAGGACCATTGCAGCAGACGTTCCCGAATTTCCTGAAACAAAGACGGATCGTCTTCGATTAACATGATTTGAAACAAACGGATCACCACGTTTATTGGATTCTCTACTTCATCCAGTGTAATGGAAAACGGGACGTTGTGCTATCCTTCCGTTAAATCGCCGTTCGTTCGATCTCGAAGCCGAGGTCCTCGATCATTTGGTGGTCCAAGGAGACGTCTTGCCCCTCCGTCGTCATGTAGTCGCCCACGAAGATCGAGTTCGCCGCATATAAGGATAGCGGCTGCAGCGTGCGGAGGCTGACCTCGCGGCCGCCGGCTACGCGAATTTCCTTCGATGGACAGATAAAGCGGAATAGAGCCAACACCCTAAGCGCTTGAAGTGCCGTTACCCGCCCCGCCCGTTCGAGCGGCGTGCCCGGGATGGCATTCAGGAAATTGACCGGAACCGAATCGGCATCCAGTTCACGCAGCGCCAAAGCCATCTCTACGATTTCTTCATCCGATTCGCCCATGCCGATGATCACGCCGGAGCATGGAGACATCCCATGCGCTTTGGCGGTTTCCACCGTCGCCACGCGTTGGTCGTAAGTGTGGGTCGTCGTGATCGACGGATAGTTCGCTCGGCTTGTATTCACATTGTGGTTATAGCGGTGAACTCCGGCTTCGCTCAGCTTCCGTGCCTGCTCATCCCGAAGAATGCCGAGACAGGCGCATATCTTTAGCGGCATCGTCGCGCGGATTTCGGCGACCGCTTCCGTTACCTGCTCCAGCTCCTTGTCGGTTGGCCCCTTGCCGGAAGCCACGATGCAATACGTTCCCGCTTTCCGCTGCAAGGCTTCGCGGGCCCCGGCGACCAAGGTATCCTTGTCGAGCAGCGGATATTTAGGAATGGAAGCCGTCGAGACCAAGGATTGCGAACAGTAGCCGCAATCCTCGGGACATAGTCCGCTTTTGGCATTAATGATCATGTTCAGCTTGACTTTGTTCCCATAGTAATGCCGTCTGATTCTGTAAGCCGCCTCCATCAGCGGCAGCAATTGATCATCGTCGGCACGTAAAACGGACAGCCCCTCCTCCAAAGATAAAACCGCTCCGCTCAGGGCTTTATCGGCAAGAATATCCCAGCTCTGTCCTTCCGTTTTGCGTTGGTTCATCCATCATCCCCGCTTTCTATGCTTTATTGGCTTTACAGGATAAAAAAGTTATTGTTAACCTATTTTAAAATTTCGGGTTAACAATTAACTTTCTAAATTCTACCTGAAAGCATGGACGTTGTGAAGGGTTCATTCATTTTGGCATGGAGCGCGCTTCCTCCTACATAGGCTGTGATAAGGCAAAAATGTGCAGGAGGGATATGTTATGCGAATACAAGTGCGTTCGGGGGATACCTTATGGTATTACGGCCAGATCTTTCAACTGCCGCTGCAGTTGATCGTGGATTCCAACCCGGGCATTCAAGCGGAGAGCCTTAGCGCGGGCCAGACCATCCACATCCCCGGTTTTTTGTCCAGCGAATATCAGGTCAAAGCCGGGGACTCCATTTGGAAGTTGTCCAGGGACCGCGGGGTTCCGATGGATGTGATCTTGCTGCTGAACCAATCGGTGAATCCGAATCAGCTTGCGGTTGGTCAGCGGTTGCAGCTTCCGCTTCGGGTCACCTGGTTCGTGGTCGACATCCGTAAACCGTACGATTCGGCTGCATTGCGGGAAGATTTGAACCGGTTGATGGATATCTATCCGTTTATAGCCTACCGGAATATCGGGAATACGGTGATGAATAAGCCCATCCCCGAGTTACGTATCGGAAAAGGAAGCAAGCGAGTGCATGTCAACGGATCTTTTCATGCGAATGAATGGATCACGACGCCGGTACTGATCAAATTCCTGAACCAGTATCTGCTTGCGCTCACGAATAGCGGCACGATTCGCGGCCTGCAGATGTGGCCTTATTACGAAGGGGCTACTTTCTCTATGGTGCCGATGGTAAACCTAGACGGCGTGGACCTCGTGATCCACGGATTGCCGACCCAGGAACCTTACCGCAGCAACGTGCTGTCTTACAACGGCGGAAACACCGATTTCCAAGGGTGGAAAGCCAACATCAATGGCGTTGACTTGAACGACCAATTCCCGGCGTTATGGGAACGCGAGGTGGCCCGAAATCCGGTGGAACGCGGTCCCCGGGATTATCCGGGCACCGCCCCGCTGACCGAACCTGAAGCGATCGCCATGGCTGACCTGACCCGGCAAAGCGATTTCGATCATGTTCTGGCGTTTCACACCCAAGGCGAAGTCATCTATTGGGGCTTTGAGAACCGCGAGCCGGCATATGCCGAAACGATCGCGAACGAGTTTGCCCGGGTCAGCGGTTACGAGGCGATCCGGAACGTCGAAAGTTATGCCGGATATAAGGATTGGTTCATCTATGACTTCCGGCGTCCGGGATTTACGATCGAGCTGGGAACCGGCGTCAACCCGTTGCCGCTCTCCCAATTCGACGAGATCTACGAGGAAAGCTTGGGGATCTTGCTGGCCAGCTTGTATATGTAAATGTTCTCAAAAAGAATAATAACGCGGGGCCTTCCGGGATAATGGAAAGTCCCGCGTTTTTGGGAGCCGTGAATCACAAGTGAATTTGTGAAAGAACGGGCTTTTTTCATATAATAGAATGACTACTACTCATGATAAGGGGGACATCAGGATGAAAATGAACCGATTGGGCTCCTCCGACCTGATGGTCAGCGAAATCGGTCTTGGTTGCATGTCGTTGGGGACGGATGAGTCGGATGCAATCACTTTGATCCACGAGGCGCTGGACCGAGGGGTCAACTTTCTCGATACCGCCGATTTATACGATGCCGGAACCAATGAAGCAATCGTCGGCAAGGCGATCAAGGGACGCCGGGATCGCGTCATTGTAGCGACCAAAGTCGGCAACCGCCGGATTCCCGGCCAAGACGGCTGGAGTTGGGATGCGTCCAAGGCGTATATCCTGTCGGCGGTCAAAGACAGCCTGAGCCGGCTTGGCACGGATTATATCGATTTGTATCAACTGCACGGCGGGACGATCGAGGATCCGATCGACGACACGATTGAAGCGTTTGAACAGTTAAAGAAAGAAGGCGTCATTCGCGAGTACGGAATTTCCTCCATTCGTCCGAACGTGATACGCGAGTACGTCTCCCGATCTTCGATCGTCAGCGTCATGAACCAATACAGCATCGTGGACCGGCGCGGTGAAGAATCCGTGTTGCCTCTCATTCAGGAGCACCGGATCGGCGTCATCGCCCGGGGGCCGTTAGCCAGCGGAGCGTTGGCGGCGAACCGCGAACCGGTCAAAGGCGTGCTGGATTACGAGTTGGACGAGCTACTTGAGCTTCGCCGGAAGCTGCAGGAGCTGGAAACCCCGGGACGCAGCCTAACGCAGCTGGCGATTCGCTACTCGCTGGCCCATCCGGCGGTGGCCGTGGCAATACCCGGAGCCCGCACTCGCGAACAGCTGCTGCAGAATCTGGCCGCGGCCGACATTCCCGAGCTAAGCCCCGGTGAGGTTGAACGGATTCACAGTTTCAGTAAAGCAAATCAATATACGATTCACCGTTAATCGCGGATACCGGTTATTTGACGGGGACCCATTCGATCCCCCAGTCGGAAACCAGTTGGGTCAGAGCCTTGGCATGCAGATATAGCCGATCCCCAATCACCTTCGAGTTCGTGCGGTCAAGTTGAATGGACTGGGCCCCCGTTGAAACGGTATAACGATAGGATTTCATATCGCTCCCTGAACTCCGCTCAACTTCCCAACCCAAACTTTCGGAGACGGGGCGAACTGGAATATACAACTCCCGGTCGAGACCAAAGAAGACGAACGGCAAAGCAATTTTCGCGCCGTTTAGCGTCAAATTAGCCTCCCCTTCTTGAACGTATTCCAGCTTTTTGACCGGCAACTGATCGGCTTCCAAATCGTCCGGAACTTCCGGTGCTTTCGTCGCGGACGAACCTTGTATTCGGTCATAAAAAGCTTCAACTTCTTGATCGGTTACGCCCCGGACCTTCCGAGAACGAACATCGTATAAATGCGCCTGCCGGGTAGGCTCGTTATAGGCCAGTAATAGTTCTCCCCGCTGTTCGTCATAACCCAGCAAGGAAGCCAGCAGCAAACGATGGGTTTCCAACGTATCGGGGTTCACGCGGACGATTTCGTTCTGCTTCGCCGTTTCGCTGTATCGCTCCGTCAGCAAAGAGCCGTCGGGAAGCCAATAGGTTACGGGCCATTCCCCGCCGTCAGAAGCTTGGCGAATGACGCCGTTCTGATTATTTTTCAGGAACAAGGCGACTCGCTTGGAAGATCCCTCAAAATAGATCACCTTCCGAACCCCGAACTTCCCGCTTGGCGAGTTTTGATATCCCGTCTTTCCCACCAACCGGTCCCCGGCCGTATCCAGGTAGACTTCGCCGAAAGGCGGAGGCGTTAATCCCTCTGTCCATACCCGCACAAAGGGACTCATTTCGTCTCCCCACAACTCGCTGACCGTATCGGGAAGCACATACCAAGTCCCGTCCTCGGTCCGGGAGACGACCTTCCGTTCCGATTTGCCGTCATCCGCCGTTAAATAGGCGTTATAGTATGCTTCTTTCGTTTCCGGGTTCGTATAGGCGTGGTAAAACTCCACCTCTGCGGCAGCAACCGAATTCGCGGTCATGACCCAAGCCAGAGTCGTCGCCAATACGCCGTAAACCGCCGGACGTAGCCGAATGTTGCCTAACTTCATTCTGGTTTCTCCTTTCTCCTTCACCTCAATCTACTAAGTATAGACGGCGAAACTTGAAGAAAGTTACGATCCTACAATCCCTTTCGAATCAATTCTCCGGCAAGACGGAGCAACTCTTCCTTCGAAAGCTCATGTCCACCATAGGTGGTTAACATATAATAAGCGTCCTGCTCCTCATTGTACCAACTAAGGTAGTGATAGCTCACTTCTTTCCGATCTACCTCGTTGTATATCACCGTTCGATTTTCCACCTGGACCGATTCCGTACGATTCTCAGGCTCCTGGAATACGGTCATATCCCCCCCATGCAATAGGTTCGCACTTAAGCCGATATGGGCCGTGCCCGAAGTATACACGCCATAGACGAAAGCCGCCTCTGTCCATGGAACAGCTCGGCTAAACACCCGCTGCTCCTTTGCTTTCTCTGCTTCTGTTCTAAGCTCACCCAAGACCCTTTGATAAAAGGGGGACGTATTCAGTTGCTGAGAGGTTGGATAATGAGGTGAAACCGTCCCATACTCGAGCGGATAACCGGCAACGGTTTCCGGCAAATGTGGTACACCTGTTCGTTTTATTTCGTTCAGAAACGCCGAATACGATGTCCAACGCTTTTCTTTATAAGCGAACTGCAAACGGGCTGTATCTAATGCCTCCACTCTCGAGGCGTCTTTCACATAGTAAGCGATAAGCTCCCCAGGCTCTGCCTTCTTCAGTGCTTGCTGCTCGAAGTTATTGTTCGACACAGGTTCCGTTTGACGTTCCGGTGCCGCATACTGAACTTTGACTTTTCCCGCCGCATTTCGGATTTGAATAAACTCCGAGGTGGCATATGCGGTGACGGAAATCAGCATTAGCGTGAGCAGCCCGGCAACTGCCCCCGTTGGACTCAGAAGCCTCCAGACTAACCGTTTTCGGCCCGGCTTCTCTCCCCGAATCCGTTGCATAACCCGCTGTGTTACCTCGATTTGCGGAAGCGCGTCTATTCGGCTTGCGGCTTGGATCAAGCTTTCGAATTCATTACGTTCTCCGTCTCGTGACATCCCATTTCCTCCTTCTCCTGTTTCAGGGTCAAAGCCGTTTGGAGCTTACGTTGAATTCGCTTCATTCGTTTATGTAACGCATTAGGGCTGACCAACAAGATTTCACTGATTTCAGCAAAAGAACGCTGCTCCATTACGCGCAGAACCACCATGTTTCTTTCCTCCGGCGTTAATTGCTTCAAAGCTTGTTCAATCGGGTAACTGTATAACTGCCCTACGATCTCCTGCTCTACACTTGCTGTGGTCAGGTCCGGCTTGAACAGCCTTAGCCATTGGCGATGCAGACGTTCTTTCCGAAGAAGGTTATAACAATGGTTCATCGCGATCCGGTACAGCCACGCGGAGAAACTGACTTGTGGCTTGTAGCTGTGAATGGAGCGGTAAGCCTTCACAAAAATATCCTGAACCGCATCCTCCGCATCGTAACGATTACCAAGTAGTCGGCAGCAATAACGAAAGATCTGCTGCTGGAAATGATCCACGATCAACGCAAACCGTTCCCTGTCCCCATGTTGAACACGGACAATCACCGTTTCAATGTGATTTGCATCTCGTTCTAGTTCCCGTTCCGTTTCGAACACCTCCATGCTCTTTCTACACTATATAACAAATCTGTTTCTGTAAAAGTGCCTCAAGAACACAAACAATTTCAACATACAACCCAAGAATGGGAGACATAATACGGACGGCAAGCAAATTGACAAAGCAAAGGAGATTTCTTCATGGGTGTGTTGGACGGCAATCCGAAGCATGAGCCGTTGCATTACGGCGAAATATTTACGATATGGGAAAGCTCGATGGCGGCCAAAATGATTTTGTCCTGCTATCAGCTGTTTACGTACCATGCCGGCGACAAGGATTTGAAGGAGATTCTGAAGGATTTGATGGATCAGGCGAAACTGGAAATCAAAGAACTGGACAAGCTGTTAACGGATAACGGGATCCTTCCATCCCCGATGCTACCGGAACGGCCGGAAGCGAAACTGGAGGATATCCCGCCGGGCGCCAGATTTGCCGATGCGGAAATCGGGGCGAAGATTGCCATGGACACTGCCGCATCCTTGACCGGCTGCAGCGGAGCGATGGGGTTGTCGATCCGGGAAGACATCGGTGCGTTGTTCGCTAAATACCATGCGACCAAAACCGCACTGGCTTTAAGAATTTTGCGCATGAGCAAAGACAAAGGCTGGCTCGTTCCACCGCCGCTGCTAGTCAAAAAACCGGAGTAGAAAACACAAAGGGAGAATCCGCGGCGATTCTCCCTTAGTTTACCTCTTCCCGCTCAATGACCGGAATCCCGCCGCGGGTAACCACCTTCATCACAAAGCCGGTAGACCGTTCCCTTAAGCAAAACTCCATATCTTCAGGCAAAAACGCCGGTTGTCCTGGATCGAAAAACTTAGCCGCTGCTTCCGACCCGCGTATTCGCTCTAAGGTTTGCGCCGCTGTGGGACTTCCGTCTCCTCGTAATATCCCGGCAATATATTCCGCGCAGGCCAGATCATCGTCGCCCGTCGGATGCGAGGCGACCAGATGCAACCTAGGTTCGGGGCTGGCGCTAGGGATCCGGCTTTTGATCCAGCTTGCCGTTGTGGCCGCATTGGAAAACCCCGTAACGAAAACCTGCTTGGCATTTAAGGAATTCAAAGTGGCTTCCACGCCGTTGGTTGTTTTTTGGATCAGCGTTTTCCCGGCCAGGTTAGCTTGCGTAATCCGAGCAGGCGAATTGTCCAAATCAAAGCCCGGAATGGGCAAGCCTTTGATTTCTCCCGCCAACAAATGATCCGGATGATCCCGTTTAAAACGGAATGCCTCTTCCAGCGAACCGGCCAAAATAATCCTTTGCGCTCCCTGAATAAAAGCGTAATGTGCCACCGTAAACGCACGGATCACATCGATCACCACATGGATCTCCGCATCCGCCAGCCGGTGGTTATTCCCCTGTACGATTTGGATCATGTTTCCCCTACCCTTCTGCTTTGAACATTACCAGCTTATGCCCGATGGGTAGGAGCCCGTGCAAATGGATGAATACCCGGTTTCCTATTGACAGATAATGAACGTATTCTTTGTGTTCCGAATTCAACATTGAGGAGCTAAACCGATGAATAACACCAAAACGCGGAAAAGGCTGCAGATTACCTTCCAGAGTGACATTTCCTTGCCTGAGGAGGAATCGGACGAACGGTCCGAGCCAAAAGCGGAAACCTCGGAGAAAAGCGGTTCTAAAGGGCGGATATGGGAGTTTATTGCCATTGCTACGATCCCCATCGTGCTTGTGTTCGGCAATTCGATGCTGGTGCCAGTGCTTCCGGAAATGCAAAGGCAGCTGGAAATCAGTAAATTTCAAAGCAGCTTGATCATTTCGATTTTCTCTTTGGCGGCAGGCGTGTTCATCCCGGTGATCGGTTACCTATCCGACCGGTTTGGGCGGAAGAAAATCATTATCCCTGCGTTGATCGTCTACGGAGGTGCCGGGATCTTGGCCGGGTTTGGCGCCATTTGGAACTCCTATGCCGTCATTATTACGGCCCGGGCCATTCAAGGCATGGCAGCGGCGGGAACGGCGCCGATAGCGATGGCACTGGTTGGCGATTTATACAAAGGTGGAACGGAAAGTAAAGCTCTGGGATTGATCGAAGCGTCAAACGGCGTCGGCAAAGTGCTAAGCCCGATCATCGGGTCCTTGCTGGTGCTGATTGTTTGGTATGCTTCCTTTTTCGCGTTCCCCGTGTTTTGCGCTTTATCGCTGCTGGCCGTCCTGTTTCTGATCAAGGAATCCAAGCACGGCGAAAAACAGCCGCTTAAGTCGTACATTCATAAAATCGGCCAAATCTTCCGTGAAAAAGGAAGCTGGCTGATCACCTCCTTTTTCGCCGGTTCATTGGGACTTTTCATTTTATTCGGGGTTCTGTTTTACTTGTCCAATACTTTGGAAGAGGCTCCCTACCATATCGACGGCGTTCTTAAGGGCGCGGTTCTGGCGATCCCCCTGCTCGGCATGGTCATCACTTCCTATACGACGGGAAGCTTGATCAAGAAAAAAGGCCTGCTGATGCGTTGGTTGATGAACATCGGACTGGTGATGATGACGCTGGCCCTGGCCGCGACGATCTTCTTCTTTAAGAACATCTATGTCTTTATCGGTTTGCTGACGGTCAGCAGCGTCGGAACCGGCTTGCTACTGCCTTGCTTAAATACGATAGTCACCGGATCGGTGCAAAAAAGCGAACGCGGCATGATCACCTCGCTGTACAACAGCCTGCGTTTTTTAGGCGTCGCTTTTGGACCGCCCCTATTCGGGTGGATGATGGACATTTCCGACCGCGTCGTGTTTATCACCGTGTCCTGCTTGTCTTTGGTCACGTTGGGGCTGGTCTTTTTCCTAATCAAGCCTCCTCGCCAAATCAACTGATCCTTCACCATAATTTGTTAATTATTGGGCACCGGCCGCGATGGATTCGCATATGATGCCTATGTCATCGGTGAAACGATAAGTTAATAAGGAAACGAGGAGATTCCAGTATGAAGAGTACCTTACGTTCCGTATGGCCTGCCGAGTTATTTGATCCGAGCGGACTACGTCAGAGCATCGAGCCGGAAGGAAGCTTGCCGGAGCTGCAGGTTACCGGGCCCGGCCTAACGATGGTGATCGATAAAGGACTCGGGCGGACCGCCTTCATGGATTTTATTGAACTGGCCGCGGGTTACGTAAATTGCATCAAATTCGGTTTCGGCACGGCCCCGCTCTACAGCACGGAGCTGTTGATGTACAAGATCAACCTTGCCAAGCAGCAAGGCATTATGGTCATGCCAGGCGGAACGCTGCTGGAAACGGCGGTTCAACAGGATGTTGTCTCGGACTTCTTCAACACCATTTGCCGGCTGGGCTTTAACGGCATCGAGGTGTCCGACGGCACGATCGAACTGCCTCGCAAGCGCCGCACGGAATTGATCCAGGAAGGCAAAAGCCGAGGCCTGCGCGTCGTCACCGAATTTGGCAAGAAATTATCCGGTTCGTTGATCGATGCCACGCATTTGGCGGAGACCCAGGAAGCCGATCTCGAAGCCGGTGCCGAGCTGATGACCGTGGAAGCGCGCGAATCCGGAATGGGCGTCGGCATTTTCGATGAGCAGGGCGAATGCCGCCAGGATATATTGGACAATATCCTCAAATTTGTCCCCGATACGACAAGGCTGATGTGGGAAGCTCCGCTGAAGCACCAGCAAGTGCTGCTGCTGCGGAAGTTCGGCGCCGGCGTCCATTTGGGCAATATCCAGCCGCAGGACATTCTGTCGCTCGAAACGATGCGGCGGGGGCTCCGTCAAGACACGTTCGAGTTCGGCATCCGCCAGAAGGCGTCCGAAGAGTGCATTTATGTCATTTAGTCCTCATGAAAAAAGCGATTAAACAGTCCTGCTGTTTAATCGCTTTATCTTTTTTCCGAGTCAGAACAACAACCGTTCCTCCTCTTGGCTATGAATTGCATTGATCTCCAGCAAAGCATACAGCTTATGCAGAATGTCCTTACTGAATCCACCAGTCTCCCGCATTTGGTGGACGTTCTTCACCATGATTCTCATGAGCTCATGATCCCGTTTCAATTGCAGAACCGTTTCCTCCAGATTCGGATTCTTCTCGGCAACTTCCTGATAAAAACCGTCCTCTTCCGCATCCGCGTGACTCAGAATTCGCGACTCCCAGTATTCCAGCAATTCTGCCGTTGCCTGATCTGCCAACTCCAGGTTCCCGCTTGCGTACAAACTTTCGACTTCCTCCGTCTTCGAACGGGCTCCTGCTAAACCTCCGGCGTGAATAGCCTGATGAGCGTGTCGTTGCCGTAATGATGGACCAACCGGCATGCTTCTCCCCTCCCCTTTAAGCTAGTAGAACGTGACGCTTCTTAATTTTTCGTTTTTCCTTCCGGAAGCTCGGAGAACGTCCCGACGTAGCGGATATCTTCTCCCGTTTCGTCCCTTACGGCGCTGATGTTCAGCCACTGCAAATAGATTTCTCCGTTTTTGCGCTTGTTCCATATTTCACCCTGCCACATGCCGGTTTCTTTAATGCTCTTCCACATGCGCACATAGAAATCGGGGGCTTGTCGATCCGTTCGCAGAATATTGGGCTTCTGCCCGACTGCCTCCTCTTCGCCGAATCCCGTCACCGCGGTAAACGCCGGGTTCACCGCTACAATGGTTCCTTTGGGATCCGTCACCAGAATTCCCTGCGCCGTCGTGTTGAATACTTCCGAGGACAAGCTCAGCTTGTCGGAATAGATCATCCAGAGCACGAGAATCAAGCTGGCCAGGGCCACCTGCGACAACAGCATAAACCCGATGGAATATTGACCGGTCACCGAGTGGATATAGGACAGCAGCAGCGGCGGGAAGAATCCGCCCAAGCCTCCCATCATCGATACGATGCCGTTTACGATCCCCGCCTGCTTGTTGAAATACTGCGGGACCAGCTTGAAGATGACCCCGTTACCGGCCCCGGCAACCATCGCGATCACCAAACAACCGATCGTATACAAAGTAAACGTCGGAGAGAAAGCCAATACGATCGCCGCCAACGTGAAGCCCGAAAAGACAACGATCAATAACATCAAGGCGTTGAACCGGTCCGCCAGCCAACCGCCGACCGGGCGCATAAACGTCGCCAGAGCGATGAATCCGGCCGTGCGCATTCCCGCATCCACCTTGGTCAGCTCAAAGTTCGTCACCAGAAAATTCGGCAAATAAACGGTGAATGCGACAAACGATCCGAACGTAATAAAATACAGCAGCGAGAACAACCAGAGCTTTTCATTTTTGTACACGCCCTTGATTTGTTCCATCAAAGCGGTTTTCACTTTCGGCTCTTTACGGTCGCCGAAGAAGAGATTCAGCGCCGCAAAAACCAGCAGAAGAATCAAATACAGCTTAACGGTCGCCGACCAGCCGATTTGCGTCGCAACGACCGGCGCGGAGAACGAAGTGACCGCGGTCCCGAGATTCCCGAGACCATACACGCCGTTAACCAAACCGTGACGCTCCTTCGGATAATATTTCGGCAATGAGGTGACGCCCACGGAAAACACGGCCCCGCCGATGCCAAGAAACAATCCGCCGATGATCAGATCCACGTAGGAGTTCGCTTCGCTGATATAATACACCGGAAACAGCAGCAAGATAAAGCTGATCAAGAAAACGATTCGCGCCCCAAAGATATTGGCGTAATACCCAAGCGGTATACGCAGGACCGAGCCCAATACGACAGGGATCGCCGTAATGATCGCGACCTTATCGGCCGGGATCTGGATATCCTCGCCCATAAAAGATACGAGGGACGAGATAATGACCCAAACGGCAAAGCCCACAATCAGATTTAACGTTTGCAGCGGCAATTGAACTTTTTTCATCAATATCGATCACCTTTTCCAAAATGACTTCTGAATGACCATCGATTTCCCCACCCGTATTTTAGCCGATCCGGTTCGGCGGTCTGAATAGGGTTTTCCCCTGATTGTTCCGGGAAACTCCCTACTCGGCCGATTTGGACACAAAAAAGCCCATAAGCACCGTTTGATGTTTATGGGCTGCTCATTGAATGGGAAACTATTCAACAATCAGGGTGTAAAGCTCCTTATTCAACTGCTCTTGTTCTGCCGGTTTCATGACCTGCCCGGTCATCGGAAACAATACGGTTTCTTCTTTGACGAAATGCACGGTCAGTATTTCAAATGCTTCGCCCGCATCCCGGGACAAGGCCTTCATTTCCTCCAGCGAAAACTCGCCGCCCGCATAATGGAGGAAATGGTCGATGTAAGCGAAGATTTCCTCGTGTTCCTGTTCGATCGATACGATCGGGCCTTGGTCATACCCTATATGCTTCCCCAATCGCGGGAAAAAATAAGTCTCTTCTTTATGAAAATGCCTGCGCAAAGGCGCTTTAAAATCATTCAACAGCTTACGCAGACGGTCGAATTGCGGCTTCGCCCGGTCCACGGTGTAACGATCGTTTTGGAAGTCCAGCACGATGGCATGCCATTCGTCCATTAAACTCGCCAAATACCGATGCTCGTTCTCCAAAATACGCATGGCAGGCAATTCGCTCAGCAGTGTTCCTTGTTCCATGTTCCCAGCCTCCGTTAAAAATCCAGCAGCTTTTTCTTAATGGCGTATTCCACCAGTTCAGGTCTTGATTTCAAATTGAGCTTTTCCATGATTTTGGCTTTATGCGCCTCTACCGTTTTCACGGAAATATGCAGCATTTCGGCAATCTCTTTATTGCCATACCCTTTAGCGACAAGCGGCAGGATCTCGATCTCGCGGGTGGACAGCAGCTGGTAGGGATTGCTCTCATCCGCTTGCTGATCATGGCTTACGAATTCACGGACAAGGGAAGAAGCCAGCTTCGGATGGATATAGACCCCGCCTTGATGCACCATGCGAATGGCCGAAACGAGCTGTTCATCCGGAGAATTCTTCAGAACATACCCGCGCGCGCCTTTCTTAAGCACATGAAATAGATACTCCTCGTCATCGTGCATCGTCAGGATAATGATATGGGTCTCGGGAAAATCCTCGTGGATTTTAGCCGTTGCAATCAAGCCGCTTTCTCCCGGAGGCATGCTGAGATCCATCAGCAAAATGTCTGGGCGGTGTTTAGCCACCATTTTGTAGGCTTCAATCCCGTCCGCAGCTGTCGCCACGACTTCCATATCCTCTTGAAAATTAATGATCATTGCAAACCCGCTCCGGACGACGGCGTGATCATCCGCGATTACTACCTTCACAGAACCTTCCCCCTTGCCCTCGAAAGTTAACCCTACCTACTGGGCGCTATGGCCGTCTAAAGAGAGAACGCTCCGAACGGAACTCGCAAATGGACCGTTGTGCCTTCCCCCCGTTTAGAGTTAATGGAGATTTCACCGCCTACGAGCTCGGCTCGCTCTTTCATCCCATAGATACCAAGTCCGGTTCCCTTCGGATCGTTCGTATTCACGTCGAATCCGTTCCTCTGATCGGAAACAATGAGCTCCAGCAAATGCGTCGAGGCAAACAGACGCACGTTAATCTCGTCAATATCGGCATATTTCAAGGCATTAAGTACCGATTCCTGGCATACTCGATAAACGACCGTTTCCACTTCACTGTTAAATCGCTGACCCCCGAGCTCCGCAACAAATCGTACCAGCACGCCATAGTTTTTCTCAATCCATTTGAAATGAGAACGGAAGGCTGCGTCAAGGCCGAGATCATCCAGAGAAGCTGGACGCAGCTCCACCGACAGGTTGCGGATTTGCTCCAGCAACCGGGTGAGCGAGGCTTCGGTTTGCTGGATTTTTTGCAGCGCTTCTTCTTGTACGTTCAAATATTTGAGCACGCGCAGATCCACCAACGAGCTAATCAACTCTTGAGCTACGCTGTCGTGCAGCTCACGGGAGATCCGCTTGCGCTCGTCTTCCTGGGCCTTAATGACGCTCTTCATCATGGTGTTCTGATTGAGCAACTGCTGCGTCATAAGTTGATTCGTCAAGTCGCGGAGAGTAAGCACCCGGATACCCTCCGCCGCATCTACGGTTTGAAAGCTGGCGGAGAACGGCACCACGCCTTTGGTTTTCGTCTCAAGATATAGCTGGAAGGAGCTGAAATCCTTCTCCGTATTGGATAGATAGCAATTTAGACAAGACATCGGTTCTTCTTCACTGGTGTAGCCCCGGCAAGAGAAGCAAAACGAATTGCTGTCCGGTCCGGCTGGTTCCTCCAGCACTCGGCGGTCCAGAAGACGTTCGGCCCGGGAATTCATCGCCATGACCCGATGGCCGGCATCAAAGAAAATGATGGCATCGGAGCTGTGTTCAAATTGTTTTTGAAGCAGCTCGATCGGTATATTCAAGGATGAAGGATTCATGGGTTCAGCTCCTTGATTTCAAAATCGCCAAACCTGCCTTGAAGCCATTCATACAACCGGCGTAACTCTTCGTGCGACATCCGCTTCTCTCCACGATAACCGGCCAAGAGCACACCTTCAACCCGATCCGTCAAATACAAGGGGATCGCCGCCAAGCTGGTTAACCGTTCCGAAATTAAAATCGGGTAATTGTACATTTCTTGGGGTTTGAGCCCGTCGGCGACATTTGCAACCAGCATGGGACTGCCGGTTTTGAATACGATACCGGCAATCCCTTTACCTGACTGGAGGACGATGCGTTTATATCGATTGTTCAAGTTGCCCGAGGCATACTTCCAGGTAAGGACGAAATCATTAACGGCCGACTCGGCAAAAGCCAGCGACACGAAGTCATACCCCATCTGTTCTCTTAATTGATCGATGAGTACCTGGTAGCAACTGGAGGTTGGATTCATGTATTCGTCTCCCTAAACTTCAAAATCCTTAACGTCCCGCAGTATGCGAGCGATTCTTCCTATAAAGGATATAGCTTCTCCGGGCATAATTCAAGGGCACGCTCCAGACATGGACGAGACGAGTAAACGGCCACAAGGCAAAGATCAGAAACCCCGCCAAAATGTGGATTTGAAACGAAATCGGCACCTCTGCCATATATGAGGCTTCCGGCCGGAAGATAAGCAGATTGCGGAACCAGATGGAAATCGTCTCCCGATAATCAAAATCCGGCTGCACATTATTCGTGACCAGCGTGGAGAACATCCCCATAAATACGATGAACAGCAGCAATCCGTTCACGATCATGTCTGAGGCGGAGCTTAGGCGGCGCACGTTTTTCATGGTCAACCGGCGCATCGTTAAGATCAGCATCCCGGCAAATGTAATCACGCCGAACAATCCTCCGCCATACATGGCACCGAGATGATACATATGCTCGTTGACGCCAAGAGCAGCCATCCACTCCTTCGGAATGCCCAATCCCGCCACATGACCCATGATGACCGGGATAATTCCGATGTGGAACAACATGCTGCCTAGCATCAACCGTTTTTTCTCGATAAATTCGCTGGATTTGGCCGTCCAATTAAACTGGTCGTAGCGGTAGCGGAAAATATGCCCTACCACGAACGTAGCCACGCATAAATACGGGAAAATGACCCATAGAAATTGCTCAAACAGACTCATGAACCTTCACCTCCTGTGACAAGCACAACTTAAACGTTTCCCGGAGGGCCTTGATGAGCTCATAATAAGGGTTCCCCTTCTTCTCCAGCGATTTCATCAACTGGTACGTGCCATCCTCCAGAATCGTTAACACCGTAAACATCCCTGTCTCGCTATGCGGATGTCCCAGCCACTCCGCTGCAGACAAGAATTCCAGCATCAGCGGCAGGAAATCCGGCAATTCCCGGTCGATCATTTCCATGCCGAACATTTCGTAAACCGCTTTGAGTGAGGTAAGCAACTGACCGCGATCTTTGGAATCCTCGTATTTAAAAAAAGTCATGTACAGCGTTGACGACTTTTCAAAATCAAACGTATCCACGTAAAGCTCCTCGATCTCTTCCATGCTGAGCGCAAGCATTTGCTCCCGATATTTCGTTACCGGCTCTATCACCGTCGATGGCAGCACCTCTTCCCCGCTCTCACGAATCAATGCGAACGTCTCCTTATCGGGGTAGACGAGCTGTCCGGCAAAAAAGCCGAACAACTCGCGATGTTCATCCAGTTTCGCCAGATCAATCACGCCAGATCCCCCCGTAGAAGTTTTGTTCGTACAGATCCCGGCCACTCTTTCCGTTATTAGCCGGAATTGGAGTTGCCGGGCCGCAGCCGTCGCAATCCATACCGAAACCTTCGGTGCCTTGGGCCCGGTACGGATCCATGTATCCTTCCTTATGCGAAGTCGGGATCACAAAGCGGTCCTCGTATTTCGCAATGGCCAGCAAGCGGTACATTTCTTCGATCTGCTGAGCGGTCAGTCCCACGCGGGCCAAGCGTTTTTCGTCAAACGGCTTTTTGGAGAATTGCGCACGTTGGTATTGACGCATCATCGCCATACGTTGCAGGGCTATTTTGACGGTCGAAGTATCTCCTGCGGTCAGGAGATTGGCCAGATACTGAACCGGCGTTCTCATTTCTTCAATTGCCGGGAAGATCAGGTCCGGATTCTGAATCGAATCCTTGCCTTCAAAATGGCTCATGATCGGGCTGAGCGGCGGTACATACCAGACCATCGGCAGCGTGCGGTATTCCGGATGAAGCGGGAATGCCAGCTTGTATTCGATCGCCAGTTTATAAACCGGCGAGTTTTGAGCCGCTTCGATCCATTCCTCGGACAAGCCGTCTTTGCGGGCTTGCTCAATCACTTTCGGATCATGCGGATCGAGGAATAAGCCAAGTTGCGCTTCGTACAAATCCTTCTCGTCCGGCGTCGAAGCCGCTTCTTGCACCCGATCTGCGTCATATAACAATACGCCAAGGTAGCGAATCCGGCCGGTACATGTCTCGGAGCACACCGTTGGAAGTCCCGCTTCGATTCTCGGGAAGCAGAACGTACATTTTTCGGCTTTGTTCGTCTTCCAATTGAAGTAGACCTTCTTGTAAGGGCAACCCGTCATACAGTAACGCCAGCCGCGGCAAGCCTCTTGGTCGACAAGGACAATTCCGTCCTCATCGCGCTTGTAGATCGCGCCGGATGGACAGGAGGCCACGCAGCTTGGATTCAAGCAATGCTCGCATAACCGGGGCAAGTACATCATAAACGACTGCTCGAAATTGAATTTGATTTCCTCTTCGATCTTCTCGATGTTCGGATCCTTGGGTCCGGTAATGTGGCCGCCGGCCAGATCGTCTTCCCAGTTCGGCCCCCAGTCCAGGTCCATCTTGTCGCCGGTGACGGCCGATTTGGGCCGGGCAACGGGTTGATGCTTCTTCTCCCCCGAATTCGTCAGCTTCTCGTAATCATACGTCCAGGGTTCGTAATAATCTTTCATTTCCGGCATGTCCGGGTTATAGAAAATTTTGCCGAGAGCAATCTTCGACAGCTTGCTGCCGGACTTCAGCTCCAGCTTGCCGTTACGCAGCGTCCAGCCGCCCTTGTAATGCTCCTGGTCCTCCCACCGTTTCGGGTAACCGATGCCCGGTTTCGTTTCGACGTTGTTGAACCACATATATTCGGCGCCTTCCCGGTTCGTCCAGGTGCTCTTACAGGTCACGCTGCAAGTGTGGCAGCCGATGCATTTGTCCAAGTTGAGCACCATGGCGATTTGCGCTTTAATCTTCAAGCCAGTCGACCTCCTTCAGTTTGCGCACGGCAACGTAGACATCACGCTGGTTGCCGATCGGTCCGTAGTAGTTGAAGCCGTAACTGAGTTGGGCATAACCCCCGACGAGTTGCGTCGGCTTCAAGTGAATTCGCGTCGGAGCATTATGGCTGCCGCCTCGCTCTCCCGTGATTTCCGAACCCGGTACGTTAATGTGTTTATCCTGGGCATGGTACATAAACATCGTACCCCTCGGCATCCGGTGGCTGACCACCGCTCTGGCCGTTACGACGCCGTTACGGTTATAGACCTCCAGCCAGTCGTTATCGTTAATTTGGTGCGCTTCCGCATCCTCGTTGCTGATCCACACGGTTGGACCGCCCCGGAACAAGGTCAACATGTGCAGATTATCCTGGTACGTGCTGTGGATGTTCCACTTGCCGTGCGGCGTTAAATAACGCAATACCAGCGCATCTTTGCCACCCTCAACCTGCTTGTCTCGCGGACCAAACACCATCGGCGGCAATGTCGGTTTGTAGACTGGCAGCGCCTCCCCGAACTGCAGGAAGATTTGGTGATCCAGATAAAAATGCTGGCGTCCGGTTAACGTCCGGAACGGCACTAACCGTTCGATGTTGGTCGTAAACGGCGAATACCGGCGTCCCGATTTGTTCGAGCCGCTAAATACCGGCGTCGGAATGACCTCCCGCGGCTGCGCGGTAATGTTCGCGAACGTGATCCGTTCGGCAGCTCGGTCGGCGGAAATATCCTTTAATTCTACGCCCGTATCCTGTTCCGCGGATTCCCAGGCGCGTTGGGACACTTTCCCATTCGTAGCCGAAGACAAATGCAATACTGCATTGGCCGCTTGTCTCGCCGTACGCAGCTTCGGTCGGCCGTTTTTGATCGTGTCATCGATATAAGAGCCATTGATCTTCTTCAAATCCTCATACTCTTCCTTGACGGAGAACGAGACTCCATGTGCGCCAACCTTGCCGGTTTCCAGGTTCGGTCCAAGCGTAATGTATTTGTCGTAGATCTTCGTATAATCGCGTTCGACCACGGTAAAGCCGGGCATCGTTTTGCCGAGGACCGGCTTCGTTTCCCCGCGCTTCCAATCCTTTACTTCCCCATACGGCTGAGCGATTTCCGCCATGGAATCATGTCCAAGCGGCGAGGTGACCAGGTCTTTGTATACGCCCGGCATATGCTCCTTGGCCATCTCGGACAGGACGCTGGCGAGCGTCCGGTAGATATCCCAGTCGGTGCGCGACTCCCACAACGGATCGATCGCCGGGTTGAACGGATGCACGAACGGGTGCATGTCGGTAGAGGAGATATCCACCTTCTCGTACCAGGTTGCCGCCGGGAGAACGATATCGGCATACATCGGTGTCGCCGTCATCCGGAAATCGAGCGCTACAAGCAGATCCAGCTTGCCTTCCACCTCATCGCGCCAGACGATTTCTTCCGGCTTTTCCTCTTCGTTCGGGTTGGACAACAACCCGTTATGCGTGCCCAGCAAATGCTTCATGAAGAACTCTTGCCCTTTGGCAGAGCTGGAGATCAGATTCGAGCGCCAGACGAACAGCGAACGCGGGAAGTTCTCCGGCGCATCCGGATCCTCCACAGCGAACTTCGCATCACCGGAGATCACTTGCTCGTATGCGTGCTGGATGATCTCGGCGTTGTCCGTCTTGCCCTGAGCAGCCGCTTCTTCGGCGAAGGCTAGGCTGCTCTTGTTGAACTGCGGATACGATGGCAGCCAGCCCAGTCGAGCTGCCAGTACATTGTAATCCGCCGGATGACGGTACGGGATATCCCCGCCGGTTGGCGATTTCAACGATTCCGCGCTCATCTCCTCGTATTTCCATTGGTCGGTGGCAAAATAGAAGAACGAAGTCGCGTTTTGCAGCCGCGCCGGCGCTTGCCAGTCGCGGGCGAAAGCGATGGTCGACCAGCCTTCGATCGGCCGGCATTTCTCTTGTCCGACGTAGTGAGCCCAACCGCCGCCGTTAACCCCCTGCGAAGCCGTCAGCATCACCAAGTTCAGGATCGAGCGGTAGATCGTATCGCTGTTGAACCAGTGGTTGATCCCGGCGCCCATAATGATCATTGAACGACCGCCTGTGTCCAGTGCGTTCTGCGCAAACTCGCGAGCGATTTGCACCACGAGCGACGCTTTGACACCGGTGATTCGCTCTTGCCAAGCTGGAGTGTAATGCGACTCTGCGTCATCATACCCTTTGGATGTATGGGTGCTGCCCGGACGGGTTACTCCGTATTGGCTAAGCATCAAATCGTGAACCGTTGCGGCCAAACGGGTTGATCCGTCGGCCAAAGTTACGGTTTTGGCCGGAATCGACCGGGTAAACGTACCGTTGCCGTCAGCGTCAAAGTAAGGGAATACAATCTCTGTCCATTCCCCGCCGTGCGGCTCGACCGACAAAGCCGGCTCGATCCGGCTTCCGTCTTCTCGATCGAGGATCAGGTTCCACTTGACGTCCTTCTCCCACCGTTGGCCCATCGTTCCGTTCGGTACGACCAGTTCTCCGGCCGCTTCGTCATAAATAACCGGCTTCCATTCGGCATGCTCCGATGCTTGCCCCAAATCGCTTGCCCGCAAGAACCGGCCGGCTTTATAGCTGCCTTCGTGCGGATCCAGCAAAATCAGGAACGGCATGTCCGTGTATTGTTTGGCGTAGTTCAAGAACATCGGTTCCTGGCGCTGTACATAAAATTCGTCCAGGATGACATGCGTCATCGCTTGAGCCACCGCGGCATCCGTCCCCGGATGCGGAGCCAGCCAGTTGTCGGCAAATTTCACGTTCTCCGCATGGTCCGGCGCTACGGACACCACCTTCGTCCCTTTATAGCGAACCTCGGTCATGAAATGAGCATCCGGCGTCCGCGTCAGCGGAACGTTGGAGCCCCACATGATCAGGTATCCAGCGTTGTACCAATCGGATGACTCCGGCACATCGGTTTGTTCGCCCCAAATTTGCGGCGAAGCCGGCGGCAGGTCGGCGTACCAATCGTAGAAACTGAGCATCTCGCCGCCTAGCAAGGAGATGAACCGCGCGCCCGAAGCGTAGCTGATCATCGACATGGCCGGAATCGGGGTAAACCCGGCAATCCGGTCCGGCCCGTATTTCTTAATGGTATAAAGCAATTGCGCGGAGATTAGCTGCGTAGCTTCTTCCCAGGTGACGCGCACATGGCCGCCTTTGCCGCGCGCCTGCTTATACGATTGCGCCGCTTCCGGGTTCTCCACGATACTGGCCCAGGCCTCCAGGGGATTACCGTGATGTTTGGTCATCGCCTCGCGCCACAGGCGCAGCAGCCGGCCGCGCATATAAGGGTATTTCACCCGTAAAGGGCTGTATTCATACCACGAGAACGACGCCCCCCGCGGGCAACCCCGGGGTTCGAACTCCGGCATGTCCGGCCCGCAGGACGGATAATCGATTTGTTGGTTTTCCCAGGTGATGATGCCGTTCTTCACAAAGACTTTCCAACTGCAGGAACCCGTGCAGTTCACGCCATGCGTCGTCCGCACCACTTTATCGTGCGACCAGCGGCCGCGGTACATATTCTCCCATTCCCGGCTTTTCTCTTCGATTTTCGTCCAATTTCCCGAAATCGTCTCCGGTTTCTTAAAAAAGCTAAGTCCTGATCTTCGTTTCACGGAAGCGTTCACTCCTTCATCGCTCAAATGAATGCCTTTGACGGGGAATCAATGGTATTCGAGCTTCTGATTCCATTATGGAACGGTACGCTTCCGCTTCCCATCAGGGAATTCCCTTAGGTTAGCCGCGAGCACCCTAAATGAAGAGCTAACTACTGCGAACTGCCGTTGCGAAAGATAAAATCCATAAGGTTTTTCCCGGCGCATCCCTTCCTGCATTATTAAAAAGAGCATTGCCAAATTCATTGGCAATGCTCTTCAATCGCTGACGCGCAGCAAGCAGAGGCTGCTTTATTTCCGCATTTGTTGCAAATGCTCATCGAAGAAAGCGTGCACCACATCAAGTGTATGGGATTGCGTAAACCCGAAATGCCCGGCGCCCTTGATTTTGCATAGGGATACCTGATGTCCCGCCTCCCTCATCGCTTTATAGAATTCGAGGCTTTGCTCGTAAGGCACTACATCATCCGTATCCCCATGCATGATCAGGATGGGCGGAACTTTGGAAGCGGACGCTGCATAGCTCATCGGGCTCGCTCGTCTGGCCAGCTCCTTATGCTCCTGAATCGCGCCCCCCACCAATTTGGATTCCGGCGAATGAGGCGAGTCGTGATCGAAGACGGACGGATATTGGCTCATCGTTAAAAAGTCGGTTGGGCCAAACCAATCCACGATGGCCTGCACACGGCTGGATTGTTCCCGGTGCTCCCTTGCTCCGGTAAATTCCTCTACTTCCTCCGTCAATCCCAGCATAAGCGCCAAGTGCCCTCCCGAGGAATCCCCCCAAACTCCGATCCGCTGCGGATCGATGTTGAAGTCGCTGGCATGGGCCTTCAGATAACGCACGGCCGCCTTGACATCCTGAATCTGTGCCGGGAAAACAGCGGTACCGCTGCCCCGATACTCCACGCTAGCCACGACGTAGCCTCGTTTGGCGAACGCCGCCAATTGTGGAAGGAAGGCGAATGTATCCTGCTTCGACCAGCCCCAGCCGCAGCCTTGCAAATAAATGATCAGCGGATAAGTTTCCTTGTTCCCCTCCCGATGAAACAATGCGTCCATGGGATCGCGAAGCACCAGTAAATTTAACGTCAACGAAGTGCCTTCAACCTTGGAAAATTCAATGTTAGGGATAAGCTGCACGTAAGAATGAATCCCCGGCCGCCACTCCAGCTCATGGATCTCCGTTTCGATATTGGGTTTTGTCATATTCATTCGCTCCTTTAGACAGATATTCTTTTACTTAGGTAGCGTTGTAATGATTATCATTACAACTAGAATAGAGGTAATCCTCTCATTCTTATCAACACGCATCATCAATCGCCGTTTCGTTGTAACACCTTTCATTACAACGACTCCAAAAAATTATGCCTCCGAGGAAGCATTCTTTTTTTGAGCGATCAGCTCGGTTATCTCCTGGATGGAAATCTCCTTTAGGATCGTTTCCATAGCGGCTTGCGCTTTGGACAAAATCAAATCGAGTACTTGATTGATGTTGGCGCCTACCCAGCAGTTGGGATTGGGGTTCTCGTGCGCATGAAACAGCTTTCCTTTGCCTACCGCTTCTACCGCCTGATATACATCGTATAGCGTGATGTCTCCCGCTTCTCGGGTTAGATAAGCGCCGCCCGTACCGCGTCTGACATCGATCAGCCCGGATTTCTTGAGCGCTCTGCTGATCTGCCGAATAATCACGGGATTCGTATTGACGCTGTCGGCGATTTGTTCGGACGTCAGATGGTTGGTGCGAACCTGAATCAACGCTAACATATGTACGGCTATCGTGAACCGGCTGCTGATTTGCATCATTTGAACCCCTTTCGTTGTAATCATTATACTTACAACCCGAAAGTAAATCAATAGATTTTTTCGTCTCCAAATTAATCGGCGGATGCCGTTCTAACTCCTTAATAGAACCTTAATATACCAAGCATCGCAGGCGAAATGCTCCGAGCCGGCCAGCGGCGCTTGCAGTTTCCGGAAGCCGTGTTTTTGGTAAAAACGGTTTGCCGCCTCCATCGTCTGCAGCGTCTCCAGATAACATTGCTCGTAATGACGCGTGGCGAAATCCAAGCAGGTCTCCAGCAAACGGGCCGCAATGCCTGTCCCGCGGATTTCGGCCCGCAGATACATTTTCTGCAGCTCGCACACTTCACCGGAATCGGCAAACGGGGCAATCCCCGCACCTCCAAGCACCCGGCCGTCCTGCTCCACGACCCAATAGGCTCTTCCTTCCGGTTCATAATAGCGGGACAGCGCGCTAAGGCTGTCGTCCTGCCAAGCCAGCCCTTCCCGGTTCCCGCCGAACTCGATCAGGCAATCGCGGATCACGGCTTCAATCGCCGCGTTGTCTTTCGCTTGCAAAGGTCTAATGATCATCGGTAGCCCTTCCTTCCGTCACAGCACATTCATCTCATGCAGCTGGTCGAAAATCATCCGGCTGATCAGCGACGTGCGCTCGCGTTCCGCGTAGCTGAGCCACGCCATTTCCTCGATTTCGGAGGCCGGATGAAGTTCGCCTTCAACATCGGCAAAATAGCAGGTCATTCGAACGAGCACGCCCTCCGGTTTGCCGTCGGCTTGAGCTTCGAACGTCGCAAAATATTTGATCGTATCCGGCTTGACGGTAACGGACAACTCCTCTTGAACTTCCCGCAGCAGGGTTTCGCGATCGGACTCGCCCGGATCTCTCTTGCCGCCCGGGACATAAAACAGTTCCTTCCCCTTGGAACGCACGTTTAACATGCGCCCGTCCCGCAGGCAAATCCAGGCGATTTTATCGATGTTTCCTTCCATATCTAGCGCCTCCTCACTTCATTCCCTTAATTCAAGGCTTCCCTCTTCCGAACGGAGCTTTCCTCGCTCTCGCGTCCCCCGCCCAACTTAAACACGAAAATACCGCCGACAATGACCAGCACGCCGATCAGTTGATGAAGCGTAAACGGCACCTTCTGTAAGCCGAGCCAGCCCAGAGCATCAAACAACAAGGCGAAACCAAGCTCCGAAGTCATGACGATGGCTACGGCGTAGGTTGGCCCCAGCAGCTTTACCCCCTGTACCATGCAAGTGACGACGCCCACCCCGATCAAACCGCTGAACCAAAACCACGTCTGCATCCCGCGCAGAGACGTAAACATCCCTCCGCCTTCGATCGCCAAACCGATCGCGAAGGAAGCGGCAAACCCTAGGCCCAGCACCAGCATCGTTGTCGTCCAGTTCCCCGTCTGCTCATTCACCTTCGTATTAAACACGTTTTGCATCCCGACCAACGCTCCGGCGGTCAGTGCAAACAAGATTCCCAATAACACGGTTCATGCCCCCTATTCGTAAATATTCCGGCTGACCAAGCTGCGGAGAGCTTCCCGGTCTTTTACCGTGATGCCCTCCCGGCTTCGCTCGATCAAGCCTGACGTCGCAAATTTCTGCAGCACCCGGTTCAAATGCCGATAGCTGGTTCCGATCAAATTCGCCGCATCGGCCAAATCGGCCGTACCCAGCTTCCCAAGAAACAGGGCATCGGCTTCGTCATAAGAGACGGACAACAGATAACTCGCTAGCCGGATCTCAACCGGATACAGTAGATTAAAGCTCATAGAGCTGGATTTCATGTAGAACTTCTTCGTAATGATGTCCAGCAGAAAATGCAGCAGCGGGGAATGATCGGCGCAATACTTCCGCAGCCAGCGGTACTCCACGCCGATCATCTGGACCGGCGACACCGCCTCGACCGTATTGATAATATCCCCGTCCCGGATGTATTCGACATCCCCGACGACTTCCAACGGGTTTTTGAAGGAGATGACCAGCGTACGGCCTTCCGGAGACGTGTTATAAATTTTGATTTTCCCCCGGACGAGCACGTACATCGAATGCGAAGGTTCCCCTTGCGTGCAAATCAGTTCCCCCTGGTCATATCCGTATAGCGTCAGATAAGGCAGCAGCGCTTTGGGAAACACCTTCCGAAGACCATACGATTCGATATAATCGGCCAACAAGGCCCGGTCCGCTACTTCTTTCATATCCGTTCTCCTTCCTGACAGAGGGGCCCTTCTTGCTCATTCTGCTAAAACTTGAGGATCACGACCCCCGCGATCATTAAACCGATACCGATAAATTGCGGCAGCCGCATTTTTTGCTTCGGCACCCCGAACCATCCTAGACTATCAATGAAAAAAGTAATGCACAATTGGGCGATCAACACCGCTGAAATCGTCAAGGTCACTCCAACCTGCTGGATCGCCGTGACGTTGCTAAAAATAATGATCGCCGCCAAGGCCCCGCCGCTGATATACAACGGACGAACGCGCCGCAAATCCCAAAGCCCTCCGTCTCGAACGAACATCCAAATGACCAGCGCCGCAGCAAAGCCGGTGAACTGGGTCAACGCCGCCGCCGGCCATGTCCCGATATCCGCGCTGATCCGGGTATTGGCTACCCCCTGCAGGGTGATGAACGCCCCGGCCAAGAACGCAAACAACAAACCCCTCATATTCTCTCTCCTCGTTATCGGATACTTCGATCCTTTATGTCAATACCTTATTAAAGGATATCTTCTGCCGTTTGGAAAGGACATATGTCCTGAAAGAGGGAAATTCGGTTAATATAGAAGGAGATTGGACCACAAACGGAGGGCATGACATGCAATGGACGTTCACAACCTTAACGGAATGGGATAAAGCTTGGTGGGATCAACTGGGACCCATCTACCGGGAAGCGTTTCAACACGGAGCCAAACCGGAGAAAGTGCTGCGGAGCATGCTGGAACGGAGAGTCGCCAGCTTGCATGCGGGACTTCAAGAAGGCGAAGCGATGGCGATGGCCGTCACCGGCATCAGCGGCGGGCATGGCCACAAGCGGTTGATTCTTGATTATATGGCGGTTCGCCAAGATCAAAGGGGGCGCGGTCTCGGCCACTTTTTCTTCTCCCAAATCCGCGACTATGCCGTGCAGGAACACCAAGCCGAGGCCATCGTGATCGAGGCGGAAGCAGAGGACACGGAGACAAACCGGGACCGGCTTCGCTTTTGGATCGATTGCGGATTCAAAGCCACATCCTATGTACATCAATATATCTGGGTCCCCGAGCCGTACCGTGCCTTATATCTTCCGCTAAATGACCAATTCGCCTTATCGGATGACGGCCGGTCGTTATTTCGCGATATCACGTCATTTCATCAACGCTCGTTTCGCGGGCAATAGAGGGCCAATCCTAGTTCGATCACTCCGCTTCGAGAATCTTCTCGAATACGGGAAAAACGTCGAGTCGGCCGGGAAAACGCACCTCTCCCCGCTGTTCATAACCCAGCCCGCGATATAACTTCAAGGCGGCAGCGTTTCTTGCGTAGGTGTCGAGCCGAAGGCTTCGGTACCCCTGCTGACGGGCATAAGTCTCGGCAAAACCGACCATCCGGCGGGCGATGCCCCGCCCTTGTTGACTCGGGTCAACGGCCAGCCGGTGCATCAGCAAACAAGGCCCTTCGGTATCTCTCCAAACGATCGTCTCATACTCCTCGTCTTGATGTTCGTCCAAAACGACGATGGCGGCCAATTCCCCCTTCAATTCAGCGGCAAACAGCACGCCTCCCCGCAAATCTTCCTCCAACACCTTGCGGTTTGGATAGTCGTCGTTCCATTGATCGCTGCCGCCCTGCCGCATGACTTGGATGCAACGCCCGATCAATTCCATGATCTCATCCAAATCTTCGGGGCGTCCTGCCCGAATCTGCAATTCCATTCGAATCACCTGCTTTCGGAAAAAATAAATAAAGGGTCGTACGCTGAGAAACCATAGAGAAGGAAGGCAATCCTAATCGCCATGCTGCTTACTTTCATATACCCTGGCAAGAAGTCCCTCGAGCTGTCGTTTCTCCGCTTCGCTTAAAACGGCCGTCAACTGGCGGTTAAAATCGGCTAAAATCCGCCGTAACGTCGGCTCGAAGGCCCGGCCTTTATCCGTAGGATACAATAGGATCGATCTGCGGTCATGCTCGTCCACCCGGCGCTCGATGAAGCCGGCCTCCTCCAACTGCTTGACGCAGCGGGCCGTGGTGGCTTTGTCGAACTTGATCATGTTCGTCAATTGGTCCTGGTTTAATCCCGGCGTCTTCAGGATCGCCAATAAATAGCTGTGGTTTCCTCCGCCTCCGATTCCGTACGGCTTCAGCAGCGCGGCCAACTCCTTCTGGTTGATCCGTTGAATATAGGCGATTAATTTGCTTACGGAAGGGTTGTTCATCCCCTTGCACCTCTTTGCGATTTCTGGTTTACGCAAATTTTACCCGATATCTGTTGCAGTCGCAACTAAATTGCAGTACACTGGGGATGCTTCATTTAGTTGCGGATGCAACAAATTGGATTTGGATGGAGAAAAGAGAGGTGTTATCCTATGAATTCCCAAAGATCGGACCAACGCATGACTTCCTACCAGGACGATCCGGACATTCAGCGCAAACGTTGGTTAATCCTGATCGTCCTGAATTTGTTTACGTTCATGTCGACGCTGGACGGCAGTATCGTCAACATTGCCTTGCCCGTGATCTCTAAAGAGATGAAGCTGAGCGTAGCCCAGGCGGAATGGGTCGTTACCGCATATTTGATGATGATCTGCGCGGCCATCCTCTTCTTCGGTAAGCTCGGGGACATCGTTGGCAAAATCAAGGTTTTTAAATGGGGAATGGTGATCTTTACCGTAGGTTCCTTGCTGTGCGGCTTCAGCTTCAGCCTGCCTCTGCTCGTCGGCTCGCGCCTGCTGCAAGCGCTTGGCGCTTCGATGACGATGGCCAACAGCCAAGGGATCGTGACCGACATCTTCCCGGCCGGCGAGCGGGGTAAAGCGCTTGGGCTCATCGGCACCTTCGTCTCCCTGGGCAGTATCGCAGGCCCGAGCTTGGGCGGGGTGATCGTTTCCGCCTTAGGCTGGGAGTATATTTTCTGGGTCAACCTGCCCGTTGGCCTGATAGCGATCGGCATCGGCTGGAGGATGCTTCCGGCGGACCGCACCAAACTCAAGGTGAAGATCGACCGAGTGGGCAGCCTGCTGTTTCCGGTTTTTATCTTGGCGTTGTTCTCGGGCCTGCTGCTGGGTCAGCAGATCGGCTACCGGGACGTTCGAATCGTTGGCGCGCTCGTGCTGGCGGCCATCGTGTTCCTGGTGTTTCTATGGGTCGAGAAACGCAACGAGGCCCCGATGCTTCAGCTTACCTTGTTCCGCAACCCGTTGTTCAGTTTGAGCATCCTGACCGGTTTCTTGGTGTTTGTCGCCAACTTCTGCTTTAATATCATCGCGCCATTTTATACGCAAAGCATCTTGAATCTCTCGCCTTCCCACGCCGGGTTTCTGATGATGCTGTTCCCGATCGTCATGGTCATCGTGGCGCCGCTCAGCGGCGCGTTGTCCGATAAGATCGGCTCCGAGCTGCTGACGTTTGCCGGACTGATCGTGATGGTCATCGCGCAGATCGGGTTGGCCCGTCTGCACGATAGCAGCCCCATCGCGCTGGTCGGCGTGTGGATCGCCATGCTTGGCCTCGGTAGCGGTTTGTTCCAATCGCCGAACAACTCGCTGGTGATGTCGAAGATTCCGAAAACCCAGCTCGGCATCGCCGGAAGCATCAACTCGCTCGTGCGCAATATCGGGATGGTCGTCGGGATTACGGTGGCGACTACCACCTTGTTCAGCGTCATGAGCAGCCGGGCCGGCCGCCGGGTAACCGGATTGGTGCCGGATCGTCCCGATCTGTTTCTGTCCGGCATGCATGTGGTGTTTATGACGTCGGCTTCCATCTGTCTGGTTGCCGCGATTTTGACCGGCTGGCGGTTCTGGTTCGCAAGACGCGCGCTGCGGCGCGAGCAAGTTAGATCCTCGTATTAAACCGGGATCGCAAACAAAAATCCGTACCGGGTGTTCTTAACGCCAGTACGGATTTTTTTCGTATGTTCGTAATCTTCAAGGCCTGGTTATTCCGCCCATTCGAGCCCTTCCAGGATTCGAAATTTCAATAACGCGAGCAGGAAATCCGTGTAGAAGTCTTTGCGCACGATGATTCGATACTGACGCTCCTGATCCTGATTCAAATAAAACAAAACATCGGTATACACGTCATTGTCCTCGAACCGTTTCTGTACTTCCCGCATCTTCGATAACAGCGGTTCGTCCTGCAGGAAAGTCAATTCGAATTCCACGTCATCGTCATTCGTCGTCTCGCGGATCCGAACCCGTTCCGGATCGATTCGATAATTCAGCGGCATGTCCCGTCCCCCTCATGCTTGGATGCCCTAAGGATATCTTGACTCCACGGAGAAGTCAACTTTTAGGAAAAACCGACAGACGAAACCGTTCATAATCCTCCGGGGTGTCGATATCCCGCGGTGCCGGACCGGGGATCTTCACCTCAAGGATCTGGTCCTTGTATTGCTGCAGCAGCTCCTTGGCACCGGCATCGCCGTCCAGAGCCATCAATTCGGGGAACAGCTGCGCCGCGAACAACACGGGATGCGCCGGACGATCGTCATAGCGCGTTTGAACGATCTCAGCACCGGTTTGGGCGAAGGCTTCTGCCGTTTGCCGGACGGCCTCCGGCGAGATTTCCGGCTGATCCCCCAGCAGAACCTGAATCGCCGCCGGCAAATGACGCTCTTCCAACTGCCGAACCCCGGCCGCCAGCGAAGCGCCAAGTCCCCGGTCGGCCTGCGCCGTCGTCAGCCATTCCACCGTCAGGCCTTCGACCTGCTCGCGCCGTAGCGGACCGCCTTCGGCGGCAATCACCGCTACCCGCACATTCCCGGCTTCCAAAGCTTGGTGCACCGTTTGATGGAGCAGATTTCCGCGCGGCGCCGGCAACAGCAGCTTAGGTTCGCCCATCCGCCGGGAAGCGCCGCCGGCTAGAACCAGCGCCCATACGTCCCTTCTGCCTACTGCGTGCTCAGACACGGCAGGACTCCGGGAATAAGGGCTCGTCCAGAATCAAAGATCGTGGTGACGACAAATCGTTCCCGCTACCTCCCCCGCCGATTGGCGCTTTTCGATCACGCAGGAAACCGCCGCTGCGGCCGTTCTTGACGGCGGTCATTTCCGCCAAGATGCTCATCGCGATCTCCTCAGGGGTTTCCGCGCCGATGTCCAGACCTACCGGAGAATACAGCTTCCCCAGCAGCTTGGGGTCGATCCCGCCGTTCGGCTCGCCCTCTGTCTGCTTCGGCTCCAGGATTTTCTCCAAGCGGTAGCGGGAGCCGACCAAGCCGAGATAAGCCACCTCCGGCGTTAACATCCGATGGACCGCCTCCCGGTCCAGATCCAGGTTGTGCGACATGACGACGACGTATTTGCCCCGGACGTCGATTTGTTCAAACGCGAAACGCGGGATAATCCGCAGCTCGTCGGCTGCGGGGAACCGCTCCCGCGTCGCCTTGTCCGTCGCATGATACGCGACGGTCACCCGCCACTGCAGCCGGCGAGCCAGGCTGCAGAGCAAGCGCGCATCGTCGCCGACGCCGACGATGACCAGCTCCGGGCGCGGTGCGACCCGCTCCAGCAGCAGCTCCAGCTGCGTGCTGCCCTCGGTGTGTCGCACCAGCCCGGCCCGCCGGCCTGCGCCCAGCAGGCCGGCTTCCACCGCCGCGGCGGCGAGCGTACGGCGCGCGCCCGGCGGCACGGCGGCGGGATCGGAGGAACCGATCACCGTCGCCGCCACGTACGGCTCGCGCGTTTCCACGCGCCGCCGCAAGTCGCCGATGATCCGGTCCGCCGCATCCGGCGAACGGACCGGATCAAACGGCTCGAGCCACACCGTGATCGCCCCGTTGCACCCGAGGCCGATCCCCCACACTTCGTCTTCCCCGATGCGGAAGTCGTATAACAGCTTGCGGGGCTCCAGCGTACGAAGCACCTCCTGCGCATGCTCGCGCAGGTCTTCTTCGATGCAGCCGCCGCTCAGGATGCCCGTCACCTCGCCGTCGGCATGGATGAGGCAGCGCGCGCCTTCCCGGCGATAGGCGGAGCCGTCCACATCGACGATGGCTGCGACGACGCAAGCCCGGCTCTCCGACTGGCATGCGTCCAGCGCACGGATGAGCTCCTCCATGTTCTCGTCATCTCCCGTCTTTCTTTCATTGTCCGTATCTTTCCTCGTAACACGCTTCCGGCATGGAAGAAATGTTACATTTTCTACAACATGATGGCCGGTAATAGGAGCTCCAAGGCGTAAATGTTGTATTTTCTACAACATTACGGCTTGAAAAAGCGGCTTCAATGCGTAAATGTTGCAGTTTGTGCAACATATTCTACCAATAGGAGAGGAATAAGCCCCAAATGTTGCAGTTTTTGCAACATATTCCGCTACTACGCGAGGAACAACCTCTAATTGTTGCAGTTTTTGCAGCTTATCCCTATACACCACATTTTTGCCTTAAATTGCTGTACGTTCTGCAACATTTCCCTTCAACCGAGTTCAAACAGGGTTCAACCTTATGATCCTTGCTACTCTTGCGATTCTTACGATCCTTACGATTGCAGCGATTTCCACACCCGCTCCGCCGACAGCGGCAGCACGTACCCGCGCCGCCCTGTCGCATGGGCGATCGCGTTAGCGATCGCGCCCGGAACCGGGTCGAGCGCTACCTCACCCAGCGACTTGGCTCCAAACGGGCCATGCGGATCGGCTTCCTGCACGAAATGCACCTGGACGTCCGGCAAATCCTTGGCACCCGGCATGCGGTAGTCCATCATCGAAGGGTTCAGCACTTTGCCTTCCTGCACGATGAGATCCTCCATCGTCACCCAGCCGATACCCTGGGCTACGGCGCCCAGGACCTGGCTTTTGGCCATCGTTTCGTGAATGATCGTACCCGAATCGTGTACGGCCCAATAACCGACCACTTTCGTCCGGCCGGTGTCCGGGTCGACCTCGACCTCGGCGACATGCGCCGCGAACGGATAGTTCGGCGAAGGATGCCCGAAATAACTGGCGTCCGGCAGCTCGGTGTCCGGTACATAGGTTTCCTTGACGGTAAGCTCCTCGCCGGCATGGCGAGCCCGGAACCAATCGGCGACATCGCTAAGCGTATAGGACTTTCCGTCGTGCTTCACGACGCCCGCCTCATACGCAGCTCCCTCGCCAAGAGCCTGAACGGCCAATTGCCGAATTTCGCGGACCAGCGATTCCGCAGCCTTTTGTACGGCATTGCCGCCCATGACCGTACTGCGGGACGCCAGCGTACCGATGCCAAACGGATACCGTCCGGTATCGCCGGATTTCACCAAAATCTCGTCTTCCGGAACGCCCAGCACACGGCTGGCGATTCGCGCGTAGGTCATCGTCATCCCTTGGCCCAGCTCGATTTCGCCGGTTTCCACTTCGACGAATCCGCCCGGTTTGATGCGGATCACCGCCGTCGAGCCGTCAAAGCGCGGATCGATCGCGCGGAAGCCCGAGACGTGGTTGGCCACCGCAAGGCCAAGGCCGCGGTAAGGCGGCAGCTCGTTCCTCCGCTCCCAACCGGACAGCTCCTTCACCTTTTCGATGCATTCCTCCAAACTGCATGTATCGAGACGATAGCCGTGCAGCGTCGTATCGCCGGCGTGGACGATATTTTTGAGGCGCAGCTCGGCCGGATCCATCCCCAGCTCCAGCGCGATTTCGTCAATCACGCTTTCCACCGCGAACAGCATTTCCGCATTCCCGAACCCGCGCATGCAAGTGGTCGGGCTATTGTTGGTGTATACCAAGTAGCCCGTCGACTTCACATTGCGAAAATGATAGATATTGTCGGCCCGGGTACAGGCGGTCGCGATCACGTTCGGGCTCCAGTACACCCGAGCCCCGGCATCCGCGTACACGGTAAGATCCTTGTAAACGAAGTTTCCTTCGGCATCTGCGCCGATCTCAATGTCGAAGGTCAGCGGAACGCGGGGATGGGCCGTCATCATGTCCTCATGGCGGTCCAAAATGATCTTCACATGCCGTCCCGTGACCATCGCCAACGCGGCGGCAATCACATGGACTTTCAGGACGTATTTGGCGCCAAAAGACCCCCCAATTGGCGGCACGATGATCCGCACTTTATCCTCCGGTAAGCCAAACCCGGCAGCATACGCTTCCCGCGCCCGGTACGGGATGTGGGAAGGCGCCCAAATGGTAATGCCCTCCTCCTCCGACCAAAATGCAATCGCCCCGACCGGCTCCAAATGCCCCTGATAAATCCGGTTCGATACGTAACGCCCGCCTTTGATGACGGATGCTTTCTTCTTCCCTTCCTCCAAGTCGCCGCGGGCGACATCCACTTTCATCGGCCGATTCAGCTCCACGTCCTCGTGGATCTGCGGCGCTCCGGAAACCATCGCCTCCTCCGGATCAAAGACGCCGTCCAGAGGTTCAAAATCCACCTCGATCAGCGCCAATGCCTGCTCGGCCGCCTCCTTCGTCTCCGCAGCCACCGCCGCAATTTCGTCGCCGATGAAGATCACGCGGTCTTTCGCGAGAATGTTCCAGTCTTTGAATTTGGTTGGCCCGTATTTATGGCTGGGCACGTCGTTAGCCGTAATGACGGCATGAACGCCTTCGACCTGACGGGCTTTCTCCACGTCAATCCGCTTGATCCGAGCATGCGCGTAAGGACTGCGGTAGATGGCGCCAATCAACTGCCCGGGAAAGTTCATGTCGTGAAGGTAACGAGTTTCCCCTTCCAGCTTGGACTTCAAATCCAGCGGCTTTTGCTTTAGCGCCGGATTGACTTGCCGAGCCGACTTGTTCGGGTCGGCCGGGTTCATGACCTTGGCGTCCGTCGATTGGCTGGGCTGCTGCATGCGGTTCGTCGTCATCGCACGGCTCCTTTCGAGGCCAGAACGTGCTCCGCCGCTTCGATGATGCCGCGGTATCCGGTACACCGGCACAGGTTGTTCTTCAGCGCCGCTCCAATGTCGCCGCCGAAAAGGGCCGGATTTTGCAGCCAAGCCCAAGTCGTCATCATGACCCCCGGAGTACAAAAGCCGCATTGCACGCCGCCGTACTCCTGCATCGCCTGCTCCAGCTCCCGGAATTCGGGATGCCGCGCCAAGCCCTCGATCGTTTCAACCGTTTGCCCTTTTGCCGAAGCGGCCGGCACCAGACAGGAGACGACCGGCTGCCCGTCAAGCAGTACGGTGCAAGCGCCGCATTCGCCGGTCCGGCAGCCGATTTTGGTCCCCGTCAGGCCTTGTCCTTCACGGATCACGTCCGCCAGCGAAGCCGTCGCCTCGCCGTTCCAGGTCACGTCCTCGCCGTTTATGGTTAACGTCATGCTACTAGGGTTATGGTTATGTCCGCCGTTCATGAGGCAGCACCTTCTTCCTTTGTGCGTATGCTTATGTGTCTTGTACGGAGGAGTGGAAAACTTCTTGCGGCGTGAAGCTGCGCCCAAGCAAGCCGTCCTCCTGCAGATAGGAAATGAACGTCTCGATCTGCGGCCAATTGGCGGAGACGCCGTACGGCCACATATCCCCGTTCATCAGCTTGGCCGATTGTTCGGCAGATTCCCAGACGAACGGATTGGAAGTTGCGTTGCGAATCGTCTCCAGCAACTCGGTGATGCCTTCCTCTTTGATCTCCCGCATCAGTTCGTACAGCTGCTTGGGCAGCTCGGGGAACTGCCGGGCGGTTTCCGCCTTCAGCGAAATCAAGTGCATGATCGGAAAAATTCCCGTACGCCCATAATACTCCCGCTCCACGTTCCAAACATCGGGGAACAACCGGCGCAGCACGCCGCCTTCGCCCGAAGCGGGGAACAGCTTGGCCGGCGGACGCCGGGCCGTCATGATCGCATCGACTTTGCCATCGGCCAGCGCCTCGAAAATATCGCCTTCCGTCAATTTTGCCGGAATGTCTACCGGAACCCGTTCGGGACGGAACGTAAACCATTCCATCTCCTCATTGGCGATGCCCCATTCATGCCGGAACATGCCCCGGACCCATACGGCCGCCGTCATTTGAAACTCGGGAAAACCGAACCGTTTGCCCTTCAGCTCGGAAGGATGGGTACACGGGCTGTCCGAGCGTACATAAATCGCGTTATGCCGGAACGACCGCGACAGAAATGCCGGAATCGCCGTTAACCGCGTATCGCCTCCGCCTTTGGCAATCAGGTAAGAGGCCAGCGATAGCTCGGATACGTCATAGGCGGCCTGCGAAATTTGCTTGACAAAAATCTCCTCGATCGACTCCTGCTGCACATCCAGCTCAAAGCCGGTCAACGTTTTGTCGCCACCTAGCAGCTTCAAGGTGCGGTCGCTTTCCGACATCGCCACCGTTAATTTGGTTCCTGTCATGCTTGATGCTCCTTCCCCTCGTTACAGGCCGTTAGCGAGCAAAGCGTTCGCGGCCCGCCTGATATAAGTTCCGACCAAAGCTCGGCGGTAATCCGCGCTGGCGCGCACGTCCGTGATCGGCGAGCTGCGCCGGGCGTACAGGCCGCCGAGCTCCTCCAGCTTGACGGCGGTGAGTTCGCCGCTCCAGCGCTGGTCTTCCTCCGCGCTCAGCGCGAAAGGCTTGGGCGCGGCCGCGCCAACCGCGGCGGTCCCCCACTCGATCTCACTCCCATTGCCTTGCAGCAGCAAGGCGACGGAGACGATCGAGATGTCGGTTGCCGCGCGCTGGTCATGCCGCAGAAACACCTGCGGCACCTCCAGCATCCGGGCCGGGATGAACAGCGACGCGATCAGCTCGCGCTCGCGAAGCTGGGTCGCCTTCGGCCCGGAAATGAAGTCCGCGATCGGCACGCTTCGGGTGCCGTCCGCCCCGGCAAGCCGGACTTCCGCTCGGTAAGCCACGAGCGGAACGACCATGTCGGCTGCCGGGGAGGCGTTCGCCACGTTGCCGCCGAGCGATGCGCGGTTTTGGATCTGCCAGCCGCCGACGATGCGGGCGGCTTGTTGCAGCGCGGGCACGACGCCGAACGCGTCGCTGCCCCAAATTTCGGCGGCCGTCACCGCGGCGCCGATCTCGAGACCCGCCTCGGTTCGGCGGGTCGTACACAGCTCCGGCACGCGCCGGATGTCGAGCCAGTCGGTGTGCTCCGACTCGTACGATTTGCGCTGCGCGTTCACGAACAAATCGGTTCCCCCGCACACGATGCGGGGATTACGCTCCCGAAGCAGCTCTAGCGCTTCGTCTAAACTGCGGGGCTGTAGCCAGGCCATAATTGCCCCTCCTTCATGTGAATATTGGTTATGTCATGAAGCCGCAAGACTCCTTGCCAGCTTTGGGGTTTGCTGCCCGTTCCCTACTCTAGCGCCGTCGCCAAATCCTTGATCCAAGGACGGCCGGTCAACGGCTCGATCTTGACCTCGCTGCCCGGAACGGCGCGAATGCTGCATAGGTAACCGGGTTTGCCGTCAACGAAAGCCGAGCATTCTTTGCAGGCATTGGCGGAACGGCAGGAATACCGCACCGAAAAGGACGGATCCTTATGCTCCCGAATCCAAAAAATCGCATCCAGCAAGCTCATGCCGTCCCGGAACGGGACCTCGAATGTCTCCAGGGAAGCGCCGCTTTCGGCATCGCCGCGAACCACGTTTAAAGTAACTGTTGCCATTGTTTGTGTCTCCCTTCTTTCGTAACCGACATGCCGGCTCGCTTGATCTCGTACGTTCTTCGTTACACGCCGGCCGGCAGTTGAACCTCGGATACGCCCCATTCCCCATCCTCTTTCAGGACATAACTGTAGCTGGACGGCTGGGTCAGCGTATCGTCGTAGTCTAGCCGTACATGCGCACCGCGCGTTTCTTTGCGCTCCAAGGCCCCCAGCACAATCGCCTCGCTGACCTTCAGCATATTGGCGGCTTCCAGTTTCTCGAATAGGGACAAAGCAAATTTGCCCGGCTTTGCCAGCGAAATCCCGTCGAGCTCGCTACGCAGCGCCCGGAGTTCCGTCAACGCCTCCTTCAAGCCGCTTTCCGTGCGAAGCGGACCTGCCCCTTTCCACATGATCTGCTGCAGCTTGCGCTTAAACGCTTGGAGCGACGCGTTATCCCGATCTACCGGAACGGGGTGCCAAAATTGCGTCAGGCGCTCCATCTCCCGGTCGAACGCCTGGCGCACGGCGGCTTCGTCCAGTTCGCCTTGCTTCTCCCGCGCCGCGGTTTCGCCCGCGATGCGGCCGGTGACTAGCGCTTCGGTAATGGCATTGCCCGATAAGCGGTTGGCCCCATGCATGCCATAGATCAGCTCGCCCGAGGCCAGCAGCCCTGGCACCCGCGTGCGCATCGCCTCGTCCACGCGGACGCCGCCAAGCATGAAATGCGCCATCGGCGCCACTTCCACCATGTCCTTGGTCAAATCGACGCCCTGATTCCGCAAAATATCGATCACCGGGCCAAACGCTTCCTTCAGCTTGTCCTCCGGCACCATCGTGAAGTCGAGATAAGCCCCGCCGTGCGGCGTGCCGCGGCCGGCTTCCACCTCGCGGAAAATCGCCAGCGTCGTTTGGTCGCGCGCGGCCGTGTATTTTCCGGCGACTTCCCCGTTGTATTTGTCCATGAATTCTTCCTTCAATCCGTTCAGCAGGCGGCCGCCCAGCTTATAGCGGAACGGATCCCACATGATCGGATCGATGCCGACGAGCGGCGGAAACAGATGGGCGATCGGGAAGAACTGCACCATCTCCATGTCGCGCACCTCGGCTCCCGCCTCGGCTGCCAACACGAATCCGTCGCCGGTCATGTTCGCGGACGCGCTGTTGCGCTCATAAACTTCCGTCAACCCGCCCGTAGCCAAAATAACCGACGAAGCGGCGATGCTGATCGGACGGTACTCCTCCATCTCAAAACCGATCGCGCCAACCGCACGGCCCTTTTCGACCACCACTTTCGTGATCATCACGTTTTTGAGGCGCTGGATGTTATCGTCCTTCCAGATCGCCTTCTTCAACCCGGCCGCCGTCGCGCCGCCCGTATTCAAGATGTCCACGTACACGCAACGTGCCTTGGAATGCCCCGGGGCAAAAGCCTGCGAACGTTTGCCGTCCGGCGTACGGGCCCACTTGACGCCGTAACCTTCCGCTTCGAGGATCACTTCGGGTCCCCGTTCCACGACGGTGCGGACAATATTCGGATCCGCCAATCCGCGGCTTCCCTTCATCGTGTCCTCAAAATGGATTTGCGGATTGTCCTCTTCCGCTTCGCCTAAAGCGACGGCCACGGTCATCTGGGCCAAAATCGTAGCCCCGCCCCGGCTAATCAAGCTTTTGTCGGTCAAAATCACGCGGGCGCCCTCATCGGCTGCCGCTCTCGCTGCCATCAACCCGGCGGCACCGGATCCGACAACCAGCACATCGGTCTGCAAATGCATTGGTTCCATCCTGCTGTCTCCTCCTTTGCGCTTAGGCTTGTTGCTCCAGCGTAATCCCTGCCGGCTGAACCGTAATTCCTGCAGCGGTTAAAGAGCTGCGAATCTTGCCGGCAAACTCTACGGCATGAATGCCGTCGCCGTGGATGCAAATCGTATCGGCCTGAATGGCCACATCGACGTTTTGCTGCGACATTACCTTGCCTTCCGCGACCATGCGAATGACTTGTTTCACTGATTGATCCTCATCCGTAATCAAGGCATCCGGCAAACGGCGGGAAGTCAGCGAACCGTCGGATTGGTAAGTCCGGTCGGAGAACACTTCGCTGGCCGTGCGCAATCCGGCTTTCTTACCGGCTTGGATCAGTTCGCTGCCGGCAAGCCCGAACAAAATCAGCTCCGGATCTACCTTATAGACCGCTTCGGCGATCGCCTCAGCCAAACCGGCATTTCGTGCCGCCATGTTATAGAGGGAACCATGCGCTTTCACATGCTGCAGCTTCGCCCCTTGCGCGCGTACGAACCCCCACAACGCGCCGATCTGATAAACGACGATGTCATAAGCCTCCTGCGGGGACAAGTCCATGTCGCGGCGGCCAAACCCGACCAGATCCTGCAGGCCGGGATGTGCCCCTAGGGCAACCCCGTGATCCAATGCCAGCTTGACGGTCTGGCGCATCGTCGCCGGATCGCCGGCATGAAACCCGCATGCGATATTGGCCGAGGTCACGAATTTCAGAACCTCGCTGTCCCTGCCAAGTTTATAAGCCCCAAAGCTCTCACCCATATCACAGTTCAAATCGACTACGTTGTTCATGTTGATGCTCCTCTCGCAATTCGTTCACAGCATAATTCATCACATTAATTATGAAACAAGCCAGCCCCAAGCGGCCAGCGGGATTCGAGATCCATGGAAGGGTCCTGATCCCTACCGACCGTTTGAGGCTTAGGCGTTTTAGATTTGCCAGTTGTTTTTCTCTTCCGAATTCAGCTCGCGGAGCAAAGCCAGATCGGCCAGTTCCACTTTGTCCTTCGGAACGACGGCCCGCTTCGGGAAGACGACCGGCGGCGCTGGTTTGGTGGCATCGACGATCACGGCGCTGGACATGCGCGGCGTATTCTTGCCTTCGGCATTATACTCCCAGTTCGTCGGCAGCAATCCGCCCGGTCCGTTCCAACGCGGGATGATGAGCAGATCGCGCTCCGCATCGAACCGCGTGCCGATCGCCCAAGCGACCTCTTCGCCGTTAAACACGTCGATGTCCTCGTCCACGACAACGATATGGCGCAAATTCTCCGGCTCGGTGTTGAGCGCCGCAAATGCCGCTTTTTTCACGTCCGCGTCCTTTTCCTTCTGGATCGATAAATAGCAGTTCATCCGGCTATAAAAAGGAACGTTCACCGTTTTGAGGCCCGGCACGATTTTCTTCACCGTATGATAAATGCTGCCGGAGCGCGGCACTCCGCCCACAACCAAATGCTCCCGTCCGGAGGCGACGATATCCTGGAAAATCGCATGATTCCGGTATGTAATGCGTTTGATGCGGATCGTCGGTACGGAGCCTCCACCGAGATAGTGACCCGGCCATTCGCCGAAAGGCCCTTCGCTGTGATCGTTATCCGGCAAAATTTCGCCTTCCAGAATGACTTCGGCATGCGCCGGCACGAGCAAATCGGAGGTATCCGCCTGCACCAGTTCCAGTGGTTCGCCCATTAACGCACCGGCCGCTTCATATTCGCCGCCGATGCCTTGAACCCGGGATACGGCTCCCATGATGAATCCGGGATGATGCCCAAGCGCAATCGCGATCGGAGCCGGCTTCCCTTGCTTTTTGTACTTTTTATAGATCAAGCCGCCATGATGCGCGCCAAGGAACCACACGCCCATATCGCGTTCGTTGAAGATTTGGTGGCGATAGATCCCGGCATTGATCAGCCCGGATTCCGGATCGCGGATGATCATCACGCCCGCCGACAAGTACGGCCCGCCGTCCATCTCGTTGTGCACGGGAATCGGCAGCTTGGACAAATCGACGTCCGCTTCTTCGATCACGTTCTCTTTAACTTTGGCAGCAGAGCGGTCTACGACTACCGGTTCGATCGGCTGCTGCAGCTTTTCGCCGTATACCCGCGGAATGTCTTGAACCTCACATCCCAAGTAGAGTGCCACGCGTTCGTAAGAGGTCAACAAGTTGGAAATGCACGCCATCTGCGCCCCTTTTACCCTGTTGAACAACAGGGCCGGGTAATCGCCTTTTTCCGCCAGCGCCGCCGCATACGCGGTAATGCCAAAACGCGGATCAACCTCCGTGTCCACAAGCTTCACGCTGTTTGCATCAAATTGAGTTAATTGCCCGAGATAAGTTCTTAAATCTTTGGCCATGTGCGGATCGCCTTCTTTCTGTAAGATCGTCGGTCGTGAAACAAATCGGGCAAAATGCACGGCAATCCGCGATTTCACCCGATTTTCATATGGCTTAAGGAAGCAGCGAGAGGTCTACCGTATCGGCAAACGGAATTTCTTTTTCGATCACGCCCGCCTCGATTTGGGTTTTCGAGACGTTTTTCGCGCCTTCCTCGGACACCTTGAGTCCTGCCGGTACTTTGGCCAGCTGGTTTTTCACTGCGGTCTCCATGACGTCGGCCGGAATTTGGTCAAACTCTTTCAGCATCGCTTCTACTGCGGCTGCTGGATCCTTCTGCACGCGTTCGTTCACTTCATTGCTGACTTGAAGGAACCGTTTCATGGCATCCTGGTTTTTGTCGACCCAATCCGTCTTAGCCATGACGGTAATCCCGGCAAAATCATACGGCGGATCGTACAGTACCCGGTAATTGCCTGTTGCCACCATTTGCGAAATCGTCGGTTCGGAAACCATGCCGCCGGCGGCTTTGCCGCTTTCGATCGCGGCCAGCATCGTAGCGCCGCTGCCGCCGTTGATAATCTGCACGTCTTTGTCCGCGTCGATATTGGCGGTTTTCAAGCCTTCGCGCAGCCCGGTGTCGGACAAGCTGCCCACCTTGGTTACGGCCAGCGTCGCTCCCTTCAAATCTTCAAGCGACTGGAACGGAGCATCCTTCTTCACGACCAGCGAATAGCCGACGCCATTGTAAATTTCGCCGTAAGCTTTAACGCCTAGGCCGTTCTTTTGCTGTCTCAACACATGCTCGTAAGAGCCCAACACAATGTCCAGGCTGCCGCCTACCAGGGCTTGCACCATATCGGCGCCAGACGTGAAGCTTTGTTTTTCGATCGTAATTCCGGCTTTCTCATAGGAGCCGTCGTTAATGCCGATTTGCGCGATGATCGGCGTCATGCCGCCGCCGACCAGACCCACGCGGATCTTGACGTTTTCCGGCTGGTTCGCGTTGTTTTCTCCGCCGTTGGTTCCTGTCGCTGCGTTGCCGGCGCCTTTATTGTCCGCAGGTGCGGCCGTGTTGTTGTTTCCGCAAGCGCTGAGCAAAGCGATCGTCAGCACCAGCAATGTAGCCATAAGCATTTTTGTTTTTTTCATGGGATTCCCCTCCTTGAATGGTAACTTTCTTTCTAAATTTTATGGTTTCTCCAATTTATTTCATCTTGTTAAATAAGTTGGAGTTCTTCCCTTACCGGTATTTCAGCAAACGCCGTTCGACCTGCACGATGATCTGTTCTAACACGACGGCGATAATCATAATGAGGACAAGGCCTGTAAAAATCCCCGTTGTATCCAGCATGTTGGACGAGTAGGTGATGTAATACCCGAGCCCCCGGTTGGAGCCCACCAGTTCGGCGATGACGGACCCGATCAAGGCCATGCCGATATTCAGCCGCAAGCTCGTCAAAATCCATACGGTAATCGATGGAAGCACTACCCAGCGGAGCTTGTGCGTCCATTTGGCTTTAAATGTGCTCATCATATCCATCAGGTCTTTGTCGATGTTGCGTACGCCTTCGTAAGCATTGTAAAAAGCGACGAAAATGACCATCGCCACGACCATCAGAATCTTCGAGGTCATGCCGATCCCGAACCAGACGATGAACAGCGGGGCCAGCGATACCCGAGGCAAGCTGTACAATGCCATGATGTAAGGATAAACCCACTTTTGAAAAATCCCGCTGAACGCGAGCAAAATCCCCAGCAGCGTACCTCCAAGCATCCCGATAACGAGGCCGACGATGGACTCCTGCAGCGTGATGCTCATATGGAACCATAGATCCCCATTTGCGGTCATGTCGATAATTCGCTTCAGGATTAAAGACGGCTTGCTCAGCCAAAAAGAATTAAACGCCGTGCCCGAGAGCAGTTCCCATAATCCGATGAGAACGATAAATACGACCAATCTGCCGATCCACACGGCCGCGCTGCGATTCCCTCGCCCCGCCTTAGGGGAAGGAGAACTGGCCGAGGCTGTCGTTGTTTTTGATGCCATGATGATTTCCTCCTCTCTCTATTCCCCGTCTGACATTTGGGCCCAAATTTCTTTCTGCAGCTCCTTGAACTGGGGATCGAAACGGATGTCGTAAAAAGGGCGCGGCCGCTCCAGATTCACTTTAAACTCCGCTTTGATCCGTCCCGGCCGGGAGGTCATCACGATCACCCGGTCGGAAAGCGCAATCGCCTCTTCGATATCATGGGTGATGAACAGCACGCTTTTGCCGACATTTTCCCACAACTGCAAGAACTCTTCCCCGATCTTCACCCGGGTCTGGGCATCCAGCGGTCCGAACGGCTCGTCCATCAGATAAATCTCGGGATCGTACGCGAAGGTTCGCGCCAAGGCGACCCGCTTGCGCATCCCGCCGGACAATTCTTTCGGATGGTAACCGCCGAATCCTTCAAGCCCAACCATCTTTAGTAATCGGTTGGCTTCGTCCAACTGTTCGTTTTTGGATCGCCCTTTGATCTCCAGCGGGAGACGCACGTTGTCGATGACACTTTTCCAGGGGAGCAAGGCATCGTTTTGAAATACCATTCCGACCTGGCTTGGCACGCCTTGGATTTCCTGACCATCCAGATAGGCGCTGCCGCTTGCCGGTTTAAGCAGTCCGGACACCACCTTCAGCAAGGTCGACTTGCCGCAGCCGCTTGGACCGACAACGGATACGAACTCGCCGTCTTCCACCTTGAGCTGTACGTCCTGCAAAGCGACGGTGCGTTGGCCCTTGGACTCGTATTCCACGCGCAAATCCCGAATTTCGAGTTTTGGATGGCTCTTGTTCTCCATAGTTCATTTCCTCCATACTGAATTTTCCAATCCTGCTGTCTGTTTATGCATGCCGGTCCAAGCCGCCCGATCAGAATTTGCGTTCGGAAGTCTCCAACAGATCCAAGCCCTTCCGCAACGTTTGGATCGCATTTTCCCGCTCGATCCATTGCCGTTGCGCCTCTTGCAGGGTCACCTCCTGGAATCGAACCCGTGCACCTAAGTTGGTTTGAGCTAGAAGCGGCAAATCCACGCTTGCGACTTGCGCAATCTTCGGATATCCTCCGGTTGTTTGGCGATCCGCCATCAAAATAATCGGGTTCCCGTCAGGCGGTACCTGTACGGTTCCCATCGTCACGGCCGAGGAAATCATCTCTTTCGACGGATTCATCTGCAATTCCCGGCCTTTGAAACGGTAACCCATCCGGTCGGACTGCGGTAAAACCGCAAATTCCTCTTGCCATAAAATCTGTTGGCTTTGTACTTGAAACAAATCGTATTCTTCCCCCGGGATCAGCTGAACGATGGGGTTTGCCGCATATTTCGGAAGCATTTCCGGAAATACCGCCCACCGGCTGACGGCGCCGTACTCCTTGCTCGCTTCCCTGGCGAGCAAACCAAGCAAATGGGAGCCGCGTTGCGTCATATCGCCTAAAGTCAGCCGATCGCCCGCAACGAGTGCCCGCCCCTCATAACCGCCGATGCCTGCCCTTAAATAGGTCGAGCGGCTGTTCATTCGGACCGGAACATCAATGCCGCCTCCTACCGCCAGGTAAGCGCGGCAGCCGAGCTGGATCGGACCAAACGTCAACATGCTGCCCTTAGGCGCTAACACCGTTCTCCACAACGGAATGGGCACCCCGTTCAGCTTGGGCGATAAGTCGCCGCCGCAGAGCGAGATCAGAGCCGTTTGCTCGAAGCGGATTACCGGGCCGAGCAGCGTGATTTCAAGCCCGGCTTCTTCCTCCGCATTACCGACCAGCAGATTCGCAATTCGAAGGGCAAAAGCATCCATCGCTCCGCCAACAATCACGCCATACTTCTGAACGCCGAACCTTCCCAAATCCTGAACCGTGGTCAACAAACCGGGTTTTTCGATCAGCAAGCTCATCGCTCCAACTCCTCCCATGCTTCAAATTGTTCACGGGTGATCGAGTAAAAACGAACGATATCTCCAGCTTGCAGCAAGGTCGGCGGCATTTGCTCCGGCTTGAACATTTCGATTGGGGTTTTGCCGATCAACTGCCAGCCCCCTGGGGTATCAATCGGATAGACACCGGTCTGATCTCCGGCAATTCCGACGGTTCCAGCCGGAATAGACAAGCGCGGTGTTTCCCGGCGAGGTGTGGCAATGCGTTCGGACATCCCTCCCAAGTAAGCAAAACCAGGGGCAAATCCAAGCATATACACCAGATAATCCGCTGAAGTATGAATCTGGATCACTTCTTGAGGCGTGAGTCCATTGCGGGAGGCTACCGTTTCTAAATCCGGTCCGAAGTCCCCACCGTAACAGACAGGAATTTCTACGATTCTGGCTGGTGATGCATTAACGTCACGCAGTGTGAGAAGCAACTCGGACACCAGCGCCGCAGCCAACTGGAACGGGCTTTCCGTAAGAACATGTCCTTCCTGCTTCACTTCTTCCGTAAGCAGCTTCGCTACGTCATAGTAAATGGTCACCGACGTAAAAGCCGGAACCGCCTCGATCATCCAAGGAAACGGGTGTTGATCCAGATGTTCTGCCAACTGCCTGACTTTGAGGTGGGTATCCTTTTGAATCGAATCACCAAACTTCACAATCAGCGCCGAATCTCCGAGTGGAGTGATGGGAATCTCTGCGGTAGACGGCGAGTAAGTCATGTTCATCCTCCCATCCGAATTTCGGACTATCAATACCGAATTACGAATCTTTTACATAAAATCATTGTTAGTTAGAATTCCATAAAAATCAAGAAATTTTCCTTTGAAATTTTCAAAATGTTGAGGTTGTTCCGTATTTCGGATCGTTATTTCCGAAAATCGAATGCCAATATATACGATCATTATAGTAGGAATTAGATAAAAATCAAGCTTTAATTTCCGGGCCGTTTTGTCGGTTTTCAACATTCTTCCATTCGTTGTATACTAATACAGAATGAACTAGAGGCCATGCAGGAGGCATAACGTGCAAAACACCAACAAACACAAGAACAAAACCGTAGTCAGGTCCATGGATCTACTTCAATTATTTCTGAACCATCCCAAACTGAACATCAGCGAGATGGCCAAACTATCGGGGATTCCCAAAACTTCGGTCCTCCGTATGATCGGATCCTTGGAAGAAATGGGTTTCTTAAAAAAGGATGCGGAAGGTTCCTATTCGCTAGGATTGCTGTTTCTTCAATACGGAAATCTGGTAGCAGAACGGTTAGACATCCGCCATATCGCCCTGCCGGTCATGCAGCAGCTGCGCGACGAGATCCAGGAGGCCATCCATCTCGTGCTGCGCGACGGGAACGAGTGCATATACATTGAGAAACTGGACACGGATCACCCCGTACGGCTATTCACAAAGATCGGGCGAAAAGCCCCCTTGTATGCCGGCGCGTCGTCTCGCATTATTTTAGCTTTTATGCCCGAGACGGAGCGTGAGGAATACTTGGCAGCAACCGAACTTCAGCCGATCGCCTCCGGCACGGTCACCGACAAAACGCAGCTGCGTCAGATTCTGGATCGCTCCCGTCAGGACGGCTACAGCTTCAGCCGGTCTGAATTGGAGAACTACACCGCGGAGCTAAGCGCTCCGATATTCGATCATACGGGCCAAATCATCGCCGCACTCAGCGCTGCCGGATTGGAAGTCCAGTTCGAGGAAGGGCGCATCGTCGAACTCGTGAAGGACGTGCAGCAGGCCGCCAACGAGATCTCCCGAAGATTGGGTTGTACCCGGCCAGTACCGGTTGCGGTAACATTATAAACCGTCTGTGAATAAAACAAGCCCGTCCCGGCGACTGCCGGAGACGGGCTTTGAAGTTATTTTCGCGATTAACGTCGAAGCGAAGAGGCCTTCCCTTCGATGATCACGACCTCCGGTTCGGGAACGAAACCGTAATGTCGATCAAAAGCCTCCTGGACATGATGGATCAACTCGATCACATCGGCCGCCGTCGCCCCGCCTACATTTTGAATCACATTGCCGTGAACGGGCGAAATTCTGGCATTGCCGCGCTGGACCCCTCTCAAATTAAGGTGGTCCGCCAATTTACCGATCGGCTCGCCGACGGAATAATTGTTTTTGAACACCGATCCGCAGGAAGGGTAGGTGAAATGCATTTTACCCACGCGATCCTGAACGATCCTTCGCATCGGGGCCAACGCGGAGTCCCTCGCCCCGGTCCCATTCTTATTGTCTAGCCAACCGATAAAATACGAGGCAAACTCCGGTAATCGGATAGGCGGCAGCTTCCCCTCCTGAAAGTCAGCCAGTTCCGGCAACATCGGCAAAGCGACTGCCCCTTCGGACGAGCTTAGCTTGAATTCGGCACCGACAATCAGCCAGTTGCTTCGATTGCGTTGAAACACCGACTGTTTATACCCGAATTCGCAAGCTTCGCGGGTTACGGTTTGAATCCCTCCGGGCTGATGCAAATCGATATAATGAACGTGGATCAACGTATCGCTAATATGGCGGTCAAAATACTTGGCATTCATATAAATTCCTCCGCCGACCGTTCCCGGCAGCAAAAAGGTAAAATCAAAATCAGCAATCCCCAGGCCATGTCCGATCACGGCCAACATCGACATCGGCATCCCCGCCGAAACGTACAGACGATCTCCCTCGAGCTTCACATCGACCATCTCCCGGGTCGTGAGAAACAAGGCGTCCGGGTCGGGCCGATCGGGAAATAGCATATTGGATCCCCCGCCAAAAAAAATCGGCGTTATCCCGCGTCGATACGCCATCTCCAGCAGCTCCTGCAGTTGGTCTTGCGATTGTGGCGTTCCCACAAACCGGGCCTCTCCCCCGATTTCATAAGTCGAAAACCGGGATAATGCCTGCTCCGTTCGAAGTCCTCCCAAATTCCAGCTTGTCATATAAAGCCCCTTCCTACCCGCTTCCTAAACAATAATGTATATTATGTCGGTGGGCGATTTCAGTGTCAAGGATAGCTCTGACGCAAAAAACGGACTGAAAGAAGAGTTCTTCTTATCAGCCCGTTTTAAAATCGCCTCACCCCAAAAGGTTACTCGGCGAATTCCACGTTGTGATACACCTGCTGCACGTCTTCCAGGTCTTCCAGCGCATCGATCAACTTCTCGAATTGCGCTTCAGCTTCCTTATTAGGTAAAGTTACATAGTTTTGTGCCAGCATCGTCAGTTCGGCAACCGTAAACTCGGTGATCCCTGCATTCTTGAGCGCTTCCTGCACCGCATGAAATTGATCCGGTTCGGCGTAGACGATGACCGACTCGTCCTCTTCGACGATATCACGTACTTCAAGATCGGCTTCCATCAGGATTTCAAACACTTCATCGATCGTTTTGCCTTCCATCCCGATGACCGCGGTTGCGTCAAACATATAAGAAACCGATCCGCTTACGCCCATATTCCCGCCGTTCTTGTTAAACGCGGAGCGTACTTCCGGTGCGGTACGGTTTACGTTATTCGTCAATGTATCTACAATCACCATGGAGCCGTTAGGGCCGAAGCCTTCATAACGCAGTTCTTGATAGACTTCATCCGAACTGCCCTTCGCCTTGTCGAGGGCCCGGTCAATGATCGCTTTGGGTACATTGTACGTTTTTGCCCGTTCCAGAACGACCTTCAAAGCGCGGTTCGATTCCGGATCCGGCTCGCCTTTCTTGGCGGCAACATAAATTTCGACGCCGAACTTCGCGTAAATTCGACTGGTGTTGGCGTCTTTTGAAGCCTTCTTCTCTTTAATATTATTCCATTTGCGGCCCATACTCTTCCCACTTTCTTAATAATCTACCCAACTATTATAACCAACAACTGATTTGGCGGCAATGAATGCCCTAGTCTTGAACATCGACACCTTGTCCAAGGATTTCCCATCCCAATCTCCCAACGCCCGTGCCTCTGTTACACAGGATCTCCCCGGAGCTTTTCGCGAAGAGGGAGGAATGCAAAAATGCCCTATGTTATTCACATAGGACATTGGGGATCCCTTGAGTACACGTCATTATTCCGATGGCACAGCGCTAGGATCCATGAACATGACTTCCCACAGATGGCCGTCAGGGTCTTGAAAGCTCCAGGTGTACATAAATCCATGGTCGACCGGATCGCTGTAGGGCTTCCCGCCGGAGGCGAGCGCTTTGTTCACGATTTCGTCCACTTGGCCCCGGCTATCGGCCGACAAGGCAACGATGACCTCGGAATAACCCGCTGTATCCGGGATTTCCTTCTTGGTAAACGACTTAAAGAATTCCTCTGTCAGCAGCATGGCGAAGATATTCTCTCCGATCACCAGACAAGCTGCTTTCTCATCGGTAAATTGCGGGTTAAATTCAAATCCGACTCCTTGAAAGAACTTCATGGTTCTCTGCAAATCTTTGACGGGAAGGTTCACAAAAATATTGCCCAAAGTCACTGCCATCGGATCACCCCTATTTCAAATTTAAAACAATTATACCTGACGCAACCAAAGATTGCTAGATTACGTCTAGAGCATCTTCGTCGTCCAAGATTCGCAGTTCCATGTCTCCGTAACGACGTCGCGGTAAAACTCCGGTTCGTGGGAAATCAACAGAATGCTGCCTTTGTAGGCTTGCAGTGCGCGTTTCAGCTCTTCCTTGGCATCAACGTCCAAATGGTTCGTCGGTTCGTCAAGCACGAGCAAGTTCGTTTCCCGGTTTATCAGTTTGCACAGGCGTACTTTCGCTTTCTCGCCCCCGCTCAGCACGGCGATCTTGCTTTCGATATGCTTGGTCGTCAGCCCGCATTTGGCTAAGGCGGCACGCACCTCAAACTGTGTGAACGACGGGAATTCGTTCCAGATTTCCTCGATGCATGTATTGTAGTTGGCGTCCTTCATTTCCTGCTCAAAATAGCCGATTTCCAGTAAGTCGCCGAGATGCGCCGAGCCGGAGATCGCCGGGATTTGTCCCAGGATGCTGCGCAGAAGCGTCGTTTTCCCGATGCCGTTTGCGCCGACGAGAGCGATTTTTTGCCCGCGTTCCATCCGCAGATTGAGCGGCTTGGATAACGGCGAATCGTAGCCAATCACCAAGTCCGTCGTCTCAAAGATCAATTTGCCGGATGTTCGTGCATCTTTGAAATTAAATTGCGGTTTCGGCTTCTCCTTGGCCAGCTCGATGATTTCCATCTTGTCGAGCTTCTTCTGGCGGGACATCGCCATGTTGCGCGTCGCCACGCTCGCCTTATTGCGTGCCACGAAGTCCTTGAGATCGGCGATTTCCTGCTGCTGGCGCTTGTAAGCCGACTCCAGCTGTTGCTTCTTCGCCTCGTACACCTGCATGAAGTTATCGTAATCGCCGACGTAACGGTTCAGTTCTTGATTTTCCATGTGGTAAATCAAGTTAATGACGCTGTTCAGAAACGGGATATCGTGCGAAATCAGGATAAACGCGTTCTCGTATTCCAGCAAATACCGCTTCAGCCATTCGATATGCTGCTCATCCAAATAGTTTGTCGGTTCGTCCAACAGAAGAATATCCGGCTTCTCCAGCAGGAGCTTGGCCAGCAGTACCTTCGTCCGCTGCCCTCCGCTGAGGTCGTTAACGTCCTTTTCGAGTCCGATATCCGTCAAGCCCAAGCCGCGCGCCGTTTCTTCAATTTTGGCGTCGATCAGGTAGAAATCCTGGTTCGTGAGCGTATCCTGAATCGTACCCACGTCCTCCAGCAGCTGCTCCAGCTCTTCAGGGGACACGTCTCCCATTTTGCCGTACATGTCGTTCATTTCCTGTTCTAAGTCGAACAGGTATTGAAAGGCCCCGCGCAGCACGTCGCGGATGGTCATTCCTTTCTCCAACACGGCATGCTGATCGAGGTAGCCGACGCGCGTGCGTCTGGCCCATTCGATCTTGCCTTCATCTGGCTGCAGCTTGCCCGTGATAATGTTCATGAACGTTGATTTACCTTCACCGTTGGCTCCGACCAGTCCGATATGTTCGCCTTTCAGCAAACGAAAGGACACGTCGTTAAAGATCGCCCGGTCCCCAAAACCGTGACTCAGCCGTTCTACGCTTAAAATACTCATGGAATTTTAACACCTTTTCTATAGGAAATATGGTTGGTAACACCCGGATAAGCGAATAAGGGTACACTCGACATATTATACTGGTTAACCAGGTCAAAGCTCAATACGGCGGGGAAATTTAGTAGAAAAAAAAGGCGCCGCCCCGAGGCTCTCTCGGGCGGCGCCTGCCTGGATATCTTAAAAACCTAAAATCTCGTCGATCTTGTGCAACTCCTCCGGAGTGAACGATCGATTGTCCAATGCGCCAACCGCATCCTCGATTTGGCTCACCTTGCTGGCGCCGATCAGCGCGGAAGTCACTCTACCGCCTCGGAGCACCCAGGCCAATGCCATTTGCGAAAGCTTCTGTCCTCGAGCGGACGCCAGCTCGTTTAACTGCTTGACCTTCGCAATCCGTTCTTCGTTCAAGTCTTCCGGACGAAGGAACACGCTAGGGCCGGCAGCCCGGGAATCCGGAGCGATTCCGTTCAGGTAGCGATCGGTCAGAATGCCTTTCTCTAACGGAGAGAATACGATCGAACCGATGCCTTCTTCCTCCAACACCTCCTGCAGCCCCTCTTCGATCCAGCGGTTCATCATGGAATAGTTCGGCTGATGGATGACCGCCGGCGTGCCAAGCTGCTTCAATATCCGGGATGCCTCGCGAGTCTCTTCCGGACGATAGTTGGACAACCCGACATATAAAGCTTTCCCTTGGCGAACGATCAGATCCAGCGCCGCCATCGTTTCTTCCAGCGGGGTGTCCGGGTCAGGGCGATGGTGATAGAAAATATCCACATACTCCAGCCCCATCCGCTTCAAGCTTTGGTCCAGGCTCGACACCAGATATTTTTTCGAACCCCATTCCCCATACGGCCCTGGCCACATGTAATATCCCGCTTTGGTGGAGATGATCATCTCGTCTCGATAGGGACGCAGATCCTCGCGCAGCACCCGGCCGAACGTTTCCTCCGCCGAGCCTGGCGGCGGTCCATAGTTGTTGGCCAGGTCGAAATGCGTGATTCCTAAGTCTAACGCTCTGCGCAGCATGGCGCGCCCATTTTCAAGCACATCGATCCCGCCAAAATTATGCCATAGGCCAAGCGAGATGGCCGGAAGCTTCAACCCGCTCCGTCCCGAACGGTGATATGTCATCATTTCGTATCTGTTGTCAGCTGCTTGATACATAAATGCTTGTTCCTCCTTTAGTCCGTATGTGTTCAATATAACGCACAAGGAACAGCTTACCTATATCAGCATGGATGATTCCTATGGCATGATGTCTGATTTTTGGGCTCGGTCACGATACTCGGTAGGCGAGACGCCTTCTGTTTTCTTGAACATTTTAGAGAACAACAGGGCATCCTGATAACCGACCGAACGCGCCACTTCGGCGATAGAGTAATGGCCTTTACGCAGCAACCCGCACGCTTTCTCCATTCGGTAATTCAACAAATATTGCTGCGGCGGCATCCCCGTGGCTCGTTTAAACAATGAAGATAAATATTTCCGGTCCAATCCGACGATCGCGGCCAATTGGCCGACGGTAATTTCCTCGCCATAATGGCTATGCAGAAAATCAAGACAGCGATGAATATACGCATCTTTCACTTGAGCCTTTGCCGGGCTCGGAAGCCCCGATGCAGGAACCAGCTCCACCAGCAGCGTCAGAAATTCGTGCAGCAACGCTTGCAGGCGCAGATCGCGGGTCGCGGCCGCTTCCTCCGCTTCGTTCAGCATCTCGTAGAACTGCGGCATCATATGCGTATCCATTGGAAACACGGGGGATGACGGGGTTAACCGGGTACGGCCTAGAATCTCCTCTGCCTGATCCCCGCAGAAGCCGATCCAGGAATACGTCCAGGGGTCGTTTTGATCCGCCTGATAGAAGATCACCCGTTCGGGATAAGCGAGAAACGCCTGTCCGCCGGTCAGCTCGAAGGTTTTCCCCTCTACTTTGACACGCCCTTGCCCCGAGTGAACAAAGTGGATTTTATAAATATCGCGGATGCCCGGACCAAAAGAATGTAGCGGAGCGCACCGTTCTTTTCCCCAATAGCACAAATACAAATCCGGCGGCTCGCGAAACGGCCGGTCCGGATTATAATGAAAAACCTTATTCATTCCCTTCCTCATCGGCAAAACGCCGGATGCGCTCGCCGATTTGGTCGCGGACGCGCTGGAACACCGCCCACTTCTCTTCATCCGTTCCCGACGCTTTTGCCGGATCGTCAAATCCCCAGTGCTCGCGGCGAACGTGAGGCGGCGTCATCGGGCAGCGGTCCGCGGCATCGCCGCACAACGTGACGACCATATCCGCACGGTTCAGTCGCTCCATATCGATGAGATCCGAGGTTTGCCCCGAGATGTCGATGCCCACCTCAGCCATGGCCTTAACCGCATTCGGATTCAAACCATGCGCTTCAATCCCGGCGCTATAGACCTCCCACCCGTCCGTCAAAAAGGTTTTCGCCCAGCCTTCGGCCATTTGACTGCGGCAGGAATTGCCGGTGCACAAGAAATAAATCGTTTTTTTATCCATAGGTTTAAAACATCTCCTTTAGTTTGTTAGTTAGGTTTAGCGGATGCAGAGTCGAAATGTCTCCGTTTGAAACGCAGCGCGACATTCACCAGCGCAATCAAAACAGGCACCTCCACGAGCGGCCCGATGACCGCCGCAAACGCCACGCCGGAATCAAGACCAAACACGCCGATGGCCACGGCGATGGCCAGTTCGAAATTGTTGCTTGCCGCCGTGAAAGACAACGAAGTGGCTACCGGGTAAGTCGTGCCCGCTTTTTTGGACAGAAAGAACGACAACAGGAACATGATCACAAAATAGATGATCATCGGAATGGCGATGCGAACTACATCCAACGGCAGGGCCATGATCAGATCGGCTTTTAAGGAAAACATCAATACAATCGTAAACAATAAGGCGATCAGGGCTAGCGGACCGATTTTAGGCACAAACCCTTGTTCATATTTCTCTTTGCCTTTCCAGCGAATCCCGATCACCCGGGACAGCAGGCCGGCCGCAAACGGAATTCCCAGGTAAATCAATACGCTGCGAGCGATCTCACCCATCGATACATTCACTTCGGCTCCTTGTACTCCGAACCATTCGGGGAGAATCGTGATGAACACGTAAGAAAACACTGAATAAAACAATATCTGAAAAATCGAGTTGAACGCGACCAATCCAGCGGTATATTCCGGATCGCCCTTGGCCAAATCGCTCCAAACCAGCACCATCGCGATGCATCGTGCCAGGCCGATCATGATCAAACCCACCATGTACTCCGGCATGTCGCTAAGCAGCAAGATCGCCAGGAGGAACATCAGAATCGGTCCGATCACCCAGTTCTGCAGCAAGGAGAGCAGCAGCACCTTCCAGTCCTTGAATACGCGGCCCAATTTTTCGTACTTCACCTTAGCCAGCGGCGGATACATCATGACGATCAGACCGATTGCGATTGGAATGGAAGTGGTTCCTACCTGCATGCGAGAAAGGAACTCCGAGAAACTCGGTATCAACTTTCCGAGGAGAAGCCCAATGGCCATCGAGGCAAATATCCAAACCGTCAGGTACCGGTCAAGAAAGGATAATCTTCGTGTTTCCGGCAAGTTCATCACCATCCTTGTAATTTGAAATTTAATCGTCACAAGAAGATGCCGATTCGCATTCCAATAACTGTTTTACTCTCAATGATTGCGAGGGCAGGTATTCAAGCAAATCATCAACATACGGCATTTCCGTTAGTTTCAAGGAGTAGTAGGTCCACTTGCCGCGACGAACCTCCGTAACCAATCCCCCTGCCTTCATTTTTCGCAAATGTTGGCTGACGCTGGGCTGCGACATTTGAAGCAAATCTACAATATTGCAGACGCAAAGCTCACGTTCCTTAAGCAACGCCAAAATCGTCAACCTGGTTTTATCGCCAAGCAATTTAAACGTTTCTGCCATCCCATCGATCGTTTGATTCGTATCCACTCCATATCCCCCCTCTATTTCAAGTCGCCCCTCCTCATTCAATTCTAGTCGGATATAATTATATAATCAATTACTAATATGTATTTATGCAATCTGACTAAATTTTATTTGCATTTTGCAAATTTATAAAGTATAACATTAAGCAAGGGAGGATTTGGGAACACCAAAGCGAAGTCGTTATTCAAGGCTTTCATTTCGTTTGGTCTGTTCCACTCACTTCTCTAGTCCCGGATTGTCGCACGGGGATTTTTATTTGCAAACATCAAATTTAAGAAATGAGGGATGACCGTGTTAAATGAAGCGTACACCGCTGAAATGTTGATGAGGCTCCAAGCGTCAGAGCTTCAAAGAATTAATCGCGAAGCCTGGAAGTGGATCGTACCTAAACCCCCGAAGAGCCGTTTACAAACCCGAATCAGCGGATGGTTTCGCCTTCGTCCGGTAACAACCGATTCTTGCTGTACCGCGTGCTGTTAGTTTACTTCATCCTAAAGGAGGAAAAAACATGAATGAATTAACCCATGACGAAATCCGTCAAAATGTCCGCCAACGTTATCGGCAAATCGCGGTTCAAAGTGCTTCCGAGCCCAACGCTGCCGAGTCAAGCTGCTGCTCACCGAACGCCGTCGCTTGCTGCAGTACGCCCACCGATTTCAAGGAGATCTCGGCAGGCTTGGGCTATTCCGGTGAAGAATTAAATGCCGTGCCCGATGGCGCCAATTTAGGTCTTGGTTGCGGGAATCCGCAGGCGATCGCGCAACTGGCTCCCGGGGAAGTTGTCGTTGATTTGGGAAGCGGCGGCGGTTTTGATTGTTTTCTAGCCTCGCGACAGGTCGGAGAATCGGGGAAGGTCATCGGGGTTGACATGACGCCGGAAATGGTTAGCCGTGCCCGCCAAAACGCGCTTAAGGGCGGGTTTGCGAATGTGGATTTCCGATTAGGCGAAATTGAACACTTGCCGGTTGCCGATCAATCCGTGGATGTGATCATCTCTAACTGCGTCGTCAACCTTTCGCCCGACAAAGAACAGGTTTTTCGAGAAGCTTACCGCGTATTGCTCCCGGGCGGACGCCTCGCCATCTCGGATGTTGTTACGACTGCGGAATTGCCTCCCGAAATCAAAAATGATCTGGAGGACCTGTATGCCGGGTGCATATCCGGCGCTTCCTCCATCCCAGAATTGGAAAAAATGCTGGCCCAGAGCGGCTTCACCAACATTAGTATCCTGCCGAAGGACGAATCGAAAACCTTCATCAAAGAATGGATCCCCGGCATCAAGCTGGAGGAATATCTCGTATCCGCCGTCATCCAAGCAGTTAAAGCGTAGGGACAATACAAGTTACCATTCACTATAAAAGAGCGCAGCGACTTCTGAAGATCAACGAGCCGCTGCGCTTTCGCCGTATTGGCTTTTCCAGTTAAAGGGCGCCTACAGGTTCCTGTACTTTTTGATACATCGTGCTTAAAGTGGCCATTGTTGAAGCCGGCGCCGGCTCAAGCGGATAATACCCCTTCTTCGCCATCCATTGCCACACATCGTAAGCGTGGTGGGAACTCATGCAAAAAGCATGCTCCAGGAAGCTGCGGATCTCCGGATGGCTCATCTCCATCGCTGCCCATGCATATTCGCGGCCTGCCCGTTTCAATGTCAGCAAATAGGCGGTAGCGATTTCGCGGTCATTAAATTGCTGAACCTCCGTTCTCGGCATCACCGGAACAGGGGCCGTCGGCGCGCTCGTAAAGGATTGCAGTACCGGCGTCAAATCAGGGATCGGTAGTCGTCCGGCAGCTCCCTCCATTTTGCTCAAAAACTCGACCTTCATATTATAGTCTTGAATGTGCAGAGGAAAATGCCGCTGCAGGATCGACTTGAGCTCCGGATCTTGGACCTGATTCATGAAACAGGCCATGTTCGTAATGGAATTGACACAGCTTAAAGTCAGCTCGTTTAAATCTTGCGCTTCATGTGCGGCCAATTGCATGTCAAAATGCCCTCCTTGGATATGAGTGATCAAACCACCTTTAGCGTGTACTGTCCAATGTTTCCTATGCAGTTTCCGCGTCGGTGGATCATTCCCAACTCTCACAAAATAAGGACGCCAAATTCTACAGGGACAATTACCCATTTTCATCCAGGCGAATATAATGAACCAATTCTAACCCTGGAGTGTGAAATTGTGGATAATTCACGGAACCATGAACACTTAGCCTGGCATGAAACGATGGAACTTCACGAGCTAGTCGCTTTTCAATCTACGCATCTGGCTGTTTTTAAGAAGAAACTGCCCACCATTCAACAACCGGCCCTCAAAGCGCTTTACGCCGAAACGATCAAAGCACTGGAGCAAAATTTACGCGAATTGCTGAAATTTTATCCGATGGCTCCGACCATGGCTCGCAACACGTCGCCGGACATGACGGCAGTGGAAGCGGCCACTCTGCTCGGTTTTCTGAAAACTGCCGTACGAAACTACGCCATCGCCATCACGGAAACAGCTACGCCTCAGCTTCGCGATACGTTCCAGAAACAGCTGCTCGGCGCGATTTCGTTACATGCCAAGGTGTTCAACTTTATGTACCAGCATGGCTTCTATCCGTCTTACAATTTGGAGCAGCTGCTTGCAAACGATGTAAAGATGGCCAACAATGCGTTAAATATGTAATCATGCGAAAGCCCCGTATTAACGGGGCTTTCGTTGGCTTTACCATGGCTTTACCGGCTTTATCGGCTTTACCAGCTATTACTTTTTCCGTTCCTTCTCCTCGGGCTCGTCATATTTATTAATATGCGCCGTAATGGCCTCCACCGCCTCGTTGACATTCGTTGTGGCGGGGACTTCCTTCACTTCATCCTCGGTCTTATCTAGAAAATTTTGATGATCCGCACGGATCGCTTCGATTTTATTGCTCATGATTAGGCCTCCAAACGAATTTAGTTTACATAATATTTGTTACGTTATTTTGTCCTGAAGAGATAGGTTCAGGAATAGCGTTTGTAGGCAAGTTCTGCGATATGTGTGGTAAATCCGTCCGCTTGGTGCCGGACAGTCAAAATTTTGTAGCGGATTTCATGTAACCTACCGGTCAGTCACCTTTTCGTAATACCTGCAAAAATACAGTTTTTTGAGCGCATGCCTGCCGATTTATCAAAATACCTGCAAAAATGCAGGCTTTTGAGGCGCAAACA
>NZ_JAKSXN010000150.1 GCF_022427145.1 Paenibacillus timonensis
TGGGAAATTGCTGCAAGAAATAGGGTATATAAAAACCCACCGAGCATGGGTGGGTAAGAACTAAATGATTATTTATATACATCTCCGCGAGAACCTATTTTCAAGACATGTATGATTAATTGTTTATCCTCGATCGTGTAAATAATCCTAAACGAACCAACGCGTAACCTATATTCTTCAGATGTACCTCTCATTCTCTTGATATCAAGTTCAGGATGAAATGGGTTTTCTGAGAGGATCTCTAGGTGTTGTACAATTCGAATTCGAGAAGGCTTATCTAGTCTTTGTAAGTATTTAAGGGCTTCTTTATAGAACTCAATTGAGTAGTTCATCAATTACATCCTTGAGTTTAATTCCTTCACCACGAGCGATCGATTGTTTTGCTTTAGCAATCTCCTCTAGGTCTTCTTTTGTAGTCGGCTCATCGTCCCAGGGAATATTTCTGTTGTGAGGATTAGTTGCTAATTTCTCCAAGAAGTCAGCAGCAATAGGAAGGGCTTCATCGGGTAATTGTTGAATTAATTTATTCAAATCATCTTTTGAAACAGCCATTAAATTCAACCCCTATAAGAAAATTTATTATTCATTATAACATAGTTATTAGTAGCGAATAAAACAGGTGCATTGTAAGTATATTCGAGGATGGCAGCAACATCCCATAACACCGTATTCACGCTTCGGGGCTATCGCCCCTCGGTTGTCAGATGTATAATCATGGAAGAAGCTCAGCCAACAAACGCCCCAGCCTAAGATAAGAGCTATCTAAGGCTGGGTCGTTTCGTGAATACAAAACGTTAT
>NZ_JAKSXN010000151.1 GCF_022427145.1 Paenibacillus timonensis
AAATCATAACCACCCGTCAAACGGGTGGTTTGCTCTAAGGCTATAAGCCTTTATTGCCGGCTCGCGTCTAAAGGCGCTAGCTTTCACTTCGTTCAAGCTACTATGCCTTTGCCGCTTTTGCCTACCCCTCAAGGGGTGCGGTTAATACCAGCTATCCCTTGAAGGGATTCTCATATTCCTTCACACTGAGCTTATCCAGTGCAATATCGTGACTTTCCTGCTCCTGAATATATTTCCGGATCGTTGCTTCATTCAGCCCAACGGTACTCACATAGTAACCTTCTGCCCAAAAGTGACGATTGCCGTACTTATATTTCAGATTTGCATGCTTGTCGAAGATCATCAGAGCGCTTTTTCCCTTCAGGTATCCCATGAAGCTCGATACGCTCATCTTCGGCGGAATACTTACCAGCATGTGAATATGATCCGGCATGAGATGCCCTTCGAGAATCTCAACACCTTTGTAATTACACAACTGCTTCAGAATGTCTCGGATGCTCTCTTTGTATTGATTGTAGATTGCTTTTCGTCTATACTTTGGGGTGAACACGATATGATATTTACACATCCACTTGGTATGTGACATATCATTTCGATTAGCCATTAAACCACCTTCTCCTTTCGTTATACATAGTAGCTTGAACACTCCTATTATAACGAACGCATCAGGTGGTTTTTTGCTATAAGCCTAGACTACACCACCCGCATAGCGGGTGGTTTTCTGTTTCGCACGCTTCGCGAGCTCAACTGGCTTAAGCCATTAA
>NZ_JAKSXN010000152.1 GCF_022427145.1 Paenibacillus timonensis
AATCATGACCACCCGTCAAACGGGTGGTTTGCTCTAAGGCTATAAGCCTTTATTACCGGCTCGCGTCTAAAGGCGCTAGCTTTCACTTCGTTCAAGCTACTATGCCTTTGCCGCTTTTGCCTACCCCTCAAGGGGTGCGTTTAATACCAGCTATCCCTTGAAGGGATTCTCATACTCCTTCACGCTAAGCTTATCCAGTGCAATATCATGACTTTCCTGCTCCTGAATATATTTACGGATCGTTGCTTCATTCAGACCGACCGTGCTCACATAGTAACCTTCCGCCCAGAAGTGACGATTTCCGTACTTATATTTCAGATTTGCATGCTTATCGAAGATCATCAGGGCACTTTTCCCCTTGAGGTATCCCATGAAGCTGGATACGCTCATTTTCGGTGGAATACTCACTAGCATGTGGATATGGTCGGGCATGAGATGCCCTTCCAGAATCTCCACTCCCTTGTAATTACACAGTTGCTTCAGGATATCCCGGATGCTCTCTTTGTATTGATTGTACATTGCTTTTCGTCTATACTTTGGGGTGAACACGATATGATATTTACACATCCATTTCGTATGTGCCATATCATTTCGACTAGCCATTAAACCACCTTCTCCTTTCGTTATACATAGTAGCTTGAACACTCCTATTATAACGAACGCACCAGGTGGTTTTTTGCTATAAGCCTTGACTACACCACCCGCATAGCGGGTGGTTTTCTGTTTCGCACGCTTCGCGTACTCAACTGGCTTAAGCCATTAA
>NZ_JAKSXN010000153.1 GCF_022427145.1 Paenibacillus timonensis
GATGAGATCGAGCAACGCATGGGGCGCTTAGAAAAAGCACTGGTCCAACAAGCTGCGACCGGTTCTAAGGCTTCTCTGATCCAAGTTCTTCAGTCCCTGCGGGGGATTGGATTGCTTACAGCCATTACCCTTGCGGCTGAAATCGGAACTTTTGCGCGTTTTCGCTCCCCAGCGCAACTGATGGCGTACTTGGGACTGGTCCCTCGTGAGTATTCCACGGGCCTAAGTACTCGACGCGGCAGCATGACCAAAGCCGGAAATGGCCGCTTACGACGGACTTTGGTGGAGTCCGCTTGGAGTTACCGTCACCGTCCTGCTGTAAAAGGGGATCTCGCCAAGCGATTAGATGGCATGCCCGCCGACGTACAGCTGTTGTCCTGGAAGGCGCAAGAAAGATTGCATTACAAATACCGGCATCTCGTGTTTGGAAAGAACAAGCACAAGAATGTGGCCGTCGGTGCGGTGGCCCGGGAATTGATTGGGTTCATATGGGCGGTTGCTAGAACCGTGGAGCAGCCAGCAGCTTCCTAACGCATTTGGACGATGAAGGACGCAGGGGACGTTGCCCCCTGCACCCCCACACTCGCCGTGTGGCGTTCCTCATCTTCGATGAGGATTTGGAAAAGTGTTGAATTGTACCCCGCCGCTTGTCAAGGAAGACGCTTGACAAGCTCACGCCGGAGCACGAGGCCCGGGAGCAAACGAAGGTTCAGGAGAGAATTTGCGTGGTCCGTTTGCACTAAGTTTTGAAAGAA
>NZ_JAKSXN010000154.1 GCF_022427145.1 Paenibacillus timonensis
TATGAGCGATGGGGTGACGCAGCAGGGTAGTGACGCGAGCTGATGGATGCTCGTCCAAGCAGTGAGGCTGATGTGTAGGCAAATCCGCACATCGTTAAGGCTGGGCTGTGATGGGGAGGGAAAATTTACAGTACCGAAGGTCATGATCTCACACTGCCAAGAAAAGCCTCTAGCCAGGAGAAGGTGCCCGTACCGCAAACCGACACAGGTAGGCGAGAAGAGAATTCTAAGGCGCGCGGAAGAACTCTCGTTAAGGAACTCGGCAAAATGACCCCGTAACTTCGGGAGAAGGGGTGCCCCGGTAGAGTGAATAGCTCGAGGGGGCCGCAGTGAAAAGGCCCAAGCGACTGTTTAGCAAAAACACAGGTCTGTGCGAAGCCGCAAGGCGAAGTATACGGGCTGACGCCTGCCCGGTGCTGGAAGGTTAAGGGGAGTGGTTAGGGGTAACCCGAAGCTATGAACCGAAGCCCCAGTAAACGGCGGCCGTAACTATAACGGTCCTAAGGTAGCGAAATTCCTTGTCAGGTAAATTCTGACCCGCACGAATGGCGTAACGACTTGGGCGCTGTCTCAACGAGAGATCCGGTGAAATTTTAATACCTGTGAAGATGCAGGTTACCCGCGACAAGACGGAAAGACCCCATGGAGCTTTACTGCAGCTTGATATTGGACTTTGATACGATTTGTACAGGATAGGTGGGAGCCTA
>NZ_JAKSXN010000155.1 GCF_022427145.1 Paenibacillus timonensis
CGCCACACGGCGAGTGTGGGGGTGCAGGGGGCAAGGTCCCCTGCGTCCTTCATCATCGAAAAGCTGTTAGGATGCGGCGGGCTGTTCCACGGTTCGGGCAACAGCCCATACAAACCCAATCAGTTCCCTGGCCACCGCACCGACGGCCACATTCTTGTGTTTGTTCTTTCCAAACACAAGATGGCGGTATTTGGAATGCAGTCTTTCTTGGGCCTTCCAGGACAACAGTTGTACGTCGGCCGGCATGCCATCTAGTCGTTTGGCGAGATCGCCCTTCACGGCAGGACGATGACGGTAACTCCAAGCGGACTCCACTAAAGTCCGGCGCAAGCGGCCGTTTCCGGCTTTGGTCATGCTGCCTCGACGAGTACTTAGGCCCGTGGAATACTCACGAGGGACCAGTCCCAAGTACGCCATCAGTTGGGCTGGGGAGCGAAAACGCGCAAAGGTTCCGATTTCAGCCGCAAGGGTGATGGCTGTGAGCAATCCAATCCCGCGTAAGGACTGAAGAACTTGAATTAGCGAAGCCTTGGAGCCGGTCGCCGCTTGCTCTACCAGTGCTTTTTCTAGGCGACCCATGCGCTGCTCGATCTCATT
>NZ_JAKSXN010000156.1 GCF_022427145.1 Paenibacillus timonensis
GGGGACAGTGTCAGGTGGGCAGTTTGACTGGGGCGGTCGCCTCCTAAAGAGTAACGGAGGCGCCCCAAGGTTCCCTCAGAATGGTTGGAAATCATTCGAAGAGTGCAAAGGCAAAAGGGAGCTTGACTGCGAGACTGACAAGTCGAGCAGGGACGAAAGTCGGGCTTAGTGATCCGGTGGTACCGCATGGAAGGGCCATCGCTCAACGGATAAAAGCTACCCTGGGGATAACAGGCTTATCTCCCCCAAGAGTCCACATCGACGGGGAGGTTTGGCACCTCGATGTCGGCTCATCGCATCCTGGGGCTGAAGTAGGTCCCAAGGGTTGGGCTGTTCGCCCATTAAAGCGGTACGCGAGCTGGGTTCAGAACGTCGTGAGACAGTTCGGTCCCTATCTGTCGTGGGCGTAGGAAATTTGAGAGGAGCTGTCCTTAGTACGAGAGGACCGGGATGGACGCACCGCTGGTGCACCAGTTGTTCCGCCAGGAGCACAGCTGGGTAGCTAAGTGCGGACGGGATAAGCGCTGAAAGCATCTAAGCGTGAAGCCCCCCTCAAGATGAGATTTCCCAA
>NZ_JAKSXN010000157.1 GCF_022427145.1 Paenibacillus timonensis
TGGTTAAGCTACTAAGAGCACACGGAGGATGCCTAGGCGCTAGGAGCCGAAGAAGGACGTGGCGAACAACGAAACTGCCTCGGGGAGCTGTAAGCAAGCATCGATCCGGGGGTGTCCGAATGGGGAAACCCGGCTGGAGTAATATCCAGTCACTCGTATCTGAATTCATAGGATACGAAGAGGCATACCAGGGGAACTGAAACATCTAAGTACCCTGAGGAAGAGAAAACAAAAGTGATTCCGTCAGTAGCGGCGAGCGAACGCGGATTAGCCTAAACCGAAGAGCTTGCTCTTCGGGGTTGTGGGACGTCTCACATGGAGTTACAAAGGTTCAGATTAGACGAAGAGGTCTGGAAAGGCCCGCCAAAGAAGGTAAAAGCCCTGTAATCGAAAGTGTGAACCCTCCGAGACGGATCCCGAGTAGTGCGGGGCACGTGAAACCCCGTATGAATCTGCCAGGACCATCTGGTAAGGCTAAATACTCCCTAGTGACCGATAGTGAAGCAGTACCGTGAGGGAAAGGTGAAAAGCACCCCGGAAGGGGAGTGAAA
>NZ_JAKSXN010000158.1 GCF_022427145.1 Paenibacillus timonensis
CCATTTGCTCTCATAGCTCAGTAGGTAGAGTGCATCCATGGTAAGGATGAGGTCACCGGTTCGATCCCGGTTGAGAGCTTCTCTACATAAGGCCCGTTGGTCAAGGGGTTAAGACACCTCCCTTTCACGGAGGTAACAGGGGTTCGAATCCCCTACGGGTCACCATCTTCATTATATGTAGATCCCAGATATGGAGGCTTAGCTCAGCTGGGAGAGCATCTGCCTTACAAGCAGAGGGTCGGGGGTTCGATCCCCTCAGCCTCCACCATGCTATTGGGGATTAGCCAAGCGGTAAGGCAACGGACTTTGACTCCGTCATGCATAGGTTCGAATCCTATATCCCCAGCCACTTTTCTTAGTAAGAGCCATTAGCTCAGTTGGTAGAGCACCTGACTTTTAATCAGGGTGTCGAAGGTTCGAGTCCTTCATGGCTCACCAGTTTTATCCTTGCGCGTGTGGCGGAATTGGCAGACGCACTAGACTTAGGATCTAGCGTCTTTGACGTGGGGGTTCAAGTCCCTCCACGCGCACCATC
>NZ_JAKSXN010000159.1 GCF_022427145.1 Paenibacillus timonensis
TAACGTCCCTGTGTTCCCGACATCGAAAGGCTTAAGCAGTTGACCCATCAAGCACAGCGATACGGGTTACCGGGTGGCTCCGCCACTTAGCCTTGCAGACGTGTCCGCCTGAGTTCGCTTCTCTGCTACTGAATTATCTACGTAGTGACTCCGCCTCTTACTGCTCCGGGCGGACCAAGCGGCTTTAGCCGCTTGCGGGAACATTGTGTTATCTGTTGGATTGGGCCCACTTCTTCGAATAAAGACAGGACGTCGACCCCCATGTTTATTCCTTCTTTTTACGCCTTTTCCGGTTTGTACGCCTTATTCATGTTATAACTTTTTTCCTTCGTTCCCTTTAGGTAATTACTTCTGCCAGGTTTTACGAGCTTTATACTTTACAGGGTTTATACATGGTTCATTTAGGTTTTTTACAGGTCTTTTACTGTTTTATATTCTCGTTCTTTGCTTTGTATTTACCTATCATTTTCCCTCTTCAAGCAACAGGAAGTTGCGTATGGATTACCTACAAATCTTTGGGCCCAATCTAGCAG
>NZ_JAKSXN010000016.1 GCF_022427145.1 Paenibacillus timonensis
TTCTCAACATCGAATCTTGAACTCAGCCGGTCCTTCCGTTGCTCACGTAGGTCTGCCTACGCTCCGCTACTCACTCCCTAGCTTCATTCAACCTTCTCGGTGCTCCAAACCCGCCTTTTTGAACTTTTATTTAATCAGTAGTTCAAAAAGTCATCTTCGGATCACGAAGCAAATTCAGGAATCTGACTTCTTGCTGCCCCTATCTTAAGAAATCATCACTTGAATGTCCAGTTCGCCGATTCCGTCCATCAACAGCGGAATGCAAAGCGCCTTGCGTGGTCCCATCCCGGCGGCATTCTCCGTCTTGATGACCTGCGGTGGCGTGATATCCACGGCAAATCCCTGGTTGGACAAAATCGTGCTCGCATTGCCGCTGATCATGTTGCCGAGCTCAGAGATCGCGCTTTGTCCCATCTCATCCATTTCCGTCAGGACGAAACCGCCCATCATCGCCGAAACGATGCGAAGCGCCACGGTTTCCTGCAAACCGAACACGACCATGCCGCTAAAGTGGCCCGTCATGCCGATTTGAATCCATATATGATCCTGCACAGGTATTACGTCTTTAACCCCCATACTCCCGGTGGAAGGAGAAACTTGAACAACCTGTTGTATGACCGAACGTGCGGATTCAAGAAAAGGATTTATGACTTCTGCTTTCAAAATTATGCGCCCCTTTTCACTAGGAGAATAACTTTACGATACAATAGACCCAGCTTTTAGTTAAATCTTATTATACTTTATTCCTATGTATAAGTCATTAAAAATCGAATGGTGGAAATCGGGCGTAGTCTATTAGGAATTCCTGTCGAAGCATGCCAAACGGCGCATCATTGATTTAGCGAAGGAACATCCCCTATAATGATTAAATCACAGGGAAAACGCCAAATCGGGCGCTCTCCCAAATGAACGGAAAGAAAGGAGGCCTTCTGGTGAATATTAGTCAGTTGGAGACGCTGATCACCATATCCAAAACGAAAAGCTTCCGAAAGGCCGGGGAACTGCTCAATTTGACCCAGCCTGCCGTATCGGCCCAAATCAAAAGCCTGGAGGATGAATTCCGCACCGTGTTGGTCGACCGCAACCAACCGGTTACCCTGACGGATCGGGGACAGGTCTTTCTCGAACAAGCGGAACGCATCCTGGATATCGTCGAGGAGCTCAAGCAGAAGTTATCCGACATGGAGCATACCCCGCAAGGCCATATCGTGCTCGGAACCACCACGTCGATCGCCATTCAGATTTTGCCGCGGATTTTATCGTACTTTCAAGACCAGTTTCCGCTGATCAAAACCACCATCCAATCCATGCCTTCCAGCCTAATATATCAAAACGTGGAGCAGGGGCTTGTCGACATTGGCATCGGGTATTTGATTGAAAACAACCCTCAAGTGCTCTCGTCGGTGCTGTATTACGATACCTTCGAATTCGTCGTCTCACCGCTGCACCCTTTGGCGGGCAACCCTTCACCCACCCTCGAGTCGCTGCGCGACGTCCCCCTTATTATGTTATCGCCCGACACGGTTGGGCGCCGTTTTATCGACGAAGTCTTCCGGCAGCATGACATCGAACCGCACATCGTGATGGAACTCTCCAGCAGCGAGGAAGTTAAACGGATGGTGGAAATCAATTTGGGCGCGGCGATCATTTCGCGGCAATCGATATTACGCGAGTTGAAACAGGGCACGCTAAAGGTAGTTCCGATTCCCGAGCTTGAAGTGACGCACCCGGTTGGCGTCATTTACAAATCGAGCCGTTATATCAATTCGGCGATGCAGCAGTTCCTGGGCGACCTGAAAGGCATGCCGGAAACGCATTTCATCAGTTCCGAATAAACCGGACGGAAACAAGCGCAAGTTCCCATTACTAGAAAGGAGCAGACCCCGATGAAATTCGACCTTCATACCCATCATTTCCGCTGCGGCCATGCCGACGGGAACATCCGTGACTACATCGAAGCCGGCCTTGCTGCCGGGTTGTCGGTGATCGGCATCAGCGACCATACGCCGTACTTCGGCCGGGAGGAAGATCAGCCTTTTCCCCGGATCGCCATGGGTAAACAAGCCTTTGCCGGATACGTCGAGGAAGTGCAGAAGCTCAAGCAAGAGTACGCCGGCCGAATCGACGTTCTGCTGGGGATCGAATCGGATTTCTTTCCGGAACACCTGGGCGCATACCGGAATACGTTAAACCAGTACCCGTTTGATTACGTGATCGGGTCGGTGCACAGCGTTGGAGAGGTAAGCATTTTTAACAAAAATCGTTGGAAAGGCCTGAGCCGCGAGGAGAAAGTGGCCAGCAAGGAAGCCTATTACGAATTGATCCGCCAATCGGCGCGCAGCGGGATGTTCCAGATTCTCGGACACATCGATGCAATGAAGGGCAATTACCCGGCGTTTACCGACATACCGGCCGCCCGGGCGATCGACGAGACGTTGAAAACGATCGCGGAGCATGAGGTTGCCATCGAAATCAATACCTCCGGGAAAACGAAGCTCAGCGGCGGTTGGTATCCGGACGATTCGATCCTCGAGCGTGCGCTGCATTTTGGCGTTTCCGTGACCTTCGGTTCCGACGCCCACACGCCGTCGCGGGTTGGCGATGAATGGGATGAAGTTGCCCAACGCCTCAAACAAATCGGCTTTCACGAATGGGTGTATTTCAAGAACAAACAAAGGGTCGCCGTTCCGCTATAGACAAAAAAAGAGAACCCGTCATCACACGCTCCGGGTTCTAAAGAGAAATATATATTCAAAAGGGGGTCATGTAATAAGTGTACCCCCTTTCTATTAGGGTTTGATCACAGCTATATTTCATTTGTGTAACAAAAACGATCACTTACGTTTCAAGGAAGTTCCCTTCCGCGAGATACCTTTTGAGCGTCATTCCCTCGCCCTTTCGTCCCGCCGCGTAGATGTTGCCCGCCTCACGCAGGCCGCATTTCCTCAAGACGCGCTCCGAGGCCGGATTATCCGGGCTGCAGCGAGCTTCGACGCAGCCGAGCCCCAGCGTGCCGAAAGCGAAATCGAGCACGCGTTCTACCGCTTCGGTCGCGTAGCCCCGGTTCCAATGCGCCGGTGAGATTAGATAGCCGAGCCGGGCCTTTTGGACATCTACGTCCCAATACTGCAACGAACATAGACCTATCCAATCGCTTTCCTCTCTGCGAATCACGGCAAAATGCAGATCCCGCAAATAACGGTACGATTCTTCGAAATAGCGGTATAAACGGCCCGGAAATAGCAGCTTGCCCGGATTCATCTCCGTAAACGCGCGCACCGCCGGATCGGACATGCAGCGGAACATCGGCTCCGCATCTTCCGGCAAGAGCCTCCGCAACATGAGCCTTTCGCTCTCCAGTACCGGAAACTGCCGCCGCAGCTGTTCCTTGATTTCCGTCACGTTCCTTCCCCCCGGATCCGCTCCGATGAGCGGAAAACTCTGGCAAACCCGTAGAGCACGACATAACAAAATAACGTGATGAGAAATATCCATTTGCAAAACGCCAGCGCATGCTCCACGTTCGCGGCATCGGCGAAATAAGCGGCCGTTTCTCGGAGCACGAATCCCGGGTGCCTCAGCAAATCCCAACTGTTCCAGCGGATAAAACGGCCGAGATAAATGCCGAAGCTGCTAAGCAGCAGCACGGCAACGGCAAATGCCCAGCCTGCCAGACGGCCTCCCGCTTTTCGCACTAGCTGATGTACCGACGCCAGAGAGACCGACGCCAGCGCCAATCCCAATAACCCGGCAAACAACAGCGTAAATAAGTGATCCCAGAACGAAATCTCTTCCCAGAACCGGGTGCCTGCCGCAATCGGATAGCGGTTAAACGGGTGCAGCAAATCGGTGATCAGATAAGCGGCATTCGGGTAAAAAAACAGCCACAGCAACCCGACCGGCACGCTTAAAGTCAACCTGGCCGTCCGCGATGTCAGCAAGTGGATCAAGTCGAGCAGCACCGCCAGACCCAGCGGAATCCAGGCCAAAAAAGCGTTCCAGATCAGGAACAAGTAGGGCGGACGCCCGCCTCCCGGCAGACGCGTGCCGATCACGTATTTCATCCCAATGACCGTGAAGATGAACAAGAGGATATAAAAGATCCATTTCTCCGGATAACCGAGATTCCTCCAGCGTTGCAAACCCATCCCTCCCGTCTGCCTTTGCCCAATATACGTTACAGGCCGGCGGATAGTTACCGGCGCAGCGAACCCCCGCTCCGGCCTTGGGCGGAATAGAGGCTGGAACTTGTCTCAGCGGCGTGGTATATAAACGATATGGATCCTACGTTTTGGATAAGGAGTTTTCGCCGATGCAGCCGTTTACCGCACGAACGATAGAAATCATCTCTTCCATCCCGCAAGGCAAGGTGATGACCTACGGCCAGATTGCCGCCGCTGCGGGCAGCCCCCGCGCCGCCAGACAGGTCGTCCGCATCCTGCATAGCATGAGCGTCAAATACGGCTTGCCCTGGTACCGGGTCGTCAACGGCAAGGGGCAAATCGCCTTGCAAGAGGAAGCCGCCGTACAAGAGCAGACGTGGAATTTGGAGGCAGAGGGCGTAGAGGTGCTGCCGGGCGGACGGATCGATCTGGATCGTTACCAGTACCACTATCGCCCGGAGAGCAACAAGGATCACAACCCGTAAGGCTTCAGGGTATTGCCGATTTCGCGATTTATCTGCTCCGTATCGGGCCCTGGCGCGGCGTCCTTAGTGAGGGCATATTTCTCCTTCAGCTTCAGGACGTTATAAACCCGTTCATCCAGCGTCTCCGCCGATATCTTGCCGGAGCTGACGGCATCGCGAAGCGCTTGGATCACCTGCTTCTCCTTCTCATCATCATGGCCAACCAGCACGATATTCCCGCCGGCTTGCACGAACTGCACGGCAGCGTCAGCGATATCGTAATGCTCGACGATGGCGCCCATCGTCATGTCATCGGAAATGATCGTCCCCTCGAAGCCCAGCTCCTGCCGAAGCAAGTCATCGATAACCGCCTTGGAGAACGAGGCCGGATGCTCGGGATCGAGCTTCGGCATCAACAAATGAGCGATCATGACGACGTCGGCCCCCTCTTGAATCGCCTGCTTAAAAGGCACCAGCTCCAGCTTCCGCAGTCGGGTTAAATCATGCTCCACGACTGGCAATCCCAGATGCGAATCCACCGAGGTATCGCCGTGCCCGGGAAAATGTTTGACGACCGGGATCACGCCTTGTTCCCGAATCCCCTTCATGACGGCGATGCCCATGCGGCTGACGATTTCCGGCTTCGTACCAAATGCCCGGTCCCCGATCACCGGATTATCCGGATTGCTGTTCACGTCAAGCACCGGGGCGAAGTCCAGATTCAAGCCGAAGCCGGCCAGCTCCCGGCCGATGATGCCGCCGATTTGCCCCGCCAATTCTTCGCTGCCGGTGTTGCCGATTTTGCGTGCGTTCGGCAGCTTGGCGAGTTCTCCAGGCATACGGCTGACCCGGCCGCCTTCCTCGTCGACGCTCAGAAACAGCGGCACGGGCTCGTTAGCGTTGGCGGTTTTCAAGCCATTAAATAATTCGAGCGCCTGTTTGGCGTTCTGGATGTTGTCTTTATAGAAAATAAAGCCCCCGACGTGATACTCCTCAATCAGCGAGCGGGTCACGTCGTTCGGCTTGGTGCCCTCCATGCCGACCAGAACCAATTGGCCGATTTTCTCCTCGGTGCTCAGTTGAGCCAGCAGCTCGGCAGCAGGATCGGCCGGAGGCTCTGGCGTTACCAATGTTTCCGGCTTTCCGGGTGCGGCGGGTGACGCCTGCCCCTGTGGGTTGGTTTCCGATCCGGTGGAGCCGGAACCGTCGTTTCCTTCGCCAGCGGAAGGCGAAGGATTGCCAGTTGCCCCCTGCCGGGGGGAGCACCCTCCAATGAAGAGGACAGCCAGCAGCAGCAGGCAAGTGATCGTCCATAGGCTTCTGTTCCGATGCGGTGCGCTCATCCCGTCCATTCTTTCGCCTCCGTTCTCTTGAATTTGCCTTCATTCCGCAGGGTTCAGCCCTGCTTCCATTTCTTCTCCGCGATGGACGGGGTGAAGCTCTCCATTTGGGACAGCAGCTCCCCCGGTTCCTCGGCCAAATTGATCAGGGATTCATGCCCCGGGTGTACGAACCCCGCCCGAACGCAGGAATTCACCAACTCCATCAGCGGCTCGTAATAGCCCTGAACATTAAGGACGCCAACCGGCTTTTGGTGGATGCCGATTTGCAACCAGCACAGCACCTCAAACAGCTCCTCCAACGTGCCGAATCCCCCGGGAAGGGCGATGAACCCCTCCGCCATTTCGCTCATTTTCGCTTTGCGGGCATGCATGCCCTCAACCTCGATAAACTGCGTGAGTCCCGCGTGGGCCATTTCTCCGTGAATCAAACCGGAGGGCATAATGCCGACCGCTTCGCCGCCGGCCGCCAGGATCGCATCGGCGACCGTCCCCATAAGTCCATGTCTCGATCCCCCGTAAATTAAGCGGTATCCCCGCTGTGCCATGACTTTCCCCAGCAACTCCGCTTTCGCGCGGTATTGCTCGTCTTCGCCGAAACGCGAACCGGCAAATACGCAAATCGATTTCATCCTCTTCCCTCCTGCCAGATGAATATAGACAACACGAAACTAAACCAAATCCAAGCGTCCTCCGGCAAGGTCCCAGCGATGGGCGTATTTCACCAGCCGTGGATGCGGATGTTTCGGCTCGGCCGCAAGCAGAAGCCGGATTTTGACGATCCACTCCTCAAAGGAGGAGAAGGAGGCGAACTGATTCGCCAGCTCCGGCGTGAGATACAAAAAGTGGGGAGCCGGATAAACTTCCGTCAAATGGCGAAGGGCCGTGTCGATTGGCGTGTATTTCTTCCTCTTGCCTTCCCAACCTTCCACGACAATCGCCGGCGCTGCTCCCTTCTGCTCCCGTCTCCACTCATGCAGCCGGTCCTCCCTTCGGTAGAAAGGGCTCACCGGATCTTTGGACATCCGTCGCATCGTTTCTTCATGCAGCGGATAAAGGACCAACTTCGTAAACTTGCGAGTCTCCGCTTCCTCAGCAGCCCGAAGCAACTCTTCGTCCGAAAGCGACTCAAAGGAATCGTAGAAAATTAGCGTACCTTTCCGGCTCGGGGCCGGAGGCTCATAACCAAAGGGCACCTGAATGTTTTGTCTCAAGCCGTTTCCTCCTCGGTGCGTGATTTGGGAGATATGGATTAGATTGCCCTTTTTTTCGAAAAAAGCTACCGGATTCCCCGGTTGATAAAATTAGTCGAAACCGGCGCTAACCCCAGTTCCCGCGACCAAACCGACAACTGCCCGACGTGATGGATTTCATGAGCGATGACATGGCGAAGGATTTCGCCTTGCGTAAACTCCCTTCCCCATGGATCGGTAACAACCAATCCGTCCATATCGTTGGTCCAAGTCTGAAGAAACGCCTCTACTTCCGTATGGAAGGAATCCGAAAGCTTCCTCACCAACTCCAAAGACATAAATGAGTTGAAATCCTCCTGGAAATCGGGTTTCCCTTGGATGATGCGGATCCAGCTCCATTCTACGTCGGCAATGTGAAACAGCGTCTGCAGGATATTCCCGACGCCCCCCACCCGCTTGCGCAGCAGTTCTTCTTCAGAAACGTTCTCGCACCAGTGAAACCATTCGTCCCGGACCTGCCAATTATATTGAAACATTTTTAACATCGATCTGACTCCTCTCCCTGGAAAAGACGCCTCGGATCCTTCACGCTCCTTGGCGGTAACCTGATTTTACCATAAGTGTCCGGCCCAATTCAGCCCGCCGAATGTAAAAAAGCCCCCTGGACAAGATGTCGCGGGAGCTTTTGATGAAACGACGTTATTCCTCGACGGCAATGCCGGCGGCTCTTAAATGCCCGTGGGCAACGATTCGGCTAAACTGAGATGAAACTTCATCTGCAGGAAGGGGTTTGTCGTTTTTAACCCACCAAATAACAATCCCCATGAAAGACGACCCGAGGTATTCGAGCAGCAATTCCTTGGATATCGCTAAAGAAGAATTCCCCTGAGCAGGTTTCCACCCTTCACTCAATTTATCTTTAATGATCTTCTCCATTTTCGCTTGAAACGGATAGATTCGATTCTCATCAATTAACATGGAATGGTAAAAGGTCATATTTAGAGAAATATGTTCCAATACCGTCTTCATGACGGTCTCGAGCAGAGAAACACTGAAAGGGTTCATGCTGATGGGACAAAGAACGACTGCATCCTTTAATTCGCTTAACAATTCATTCATGCATGTATCTAATAAATCAGGCTTGTTTTGGTAGTGAAGATAAAAAGTGTTTCGATTGATCATGGCCTGATCGGCAATATCCTGAATCGTAATCGCTTCATATCCTTTTTCCTGAATCAGCTCATAAAACGCCTTTCGAATGGATTGTTTCGTACGCAGGATTCTTAGGTCGGTTTTCTTGTTCATGTATTCGTTCCCCCAACATTTTTTTAGGTCGTTAAGCGACAAAGTTTTATGGGTTGTCTATTATACTTCAAAATTAAAAATATTGAATATTGAGCATGATGTTAACCTCCATTATAATGAGCACCAGATAAATAAACAACACGATGTTCATTATTTATCTAATGACTAAAAAACTCTAAGGAGGATCTTTCAATGACATCCAACCATCAAAATGAGCTTGTTCGTAAGGCAGTCGCCGTACTGGAAAGTTTCGAGAGCGGCAACCCCGAAGCGATTACGGCTTACGTTCATCCAGATCGATATATTCAGCACAACCAGGCCCTACTGGATGGTCGTGAATCCATGCTTGGTGCACTTCATCATTTAAAGGAAATGGGTACTAAGGTAAGCATTAAGCGGACTTTAGTCGACGGAAATGTTGTAGCTCTTCATTCTGTATATCATTTTCACGGCCTTAAAGTCGCATTTGATATCTTCCGTTTTGAGAATGGACTCATCGTTGAACATTGGGACAATTTACAAGAGATGGAGGAAAGGACACCAAGCCCTCATACGATGATTGACGGACCGGTTACGATTAAGGATAGCGACAAGACGGATGCCAACAAAGCATTGGTCAGAAGCTATGTTGAGAACATTTTGCTCGGGAAAAACCCTGACCTGCTTGTCTCTTATTTTGATGGAGATAACTATATTCAGCATAGTCCGCATATTGCAGACGGCCTTTCTGGTCTTCACGCAGCTTTGCAGGATCTGAGGGAGAATAAGATTGAGTTTCAATACACCCATCTCCATCAAGTCATCGGACAAGGCGATTTTGTCCTTACAGGGAGTGAAGGTCTATTGGATGGTCAACCTACTGCATTCTACGATTTGTTCCGAGTGGAAAATGGAAAGATCGCTGAGCATTGGGACGTCATCGAGGCCATATTGCCGGCAGAAAAACGAAAAAATTCGAACAGTAGATTTTGAAACTAGGCCAATAAGTAGGGAGAGGATCATGAGAATACTGAAAGAAAAAACGACGTGGCTCGGAGTGGTAATCGTACCGGTCGTGTTGATCCTATTCGGATTGGCGACGATGGGTTCGGTGCTTGGATCGGAGGCGAAAGAGATTCCGGTGGCCCTCGTTTTCCTTGACCAACCGACGGAGTTGCCGTCTGGCGGAACGTTAGAGGTAGGGAAGACGATTCAGGCGACATTAGGTTCGAACCCGGCGCTGCCGTTCGTTTGGCATGTTGTGGGTTCCGAGGAAGAAGCTCGGGAAGGGCTGGATAAACGCGAATATTACGGAGCGCTGGTACTTCCGGCAAATCTGAGCAGCGGCTTGCTTTCGTTAGCAACTTCTTTGCCGATTCATCCTCAAGTGAAGATCATCGCTAACGAGGGCATGAGCACCCAAGTTTCGACGATCGTAACAACGGTATTGGGGCAGGCTCTGAGAATGATTAACGAAGAACTTTCGCAACAACTGCTTGAGCAGATCGGACAGCAAAAAGGACAACTTCCAGTTGAGTCGGCTAAAGCTTTAGTGACACCTATGAACGTTCAAGAAGAAGTCCTACATTCGCCGGGGGCTAACAATGCTTCGGGGAATGCACCGGCTTTGTTAACCCAGGTTATGTGGATCGGCAGTCTGGTGACTGGAATCTTCTTGTTCTTGGCTAGCAAGAAGGCGATAGCTGCAGGTTCAAGAGGATGGGCGGTCAGTGCGGTGCAAGCGACCGTCGGACTTGTGATCGTGAGCCTTGCGTCAGGCTTTACCATTTGGATGGCCTTGTCATGGTACGGAATGCAGATGGCAGATGCAGGGGTAACATGGTTGTTCCTATGGCTGGTCGGATCAACGTTCTTCCTGCTGCAATCTTCCTTACTGAATTGGATAGGTTTCCGGGCGATGCCACTGCTCGTATTTCTGATGTTTTTTTCCATTCCGTTGCTGAACACGGCTCCGGAATTCTTGCCACAGACGACGCGAGATTGGATCTATTCGTGGACGCCACTGCGGTTTGCGGCGGGAGGGTTGCGAGAGGTGATGTACTTCGGCGGATTAGACGCGGTTAGCTCAAACGCCTTTATTTTATGGGGCGTCGCCGGTGGATTTATGGTCTTGCTGCTCACTTCGGGATTTAAAGCAAAACGAGCGGCCGATGCCGCCCCTGCTTCTGTTACAGGCGATTAACTAATGGATGGACCAGAACAATGAAATGGTATACTCAGTTGTTGCAGAAAACGGCTATCTTTTCACGCAAGGACAAGCCTCATTACCACATCGGGCCAAGTAGGCCCGATGTGCATTACAGTGATACTTGTTCGGTTCCATATATGGCTCATACTTGCCGTCGGAACTAGACTAAGTTGCGGCATAGGCCTCGGCCGCCGCCAACAAATAATACGCCAGTCCGGTTTGTTGCCCTTCCAGCATGGTGCGATGGAAATCGTCGCTCAGAAAGAACCGGGCCTGCGCCACAAAATCGTCCGGGGAAGCAGGGTGGCCATGTTTCTTCATGAAGTCCAAATGCCTTCCGATGTTCTGCCGGACCTCCTCTTCCCGGTGGGAAACCCCTGAGCGTAACGCATCTGCCAGCTTTTCCGTAAACTCCATGGCTTCCCTGGCTTGCTCGTTCAGTGACGACACGTCGATCGGCTGAGCTCCGGGAACCTCTACTCCGTAGGTTTGGTGCAAATGCTCCTCCTGCTCTCTCAGCGCTTCGCGCCACTCTGCTTCATCGGCAAAACCAACAAACAGTTCCTTGCCCTTCAGAACTTCTCCCGCAGCGGAACTCTCCAATGATTTCTCGAGCGTTTGCAGGATGGCCTCCAGCCTCCGTTGTCGGCTTCGCAGCAGCTCCCGCTGCTCGGTCAAAACCTCTCTGCGATTCCGCTCCTCCTCCAGCAGCGATTGGATTTGCGCGAGCGGCAGCTCCAACTCGCGATAGAACAAGATCTCCTGCAACCGCTCCAGCTCACGGTCTCCGTACAGCCGATATCCCGCCTCGCTGATTTCCCGCGGCTTCAACAAGCCGATCTTGTGGTAATGATGCAGCGTTTTGATCGTCACCCCCGATAAGTCCGATACTTCTTTAACCGTGTATAACATCAAACATCTCCTCCTTTTTTGGCGGTCTCGCCGTTGTTCTACATCGCCTTTCCGACGTCCGCTAATTGAGCTTAAGGCCTCCTCAAAGGGGAGAGTCAAAGAAAATAGTTTTTTCGAACGGGCAGGAAGGCGTGACGATCTAATAACGAAATGGAAATCCTACATCTATTTTTCACGAAAAGTGATAATAAGTCATCAATAACTGGAAAACAAGCAGTTAGTTTAGGGGAAATCGGCACTTAAGGGTGGTTTTGAACAAATTAGTTGTAGGATTTCCAATTAGGACAAGCCGTTACCGCAGGTTTGGATAATTAAGTGTAGGATATCCAATTAGCCTCCGGAAACCAGTAAACCCCAGCCAGAGATAGATCAAGGCAAAAAAAGAGAGAAGCCCCAGGGCTTCTCTCTTTTTTATCTTACCTATCGGCTTATTCTATGCCGATCGGCTGGTCGGTTTGGCCCTGAAGCTTCACCAATCGCATCAGAATGGAAGCCGCTTCGGCTTTGGTGACTTGACGCTGCGGGTTGAATTTGCCGTTTTGCCCCTGCAGCAATCCAAGTCGTACCGCAACGGCGACCTCGCCGGGCCGGGTGATTTGCTTGGCGTCGCTAAACTGATCGACCAATGCATCTTTACCGTAGAAATTCGCCGCCAATCGGTCGTACTTCACCATTGAGGTGAGCAGGACGGCCAACTGCTCCCGGGTCAGCGTGCGATCCAGCTGCAACGGTTGGGCGGCATCGATCCACCCCAGCTCGGCGGCGTAGCTGACGACCTGAGAATACTTGCTGTCCGTCGGAACACCTGCCGCCGTCGCGGCAGAGGAAGCCAGCACGTAACCGGTATAGTTGGGATTCGCCGCTTTAACGGCGTAGGTCAGCCAATCGCCCACCGTAATCGACTCATTCGGATTCAGGTTTCCTTGATCATCCGGTTCAAGAATGCGGTACTGAACCAAAGTCCTTAAATCCGCTTCAGCCCAATGGCCTTTCAGATCCTTAGGCTCCACGTTCCCCGCCGGTTCCGTACGGAGATCCTCAAAGTTGGTCACCCATTTGCCCGTCACGGCATTCAGCACTTGGAAAGGCTTCGATGGATCCTTGGCCTGCGGAGAGTAGACCAGGTAAACCTTCGGCTCCACGTAAGTGTTATCGATCGTATACCCGCCGATTTGGGAATATTGCAATTCCAGTTCATAATTGTCCAAATACGATTTGAGCGCTTGCTCGGCGGTTACGGTCACGGCCTTGCCGTCAGGCATATTCGCCGGAACTTCGCCACGGTTGATCGAATAGTAGAACAATCGGCCGTAGGCGTCGACCGTAATGGACACTCCTCCGGCAAGCACCGGAATGTCGTTCACGTAACGGTTAAGCTCGAAGCGGAATTGCTCCCCGTTCGAGAGGCGACTCCAAGACTCTCCGCGTTCCATCAGCTTCAAGTCCCGGCTTGCTTGCGGATACAGTTGGTTGACCCACTCCAGGGCCCGCTGCTTCGCCTGCTCGTAATTAAGTTTAACTGCTCCCGAAGGCGCCGCCAACGGTTCGCGTGGTTCGCCGTAATTATAGGATTCAATCTGGAATTCCAGGATTTGTCCAGTCAAGGCATCGACCGTTGCGGACGTTTGCGCCGGGAAATAGAAAGGTCCCGCCATGTTTTGGCGCTCCTCTTCCCATCTTAAGCGCCACGCCTTCCGCTCCGGATTCTGATAATCCTTGTCTAGGTTCGGATAACTGAGCTTCCGTCCTTCCGGAATAAAGACGATTTGTTCCACCAGCTTGGCGGCTTCGTCGGACGTCAATTCGGTGGCGGACGTTCGCGGCTGGAACAGCTTGGTTCCGGCAGGAACATCGCTGTACGTAATCTTGGTGGCGGTCATTTCTTTGCCTTCGGCGTCGATCTTACGACCGGTCTGGGCGTTTATTACCTGGGAAGCATCGGAGGCAGGACCCCAAGCCAACACCCAATCCGAGATGACGCCGTTCTTGTACACTGGGACATACCCCAGCTCAACCTGGAACTCCTCCCGGAATTTCTTCTCCGCATCGGCTTTCGAAACCGTCGGAACGGAGGACGGATAATCCAGCTTCTCCCCTGGCCGGCTGAATTGCATCACTTCGCCATCGCCGGTAACCGTGATATAGATGGATTCAAAACCGGAGGACAGGCCGTTTTTCAAAACACTGAAATTAAAGCTATAATTCACGGGGCCAAACAAAGCCTGAGTATCCGCGTAAAACATCGAATCGCTTTCCTTCACTTCGTCCGCAGATAACGAAGGGACGGCTTTAGCGATAAAGGCCTTTGCCTTCTCTAAGGCCTGCTCTCTCGTAACTTTCGGAGGATAATACGACTTGTTGCCTTCCCGCGGAAAACCGATGTATGTATTAATCAAGTCCCCCGTGATCGCGTCGACTTGGCTGCTAAAGCCATAGCTTCCATTCCCTACTTCTACTTGCCATTGGATGGTCCATACATCTTGATTGCTCGGAGCCGGGTACACATTATTCACGCCATAATCCACCTGGGATACCGTGGCTGCTTCCAAAGCCGGGAACCACTCCCGGACCTTGGCAATGGCCTGCTCTTTCGTAATCTTCGCTTTGGACGGATCGGCTGCCGTAGCCCCCGCTTTGGCCGGTCCGGTTCCCAATGGACCGGACTCCGCGATAACCGTGGTCGTCGAGGAGGACGCCGCTGCATCTGCCGCGAACGCCGCACCTTGCGGCAAAGTCACTGAAAGCGCAACCAAACCGACGAATGCCAGTTTGGCTGACGGCTTCCTGCCTGCCTTTTTGCCGAATTTATGAGCCTGTTGCTTCAACCGTTTCACCTTCCCACTTTTCCCAATATTTTCTTCTCTATTGTAAAGCGGTTTGTCTGTATTTACCATCCCCAAATCGGATTTATCCAAAAGAAACAGCCCGCAAATTCATTTGCGAGCTGCCTAGAAACGTTCACTTAAATTGGCTTTGGCAAGAGCCGCTGCGCTTTCGTAACCGCCTCATCGACCGAGTCGGCACGGATCACCGTAAATTCCGCATCCTCGTATTGCCCCTCCGTATGCGCATACCGGGGATCATAATAATAGATCAGCAGGAGCTCAACCGCACGGTCATAACGGCCTGCGAGCAGACTTTGTTCGATTTCCGCAGCGATCGGCGTATGCATCTTCGATTTGATTTTCCGAAACGCCTGCAGGCAGGCCTCCGGATGGGTCCAAGGCGCATAATCCTCCAAAATGATCTGCACGCGAACGTCCGTCGGCAGATCGATGCGGATATGACGGCCCCGCTCTTTCTTCGCCATGAGAAGATCGGGGACGACCACTTTGCCGATCCGTTTGCTTTCCGCCTCCATCAACACATAGGGCGCTTCCCGGTAACGCAGTAAATCCTCCAGCAGCAGCGAGTCGAACATCTTCTGGTTACGGGCCTGTAGCCCGATTTGGCCAAACACCGATCCTCGATGGCCGGCCATTCCTTCCAGATCGACCACGGGGTATCCTTGTTCCTGGAGTTTACGCAGCAACAGCGTCTTGCCGCTTCCCGTATTCCCGTGGATCACGGTCAATTCCGGCGCAAAGTCCAGATTCTCCAGCGTGCTGACGACCCATTGGCGATAAGCCCGGTATCCGCCAGCCAGCCGGTAGGTGTGAATATCCATGAGGCTGAGCAGCGTGGCCGTCGTTCGGCTCCGCATGCCCCCGCGCCAGCAGAATACCGCTTTACGCCCGGAAATTTCCGCAAACTTCCGGACGAAATCCGGCAGCTTGGCCGAAACGATTTCAAGCCCGCGCTGTTTAGCGGCATCCACACTTACTTGTTTGTATAAAGTTCCGATTTCCGCCCGCTCCTGATCGTCAAACAGCGGGATATTCAAGCTGCCCGGAATCGTGGATTCGGCGAACTCGGAAGGCGATCTCACGTCGATCATCGTGATCGCCTTGCCGCTCTCTCTCTGTCCCGCCCATTCCTCCAGCTCTAAATCCTGAAACATATCCAATGCTGCAAACCCCTTCCTACGCTTCCACCACGATATGGCCCGCGTTCTCCGCGGTAACCTCGCCGATCAGGCTTGCCTCGACGCCGGCCTTCCGCAGTTCGGCCAGCAGCTGCTCGCTTTGGTCCGGGTTCACCGAAATCAGCAAGCCCCCGGACGTCACCGCATCGCACAAAATATACCGGCCGATCTGGTCCAGCGAATCCGGGAACGTAATGTCCGCTTCCACATGGGCGTAATTGTTTTTGGTCCCGCCCGGAACAAAACCTTGTTCCGCCAATTCGCGCACGCGCGGGAGCACCGGCACGTCGCGCTGCATGATTCGGATGCCGGTGCCGCTGCCCTTGGCCATTTCCAGGGCGTGGCCCATCAAGCCGAAGCCGGTGACGTCCGTGCAAGCGTGCACGTCGTACGGCTCCATCACCTCGGCCGCCGTCTTATTCAGCGTAGCCATGACAGCGGTGACGCGCTGCGTCTCCTCCGCGCTTAACTGATCCTTCTTGATCGAGGTCGTCATAATCCCGACGCCGATCGGCTTGGTCAGGATCAGCTTGTCCTCCGGTTTGGCGCCGGCATTCGTTCTTACTTTATCGGGATGCACCAAGCCGGTAACCGCCAGGCCGAATTTCGGCTCCTTGTCATCGATGGAATGGCCGCCCACCAGCGTCGCCCCGGCCTCTTGAACCTTGTCTCCTGCGCCGCGCAGGATGTCGGCCAGAATGCTTTTATCCAACGTTGAAATGGGAAAAGCCACAATGTTCAGCACCGTGAGCGGCTTGCCGCCCATCGCGTAAATATCGCTGAGCGCGTTCGCCGCAGCGATCTGCCCGAACGAATATGGATCGTCGACGATCGGCGTAAAGAAGTCGACCGTCTGCACCAGCGCGAGTTCGTCGTTTAACCGGTAAACACCGGCATCGTCACTTGTATCGAGGCCCACCAGCAAATCGGGATTCGGCACCGTAGGCGGGAGGCTTCGAATCACCTGCATCAGGTCGGCCGGGCCGATTTTGCAGCCGCAGCCCCCTTTGCTGGACAGGGATGTTAATTTTACAGGTTCAGCGGTAGACATGATTGATCACAATCCTTCCCTATATCCTAAATAGGAATCTTTCTTCTATATTCAAGCGTACTCCAGTTCCGGTATAAAAGGCAACCGCCTGGCTGCTGCTGGAGCACGGATGCGATATAGTTCACTTGCCATCGTATGGTATACTATATTTCGTGCATTTGATCAAATCTAATCGTTAGTGGAGGGAGCAACATCTTATGGTTTCATCATCGACAAGCGGCCATTACCCGCAGCAGCCGCCGCACGGTTTCAATAAACGCAAAACGGCGTTGTTTATCGTACTGTTTCTCATCATAGCCATCGCCGGCTTAAGTTATGTCAAATGGTGGCCTTATTACGGAAAAGCGTTCAAGGCCGCCACGGAGCATTCGATCGGCTCTTCGATCCTGGGAGCGGATGCTTCCGGTCCGATCTCGTGGAGCGCGGCGCTCGATTATGCGGCCGCCTATTTCAAATCGGTATGGAAGGCTGCCGTACTAGGCATTTTGCTAGGTTCCCTCGTACAGGTTCTTCTACCCGCTCAGTGGTTACATAAAGTTCTCGGCAGCAGCCGGTTTAAGAGCACTTTTCTCGGCGGCATCGTCTCCTTGCCGGGGATGATGTGCACGTGCTGCGCCGCGCCGATCGCCGCAGGCCTGCGTAAACGCAACGTGTCCGTTGGCGCCAGCCTGGCTTTCTGGCTTGGCAATCCGGTGCTGAACCCGGCGACGCTGATTTTCATGACCTTCGTGTTGTCCTGGAAATTCACCTTGCTCCGCCTCGTCTTCGGAATCGTGCTGACGTTTGGAGTCAGTTATTTCGCCAACCGTCTGGCCAAAGGCCAGCAGGTTCCTGCTCCGGCGGAGATGGAACGGGCGGAAGCGGCAGCCGAGCTGAAGGACGAAGGACCGTTTGCCCTGCGTTGGCTGAAAAGCCTCGGAATGATGATCCTGAACGTCGTACCGGCGTATCTGTTATCCGTCCTGCTGCTTGGTGCATTCCAAGGCGTCTTGTTCCCGGTCGAACTAGGCGGCGGCATTCTGGCCATCCTGCTATTCGCCCTCGTCGGCACGTTGTTCGTGATCCCGACGGCGGCGGAAATTCCGATTATTCAGTCGTTCACCGCGCTTGGACTCGGTGCTGGACCGGCTGCAGCCCTGTTGCTTACGCTGCCAGCGATTAGCCTGCCATCCTTGCTGATGGTGTCGCGCTCTTTCCCGCGCAAGGTGCTGGGATTCGTGTTCGCCTCGGTAGTCGTCCTCGGTATCGTTGCCGGTGTCGTAGGCGCTTGGGTACTGTAAAAAATAGATAAAGGGAGCCGTGATCCACGGCTCCCTTTTTTTATTGATTTTTATTCGCCGCCCGCCACGGGAACGAGCTTATACAGCTTGGACTCAGCGCCTTGCAGCCGGGTGTGCAGCCCGGTCTTCGCACGCGATTCCTCACCGGTCCATAGATCCGTCACGCGGAAGCCGGAGCGGCCTTTGTTGTCCATTGCGGCTCGCTCGAAATCAATCGTACGCTCCGCCGGCTCGTTCGTGAAGTTAAACAACGCGAGGTAATACTCGCCGCCGTCGTTCAGGATAAAAGCGTCCGCCGCCGCGGTTCCGGTATTGCCTTCGATCGGGCGGAACGCTTGCCCTTTCTTAGCCACCGCGTTGACGGCCGGATTGACCAGCAGCTTCTCCATGTATTCGCGCGCGGTCTGATCAGCGACGTCGTCCGAGTTCAGGAACACGGTGCCGGAAATCGCCGCCGCGTTCACGCGGGTTTGCGCGCCGAGCAGCGATCCACCCTTGACCAGTGTCATGTAGTCCGGATCGGTGTAGCGGTAGATCGTGCCGTTCTGCCACCAGCCATAGGTCAAGTTGTTCAGCTGGTATTCGGTGCTGCCCAGCGAACCGTCCACGTCGCAGGAGATCCGCCGGCTATGCGCGTATTGGCTTGGGAACAACGGAGCGATCGAAGCGCTGATGAACATCGAACCGTCCAGTGCATCCACGATATAAGCCATGCCTTCATTGTAAGCCTGAATCCCCGTAGTAGCTTGCGGGTTGTAGTGCTGGCCTTCCAGCGAACCATGGCTCAGGAAATCCAGCTTAATATACTCGAATCCGTGCTCCTTAAACCGATTCACGTAATAGTCGATCCGCTGCTTCGTGCCCGGATGGGTCGGATCGACGGCGTAGGCGCCGTCCAGCTTCGGCAGCGGATTCCCTTGCGCATCACGCAGCACGATGTCGCCATAGGTATACTTTCCGTCCGTCCCTTCCACCGGTTGGCTTAAATTGTCGCCCCAGTAGACGAAGGGGCCGTAATAAATGCCGGCTTTTTGACCGTTCGCCTTGATATGTTCGACCAGTTGACCCAATTGTTCGTCATTCATGTTGTCCCAGTAGGAATCGAGGTTGATATAAAGTTGGCCGCCGTTATCAAATGACTTCCCTTGCAGATTGGCCTTAAAGTAATCGGAAGTCTCGACCGCTTTGTCGTAGGATAAATGGCTGCCGACGGCTCCCCAGCTGTTCCAGCCGACCGGAACACCTTGCGGCACGCCGGGGCCAAAGGCAAGCGGCGGCGCCTCTGAGGCATTCGCCCGCCCGTATGTCTCTAACCCGTCCCGATAGTCGGCGAAATAACCGACAAATACCTTCGGCGAGGCGACCGTCGTCCCGCTGACCTTGGCATGAGGCAACGAATCATGCGTGGAGGCCAGGGAAGAGAACCCGCCGTAAACGTTCAGCTTATTCAGCCGGTCGTTCGAACCGCTCCAATAAATGCCCGTTTTCCACGTATCGTGGCTGACCGAACCCACCACAAAGCCGCGGCGGCTGTCGTTGTCGTAAATTGCCGTTAGTTCCGAGCTCTCGTAATTTTGATTGTTCAAGTCTGTATTGATCGTCTTGGACAAGTACCGCGACCACGCATCGTTATCGAACGGGGTCACCAGCACCCGGTTGTCGCCGTACTGGCCGAGGTCCACCCCGCCGCGTCGATCCACGATGAGCGGAGCGATATAGTTCGTGGCCATCGGCGTGGCTTGCTCCGCGACGACCTGGGTAAGCAGGTAATCCTTCTGCTCATAAATATAGTAAATTTGCTTCAGGGTCGGCAGTCCGTCCTGCCGATGGCTCACCGTCACCTTGATTCCTTTGCCGCCCCGGTCCTGGAACGGTTCTACCTCTTCCATCTTAAATTCGTGGTTTGCGTAATCCTTGCTGGTTAAATATTGATCCAGCTGCAGGGAGCTGTAAGCCCCTTGGATCTTCGCTTCTTCCCCGCGCGCTTTCCAGATATAAGCCGACAACCCGGTTTCCGTGTTGTATTGCAGCTTCAAGCTACCGCTCGAAACACTTACTCCTTTCTCGTGCCGGGTCACGGCGATCAGTCCGTATTTCTCCGTGCTCACCGGTGCGCCAAGCTCCAGATCTTCGCCATCCCCCGGGCCCGTTCCCGGATCCGACGCGGACACGAAGGTCAAGCCGATCTTGTCCAAATCCGGAGCATACCCTCCATCATCGTCAAAAGACAACGTATTGGCGCCCGCCTGCAAACGAACTTCGAAATCGAAAACACCGACCGTATTCCAATCCTTCGTCGCCGGCGGCGTGAACCGCTCTCGCTCTCCGCCATTAACGCTGATCATGAACGAGCGGGTGTCCCCGGAAATATAGGACAAGCTCAGTTTGTACACGCCGGCTTCCGCAACGCGGACGTCATGAAACTGCATGGCCGATCCTTGGTAGAGATTGCCTACCTTGGCCCCGCCGGAGCAAGTATCGCACGAGACCGGCCCGGCTTTACCGGAATAAGAGTTCGCCGGCGCCTCCGCCTCATACGAGTATACCGCGCCCGCTTCTTGCGCGTTCGCCGCCTCGGCGGCAGCCCGCTTCGGAGCGACCTCCGCGCCTCCGGTCATCGAACATGCCAGTATCGCGATCAACAGGTATCGCAACACCGTCTGCAACTTCCACTTCTTCGCTGTGTCAGCCTTCACGAATCATCCATCCTTTCGTCGGGTAAGTTCGATTACGAACCCCATGTTAAAATAGGCAGCGCTTTCTTTCTATAACTCAAAATGCCGATTTATAGCCGAAATTAAAGTTCTTTTCCAATTCCGCAAAGCTCCCTGGAACGCAAAAAACAGCCCGAGGTCCTTCTTGGGACTTTCGGGCTGCTGCGTCGATAAAGCCGGAACTAAAGATCCAGCTTCGTTCTTAAGGCGGTGATATGCGCGAGATGATGGTTTCCGTGCCAGGCGTAATTGCCGAGGGTATAGGCTAAGCGGGTCGTCTCACCCGATTCGGGGTGATGGAACTTGCGCTCATAATCCGCGTCGCCCAACGATTTCAACAGGTTGGTCCAGCGGCGGTGCAGCGCTTCGAGCAAAACCAGCGAAACCTCGATTTCACCCTCGTAGTCTGCCAGCCTCGCCCAGCGGTCCTCGAAGTAAGGCCGGATCGTCGGCGTCTCTTCGGTTAACGCCAGTTTAAAACGGGTGTAGGCATTGATATGGCTGTCAGCCAGATGGTGCACGACCTGACGCAAGGTCCAGCCTCCCTCGCGGTAGGGCAGGTTCAGTTGATCTTCGCTCAAACCGGCTACGGCCTGCCTTAGTCGCGCCGGCAGCGTCTCGATTTCACGTATCCATTGCTCCCGCTGCGCCGCGGTGATCTCGCCTTCGAATGCATACTTGCCAATCGGATATCTAGGGTCCATTGCTAGGATCGCCTCCTGTTCAGGAATGAATGACCACTTTCTTGTTGATTCATTTATACCTGATATGAATCACCTTGTCGATATCCTATTCCGTAGAGAAGGGAAGCACCTCCTTGTTGATTTGGGCCGAAGGATCGAAATCGGCAACGACCAAGATGTCCATATGCCTAGCAAGCCGGAGCAACGGGCGGATGACCTCTCCTCTCCAAAGCCGCTGCCACCAGCTTCTCCGGGATTGGCCAAGGATCATCTGCGTGCTCTTCAGTTCATCCGCCCTGCGAACGAGCGCCTCGCCGAGCTTTCGCGTGCGCGGCCCCCTCTGCATCTCGAAGGTTCCGCCCAGACGACGGGTCAGCTTCTCGATCGCCTGGAGCCGCTCCTGTTCCTGCGGAGTCGGCTCTTGGCCGCTATGCCGGTAGAAAACATGCCATTTGGCTTTCAGACGATAAGCGATCCGAAATCCCCGCCTTACCAATCGCTCCGCGTTGGCGCTTAAAGTAACGCCCACGAAGATCGCTTCTTCCCGGGATGTCGGACCCCGAAGCGGACTTTGGCGCTGCCATGATTCCAGCCGTTCGTCGACGTCGTCGGCCAGTTCTCTAAGCGCGAGTTCGCGCAGGGCGATCAGATTACCGGTTTTGAAAAAATTCCCGAGCGCCTGGTCCACTTTGTCCATCGCGTAGATTTTACCTTCCCGCATCCGTTGCTGCAGAGCCCTGGGGGCTACGTCGATAAGTTCGACCTCATCGGCCTGGCGGAGGATCGAATCCGGCACGGTCTCCCGGACGCGAACGCCGGTCATCCGTTCCACGGCGTCGTTCAAGCTCTCCAAATGCTGCACGTTCATGGTCGAAATCACCGAAATACCGGCGTCGAGAATCTCCAACACGTCCTCGTAGCGCTTTTTATGTTTGCTGCCAGGAACATTCGTATGGGCCAACTCATCAACTAAAATGACCTCCGGATTCTCGGCGATGATCGCCTGCGTATCCATTTCCTCCAGCCTCGTCCCTCGATAATCGATGACCGCACGGGAAATCTGCGGCAGCGAGCCGACCTGCGCCGCGGTTTCGCTTCTTCCGTGGGTTTCAAGCAACCCGATCCGCACATCGATTCCTTTCTTGCGCAAATCGTTGCCTTCCCGCAGCATCGTGTAGGTTTTGCCGACCCCGGGGGCTGCGCCGATGTAAACCTTGAACCGGCCGCGTCGGATGCGCCCGATTTCACGGTCCACTTCCGCTTCGCTCAAACGGCGGTAAGGCTCGGCCGCCCCGTGTTCCTCCCTGGTTTTGGTCGGCAGAATGCGCTCCCCTTCGTTGTCGGCTCGGTCGGCGATGATAAAGACGTCCACATTCCTCGTTTTCTTTAAGATATCGCCGACGATCGAGCCTTGCCGCCATTCCTGCATCCGGCTTTGCTTGGAATGCCCCAGGACGATCCGGGTCACGCGATGTTCCAGGGCAAACCGGACCAGCGCTCCCGGCAGCTCCCGCCTGGATGCAAGGGGAAGTTCCGCGAATTCGGCCTCCACTTTCTCCACCAGCTGTGTCAACGACCGTTTGAAGGCCATGGCTTCCGGGGATAGTTTCAAGCGCGGATTCACGAACGTCACCACCAGCAAATCGCCGTTCAGCCGTCTGGCGATCTGCTGGCCCCGCCGCACGTAAATCGAACCGTTCCAGTGATACTGCGCAGATACCAAGATCCGTTCCGCCACGCCCGCCGCGCCGATCAGCCCCTGTTCCTCCCGGTGTTTCTCGAGCGTATCATTGACGCCCTCGGCCATCCACCGCAATGCCAGCTCGCGTAACACGCCCAAGTTCCCCCGGTTGAAGACGGCCTTATCGGGAATATTGCGCAGGTTCCCGTCCGCCAGCCGCTGCAGCAGCGTCTCCGGAGAAACGTCGATCAGCCGAACTTCGTCGGCAAGCTCCAACGTATCCGCCGGAACGGTTTCCTTGACCTGGATCCCCACCAGTTTTTGAACCAATTCCGTCATCCCGTCCAATTCATAGATGTTTACGGTCGTGATCACGCTGATGCCATGGCCAAGCAAATAGTTGATGTCTTGGAGGCGGGTCGGAAAAGGGGCGCCTTCCCGGTTGGTGTGCGCCAGTCCGTCCACTAGTACCACCTCGGGATTACGCTGGAGCAAAACCTCCAGGTTCAAATCCTTTTTCTCCACGCCGTCCTTTTCCCAGTGGATGCTCGGAATTCGCTCCAATCCGGCCAATTGCTCCACCGTCTCCGGCCTTTGCGAGGTCGATACGGCGCAAACGACCACGTCGATGCCTTCGGCCTGCAGCATTTGGCCCTCCCGCAGCATGTGGTAGGTTTTCCCTGATCCGTTGACCGCCCCGACATAGACCTTCAGGCGACCCCGATGCAATTCGAAGATCGATTTGAGGATTTCCTCCGGCGTCTTTCGTTTGAAGCTTTGCAAAACCTTTTCCTCCCCCATGGATTTCGCATTTTAAAACGCCAATAACCCTGCCTGAAAAATCGCTTTTCAAGCAGGGCACCGGCTTTCTATTTCACGGCCTTTTGAACGTCGATATTCAGCTGCAACACATTGACCCCCGGTTCGCCAAGGAATCCGAGCTCGCGTCCCCGGGTATGCTCCTGGATCATTCCCTCCAGTTCCTCCGCGGAAATCCCCGTGGCTTGGCTGACCCGCGGGATTTGCGCTCGGGCAGCCTCCGGGCTGATCTCCGGATCCAGGCCGGAACCGGAGTTCGTGATCAAGTCGATCGGCAGCTCCTTCACCGGGACATCCGGGTTATCTTGCTTCCACGCTTCTACGGCGTCCGCCGTCCGCTGCAGCATATCGGCGTTGGACGGCGCATAGTTTGGCGTTCCCGAGCCGCCCGCATCATAATCAATGCTGGACACCCGCCCATGAAAGAACCCCGGGTCCGTGAAGCTCTGGCCAATCAGCTTCGAGCCGATCACTTCATTATTTTCGTTGTAAACGAGGCTTCCATCCGCCTGATCCGGCATGGCCGCTTGAGCAACCCCAAGCACGACCAGGTGGTACAGCAGCCCGCAAAGCACCATCAGCACGAGGCTGGCGCGCAGCGTTATCCATATATTTCGCATCGCTCATTCCATCCTTCCGAAAGTAATCAAATCCACAAGTGGACCAGCAGATCGATGATTTTGATGCCGGCAAACGGCACGATCACGCCGCCCAGTCCGTACACCAGCAGGTTGCGGGCCAGCAGTTTGGAGGAGCTCATCGGTTTATAAGCAACGCCCTTCATCGCGAGCGGAATCAAAAGCGGAATGATGATCGCGTTGAAGATCAGCGCCGAAATGATCGCCGAGTCGGGGGAACCCAGCCCCATGATGTTGATGGCTTTCATCTCGGGAATCGCCAGCATGAACATCGCCGGGATAATCGCGAAATATTTGGCAATATCGTTGGCGATGCTGAAGGTGGTTAACGCCCCGCGGGTCATCAAGAGCTGCTTGCCGATCGACACGACCTCGATGATTTTGGACGGGTCGGAGTCGAGGTCGACCATGTTGGCGGCTTCCTTCGCTGCCACGGTGCCGCTGTTCATCGCGATCCCTACGTCCGCCTGCGCCAACGCAGGGGCGTCGTTCGTGCCGTCGCCCGTCATCGCGACCAGCTTGCCCTCGGCTTGTTCTTTGCGGATGACCGCGATTTTGTCTTCGGGTTTGCTTTCCGCGATAAAATCATCCACGCCGGCTTCCCGGGCGATCGTCGCGGCCGTCAGCGGGTTGTCGCCCGTGCACATGATCGTCTTGATCCCCATTTGCCGCATTTGGTCGAACCGTTCCCGCATGCCGGGTTTCACGGTATCCTTCAAATAGATCAATCCAAAGATCCTGTCGTCCACCGCCACCGCGAGCGGCGTGCCGCCGGCCGTGGCGATGGCGTCGCTGTTTGGATCAAGGTCCGCCGGAACTTGACCGCCTTGAGCGAGAACCCATTTCTTCACCGCGTCCACCGCGCCTTTGCGGACCTTCCGGCCGTCGCGCATATCAATGCCGCTCATGCGCGTTTCCGCCTTGAATTCGATGAATTCCCCGCCTTCGGCCAGAGCGGCGTCGTAGGCAAAACCTTGCTTTTTCATCAGTTCCAGCACCGAACGCCCTTCCGGGGTATCGTCCTTGACCGAGCTGATCGCCGCCCAGGCCGAGACTTCGGCCAACCCGGCTCCGCCGACGGGAACGAATTCGCTGGCCATCCGGTTACCGAACGTGATGGTCCCCGTTTTATCCAAAATGATCGTGTTGATGTCGCCGGAAGCCTCGACCGCTTTCCCCGACATCGCCAGTACGTTAAACTGCGTGACGCGGTCCATGCCCGCAATCCCGATCGCCGACAGCAAGCCGCCGATCGTGGTCGGAATCAAACAGACCAGCAGGGCGATCAAAATCGGCACTTCCAGTTGAACGTTCAGGTACTGCCCGAAGAACTGCAGCGTGACGACCACGATCAGGAAGATCAGGGTCAAACTGATCAGGACGGTGTTCAGCGCAATTTCGTTTGGCGTTTTTTGGCGTTTGGCTCCTTCCACGAGCGAGATCATCCGGTCCAGGAAGGATTCCCCGGGATCGCTGGTGATCTTCACTTTGATCCGGTCGCTGATCACCTTCGTGCCGCCGGTCACGGAGCTGAAATCCCCGCCGGCTTCTTTGATGACCGGCGCCGATTCGCCGGTGATGGCGGATTCGTCGACAGAGGCCAGACCTTCGATAACCTCCCCGTCGCCCGGAATCATTTCGCCTTGGGATACGACGACGATGTCGCCTTTGCGCAGTTCGGTGGAAGGCACCTGTTTCACTTGTTGGCCTATCAGCTTATTGGCCATAATCTCTTTTTTCGTTTTCTTGAGCGAGTCCGCTTGCGCTTTGCCGCGGCCTTCCGCCAGCGCCTCCGCGAAATTCGCGAACAGGACCGTAATCAGCAGAATCAGCGCAACCGTAAGGTTAAAGCCACGGGATACGCCGCCTCCGAAAGCGTCCGGTACAAAGATCAGAAAGGTGGTGATCAGAAACCCGATTTCGACCACAAACATGATCGGGTTGCGAATCATGACCCTAGGATCGAGCTTAATGAATGATGCTTTGACCGCATTTTTAACGATCGCTCCGGAAAGCATCGTTTTTTTCTTATTCATGCCAGTTCCTCTCCTTCATTCAACGTACTAAGGCATCAAGGTGAGATGTTCGGCGACCGGTCCCAACACCAAGGCCGGGAAAAACGTCAGGGCGCCGACGATAAGAATCGTGCCGACGAACACGCCCGCAAACAGGCCCGTATCCGTCCGAAACGTGCCGGCCGTCTCCGGTACCGGCTTTTTCGCCGCAATCGACCCCGCTACCGCAAGCAGCGTCACGATTGAGAAATAGCGGCCGAGAAACATCACGATGCCGGTGGCGATATTCCAGAAAGGCGTATTGTCGCCAAGCCCTTCAAAACCCGAACCGTTGTTGGCCGCCGACGACGTAAATTCGTACAACGCCTGCGTCAAGCCATGGAAACCGGGATTGGAGATCGTGTCCGGGTAGCTAACCAGAGCCAAAGCGGTCGGGGCCAAAATCAGCAGCGGATGAATCAGCAGCGTGACGGCGATCAGCTTGATCTCTCTGCCTTCCAGCTTCTTGCCGAGGAACTCCGGCGTCCGCCCTACCATCAGGCCCGACAGGAACACCGCGATCATCGCATACATCAAGACGTTCAGGAAACCGGCGCCCACGCCGCCGAAAACCGTATTCAGCATCATGTTGGAGATCGTCACCAAACCGCCGAGCGGCGTCAGCGTATCATGCATCGTGTTGACGGCCCCGGTTTCCGATGCCGTTGTCACGGTGGCATATAACGCGGACTGGGCCATGCCGAAACGGACTTCCTTGCCCTCCATGCTGCCTTGGTCATGCTGGATTCCCATGGCGTTCAACGCCGGATTGCCGGCGCTTTCCGACGCCAGCGCGACGCCCAGCATCACGATAAACATCATCAGCATCGACACGAATAATACGCGACCCTGTTTGGTGTTTCCGACCATTTTCCCATAGGTGAAAGGAAGGGAGGTACCGAAAAACATCATCAGCAAAATTTGCAGCAGATTGCTGATTCCGCCCGGGTTTTCGAACGGATGGGCCGAGTTCACGCCGAAAAATCCGCCGCCGTTATTCCCGAGCTCCTTGATCGATAGGAACGAAGCGACCGGTCCCCGGGCAATATGCTGCTCCGCCCCCTCCAGGGTATGGGCTACCGCGGTCGGCTCGAGAGTTTGGGGAACTCCCGCAGCCACGAAAATCAAAGCCGTTACAAAAGCGATAGGCAGTAAAATCCGCGTAATCGAACGGATCAAATCGACGAAGAAGTTGCCGAGCGGCTTACCGGCCAGCCCGCGAATAAACGCGATGGCCGCAGCCAGCGCCGAGGCCGGCGCCGTAAACATCAGGAATACGATCGCGATCATCTGCGAAAGATAGGACAGGCCGCTTTCCCCGCTATAATGCTGCAAGTTCGTATTCGTCATAAAGCTGATCGCCGTATTGAAGGCCAGCGTTGGCTCCATGTTCGGCACTCCGCTTGGATTCAGCGGCAGGATACTCTGTACCCTGAAAATCAGATAAACGATCAATATCATCACCGCGTTGCTCAGCACGACGGATATGGCGTACTGTTTCCAGGTTTGATTTTCCTGGCGTATGCCGCTGATCTTGTAAATCACCTTTTCCAAAGGTCCAAACCATCGGTCCAGGCCGGTTGTGTTGTAATCGAAAGCCTTCGCCATATACAAACCCGCCGGTTTGGCAATGAGAACGACAAGCCCCACCGTCACGATAATGGCGATCCAACTATAGATAGTCACGTCTTATCCCTCCGAACGACAAATATTTAGAACTTTTCCGGATGAAGCAGCGCATAACCCAAGTAAACGAACATCGCGGCAAGGATGATGCCCAGTACCCACATCATCGCATCTCACTACCTTCCGAAGTCGCTTTGGAAGCCCACGAAACAAGGCCGACCATCATCAAGGTCATGAGGATCAAAATGCCCAACATATAAATATCCGTCATTGTCCGTATGCCCCTCCTTTGTTCTCTTTTTGCAAAATAAACGAGACGTCTTTCCCTTTCGTATAAATTACGTAGTTCGCTCCGAGCCCTTTGTAGACCGCACCGGGGTTCATCCTTTGCGTAATGATGTAGATCGGACTTCTCGTCCACGGGCGGCAGAATTGCAAATACCGGCAAGTCAAAGTCAACGATTCCTCGAAAATATACACGGGCCCGATGGGGATTTCTGGAACGATTTGATTTTTGCGCTTTGTAGTATCCACCAGAACAACATGCTCTATTCCCCGCTCCGTAGCTTCTTTGCGGCTTTTGGAATTATTGACCATTAGCGCAAACGGGATGCCGCGGATTTTCATCGTTCGGATAAACTCGACAGCCAAGGCATTCGGGGCCGTCACAAGCGCATATTCGAGCTTGCACATGTCTTTTCTTTCCTCCTGAAATCACTGAATTCGGCATCAAAAAAGAAGCCTTGGGAAGAGGGAATCTTCGCGGGCTTCCGGCATGTGCTGCTATGGGAATCGCGCTATAAGGTTTCCTCTCTCGTTGCACTTACGAGGTTAGCTGCCGGGCTCGGGCGCGAGAGACGCCCTACCTCGCGATACGCAAGCATCGCCAGGATTCGCCCCATAGGCGGTAAGCGCGACCTGCGCTCCGCCCGAATGGGTCCCCCGTTCCTTGAAAGTCAAGGACTCAGTGTAGATCATGTTTATTTTTTGTTAATTTTCTACTTCTTTGTTAATGTAAGCAATCTGAAATCTTTCATTAAAGGGCATAATAAAACCACAGAGGATTCCCTGTGGTTTGCAAGATTACAAGCCATCATCCTCTCTCCTTACGCTGACGAGGTTAGCTGTCGGATTCGGGCGGTGAGAGTCGCCCTACCCTTGCGGCAAGCACTGCTGCCGCAAGGGATTCACCCCGGACCGTTCCGCCGACTCTCACATCGGCACCGGTCATTTGGGTCCCCCGTTTTCCTGATCGGAAATTAAGCGATACAGAATGTTATATTGGATTCATTTCATGAGACGAATATTACGCTTCCGGCAAATCTTTGTAAAGCAAGGCCGAATGCAAAAAAGATAGGAAAAACAAATTATTTTCGGCATTTTTAGCGTTTTCAGGGGACAAAAGAAGCCTTTCTCGACGATTTGCTCCTCCGCAGACCCTTACTTGAAGGTTGGGCTAAGGCTTGTCGTTCGGACGATTCTTTGCTACGATTTGGCGCAGGAATGAGTTATCAGAACATGACCGCTGAGGAGGAACAATCATGGAGCAAAGAACTGTAGCGGGGATCCTGCCGCTGCCGCTAAACCTGAACTTGCCGAATGGGAACCAGATGCCGGTCCATGCGGCGTTGTTATGGGGTACCGATCATCTCGTCCTCGTCGATACCGGAGTTCCCGGTCAATTGGACGTGATCCGCGAAGGGCTGGAGCAAGCGGGGTTCTCCCTGGAACAGCTGACGCACGTGATCATCACGCATCAGGACAGGGATCATATTGGAAGCTTGCCGGAACTGATCCGGGCGAAAGCGGGGAAGTTGGACGTGTTGGCCCACGAAACGGGGATTCCTTACCTGGCCGGCGAAATCCCGCTGATCAAGAGCGGAATTACCGCCGAACCGGTCAAGGTGGATCGGGCGCTTCGCGACGGCGACGAGCTGCCGTTTGGCGGGGGATTGCTGGTGATGTACACCCCCGGACACACGCCCGACCATATCAGCTTGTATCATCCTTCCAGCAAAACGTTGATCAGCGGGGACGCGCTCGTCTCGAGCGGCGGGACGGTTCAGCCGCCCGAAGCGAAGTTCACGCCGGATTACGCCCTGGCTCTTCAGTCGGTTGAAAAATTGGCCGCCCTGGATGTGGAAACGGTAATTACCTACCATGGCGGCGTATGTACCGGGCCGGTCAAAGAACGGCTGAAAGAGATCGCGGCAGGAAAATAGGCGAGCCGTTGTTCCGTTAAATATCACCCACTGGCGTAAAGCCGTTCAGCCAGTTCAATTCGCTGTCTTCCAGGAAACGCGACGGCCAGCTTCGTCCGTCCTCGCCCCAATCGGCGAACGTGCGGACCGACTGGTAAAACGCTTCGATATGCTCGGCCGCGGGTTCTTGCAGCATCCGTTCGATCAAATGCAGGAGGCCTTCGGGCCGATGCGGCGCTTTTTCCAGGACGTTAAGAAACCATTTGTGGTAAGGATAGAGCATTTCATTATGCGCTAGGATCAATCTTCCGCCGAACAAAACCAAGTTATTGACGGCATGCCGCAGCAGGTAGAGGTTGTCGTGCTTGAAGGCTTCGGCGGAATACCATTTCCACGCTTCAAGCTGGGCCAGGAAACGGGCGATATTCTCCCGCTTTCGTTCTGCCGGGTACCGGACGATACTCGCCAGCAGATCTTCCAATCCTGCGATTTTCGAAAAGATAAGGATCGCCCCTTCGAACGCAAAACGGGCCGGCTCGCTCCCTTTCTCGGCCACCTGCTTCATAAACCCGCAAGAGATATATTTCCCGTCCACGTAACCGGACTCATAGTCCGTCGATTCATTCTCCCAATACGTCGTCTCTCCCGTGTTTACTCGACGGGCATAGTCCTCTTCGGACACCACGATCATTACGTCTACATCCGAGGACGGTTTAGCGAATCCGTGGGCAATCGAACCGGAAACCAGCAAGGCCAATATGTCCTCCCGGGCTGCCAGCTTGGCCTTTAATTTCTCGATCGACTCGGCATGATGTGCGTACATTTCCTTTCTCCCCTTCCTTGGATACAAAAACAGTCGTGCATCCCTTCAAGCCAACACCCGGTCCCCCCGCGTATTCGGGCGGGAAATGACGAGAAATTCTACCGGGTCGGCTGACCGGTTCATGGCCTGGTGCGGAATATTCGACGGGATCTCGATCCCTTCTTGCGGATGAAGCTCGTGTTCGGTCCCGTCCAATTCGATATGCAGGCAGCCGGACAAAACGAAGAAAAACTGCTCCGCCTTTTCGTGAAAATGCCGGACTTCCCGGCTATCCGGAGGCATTTTCTCATGAATAATGCTGCATTCCTCCCGGTCCACCAACCGCCAGCCATCGCAATTCCCGCCCCAAACATAATGCTCCGCGTTCTGTTTGCTGATCATTTCGTTCTGATCCTTTCTTCCATAAATTGGCGCAACCGCGCATCCTCCCAATCGTACATGGCCAGCAGCGCCTCATAAGGGTCACCGTCGATTCGAAAAAACTCTCCGAAAGCCGGTTCCGTCTTCAGCCCTCCTGCCTTTAGCTTACGGATGGCGTCGCGGGTTCCGGCCCCTCCCATCTCCAGCATCCGATGCTCGATCACCATATGCCTGTAGGCGTTTTGCGCCGTTACCGGCACGGGCTGGCCAAACACCTCGAACGCCAAGCCGCGATGCGTAAAATTCGCGACCGTACGCAGGAGGCCGCCAACGGTTTTGCTGGAGCAGGCGTAATCCCGGCATGCCCCGAAATAGAGCTGCAGCTCCTGCTCAAACCGCTTGGCGTCATAAACCTCGCAGATGAGATCCAAGTCGCTTTCGGGCACATCGATCTCCAGCGGAATCGTTCCGACCAAGACCGGATGGTAGAAGGCCAGCCTGTCGGCAACCTGCAGCTCCGTTAGCGCCTCGTAAGCCTGGCGTTGACGCGCATTGCCTTGTTGCAAATAAGCCAGGTCGAAGAAGTTGATCGTCATGATCTTGCCTCCTGTGCACTTCCGGGTTTCGCCCGAAGCAACTGGACCATATCCATCCAGTAGCTTTCCGCCTCGATGACGTGGAGTCCGGCCTGTTCGGCCAATTGCCGGATCTCCCGCGTTTGATGACAGCCATAAGCCCGGTATAACAGGGGATCCAGCGATTTTTGCAGCGCGGCGACCAGCCGACGGGAACTGATCCCATGCTCCAGCAGCAGAATTTCACCCTCCGGCTTGCACCAGCGACGAAGTTTCCTCATCAGCTCCAGCGGCCGCTCATAGCTGCAAAACGAAAGCGTGGAAACCACCGTATCGAACGAATGATCGGCAAAATCCGCATTTTCCATGTCCGTGCAGACGAATTCCGCGTTCACATGCAAGTGCGTTGCCCGGCGCTGAGCTCTCTCCAGCATGGCCGGACTGAAATCAACCGCCGTGACGTGCACGCCCAACGGGTAGTAAGGGAAGTTCGCCCCCGCCCCGACAGCGAGCTCCAGAACATGTCCCCGGGCATGGCTCAGCAGTTGCTGACGCCACCGGCTTTGGGCTGGATTTTCCGTACGGCGATCATATTGATTGGCCTGCTTGTCAAAGATGCGAACCAACTTCTGCTTATCCACCCAATCCCTCCTTAACCTTGCTTTTGGAGCCGTTGCTTGATGCGAATCGCCTTGTTCAAGTGCAGGAAATTATGCCGGGTCGCCGGCATCAGAATCAATCCGGCCAACGTCTTCTTACTCCAATACTCCAGCAGCCATTCGGCTTCCGGCTTCACCGCACTTTGGGTACGAAGCCTTTCGATTCCCGCCCCCGGCACTTTGCGCTTCATATCCGCGGGCTCCATGCTGCGGACGATCTCCCGGGTGCGCCGGCCTACTTCGATCCGATAGCCGAGCAAGGCTTCAATGTCGATTCCGGCACTCAGCTCGGCCGCTTCCTCCTCTGTCATGCCGTTTCCCGTATGGGTGCAAGCGAGTCCCATCTTGGCCAGCCAATCTCCCTCCTCAAAAATCTGCTCACGCCCTGCAATCAGCACGTTCATCGTCATGTCCTCTATGCGGGCGATATGCCATAAATGCCAAAGAATCGAGTTTTTCGTGTCAGGCGCCTTTACGGGATACTGACGAAGCGTCTCCTCCCTGATCCCATCCAGCAGTTCGTCTTCCAGCGTATTCAACTTGTTGGCCGAACCCGCGTCCGCCATCTTCGAGACATACAACCAGGCATGCTGGCTGAGAAACAACTCCACCGCTTGCTCATGCCCTTTTGGATTCTGCAAAAGAGCGGTTAACCGCTGATGATTGGCATTCCACAGCTTTCTTTCCGTCAACTGCATCGTGATCCCCCCTTTCCCGTTATTGCGGCTAGCGCCGCAGCGGTCTGGCCGCCACTCCTTCATGGGTCATCTGCACCGGCTGAATTCGCCCGTCCTCTTCAAACCACATCCGGTCCATGCAAACCACGCGATGATTCGCATCCGTTTCGCTGAGCGGCCGGCGATGGTAAACGATGTACCATTCGTCGCTGTCCGGAATTTGCAGGAATCCATGGTGGCCGGCACCGGTGGCGATTTCCGGATCCTGCTGCAGAATCTTCCCCACTCTCTTGAACGGTCCGACCGGCGAATCGGACATGGCGTAGGCCACGGAATAATCCGGCCCGGTCCAGCCCCCTTCGGACCACATGAAATAGTAGACGCCGTTCCGTTTGAACATGCAAGGCCCTTCGATATAATGATCCGGGGTGATCTCCTTAAACGGGGTTCCGTCCTCGAACGTGTCCAAATGAACCAGATCCTCGGCCAACTTCGCCACATTGCAATGCCCCCAGCCCCCGTAGTACAGATAAGCGCTCCCGTCATCATCGAGAAACACATGGGGATCGATGGGCTGCGCGCCATAATGAAACCGGTCGATCAACGGCTTGCCGATCGCGTCCCGAAACGGTCCCTCCGGACGTTCGGCAACGGCCACGCCGATCCCGCCAAGCTCATCGTCGTGTTGTATATCGTTCGCGGCAAAGTAATAATAATAGGTTCCGTTTCGTTCGATCGGGGACGGAGCCCATAACGCCCGCCTCGCCCATGCGATGTCTTCCATCTTCAGGATGCGCTCTGCCTTCGTCCACTCCGTCAAATCCGTGGAATAGAAGGCATCGAATTGCGTCTGCATATCGTATGGGGCTGAATACGTCGGGTAAATCCAGTACCGATCCTGAAAAATCCTCGCTTCCGGGTCCGCATACCAGCCCGGAAATAACGGATTGCCCGATTGGTTGATCCGCTTTTCGCTCATGGGGTTCCTCCTTCTCCTTATGGCATCAGCGCATATCTAATGCTTTATTCTCCGCCGCGGGCATCCATACCTGCATCAGGCCCGGTTATTCCGATGAGAAACAAAACCGCCCTGCATTTTCATTTGCAGGGCGGTTTCCGCAGACATTAATTCGGTTTATTTCACACTCATATAACGGTCATAGGCGTCGGTGCGGATTTTCATCAGCTTCTCCAGGCCCATGTCGTTCAGCTTCTTCACATACGCGTCCCAGCCTTCGTCAATGCCGCCTTTCGTTACCCACTGGGCACGCATCGTCGCCACATAGGTATCGATGTCCGTCGTCAAGGTCGGGAGCTCCTGGAACTCCTCGGCCGTATACATGACGTTCGGGAACGGCGTGGTCACGTATTCGCTGCCCATTTTGTCGATCTCCAGCTTCAAGCCATCGCCGGCTTTCGGGTTCAGCACAATGTTTTTCTCGAAGGAAGGGCTGACGTATTTCGGTCCGAAGTCCCGCAGCGATTGCTCCCAGTACCACGCATCCGCGCTGGTTCCGGCCGGCGGATCCATCAAAGTGTAGGTGCCATCGTCGTTCTTCTGAATGACCGTGCCGATCGCGCCCCAGAAGTTCTGGATGCTCGCTTCGTTGGTATAGAACTGGTCGGCCCACCGGGCGGCCACTTCCGGATATTTGCAGGACGTCGTAATCAACAGCTCGTTGCGGTTAAAGCTCATGCCGTTCGGATTCCCCGGATTGTAGCGCTTCCCGTCGGGACCGGCGATCGGCGGAATGGCGGCATACTGATCGCTCCATTTGCCGAACACCGCATCCGGCGTCCATTGGTTCGTGAACCCGACGATCGGGGCATCCGCGTTTTGCTGTTTCGCCGACGTCATCGTCGCATCCTGGGTGAACAGCTCTTTGTCGATCAGGCCTTCCGCATACAGCTTGTTGGCGAATTTCAAGCCTTCCTTGTACTCTTCGCTGATTGGATAGTACACCGGTTTCCCGTCTTTCACCAGCATGTTATTGGCGTTGATGTCGGTAATGCCGAACGGATTCAGGAAATCCGGCGCCAGTCCGGTTTCGGTATACGGAATTTCGTCCGCTTTCCCGTTACCGTTCGGATCCTGCTCCTTAAACGCTTTCAATACGTTGTAAAGATCGTCGACCGTGTCCGGTACTTGGAGCCCCAATTGATCGAGCCATGCTTTGTTGATGACCGGCTGGTTTTTCGTTTTCGGTCGCGACGGCAGCCGGGTCGGCAAGGAGTAGATTTTGCCGTCCGGGAACGTGCTGATCTTCTTCAGCTCCGGCGTCTCGGCCATGGCGGCTTTGAGGTTCGGCATGTATGGATCGATGTAATCGTCCAGCGGACGGAAGTAACTCAGGTTATTAACGATATCGGAATCGGAAAAGGTCTGGTCGCCCAGGATGATGTCCGGCAGCGTGCCGCTGGCCAGCATGATCGATTTCTGCTCGCCCCAATCGTTGGAGGACACGACCTGCCATTCGATTTTGACGTTCGTGTTCGTCTCCAAATCCTTTAACCATTGGTTTTGGGTAAACGTATCGCCCATGTTCCCCCAGCGCATGGTCAGCACTTTGAGGGTCACCGGTTCGTTCACGATCGGCAGTCCTTCCTTATTGAAGTTGCTCGTTTCGCTTGGTGCCGGGTTCCCCGAACCCGTGGCAGAATTGTCCCCGCCGCAGCCCGCCAGCCCAAAGGCAAGCGCGCCTGCGAGTACCAGCGCCGTCCATTTTTTCCCCGCGAATTTTCCGGCTTGTTTGCTCATTGAAAGATCCCCCATTCATGGATTTTACTTTGCTTAAACGTAACGGATTAGCTCTTTACCGCGCCGATCATCACCCCCTGATTGAAGTATTTTTGCAGGAAGGGATACACGCACATGATCGGAACGGTCGCGATAATGATGACGGAGTACCGCATCAGATTGGCGAGCCGGAGCGCGATTTGCGCCGCTTCACCGGTCCCCATGCCCGACTGCATCTGATTGGTGATCAGGATGTTGCGCAGCACGAGCTGCAGGGGATGCAGGTCCGGATTTTTCAGATAGATCAAAGCATTGAAATAAGAGTTCCAGTAACCGACGGCGATCCAAAGCCCCAGCACCGCGATGATCGCCTTGGACAGGGGCAGCACGATTTGGGCGAAATAACGGAGGTTGCCGCAACCGTCGATTTGCGCCGCCTCCCACAGGTCCTCGGGAATGCTCGATTGAAAAAACGTTCGAGCGACGATGATATCGTACACGATCACGGAAAACGGGAGGACCATGACCAGAAACGTATCGTACAGATGGAAATCCCGGATCGTCAAAAAGGTCGGGATGAGTCCGCCGCTGAAAAACATCGTAAAGATGAAAAACAAGGAAAGGAACTTCCTTCCGACGAGATCCTTCCGCGACAGCGCGTACGCCGCCGACACGTTGACGACCAGGCCGATGGCCGTGCCCGCTACCGTATACAATATCGTGTTTCGGTAACCGATCCAAATGTTTTCGTGCTTGAACAGTTCCTTGTACCCGTCCAGGGTAAAGCCCTTGGGAACGAACCATACCTGCCCGTTCGCCACCGTCGACGGATCGCTGAAGGAAGCGATGACGATAAAATAAAGCGGATACATCAAGACGATCAGAAACAAGACGGCAAAAACATAAAGCAGCACTTCCATCACTCTGTCGGACGAGCGGTTGTTGATCGGCTGCGCGGCCGCGTTCGCTACCGGATTGGCTGTGTCCATCTCCCTCTCCTCCTTTCCCCTACCATAAGCTGTTCTCGCTGTATTTCTTCGAAATCTGGTTCACCAGAATCAGCAGCAGGAAGTTAATGACGGTGTTGAACAGGTTGACGGCCGAGGAGAAGCTGTACTGGCTGCTCAGCAGGCCGATTTTGTAAATGTACGTGGACAAAATTTCGCTCGCGGTAATGTTCAGGTCGTTTTGCATCAGGTAGACCTTCTCGAATCCGACCCCCAGCAGGCCGCCGACCCGCAAAATAAGCAGCGTGATCGCCGTCGGCATCAGCATCGGAATATCGATGTAACGGATTTTGTGCCAGCGGCTGGCCCCGTCGACCGTGGCCGCCTCATACAGGCTCGGATCGACCGTGGACAACGCGGCGATGTAAATGATGCTGTCCCATCCGACGTGCTGCCACACGTCCGACCAGACATAGATGCTGCTGAACCATCCGGCCGAGCCGATTAAATCGGGCGCATCCCCGCCGAACAGTTTGTACAAATTACCGACCAGGCCGGTACTCGGGGAGAGCAAGATCAGCATCAACCCGACCATGACGACCGTGGAGATAAAGTGCGGCATGTACGACACCGTTTGGAAAAACCGGCGAAACCGGTTCGCCCGCATCTGATTCACCATCAACGCCAGCACGATCGGAATCGGAAACGTGGCGATGCTGTATAAGCTGATCACGATGGTGTTCTTAATGGTCGTCGAAAACTGATACGAATGGAAAAATTTCTCGAAATGCTTGAACCCCACCCATGGACTGCCGTCAATGCCCAGCGCCGGGCTGTAATCCTTGAACGCGATCAGCACGCCGTACATCGGTTTGTATGCGAACAACAGCGACAGCACGACCGCGGGCAACAGCAGCAAATACAGTCCCCGGTTTTGTTTGATTCGCCCGAACGTCCGCCTAAAACCCCATGCGCCGGATTTCATGACATCCCCTCCTTCTCTATCGTCTGCTCCGAGGCGCGCCTTCCATCAGTCCGGCGGCTTCAACGTCTTAAGTATAGCTTCGCGCCTTGCGCGTTTACCGGACCACTTGGGCGCGGAATGCGGACTATTCCGCCGAGTTCCGAAGCCCGGGGAGCCTCATGGGCGACTCCCTCGGCAGCCGTCTGACGGTAAGCAGACTTTTCCTGGCATTATCCGGACTTTCCGGCAGGGCAAGCCGGATAACGCCTTCTTTTTTTAAAGGTAGGATTTATAATAGGGTTAAACACTGTAAAAGCGCATTCATCGGATCGGTTGAACGAATGGATGCGCGCGGGAAAGGATGCGGCGCTAGCGAGCCATGGCCAAATCGACGAAAAACAAACAGTATCCGGTCCGCCATTACGTCAATTTCATGTTTCTGATCTCCTTCATCGTCCTGATTTTGGATTTCGCCATCAGCCTGTCCGCGATTTCGATCGTCAAACAGCAATCCACGCGTTACTTGCAGGATACCGCGGACTTATACATCAACCGGATTAACCATGATTTCGCTTATATCAACCACTATACGGGCTGGACGCTGGCGAACGACGAAAGCCTGAAGGCGATGAACGATAACCCCATGAACAGTGTGGAGTTTTTCGAGGGGAATGAAAATTGCACAAACGTTTTAACGAGCTGCAAAAAAACTACGGGCAGGAATACAACTTCTTCGTGTATTTGAAGGAACAGGAGTTTTTCCTCAACTGTTCGCCGATCAGCATTCCGTATTCGGATTACCTGGAACTGAAGGAGCAGGTCATCGCCAACGTGGAAGCGGGGCGGGACGTGTACGAGAAAATTTACTCCAAGTGGATGCCGGTTGAGATTGGCGGCAGGTATTACATCACGAACATCGTTCCTTATCACGACAGCTACATGATCAGCCTGGTATCCGCGGATCATCTGATTCGTCCGTTACGGGAGTTGAATCTGGGCGAAAACGGGTTCGTCTCCCTGGTCGATGATCGCGGCCAGGTCCTGACCAGCCCGATTTCCAACAACGGCGAACGGCTGGGCGAGGAGCGGCAGTCGTCATTCTTTCCGAATTTATTTAAGGGCGGAACGACGGTGAACGGGGAGTTCACGAACGCCTCTTTTCACGTGAAGCTGGTGATCCAATTCGGGACATTCGAGAAAATCATGATTGCCCAGTTGCTGATTCTCCTGCTGGCGGTCATCATCACTTGCAGCCTCGGGTTCATCCTGCTCTATTTCCGGAACAAGGTCCTTCGTCCGATCAAAAGCTTCTCCTACAACCTGGCGTTCTGGACGGAAGAAGGCGAGTCATTAGCGTTCGAAGGCAGTAAGATCATCGAGCTGGAAAGAGCTAACAAGCAATTCATGAACCTGGTCGACCAGATCAAGAAGTTCAAAATCGACCTGTATGAACGGGAACTGGAAAAGCAGCGCATCCAGCTGGATTATATGAAGCTGCAGATCAACCCGCATTTCTTCCTGAATTGCCTGACGAATATTTACAGCATGGCGCAAATGCAGCTGTACCGGGAAATCGAGCAGATGGCCTTGTCCACCTCGCGTTACTTCCGCTACATCTTCCAGAACGACGGCGATTTCGTGAAGCTAAGGGACGAGATCGAACACGTGCGGATTTATCTCGACATCCAGAAGCACCGGTATCCCGATGCGCTAGCCTACCGCATTGAGGAGAGGGATCTTCTGGGGGACGCCAGGATCCCGCCGCTCGTCCTGCAGACCTTCGTGGAAAACGCGGTCAAATACGCGGTATCCCGAGTTTCGCAAGTGCAAATCGAGTTGGCGGTGCGGCTGCGGCAGGAAGCCGGCGAGGAGCGATTAGTGATCCGGATCGCCGATACCGGACCCGGATTCCCGCCGGAGATCCTGGAGTGTTTGCAGAACGGCAGCCCCTTGGATCAATCCGCAGGGAACCATATCGGAATTATGAACACGTTGCAGCGTTTGGCTTCCCTCTATAGCGGGCAAGCGGCCGTGTCGTTCTCCAATCGGGAGGATGGCGGGGCGTGCGTGATTTTATCCCTCCCGGCATCGGCCGGGACGAACAGGAGCGTGGCGGTATGAATGCCTTGGTCGTGGATGACGATGTTTACGTCGTCGCCGCTTTGGAGAAGAAAATCGAATGGACGTCGCTGGGCATCGAGAAGGTGTATACAGCAAACAACGTTGCCCAGGCTCGCGATATTCTGCAGCGGTATCCGGTGCAAATCCTCATTTCCGACATCGAGATGCCTCAGGGAAGCGGGCTTGAGTTGCTGGCCTGGATTCGGGAGGAGAACTACGCCGTTCAGGCCATCTTCCTGACCAATTACGCCGACTTCAACTATGCGCAAAAAGCGATCGAGCTGCAGAGCTTCGAATATTTCCTCAAGCCGATCGAATTCGATAAACTGATGCTGATCCTCCGCAAAGCGGTTGCTCGGGCCCAGGAACAGCAGCATCGGGAGAGGGCGATTCAGGAAGGGGCGCTGTGGCAGAAAAATCAGGCGAACCTGGTGGAGTATTTCTGGCGGAAACAGATCAGCGCCAGCGCGGCCACCCCCGTCAAGCCGGCGGCGGTGGCTCAGGCCGTGGAAGATCAGCAGCTCGCCTACCTTCCGTCTGACCTCATCCAGCCGGTGCTGATTCACGTATTTCCCTACAACGGCAGCCTGGGCCGGGAGGAGAAGGGGTTGTTCGACTTCGCCCTGGGGAACGTGTTGGGCGAGCTGCTGCAGAACCCGCGATTTTCCGTCGAAACCCTCCTGGAGTTCAAGGAATATCATTGGATCGCGATCCTCAAGTGGAACGGCCCGCCGGAATCCGCAATACTTGCGGAGTTGTGCGCCGAATGGATTCGCCGGGCGAACGCGTATTTGTATTGCGACGCCTGCTGCTGCGTGGGCCTCTCCGGCCGGTTGGAGAGAATCGGTCAGGTACTGCACCAACTGCTGGCGATGAACGAGAATTTGACGAAAACCCGCAACCGAACCTATTGGGCGGAGCGCGACGATTCGCAAAAGCCGCCGGTATATCTCCCCCCGGACTTGGCGCGATTGGAGGAGTTGCTTCATCAGAACAATCCGGCCGCGTTCATGGAAGAAACGTCGCGTTACCTCAAGGACCGCTTGGACCGCAAGACATTAGACACCTCTTGCCTCGCTTTGTTCCGGTTGGATATCGTGCAACTCGTATACGCCTTCCTGAAGTTAAAAGGCATCGAAGCGCATAAGCTGTACGCCGCGCGGGCTAATGAGGAGCTGCTAGCCGGATCCCTCCATTCGATCGAGGACATGCAGGAATACGTGACTTATTTGGTGAATACGGCCATGGCCTATCGGGACTTCGCGGCGGAACCGAAATCGGTCGCCGAGGAAATCAAGCAATACATCCACGCCCATTACGGCGATGAATTGACGCGGAACGATCTGGCGGAGGTCGTCTATCTCAACCCGGATTATCTGGCCCGCTTATTCAAAAAAGAAACGGGGATCTCGCTTGGCAGTTACGTCATCCAGGTCCGCATCTCCGTCGCCAAGCAGTTGCTCGAAACGTCCAAACTGTCCGTGTACGCCGTGGCGAACCAGGTCGGTTACGCCAACTACTCCTATTTCTCCAAGCTGTTCAAGCAGGAGGTCGGGGTGACACCTAACGAGTACAAGAAGAACCCGCGGAGTGCGGCGCGTTGGCCGGTGGCGGAGCGGGCTTGAGGCTAGAAGAGCGCATGAAAAAGGGCCTTCCCGACGGTTGGGGGGCCCTTGTCACTTGTCAATTCTATTTTTGCACCTTAAACGTAAATTTCCACTCTGCGGTGTTCCCGGAGTATCTCCCCCGATTATCACCTTGGTTTCGCTTCCATTTTACTCCAATGCCTAAGCACCTACAATCCTTGCAAAAGCAAAAAGAAGACCACCGTATAACGGCGATCTTCTTCTCCCTTATTTATTTTCCTACCGACAGCAAGAACCTCTCCAAGGCTCCCGTATCCGTAATGCTATGGTTGCAGCCCTGGTTCTCCAGGCAGACATAATGCCCGTACATGGAGAAGTTATCCGGCGAAGCATTGGCGGATTTGGTTTTGACCGAGAAAAAAGCAAGCTCCTGATGCCGATTGCAGAACAAGCAATACCCTTTCTTGTTGGTCGGCGTTATCCGTCCTTCGATGCCGATAAACCGACCCTCATGCGGATAGACGATAAACAGCTTGTTCGACGCGATATCCACCCAACTCAAGTACGTCACGTAACGAAAGTCGATGGAGGCGAGATCCGGTACTTTCAGTTTCTTATTTTTAGGGAATAGCTTCTCAATCTGCTTCGCCGTAATCGGCGGAAAAGGCTCCAGATATCCTTCTAATGCGCCAAGATACCTTTGGAAATCGTAAGCCGTCTCGAAGGAAGCGATTTGACCCAGCATCTGCTTCTGCTCCTCCGTCAGCATCGGAAAGGCCTCAACGATCTTCGTAACGGCACTAAACCTTACGGTCTCCAGAACGCTTCGATCCGCGACGGTACGCAGTGTTCTCTGAAGAAATTCCGCTTGTTTCTTGATCACGTTATACTGGTGGTTTCTAATAAATGGTGTACTCATAGCTTTCAGCCCCTTATTTGTGATGTACCCTCAAATCCATAAGGTGCAAAGCCTGTTATTAGAAACGATAAAGTTAAGTTTGGGCGATCGAATTCATCCTCTCGCACCCCACGCAAAGTATCGCCCTAGATCAGGCTTTGCATGAGGACTTCCTAGCAAATGAGCAATCGCGAATTGCCATCTGTAAAACCCCCAATTCCATTTTATAGGCAAAAGTATAACAGCAAGTTCGGAAAGCCGCAATTCTATTCCAAGTATCCTGCTAGATTCCCGCCGTGTTCTGCAAGACGATTCTCCAACCGTCCGGGTCGCATACGGTGATGCCCTGTTGCTTCCAATAGGGATTTTCAGGTTCGACTTCGGGGTAGCCCATGGAACTTAACCGCGCGACGATTTCGTCTCTGGCGCTGCCATCCGGAATGTAGAAGACCAACAAATTGTCTTTGGAGGGAGGCAACACCGGAACGGCGTCCACATGCTGCGTAAACTCCAGGTGATAATTGACTCCCGGCAAACCAAACATCACCCCGTCATAACCTTCATGTTTTGCGAAGGAACCTACGATTTCCAGTCCAAGCCCTTTCGAATAGAACTCGATGATCTTATCCATCTGATGCGTCGGCCGTGCTACGCGAAACTGAACCGCCGGCATTTGCTCTGACCAAGGTTGATTCATCGGAAGCCCACCTCTCCTTTTACCATTTTTGGATATATCCCGCTTGTTTTAAAATCATATAGCTGTTGGAGTTCAAGTTGTCGATCGGCTCGTCCAGGGAGAAGTACCTTAATTCAAGGCCTTCATCATCGTTGATGGTCGGTGTGCCATGGACACGAACCGCCTCGTAAACGGCGATGGCATTATATACCTCATCCCCATGCGGGTACTTGTAGTAGAAATCTTCGCCGGACAAATTCGTGATGAATTTCAGCGCATCCGCTTGGAGCCCTGCCTCCTCAAAATGCTCACGGCGTGCGGTTTCCTCAAAGGTCTCTCCGAGTTCCATGGAACCGCCAAGCGTTCCCCAATCCCGACTATCCGTCCGTTTCTGAAGCAGCACTCGTCCTTCCGGATTCTTGACGATGACGCTCACCCCAACCATGATGATCGGCCTTGTGCCGACCAGTTTGCGAAGCTCCGAAATGTATCCCATGAAACAATCCTCCCTTAAGGCATGCCGTTACAGGTTCATAACGAACCCCGTTTTCTTCCCCTTTATAAATCCAGCGCTCTCATAAAATTCATGGACACCTTCGGTTCTGGAGCTCGTTAATAACATCAGCTTATAACAATTCTGCTCCATGGCCATTTCCTTGGCTTTTTCCAAAACCATTCGTCCAAATCCCATTCTTCTGTAGGCTCCATGCGTTACCACGTTTTCGATGAGCCCATAGGGCCGAGCATTTCTTGTTAGGTTCTTTACAATAATGAATACGCATGACGCGACAATTTCACCATTATGTTCTACAACCACGATGTTCATGTTGTTATCATGAAGGATCTCATTCCAATGCTGATCCAGTTTAGGACCTCTTTCTACTTCTGGATCATCCGGTATCAGAAATTTGTATAGAGCGAGAAGGTCCTCCAGTTCATCCTTATAAATCAATCGGCATTCTGCCATCTTAGGGCACCTTCCTTCGGGACTATTTTCAGTCCACCAAGAGTCTCTTAAATACAACAATCACTTCTCTAGATGTCCCCTGACCATAACTGGTATCGAAACAGGACACCACTTCCCAACCAGATTGGCCAAAATGATTTAATTCACTCTCAAACTCCGTCTCATCCACTTTCCCCCCCATAAATCCTCCGGTTTTCACCTTAATCGTTTTATACTCCCATTTCGTCATTGGATCTCCTCCCATACGGTTTCCTAGTTATTTTTACGGCTTATATGATAGAGAACATGCTTGCTTAATGGACTATCTTTCTCAACAAGGAATTCTTCTCCGTCACCAACCAGGTTTTGGCATCCTCTGGATCCGCATAAAAACGAATGTTCAAGTCTAGACCCGATTTTTTGATCTGCTTTTTCAGCCTCCAGGCATTCATGGGGGAAAGGCCCACGATAGACAATCTCTCTACATATAAGCTTATTCTGCTTAAATGATTGATCAATTCCTGAATCACTCGATCCGTTATGGAGGTCTTGTAAAAATCCACCCAAATCTTTAATTTCCGATGAACCCCGATCATAAATTGTTCTTCCTCTTGAATGAGTCGAAATAGTCTTTCCTCATCTTTATACATGCTTCCATACTTCAGGCAATGGATCTCGCCCCCTTTGTAATAGTAGGGAAACATTGACCCTCCTGGAGATTTCACACTGATCATTTCTTCCCCTCCCTAGCATGTGATGGCTCGCTTGCCGATTTATTTCACGCGTTTCATCATCGGATGATCTTCTTTGAGCTGCAGTAAATCCCACAGGTTGCCGAATAAATCCTTAAAAACTGCCACGATTCCATATTCCTGTTCCTTGGGTTCTCTAACAAATTCAATCCCTTTTGAAACCATATCCTGATAATCTCGCCAGAAATCATCCGTGTTCAGAAACAGAAAAACCCTACCTCCGGCCTGATTTCCAATGAACGGCTCTTGCTCCGGTTTCGAAGCCTTTGCGAGCAATATTGTCGTACCCACTGAGCCTGGCGGAGAAACGACTACCCATCGTTTATCCTGTTCCGGCTGATAGGTATCCTCTACTAATGTAAAATGAAGTTTTTTCGTATAAAAATCTATGGCCTCGTCATAATCCTTAACCACAAGAGCGATATGGACGATCGACTGAATCATGGTCTTTTCTCCTCAATTCTATTCGTATTTGTCATTTTCATAACTGAAGTCACTTTCCCTATAATCTGCGATCTTTTTATGGGTCCATACGTTCTGCTGTCCAGGCTGTTATCAAGATTATCTCCGATGACATAGAACTCATCTTTCTGTAGGGTAATATCAGTGTCTTTCCCGATTTGAGCTTCCGATTGGTATCGCTCCTTGCCGTTAACCCTGATTTGAGTTCCCACCGTTTCGATATGGTCTCCTTCAATCCCGATGACACGTTTGCAGAATGATTTATCGTCTTGCTCAAAAATAATAATGTCATCTTTACCAATACGATCATTCAATTCCGTGTTTACCATCACCCGATCTCCGTGATTTATCGTCGGGCTCATGGATGGACCATCGATAATAAAGGTTTTCTCTGTTGGATTCCCAAAGAGTACGGTAAGTAAGATAAGAAGTGCGGATATTGCGTTCACTTATTTGTCTCCTTTCCTATTACGTTCACGACTAGAGGTTATTCAGTTGCGAGCTATCAAACGCCGTAAAATCCTAGTATGATCTTGAAGTTGCTTTTACTTTTAGCCTGAACCTTTACTCCTTCTCTGAGATCAAGAATCAAAACTCTCCTTCTTATCCAAACTCTTAAATAAACTGATTTTAATTTAAATGGTTTTACGATACCTTTCATTTCGGTCTCGGTTCCATCTTCGTGTTCTATCTCTGTTCTAATTAGCCACGTGTTACCAATCCCAATCTCAATATACTTCTTCAAGGAAACCTCGGTCAGAATCTTCTCTCCCTTTCGTGAGTGTTGCATCGCGCTTAAGCTTTTTCAATCAAATGTACTTTCAAAGTAAGGACCCTCAGGACCACGAATATAGTTATGAATAAGCTTTCTCATTGGTTCGGGAAGTAAATTGTGACGATCCATCTCATTTACGGGGATCCAATAAAAATCTAGATGACTCTCTTTCGATTCGGGATTCGTTCCAAGATCTAAATACTCTAGTTTAGTAGCAAACACATGATTGATTTCTTGATGATACACGCCTCCGTCTTCGTAGCTAGCTTCAACCGCTCCAAGATAAGCGCCAACCTCACTGGTTAAACCAAGTTCTTCATTGATTTCCCTGTACAAGGTGGTCTTTATGCTCTCATGAAATTCAACATGTCCTCCGGGTAAAAATGTGTTATCCATTCCCTTACAATGAGCAACTAAGAGATGGAAATCCTTGATGATAACTCCTCGAGCCAGCACATGATATTTTGCTATCGGAGTTTTTTCTTGCATCAACCTTCCCTCCTTGATTCCTCAAAATTACTGTTTCATCCCCGCAATCACGTTATTGGGTTCTTTTCATTCTGTCCTCAAGCCTTTTAATTTCATAATTAGCTTCCTTTACCAAACACTTCAGCGAGACTCCTGCAATGAACGAAGAAACAGAAATCACAAAACAAACGATTTCATGTTTCTGATTCTTCCAAATTGCCTTTGTATACACAAAACGCCCCAGCCCAAGATAGCTCTTATCTTAGGTTAGGGCGTTTGTCGTCTGAGCATCTTCCATGATTATACATCTGTTCGCCAAGTGGCGGAAGGACCCTGCAGCATATATATCTTGCTTACAACTTATCCTATAATCTCATATTCCAACGTCATCGTGTCGATCGTCCAACTTCTTAAATCATTTTTAGCAATTTGACTATTGCCTAAGCATGTACTAAGCTAAACATAGTCTAATTAGACTATAGTAGTGATGTGAAGGAGTTAGCTGATGATGAAATCATTTTTAATGTTAGGTCAGTCGAATATGGCGGGCCGTGGATTTTTGCATGAAGTCGATCCGATCTATAATGAAAAAATAAAAATGCTGCGTAACGGACAGTGGCAGATGATGACAGAGCCGATCAATTATGACCGTCCCGTTTCGGGCGTAAGCTTGGCGGCGTCTTTTGCCGATGCCTGGTCGATAGCCCATCCCGAGGAGGAAATTGGGTTGATTCCTTGTGCGGAAGGCGGCAGCTCTTTAAATGACTGGCATCCGGAAGGCATCCTGTTTCAACATGCTTTGTCCGAAGCCCGCTTCGCCCTGCGGTCCAGTCAAATCTGTGGAATCCTATGGCACCAGGGGGAAAGCGACAGTTATGGTTCGCTGCATGAAACGTATTACAAGAAAATCGCTTTGATCATCGAGACCCTGAGACACGAATTGAATCTAAAGGATGAAGTGCCGCTGATCCTTGGTGGACTAGGTGATTTCCTGGGGAAAACCGGTTTTGGACAGCACGCGACAGAATATCGTCAGGTCAATGAACAATTGCAGCGCTACGCCAATGAACACCCGAATTGTTATTTTGTCACGGCGGCAGATCTGACCGCGAATGCGGATGGCATTCATATCAACGCGGTTTCGCAGCGCAAATTCGGCTACCGTTATTTCGAGGCTTTCTCTAACAAGTGTCATGTCCTGGGGCCCCTCCCGGAGGAGGAGCAGTCGCTGAACGTGAAGCGCGACTACTCAAAAACGGAACAGATTTATCTTCATAGCATGGATTTGGCTTTGGGCAAAATCACGTACTCGGAATTCGAGGCGCAGATGGCGAAGGTGATGTCGCCTTGATCCCCTTACTCATTCTTGGCTTACTGATCCAAAACCCCGGCGCCCACGGCTACGAGCTATTGGCCTTCATGGAACAACGCCATTACAAGTACATTGTCAACTTCACGAAAGGCTCGTTTTATTACAATCTGCAGCAGTTGGAAGAGAAGGGTTGGATTGAACAGATCCAACAGGGATCTTCAACCCACGGACGCGAAACCCGGAACTTCAAAATAACCGAATCCGGAAGGATTGAATTCGAGAAATTAATGGTCAAATACGGCACCCAATCGGAGTATGTGAACCTGCAATTTTATGGAGCGCTGCTTTTTGCAGATGAATATGACCAGAGCAAGTTGCTGGAACTAATCCAATCGCAAATCGATCAGACGAAATCCCGAATTGCTCTCCTTGATGAATACCTGTCCAACGCGCAGGAGGTTCCCGGCACAATCGACTACTACCGCCGCATGAACGAAAATTCCCGATCCCATCACTTGGTGAACTTAGCGTGGTTTGAACAATTAAAAGCCGAAATAGAAGGAACCCCAGGGGCATAGGTCACATTGATCTGAGCCTCTAGGGTTAGCTTTATTGCTTATTTCGTCTTCATATTCTTTTTTCAAAATGCTCATATAGATCGTGTCTGATAGATTGCTACTGTCTAAGGCTGGGTCATTCATATCTGAACGATGGCTTGCACTTCAATTTCAACTAGTAAGTCGGGATCAATTAAGGCTTTAACCTCAACCATTGTGGCAACCGGCCGAATATCCTTGAAATACTCTCCATGGGCTTTTCCGATCTCCTCCCACTTCGAAATATCCGTTACAAACATTCGAGTCCTCACCACGTTTTCCATCCCTGCTTCAAGCTTTATTAAAGCTTCCTCGATTGTCATTAAAGCTTGTTTCGTTTGTAGATATGCATCACCTTTACCTATGATTAAGTTGTCTTTCATTGCAGTCGTCCCGGCGACTTCTATGACATTACCAATTCTGATTGCTCTACAATATCCCACTACGGGCTCCCATGGAGAGCCGGTGGATACGCTTATTCTTTCTGTCATAAGTTCCTCTCCCTTTACAAAAAACACCCCAACCCTAGATTGAAGTGCACCCCTTAGAATGGACATTGGAAAAACCCCTAGGAACTGAAAATGGAAGCGATCTGCCTTCACATTGAGGATAAGTGGACGTATCGGCAGATCAATGAACATTTGGGGATACAAGATAAGGATCGGATGAAGGTGTGGATTCCGCAATATAGGGAGAAAGGGCAGTTTGCCCTCTTAGATCAAAGGGGAAGACGGAAGAACTACATAGATCAAGATCGGTATGTACAACAATTAGAACGGGAGAACCGAATGCTAAAAAAGTGTTTAGAAATCTGGATGCGGGAGGTGCAGAGGAAAGGTATGTACTCATTCGTGAGTTAGCGGATGGCTCCAATTTTCGCTATCTCTGCGAGTTATTCAACGTTTCTCGTAGCGGATATTATGCCTACCTGAACCGAATGGACATGGATCGGGATCAGGCCTCCAAAGAGCTAGTGAAGATCGTATATGACCGGTATGAGGGCAAATACGGGTACAGGCAAATTCAACTCTTCTTACTCCAAGACCATCACGTATGGTGGAATCACAAGAAAGTATTGCGACTTATGAAAGCCTTGGGATTATACTCTATGATTCGGCGTAAGCATCGTTGCAACTATGCCTCATCCCTTCAAGGCCGCGTTGCGGAGAACATCTTAAAGCGCGATTTCAACGCCCAAGCGCCTAACCAAAAATGGGTGACGGATATTACCCAGTTTCGAGTCTTGGATACATGGATGTACCTCTCCGTGATTAAGGATCTATTCAACAATGAGATCGTTGCCTACCACATGAGCTTACGCAACGACAACTAGCTCGTCCTGGAGACGTTTGCTAAAGCCTTTGAAAAGACGAAAGACGTGACTGGATTGATCGTTCACAGCGATCAAGGCTTCCAGTACACGTCCTACGCTTACCATGACATGCTGCAACAGGTTGGCGCCCAAATCAGCATGTCGCGGAGAGGCAATTGTTTGGACAACGCCTCGATGGAGAGCTACTTCTCGCATCTCAAAACGGAAGGGCTCTATCCCTATGATATCCGAACTATGAGCGAGGCACAAAGGCGAATTGAAGAATACATTCATTTCTATAACCATAACCGACCGCAACGAAAGCTAAATAAGCTGCCGCCAGTACAATACCGGCGACAGCTTGCAGCCTAGGTGTTTTTACTATGTCCACAAAATGGGGTCTTGACCAACTACATCACCCGCATAGCGGGTGGTTTTCTGTTTCGCACGCTTCGCGAGCTCAACTGGCTTAAGCCATTAACAAAAAAAGGCAGCAAGTCCTTGGGATCCAAGGTCTTGCTGCCTTTTAGAAGATACATTTTATTATAATCATGAACAGTGAATGGTTTGTTTATGTATTCTTTCCTGGAGGCAATACAGTATGTGGGCTGTTTTTCTGGTGTTCGGCCGGATCTAGGATGTGCGTTTCATAGGAGTACTCTACTTCTTTCCACTTGTCATATTGGATTCCAAGATAATCCAGAACATCTTTCAATTCAATTGCGATCTTCCCATCATAACGCATTAACACAACATCCTCTCGACACCGGAATATTTATATATACGTGTAGAAAGGCCGGTTGCACCACTAGCTATTAACGTTCCAAGGTGCCCAAATAAGGAACGAAAATAATCGCATCCATTTCTTAACGACATTATACTGAGTGCAATGAGCAATGTCACACGAAAATTGTAATGAAAGAATGTGAAATTCTGTAGAAAAAAATCTTTCTTTGTTGAACATTTCATAATATTTGAAAACTTTCATTTATAAGTGCATTCCATTTCTAGGCTCCTTCAACATGGAGGCTCCTTTTTTTTCTTACGTTTCAAGTAATATTTCCTGTTGTACTCCTTCACCCTATCTTTGTATTTCGCCCTCCATTGTCGATTATATTCATTTTTTTCCTTATCACTGAGAACCGGCGTTTTTTCTCGCTTCGACGCGGGCACGATTTCCAATCCGTCCAAACTTGCACTTAACGTGACATACATATCATATGCTTTCTTTTTCCCATAAATACTTATATAGTCCTTCCCCTTATAGACAATCGACCATTTCGTATTGTACTTTTTCCGCAAAAATAAACTCATCTCCCAACATAACTTTGTAAAATTTCCTCCCATGAGGTGGCGAATCGGAGAATATCATCTTCCACTAACTCCGTACCCTGCTGTACTTCGATAAACTCCAAATCTTCCAGCGCTCTGATACTGTGCTTCGATCCAACCGGAATACGCAGCACATCCCCGGTTTTCACGCGAGTCATCTTGTCGTTCAACAAAAAATCCCCTGCCCCAGAAATGATGGTCCACACCTCACTGCGTTTGAAATGCAATTGGTAGCTTACATTTTTGTCAGCGTGGATATGGATTCGCTTCGTCAACACCTCCCCGCCTTGAGGCAATTTGCTATAGTCCAGCACCTTATACCAACCCCAGCGGCGTTCCTCATACATAGGCCGCTGGTCGTCCATTTGTTTCAAGGCGTCTTTGATTCGTGGACTTGACTCCTTCTGTGAAACCAATATTCCGTCTGGACTTACGGCAACAACGGCGTTAGATACTCCCAGAATGGTTACCGGCAAATCCAACTCGTTGACCAAATGCGTATTGATGCAATCCATCGTAATGATACCTTTGCCGATTTGCTTACTTGCCATCTCCTCCGTCAGCGTATTCCAGGTGCCAAGATCTTTCCAGTATCCGTCGTAGGACACAGCAGCAATGTTGGCGGCCTTCTCGACAATCGCATAATCGAAGCTGATCTTCGGCAACCGGTGGTATTGCTTCAGCAATTCCTCATAATGAATCGGTAGCCCCTGGCTGTGTAAATGATCGATGATATAACCGAGTTTAAAAGCAAAAACACCGCAATTCCAAAGCGCTTGTTGATCGATGAGCTCCTTCGCTTTATCTTCAGCGGGTTTTTCGGTAAAGTGGCCAACGGTAACATATTCCATAGATGAAAGGCTTGCTTGATCATGTTCCGGAACAATATAACCGTACTTCTCGGAGGGATAGGTCGGTTTCACCCCCATGAGCGCTACGTCAGCTCCAGATAAATGAACAATGGACTCCAATCGTTTTATCGTTTCAAAAAAATGATCCTCCACGTAAGGGTCTACGGGGAGGATCGCTATAACCTCATTCAATTCCACGTCTTTTATCGAATACAGGTACGTTGCCGCGAGTGCAATGGCTGGATACGTATCCCGCCGTTCCGGTTCCACAATAACCGGTACCTCGTAACCGATTTGGCTTTGCAGCACATCTAACTGGCCCTTCCCTGTCGCAATATGCGCGAAGTTCTGCAGACCCGCTGCCTCTAACTGCCGCCAAACCCGCTGTACCATCGACTCAGGCTCGTTGTCCGGTGATGTCAACACCTTCAGGAACTGCTTCGAGCGCGAGTCGTTCGACAGCGGCCACAACCGTTTACCGGAACCTCCGGATAATAGTACGAGTTTCATTGAACCACTCCTTATTGAAGTTCTAGTTTATTGCGTTGAGAGCTAGACAAGGATCATAAACCTTGATGTTAGGGTCTAGTGGATTGTGGCTCATGGATCATCTTCTTGCTCCAAAGATCCGTTGCAATGATACTGTTCGTGACAGGTGAGTGTAGTTTCATGATGATTGCAGCAGCTTCTTGGCTATCTGTTCTTATATCCTCTAGAAACTCCGGCATCATCACGATATCGAATGGATTTTCCGTGAGACCACTTATGATTTGCTTAATCCGTTCGTTGGTGCCAACTGGAACCACACCTCTCACAACGATGATTTTATAACCGTTCATCGCCAGAGCGATTTCTCGAGCCGCTTGCTCAATATATAGAAGATTCTCTTCTCCGCTTAACGCCTGCGACGTACCAGCTGTTATAAACAAAATCTCCGCGTCCTGTACAGGCACGGAGATGTCGGAGGTGAAGGCGAGTCTTCCTTCGAATCTATTCTTTTTGATCAGCTCTTCTAATCCCGGTTCATCGAAGGGAATCTCGCCATGAAGTAGCATCTCAATATTGGATTTGTCTTTGTCCACGCAATAGACAGCGTTACCTAGGTCTGACAAACAAACACCGTATACCAGGCCGGCGTAGCCAGTTCCTATAACAGCGAGTATCATCTCACCGCCCCCCTTCACCCACTGGGTTGAATTTTTCTATAGTATCGATCAAACGATGAATAGCTTCCTCATTGTCGGACCCCGATTTATTGACGGTTTGTAAGGATAAATCATGGAGTACATCATCATCTAGGGATAGGTTACAGATATCCTCCCAAGGCAACATCATACAACGACCTTGTTTCTCCAAAAAAGCTAACGTATGACGATCTTCATTCAGCTGTCTTCGATCTAATAGAACCATAGGTTTGTTGTTTACCATGGCCTCACTTATGATTCCCCATCCTGCTTTTGAAATGACGAGGTCGGACGCTGCGATCATATTTTGGGTTTCCGTGTAATGGCCCGGAATTTGATATACGTGAGGTCGCAATACCTGAATATTGCTCGAAACGATAAACGCGCAGTTTTCGTGATCCCAGAGCTTTATAGAGGATAAAGCAGCTAGATCCATTTTCATCCCCATTCCAAAATATACAATACACTTGTCTCCATTAGGATCCATCAGGCTTCGCAACCGCTGCACTTCTAACTTGTCGGTACGCCTGCAAAAAAAATCATATCTCCCACTGTACGGACTCCATAATGGCTCGTTCGCTCCTGCTAACGATGCGAAGTAATCAATGGATTGGTAGCATTTTTCTAAGATTTTTAATTTAGCTTCGGGTATTAACCCTTGATATGCCGTGTACCAAGTAAAATTGGATATCCCTATCGTCGGGATGCTAAGCGATCGTGCGGCTAACAGTGGAATGGGCGGAATGTCAGAAATGACCATGTCCACCTTCTTCTCTTGCAGAAACCGTTGTTCTTCACGTAATGCCTCAGGGAAGCTGTCTAGAAACCGGTCATATTCAAGATTCAGCCCATCAATATCAACTTCCACTGATCTTCCCCGCATCACGTACCCGATATCGTTTCTTACTGTGCGAAATTGAAGCTTCTTATCCGATTCTGTCGCCAGCGATTGCATCATGAGTTGCATGGAAAATGAAGTGCAAACGATCACTTCAGATACCCACGTTTTGGTTATCAGTTCACGAATGATAGCGATGCTTCTTGTTGCATGCCCAAAGCCATAATCCGAGATGTAATAGGCCATTCTCCGGGATTCGACACATCTCCCTACCATTTGCACTCTATATACCTACACCCAGCTTCCTGACGATCTCTTCCTTATAGTACTCGCAATACCAATCCGTGAACTTTTGCAGGCCTTCTTGAATTGAAGTATTCGGTTTAAACTCAATCACCTTTTCCAATAAATCGGTGGACGCATAGGTTGCAGGGACGTCACCCGGCTTTATCGGTTCATAGGATTTTTGGAAGACGACTTCTCTGCCTAATGAATGGCTAAGGCATTGCTCCAAGGTTTGAATAAAGCTCATTAACTTTTCCGGTCGATTATTTCCAATATTAAATATCTGATGAAGTATATCTCCCTCCTTCCTAGATGCCGGATGGCTAAGTAGACGTTCAATCCCCTCCACAATATCGTCAATATAAGTGAAATCGCGGTATAGGTCGTGATCAAAGTCGCCGTTGTTGAAGATTTTGATGGGCTTGCCTGAAAAATAGTGCTGGGTGAATCCAAAATAGGCCATGTCGGGACGTCCCAACGGCCCATAGACGGTAAAGAAGCGGAGTCCGGTTACCGGAATCTTATACAGATGGCTATACGTATGAGCCATTAGTTCATTCGATTTTTTAGTTGCAGCATAAAGAGAAACAGGATGATCCACCGGATCGGTTTCTTCAAACGGCACTTTTGTATTCGCACCGTACACCGAACTGGAAGATGCATAAAGGAGGTGCTTCACCGGATGATGCCTGCATGCCTCTAGAATGTTATAAAAACCGATGACATTGCTTTGCATATAGGCATCAGGGTTCTCTATGGAATACCTTACCCCGGCTTGAGCCGCTAAATTGACTACAATATCAGGCTTATATACTTCAAACGCGTAAGATACTGCAGCCTTATCCGAAATATCACCATAGATAAAGGTGAACTCCTTGAATTTTCTTAGTAACTCTAACCGAGTATACTTAAGGTTAACGTCGTAATAGTTATTTAAATTATCAATACCGACAACCAGATAACCTTGTTCCAATAACTTCTTGGATAAATAATATCCAATGAAGCCCGCTGCCCCAGTAATTAAGTAAGTTTTACTTTGATCAAGCGTGTTGTAAGGCATCGTTCGTCACCTCCACTCCCTCTTGTCTTCTCGCCGGTCTTCTTCCAATGGAGTGATACTCGATCCCAGCTTGTTGCATTTGATCAACTTCATAAATATTTCTTCCATCAAACACTAAAGGAGTTCTCATTAAGCTCTTAAAAGACTTCGGTGAAATGGCCTTGATCTCTTCCCATTCTGTGAAGATGAAGCAGACATTCGCCCCATCCAAGGCCTGCTCGATGTTACGGACATACGTCATACTACCTTTAGGATGATTACCTTCGGGATAAGATTTAGCAAAGTTCTTTGCCCCCACAGGATCATAAGCATAAATATCTGCGCCTTGTTCGAGTAGTAGAGGAATATTCTCAAGAGAGGCCGCTTCCCGCAAATCATCGGTACCCGGCTTAAAGGTTAATCCGAGGACCGCTACCTTAAGGCCGTTAAAGGTAATCAGCCTATTGCTGGCTTTCTTGAACAATATCTTCTTTTGCTCGTTGTTTACCTCAATCGCTGCCTTCACCGTCCGGAGTGCATAACCTTGTTGCCGTGCAATATACTCTAGAGCTTTCGTGTCCTTAGGAAAGCATGAACCGCCGTAACCAATACCCGCATTGAGAAACTTGCTACCAATCCGAGCGTCATAGCTCATTCCACTGGCAACATCCTGAATGTCCGCACCCACCAGTTCGCAAAGATTGGCAATATCATTCATGTAGGATATTTTTAACGCAAGGAAATCGTTAGATGCATACTTAATCATTTCAGCTGACCTTCTATTCACGGAAACAATAGGCAAATGAAAAGGCTGATAGATCTGCGTAAGCAGCTCTTCAGCCCATTGACTTTCTGTACCTATGATGATTCTCTCGGCATGCAAGGTATCGTGTACTGCAGAGCCTTGTGCCAAAAATTCAGGATTGGACGCCACTTCTACTTTGACGTCGTTGATTAAGAAATCGTGAATAAATTGTTCAACCTTATCATTGGTTCCAACTGGAACGGTTGATTTCACGACTACCAGACAATCTTGTTCAACGGATTCAGCAATTTGCCTTGCCACGGTTGCGATATACGAAAGATTGGCTGAACCATCAGGCTGCTCTGGCGTTCCCACCCCTATGAAGATGGCATCTGCATCCCGGTATGCCGATTGGTAATCGGTCGTATAACGGATCCGCCCGGCTTCAAAATTCTTCTGCATTAATTCCTCTAATCCCGCTTCATAGATTGGAGAAACACCAGATTTCAACAGCTGAACTTTAGCTTCGTCAATATCTACGCAAGTTACTTGATGCCCTACTTCCGCAAAACATACACCGGCAACCAAGCCAACGTATCCGGTTCCTGCAACGGCGATTTTGAACATGGGTTCACCTTCCTTATTTTGTTTGATTATTACTGCTCTAGACGTTTGATCACTTTTGCAGGATTACCTGCAATTACGCTATTTGCCGGATATTTTCCGCTGACGACGGCTCCTGCCCCTACAACACAACCTTCTCCAAGCACGGTCCCTTTCAAAATGATACTATTACAACCAATAAAGCAGTTATCACCTATAACGATCGGCCTGGTTCTGATTCTTTCCTTGAGGTCCGCGTTTCTTGCCTCAATTTCGATGGGATGAAAATCATTGTCCAGGATTTTCGCATTGCCGCCAATGTGGGTATTATCACCAATGGTGATGGATTTCCTGGCGTATAGGGTCGCTCCGGAAATGCCAACGTTATTTCCTATAATGATGGAAGCTTCTTTCGTTCTAGTAACGATGATCGTTCTCGAGTACAGTCCAACTAAGTTGGATAAAAAGGAGGACTTGACCACGACATCATTTCCTAACCTCATAGTTGCTCCAGCGTGGTTGTAGATAACCGGAATTCCCTTTAGCAATAACCCGGTACCATATTTAATGTTTAACAACCTTAGAACGATTTTAAAAAAATTACTATTCAAATCAATCATCCCCATTTGTGAAATCGATCTCTATCAGCCTTCCCGGGTTATTCATTCGAAACCTTTACCTTCCTTTTGACTCTTTGTTTGATCGAAAAAATACGAATAACGCGTATAAACAACTCGTTTCTCGTTTTCACAAAATAAAGAGTACAGATGGACATGTAGATGGATGCCCCAATGAAAATTTCACCCAAAAGCATGAAAATAGATGGCTGCGTGTAGGAGGAGATCACGGTTACTACACTAAACATGACCAGTCCACTGAAAAGGTATATAACCCCCTGCCTGAAAAATTTATAGAGGTGAAGTTTCTTTCGAACGCAGTAGGTTTGATAAATAGAAACAAAAAGCTCTGCAGAAATGGTTCCGATCGCAGCTCCTATGGCTCCCAACATAGGAATCGTGATGAGGTTGATGGCAAAATTCAATACAGCACCAAAACAGACCGCTTTCACATAGACGTGTTCCATTTTATTAGGGATCAGATATTGCATGCGAATCACATTGGCCCATGAGATAAACAACACCGTGATCGTAAGTATCTTTGTAATCACGATACTGTCCTCAAAGCCTTTGCCATAAAAAATAGGAATAAAATCATTGGATATGGACGCTAATCCAAACGCTATGGCGCATCCCATAAACATCGCTACTTGCATGGACTTCTCTAAATATTTTTCGAGCTCTTCGTTTTTGTTGTTTGCCACTAAGTTGGACATCTTTGGCAACATGACCGTGCCGAGTGCAACGATCGCTGCCAAACAAATATTAATCAGTTTTTCGGAGTACTCATAATATCCGACTTCAGCCATCGTGCTGAAGTTCCCGATCATGATCTTACTCATGATTCGATATATGCTTGTTGCTATTAGTGGTACAAATAACAGCAAATTGGGTTTGAAATGTTGAAATACAGTACGATAATCGGTTTTAACAAATGAAACAAACTTCCTGACAAACATCCATAAGTAAATCTGTCCCACAAAGTAGCTCAACGTCATAATCAGGGTATATTTCCATAAATCACCCACTGATTTGACAAAAATGAATACACAGACAACCGTTATTAGTTTGATTAATATCTTTCTTGTTACCGTTTTTTTGAATTCCTCTAGTCCAAAAAAGAACCAATTGATGTCCAAAAGGGCCGAAGCGACAAAGATCATTTGAAAAGCAGCAATTAAGAAGTTTTCCTTAACGCCTAAGCACAAGTAAATGACGTATGCGGTGATGGATAGTGCTGAAGTCATGACTTGAAAAACAAAAATGCTTGAAAAGGTTTTATTGAGCTCATCTTGGCCTTTATCCCGAACGGCAGAGATCGATCGATTCCCGTAATTATTGACGCCGAGCATCGCGAAATACAAAAAGTATTGGGCGATTGAGAAAGTATAGGAATAAATCCCCGCCCCCTCCGCTCCAATCACACGTGCCAAATACGGAGCTGTAGCTAACGGCAAGATCATGATGAGTACCTGATAAATCATGCTATATAAGAAATTGAGGGTGGAGGATGATTTTTTCATTTAGAATAAGCTTTCTCATATTTATTACTGGATTCCATTCTTGCGGTCTGTATGGCACTTTTCATGACTTCAATATTCATTTTCGCCGTCCTCCGAATGGAATCATCAATGGTAATGGGTTTATCATGGTACGTTTCGATCATCTGTTCGACGATTTCCGGATTCACTTCCGAAAACAACTTACACCGACCCTCTTCTCCGATTTGCCGATAATATCTAAGCGTTTTTTGTTTGTGTACCGGGAAAGATACGACGGATTTGCCTAATGAAGAACTAATAATCCCTACGTGTAGTTTAGGGGTAATGACAAAATCCACTTTATTTAGCAGTGCAGTTAATTGCCATGCACTTGAATATTTATAGAAATACTTTTTTTCACATTGTAGTGATTTAATGGACTTAAATTGATTAATATCAAAATTTGACTTTCCATCGTTCCCAAAAATAACGCCGTATTCGGGGTGCTTCCTCAAAAAGCGATTTAAGCCCTCGACGATATTTTGGAATTTCACATCATCCTTTGGCGTAATCCCGACATGTAGAAAAATTAATTTTTGATCCGCAAACAGTTGATTAATCGTTTCTTCTTCTTTAAGGTCAATATGTTCAACCATGGTCCGGTCGATCACTTGCGCCGTATCGCAGGTGACCTGGATATGGTTTTTCACTCCATTATTTAGAAAATACTCTTGGGTCTCATGATCTCGAACCGTTATGTACATCGCCCTATTCATAATAAATTTAATGACCTTCAGCAGCATTCGGTTTGAAATAGGCCCGCCGCCTACCCCACAGATAACAACCTTCTTCTTCCTAAGCAAATAAAACAAGCCAATCCAAAAATAGCGAAAAAAGCGTTTAAGATGATCTTTGAAATGCGGAGTAGTTTCTCCAAAATATCCCCCTGACATATAAACCAGCAAATCCGCTTGAAAAAAATCCTTTAAAGACATTCTGCTCGTATATTTCAGCTCATCGCGATAAAACTGGCCGATCCCATAGTGCGGCATTTCCATAAATAGAACATCCTTGGATGGTAAAGCTTCGCACGCCCCCCTATAAAACAAGTCTGCGAATAAAACATCTCCATAATTAGAACCATTGGTTGCTCCGTGTATAATTACTTTCATATGAACACCTCTTTAGATTTTCATTTCACGATAGTTGGGCCGGCAGCGTGCGTTTGCTTTTCGTAATTCGTCTCCTTCTCGCGGTCATTACTTCAACCGTGATCTGGAGAAGCACCGCAAAAATAACAATGACAAAGTTAAACGCTAAGACATTACGTGACCAAAGCATAAATAACGAACCGAGTTGGAAGAAAAACAACAGTCTTCTGCTATTACTGCAAACCGATTCTATATAACTGCTCAGTTTTCCGAGTAGGAAAAAAGCAATCACAATCCCGAGGACTCCAAAATTAATATAGATCTCGGCAATATAAGAGAATCCTCTGCCATAATGTCCTAGATAGTTCAAGACATTACTTGGATTGTAGAAGGTTGTTTTGTACAGGTCGGATTCAACAATGAAGTTCAAAGTTGAAATCGATAAAGACGGTACAATCATCGTCATGCCATATTGGAAAGAATAAATCCCCGTATCAATGGCTGATAAAATGATCGAAAAAGGATTAAGTTGCTGCCCCATTTCCAACAACGCATCTCTTAGTCCAAACGATCCCGATAACAACGTTTCAAATCCATCTTTCCTTGTATTTGAAACCATCGGGTTGATCACCAGAACAAGAATCAAGGTGCCGATGATCAAGGATTTAGGTACGCCTTTACCCGAAAATACTTTCATGCGCCACACATACACACCTATTGCAATCGCTAAAGGATAAAGAATTTCATTTCTGTTCCCGGTAAACATCAGGATGATGAACATCACGCTTACCGGAATCAAAAACCGGGGAAGATCCTTCTTTTCCGCGAAGAACAAATAAGTGGGCATCGCTACCCAGGTCGCCCTCAAGATATACATCAATGCCGACTGTTGCCGGAAGAAGTCCTTCACCTCAATATAGTTGGTTAACGGCAACCGACCGGTAACTACCTCGAACACAAGCCATAAAATGTAGAAGTAAATAATGCCTAATGAAAGATTCATGAATAATTTTCTTTCCGCTGGAGAAAAAGTCGAAAATCGGAGCGTCTTTTTCTCTGGGGTTATATTTGCCTTTCTCTTCGACATCATGATGCCAAACACAAATGAAAAAACACCTATATGGTAGTAGGCGTTTGCTAAATTAAAATAATCCATGTACGAGTGCCTTAGAGAGGCTATTGTTTCATACTCCGAGGGATTCAACATGACCAAAATGTCATAACCGAAACAGGATATAATGGTGTAGAGCAATATAATGTACGTAGGCCCAAAAACAACGATTTTCTTGGTTGTCGATATTTTGACAATAAATAGTACGGCAGCAAGGCCGTACACTTGCATAGCCGTTTTGGGATCTACAACATGATCATTCACGATAATCGCCATACTAAAAAATAGAGAAGCAACTAGTAGTGTATTTAATCCCCATGCTCCAAACCTCAACTTTTTCTTCATAATCATCCTTTTCCCTTTACAGTATAATGGTTACACTGTAGCTTCTATAAACTGGAGCCATCTACTAGCAATGATTTCAGATGATAACTTTTCTCGAATTTCAACTCCCTTCTTGCTGAACTGCCTACGCAATTCATCATCACTCATTAACCGGTCTAACGCGGATTCCAGACGATCGACATCTCCAACCGGAACCAAAAAACCATTCACGCTGTCCTGGATCATATCTTTTGGGCCCCCTATTCGACAGTTCGTCGATATGGAGGGAATCCCCAAAGCCAATGCTTCAGCTAATGAATTCGGAAATCCCTCGTTATTTGAAGAAAGCACAAAAATAGCGTCTTTCCGTATAATGTCTAAAATATTGGGTACGGCCTCATAAATGGTAATGCGATCTTCAAGATGTTTTTGTGCAATCAAGTTCTCTAATCGCTGCTTGTTAGGTCCGTCCCCATAAATGGCAACCGTAAATTCAGGGTGTTTTTTACACACTCTCGAAAATGCTTCAATAATGATTTCTTGATTCTTTGCATTCACTAAACGAGCCGTGTTAACAATTCTTGGATTTCTTGTTTCATCATGAACCTGAGGAAGATGGGTGATGTCTAATGGATTGGGTATGACGACTTTTTTTAGCCGAGGAAGGAAATCAAAGTGCTTTTCCGCTTCACTCGTCTGAAATACGGCTCCGGTTGCATAGCGATAAGCAACGTACCGGAGCATTTTAAACCTGGCCGGGTAAACGGCAGGGTCGTTCCTTTCGCAAACAAAAACAGGAACTCTCGTAAATGGTGCACACAATGAACATAGGATGGATGGAATGACGGCGAAACCGATAATCGCATCGTAATTTCCCGTTCTTATTTTTCTGAAGATTACCGAGAATTTTCTGATGTTTTTATTTCTGTATTTATCACATTCAGCATAGTTGATATCAATTTTGGAGTTAAAGGTAAAGTGTTTTTCTTCTTTTTTATTCAACACCAGGATGTCGATGTCATGCCCTTGTTTTATAAATGCATCTGTTAAAATACTAGCTGCCTTTTGCTCGCCGCCGATGCCTAACGAAGAAATCACAAACAACATTCTCATCGTTATTCTCCTTAATTCGGTATTGCCAATGAGTTCGATTCGCCATGAATCATTTGCTTATACCTTAGTAAGAGGTCGTTAATTTTCAACTTTTCTTGTGTGTAGTTTTCCAATTGATTCAACATCACATCGTATTCTTCCTGACTCATTGCGGCAAAGCTCTCTAGTTGATCGATCATTTGTTCAATGTTATGGAGTTCAAACACATAACCGCCGTTCCCATGCAGATCATCCCAAGGTGTCGTTTCTTTGCTTATCATTGGAATGCAATTCGCAATCATTGCTTCTACGATGACATGACCATAATTCTCCGATAAGGTAGGGAATAAGAAGCCATGGTAGTTATAGTAGATCTTTCTTGCATCCATCATGTTTAATAGTCCACAGTAACGAACTTGAATATGCTCCCCAGCTTGTTTGATGATTTCTTGACATTGATTCCAATAAGCTTCGTCTTCTACAGGGCCATAGATATCAAATACAACCCTAGCGTTTAGTTTGACTACCGCTTTTAAGGCATCCAGCAAATTCTTTTTAGGATGAATCCGAGAAATAAACAAGAGCTTCAACTCATTTACCTCTTTGGCTAATGGCGATACACTGTATTTTTTTCCATGCAAATTAGGTAACATGATGATTTCCTCATTAGGTATGGATAGGTATTTTTGGAGTTGCACATATTCTTCATCACTTGTAATTTGAAACTTCAATCCATTAAAATACCTCAACGTTTTCATGATCTTTAAATAAGTAACCTTCTTCAATTTCTTCATGGCAAGAATATTAATGCAAATTTCCCCTCTTGTCGCCACTACTACGGGGATGTTAAGTTTCCTTGCTGAATCAATCGCCGGTTTATTCAAACGGATACTGAATACGCCGGTTAGATAGACCATCGAAACGTCATACTCCTTCAAAAGGGAGTAGAAATTTTTCCTTGTGTACTCTCTTTCATCAAGATACAATACGGACGCTTTGCCAATTCGATTCCATCCATCTCTGATATTCGCATAGACTTCTCGTTTTCCATGATCATGATTGCTGGTAACGATGCGGATATCGTATTCGTCACCAAAATATTCCACGAAGTTAGAGATGCTGCTAACAGGTCCTCCATATCCTGTACCGGGTATATATCCATATATGAATATAAATATCGTTTTCATCGAGCCCTCCCAGGGACGAAGACGTACTCATTGTCACTATCTAAGATTTCATCAATAAACTTCTTGATCGAGACATCCTTTGTAAGATGATGGACTAAATAGTCCCTTCCACGCTGGCTCATTTCAGCAAGTATCGGGGTATCCTTCTCACGAAGAAATCGTTCTAGGATCGCTTCGACTTCGTCGTAATTCCCCGGTTCCGTCACATAGCCGGACTTGGTTTCCTCAATGATTAACCTTGCTTCCGAACCCTCCTCAAGTACGCCAAGAAGCGGTTTTCCTGCAGCAAGAATGCCGTACAGTTTACTTGGGACAGACACGCCTTTAATTCCTTTCGCATTAATGCACCAGTGGACATCGCCGGCATTGAGGCTGTAAATCAGCTCCGATTTATCTTGATACGGGATAAAAGTTACGTTTCGGAGATGAAACTTGTCTTTATAAAGGACCAGTTTATCCCGAATGGTTCCTTCTCCCACAAATACGAAGGCTACATCCTCTCTATCCTTAAACTTCTGAATCACATGCATCAAATTTTCCAGATCGTAATAAAGGCCCAGGTTACCTGAATACATAATGATGAATTTATTTGCCAATCCGTATTTCTCTTTGAAAGCTATGACTTTAGGATGATCCGACCGCAAAGGATAGATTTCCTTTTCATCGATCCAGTTGTTAATGAACGCATGATTTGGTACCTTTGTTCCGTTAAATCTGCTCTTTAAAGTTTCGATGAGATCACGACCAACCACAATGACCTTGTCTGCACGCTTGCAGCTAAACTTGTCTATCCACATCATTACATTTAGAATGAGTTTATTGTTGCTGTACCCTACAGCCATGGTCTGCTCGGGGTTGAAGTCATGGACATTATAGATGAATTTGGCTCGCTTCAACCATTTCCCCCAAACACCGATCAACCCACCTAGGATCGGCGGTTGAGAAATGGAATACACGTAATCCATCTTTCCAACCTTCCAGGTAGCCATCATAGCACCAAAAAAATAACTCAATATATTTCTGATCCTGCTCACTTTGTTGCTCTTGGTGAATTCCGGAACTCGTATCCTGAGCACCTTTACACCGTTGATTTCTTCCAAGTAGTACTTGTTCTTCTTATACTCGTCAGAAATGGTTCCTGTATAAGAAGGAACCACGCAAATGATCGTGATATCAAATGCGTGAAGCATGCCTTCAGCCATTTCTCTTAAAATCTGACCTGTGGACGCGACATCTGGAACATAATAATGGGCATAAATTAATAGCTTTTTCTTTTCCATACTCACTAATTAACCAATGAGAGGTTTTGATTCGAATTTTTGATAAAATCGCTGTCCACCATCATTTTAATCAACTCTTCGAAGCTTACTTCTAATTCCCACCCCAACTTCTCCTTCGCTTTAGAACAATCACCAAGCAACAAATCCACCTCAGCCGGGCGGAAATATTTAGGATCGATGACGACATAGTCTTCATAGTTTAACCCGACGTAGGAGAAGGCCACCTGCAGCAACTCACGAACGGTATGCGTTTCACCCGTGGAGATCACATAATCGTCGGGTTGATCCTGCTGCAGCATTAACCACATGGCCTTCACATAATCCCCTGCAAAACCCCAATCCCTTTTAGCATCAAGATTACCCATGCGGAGATCGCTCTGCAGTCCGAGCTTAATCCGGGCAACGGCGTTGGTCACCTTACGTGTAACGAACTCCATACCGCGGCGAGGGGATTCGTGGTTAAACAAGATTCCGGAACATGCGAACATGTCAAAGCTCTCGCGATAGTTCACCGTAATCCAATGCCCGTAAGCTTTAGCTACTCCATATGGACTGCGAGGATAAAAGGGCGTCGTTTCCTTTTGAGGGGTCTCCACCACTTTTCCGAACATCTCGCTGCTGGATGCCTGATAAAATTTGGCATCCGGCTTGGCTATACGCACCGCTTCAAGCATATTCGTTACGCCCAACCCCGTAGTCATCCCTGTAAATATGGGCTGCGGCCAGGACGTTTCCACGAAAGACTGGGCAGCAAGGTTATAGACTTCGTCCGGGTCAGATATCCTGACGGCTTCGATCAGCGAAGAAAGATCGGACAGATCACCCGAGAGCCATTCAATTTCATCCTTGATATGCTCAACGTTCTCATAGTTCGGCGTACTGGTTCTACGCCGAACGCCGTATACCTTATAGCCTTTCTTCAGGAGAAGCTCCGCCAGGTAAGAACCATCCTGACCTGTAACACCTGTAATTAATGCCTTCTTCATTCCGAATCTCCTCCTAGATCGCTACAACTTTACGAAGTTGATGTTCGTTATTTACAAACCATTGATAGGTTGCTGCTAGACCATCTTCCAACGGAATGGATGCTTTCCAGCCCCACTGGTTCAGCCTGGTTACATCGACGAGCTTGCGCGGAGTCCCGTCCGGCTTGCTCGTATCAAATACGATCCGTCCGCTATAGCCGACGACTTCTTTGATTTTCTCCGCAAGCTCGCGAATGGAGATATCCTCCCCAACTCCAATATTGATGATTTCATCCTCTTCATATTGATTCATGAGATAGACGCAAGCGTCCGCTAAATCATCAACATGAAGAAACTCGCGTCTTGGATTGCCAGTTCCCCAAATTTCCACAAATTCGGCACCACTATGCTTCGCTTCATGAAACTTTCGGATGAGCGCCGGCAACACATGCGAACTGTGAAGATCATAATTATCGTTGGGACCGTACAAATTGGTCGGCATGACGGAAATAAATTTCGTCCCATATTGGCGATTGTAGGCTTGGCACATCTTGATGCCGGCGATCTTCGCGATTGCATACGGTTCGTTGGTAGACTCCAGCTTGCCGGATAGTAAGTACTCCTCTTTCATGGGTTGCGGGGAATATTTCGGATAAATGCAGGTACTCCCCAAGAAAAGCAGCTTCTCGACACCGGCCCGGTAAGCCGAATCGATAACACTGTTTGCGATCAGCAGGTTATCGCGAATAAAAATCGCCGGGTACTCGTTATTGGCGACGATTCCCCCTACTTTAGCCGCAGCGAGAAACACGTACTCAAACCGTTCCTCCTGGAAGAAGGACAACACTTGATTGGAGTCCCGCAAATCCAGTTCAGCCGAGGTTCGAACCACGATATTTTCATAACCCTCAGACTGTAGTCGGCGCACAATAGCCGAGCCGGCCAGGCCGCGATGGCCCGCCACAAAGATTTTCGATGTTTTTTCCACAATATACCTCCGCTTAGAAAGCGTCATTAGGGCGAATCAAAATAATAAACGTCTTAAAAATCAGCTTTACATCATAAAAAAAACTACGTTCCGAGATATACTTCAAATCCAGATCCACCATTTCCTCAAATCCGACACTGTTTCGGCCGCTCACTTGCCACAATCCCGTACACCCCGGAGTTACCTCCAGCCTCTTCATGTGGTACGCATTATACTCTTTCACTTCCCTAGGCAGCGGCGGCCTCGGGCCAACTAGGCTCATCTCGCCTTTCAACACATTGATCATCTGCGGCAATTCATCCAAGCTCGTTTTTCGGATCAGCTTACCTATTTTCGTGACACGCGGGTCCTCTTTGATCTTGAACATATGGCCGCTAACTTCGTTTTGATTCAGCAGCTGTTCCAGCAGCTCTTCCGCATTCGAAACCATCGAGCGAAACTTATACATGTTGAATGGCCTTCCGTTCTTGCCTACCCGTTGCTGCTTAAATAGGATGGGCCCTTTCGGATCCTCTAACTTAATAAGTAATGCAATCAGAATCAGCACAGGTAGTAAAAGGAGGATGCCGAATGATGCTCCGAGAAAATCCATCGTTCGCTTAGCAGCTAAATATATGCTCCGAGTTTTAGAGGAAACTGAGACATAGGACCCTGTTTCAATAACTTGTGCTTCATTCGTTGCATTTTGCATCCAAGGTTACACTCCTTATCCGATTTCTCTATGGACAAGATCTTTATAGATGAGACTTTCCATGGCTTTTAATAAATCACCGCGGAGCTCATTATCTCTTAAGGCAAAGTCTAAAGTAGTCAGGATAAATCCCAGCTTCTCTCCGACATCGTATCGGATGCCATCGAAATGATACGCATTGACGCCCTGAGTGGCGTTCAATTTCTGAATCGCGTCGGTTAGCTGGATTTCTCCCCCTGAACCCCTCTCTTGCGTCGATAGAATGTCAAAGATCTCCGGAGCCAGCACATACCGCCCCATAATCGCCAAATTCGACGGAGCGGTTCCAAACGGCGGTTTCTCTACGAAATTGCCGACTTTATATAACCGCCCGTTTTTGCCTAAAGGATCGATAATTCCGTACCGGGTTGTTTCCTGATCCGGAACCGGCTGAACTCCAATGACGGATGTACCCGTTTGTTCATACTGATCGATCAGCTGCTTTAAGCAAGGAACTTCGCTATGTACGATATCGTCTCCTAACAGCACAGCGAATGGCTCATTGTCGATAAAGCGTCTTGCGCACCACACGGCGTGCCCCAATCCCTTGGGTTCCTTCTGTCGAATAAAGTGAATGTCTACGCTAGAGGAACGAAGCACTTCCTCAAGCAGCTTCAATTTCCCTTTCTCCTCCAGGTTGGTTTCAAGTTCGTAGGCGTGATCGAAATGGTCCTCAATTGCACGTTTTCCTTTTCCTGTCACGATGATGATGTCTTCGATGCCCGAATCGATCGCTTCCTCCACAATGTACTGGATGGTCGGTTTGTTAATGATCGGGAGCATCTCTTTCGGCATCGCCTTTGTCGCCGGAAGAAATCTGGTGCCGAGTCCCGCTGCTGGAATGATCGCTTTACGTACCCTCTTCATGTTCATTCGCTCCTCCAATCAAGTCTCCATTGAATTTTTCGATGATTGATAAAAAACAAAGATTTGCCAATTTCCCATGAAGGAACTCGGCAAATCTTGGCTTTTCATTTTACATTATCATTTTTATCAGCCAGGCTAGGGCCTATATCCTTGTCTGACCTTACGTGGAATTATTCTAGAGATTCGTCTCAACACCCTAAAGATAGGACAAATGACAAAGTAAAGGAAATGCAGAGCTTTGGGCAGGCGCAGCAGGTCTATATCCTCTTTTCGTGGAGATACTAACTGGATCAGCAGATCTATTTTATACCTGAATTTTTTACGTGAAAAATGATATCGTGTACGCCCATGACCGCTGATCAAATGAGCTGCAAGTACAGCAAAGCGAATAGCCTTTCGATTAGGAACCAATTTGACCGAAAACGACTTCATAGGGGTATGAAACAGTTCACCCAATAGTAGAAGGGTTTGCGAAAACTCCAATCGAAACTTATAGGTGTCCAACATCTCTTCAACTGCACGCCAATCGATGGGTTTCTGGACAAGGAAATGGATGTCCAATAGCCAACGCAGGCGAAACCAACCATGTCGAAACCCGTGCGATACTAAACTAAAAAACAAGTCCTCTCTGCCCAAAAAATCAACTGAAAAATTGGAAAAGGAGCAAGTGTCCTTCCGGGACCACAATTCATCGAAGGAGGGTTCCTTCCCTCTTTCCGGCTCTAGTCTCCAATGAATTTCGACTTCCAGTTTTTTCCTCGGATGATAGTAGGACGTGTGATGTCTCTTCTTCATGTCAACGGCGTCCTCATTGACGTACCCCAGCGTCCGTAACGCTTCATCTGTATTCTTCAAGTCCTCTAAAGGCACTAGAATATCCAAATCCTTTGATGTTCTTAAAGAAATATCGCCATAAAGCTCTTTTCCAAGGACCGGGCCTTTCAGAATCAATGATCGGATGTTGTTGTCACATAATAACCTTGTTACAAGTTCCAGTTCTTGAGTGAGGCGAAGCATCTTGATCACATTGCGATTTGATTCTTGTTTTAACGACATGACGACTTTCTCAGGAACAATTGTAAGCTCATAAGTTCTAATATTTCGATAGACTAGAGGATATACACGGTGATGCATGCATAATTCTAGAAAGTAATCCCAATCCATTTCGGGGTATTCTCTGGATAGGCGTGTTGGAAGCTCCGGATCCATATCCATTCCTATGAGAGAGAGAAGTAGTCTCAACTCTTTTGGATACGTCTTGAAAATTTCTCCAACCTCCAAATTACATGATCCTCCCTAAAGTAAACTAAAAAAACGAATGAAATAGCTGGGCATCAAACCCGTCCTCACTCCATACCATCGACGATCAACGTCTAAGGTTTCTTGAACCCACAGCATGGCCGAGTGCCTACATTTGATAAAGGTGTAGTAGACATTACCTATAGATACCGTATATCTAATAGCTACTACCTATATATTAGATATGGAGCATCCATGATCGAGATTAAGACTCTCCCGCTCGCTTTTAATAATAGGCTTGCTCTCGTTTATTTCTTCGGTGGCGTTTGACATTGTTAAGCACTACGCCTAGTAGTCTAGCTTTGACGTAATCTAATTGTTCTTTCACCTTGATCACGGAATCGTGCTTGGCTTTTCCTGAGTTCACAACGAGAATTGCGCCATCACATTGGGCCGCGACAACCTGTGCATCTGTAACCGTTAGGGCAGGTGCAGAATCGACAATAATAACGGAATAATTCATCTTGAGCTCATTGAGCATCTCCGAAAAAGCATCAGAGGAAAGCATTTCCGAAGGGTTAGCCGGCAACGGCCCCGACGGGATGATCGATAAATGCTCAATGTGTGTTTCCTGAATCATTTCATGAATCAGATGTTTTTTTGCAATGATATTGGAAAGACCGCCTTTATTATGCTTGTTAAAAATGTGATGAATGGATGGTTTGCGTAGATCCGCGTCAATCAGCACCACACTTTTTCCAGCTTGGGCGAAAGCAAGCGCCATGTTCACCGCTGTTGTCGTTTTTCCTTCTCCCGGTTTTGCAGAAGTCACGGCGATTGTCTTCAGTTCATCATCGAACGAAGAAAACTCGATGTTTGTCCGAAGCGAACGATACGATTCCGCGATGAAGGATCTCGGATTCATATCCATGATCAATGGGTATTTATGAATTGACTGTCGCATAAGTAGCCCCCTCCGCTTCAGGTTTGCTTCGTTTTTCTTGCCGTGAAATCAAGTCCTTTCTTGTAATCACAGGTACAGCGGCAAACGTAGGTACTCCAAGCAGCCCTGCAATATCGGCTTCGCTTCTCACGGTATCATCCAGATATTCAAGGAGGAATGACATTCCGACGGAAATGATAAGCGCTGCAATAAGTCCAACTATAATAAACTTAAGCGGGTTTGGAGAAACGTCATACGCAATTTTCGCTTCACTCAGAATCTCTACATTGTCAACGCTCATAATCGTTGGTATCGTTTCTTTAAATACAGCTGCCACGGCGTTCACCGTATTGATGGCATTATCATACGATTGATCTTGTATCGCTAAAGTCATCACTTGCGAATCATTGACCGTTCCGACTTGAATTCTTCCAATTAATTGTTCCGCCGTAAGTCCTAACTCAGGGTGCTGTTGTGCAACCCGGTCCATGACCGCGTAAGTCTTTATGATTTCCTTGTATGTATTTACCAGCTGTATATTTAAGTTGACCTCATTAATGCTAAGCTGACCTGCTAAATCCTTACTTTCTTTCGATTGATTCACGATGATCTTGGAGCTTGCTATAAAATTGGGATTCGTAAAAAAGTAATTATATAAACCTGCAGCCAAACATCCGACAATTACGCAAACTGCGATAAGCCACTTTCTTTTCCATACAATTGCGGCATAATCCTTAAGGTCCAACTCCAATGATGAATCCCTCATGAGCATAATCTTCCTCTCGCATAGTTATTAATTGCTAAACATTCATTAATGAAAGAAAAAGAATTTCTTTTTTGGTTTTTCAAGCATTAACTTTTCGATGGGAAGGTCTTCCACCAGCTTTTCCGAATTCTCCATATAATAATTTCGATATTCCTTTCCCAGTGTTCGATCCACCGCCTCGTATGCTTCACTGAGTGTGAATCCACGGTTAGATACGTTATGCGCATCGGAAGCAATGAAATGAATCAAATGCTGCCTGCACAGATCCAAACAAAATTCTTGAAGCTTCTTCCCCCTTTTGCCCGCGATCGAGTGTGCCGTTAATTGGCTTAATGCCCCCCGCTCGACTAGTTCGGATAACCGCTTCGGATTTTGAAAAATGGCGAAGTTTCGTTCTGGATGAGCGATAATCGGAACTAACCCCAGCTTTCGTAGTTGATCAATTAAGTTCAAGACTTGAACCGGAGTTTGCATCGTAGGCAACTCAAGCAGCAAATATCTACTGCCCGCTAAAGTAAGCAATCTCCCTTCCCGGTAATCATTGAGAATTTCACCATAGACACGAATTTCTTGACCAGGAAGGATGTGCAAAGAGATATTCCGCTGAAACAGAGTCTCATTTAAGCGCTTAATAGCACGAAGAACTTGATCCGACTCATTCCGATAAAACTCATTCGCATGATGGGGAGTGGCTATGATACTCCGTACTCTTTGTGCTTCTGCTTGCATGGCCATCTCGATCGATTGGTCTATATCCTTAGATCCATCATCCAAGCCAGGTAGAATATGACAGTGAATATCGATCATTTCACGCTTTCCTTCCAGTTAAGCTGCTCTTGACCATTTCAGCCTTGTGATACTAATAGTATCATTTAGATTTATAATTTGACTTTACGATACAGTTTGTATCGTGTCAAGTAAATTTTTTTAAATTTTGTCACATTTCATCGAAAGCGCATTCATTTAGATTCTATGATTGCACATTCAGCTCTGTTTGATATTTCAATAACCTGCCAAATACGCCACTCGCTTCTTGAGAAAGCTGCTGGTAACCTCCCTCCTGTATGACCTTTCCATTTTCCAACACAACCACTTGATCCGCGTTTCGAATCGTCGATAACCGATGTGCAATGACAATGATGGTCATCTCCCCTTTAAGACGGTTAAGGACGTCCTGGATTCTCTTTTCGTTTTCGACGTCTAAAGAGCTTGTCGGTTCATCAAGTATTAGAATTGAAGGCTTTCGTAGGATGGTTCTTGCTAATACCAAACGTTGCCTTTCGCCTCCGGATAATCTGACACCACGATCACCGACTTCGGTATCCAAACCTTGCGGAAGCCGTTTAATAAATTCATCCGCCGCGGATAGCTTCAATGCATCCCATATATCGTCTTCGCTTGCATCCGGATTCATGATCAAGAGGTTATCCCTAATAGTTGTATGGAATAGGAAGGGGTCCTGCGAAACATAACCAATTGATTGTCTCAGAGACAGCACCATTTCATCCGTAAGCGGGGTTCCGTCAACGAGTACTTGCCCGCTCTCAGGCCATATCAGGCCCATCAACGTATCGATTAAGGTGCTTTTGCCAGCTCCGGATTTTCCGACAATCGCCGTCATCTCGTTGGCAGGAACAAACAGGCTCACATTATTCAGAGCATACATTTGACCGTTCTGATCATATCGGAAAAATAAGTTGCGACACTCGATGCCTTCCGTAATCCGCAACGGACTCTGATTATTGTGGTGATGTTCCAAAGCTATCGTTTCAATGGCACTTTCACATTCTTGCTGCAATTCGACCAAGTTTTTAAAAGAAGGTATCACCGATGCCATTTGTTCCATGTTGGACTGAATGCTTGTAAATTTGGGCCATAACCGTGAAAAAAGAATGATAATAATCATTAGCTGGCCGGTCTGCGCTTGGAATACATTTAAGGATATATAAATGAATACCCCGATTAGAATGGCCGAAGAAACTTTATATAATAACTGGGAATTCGATTGCATTCTCATTTGCTTAATGACATTGGTTTCGATGTCACGATTCAATTTACGGAACCAGGATATTTGCGACCGTTCAAGCATGTTGCTCTTGATATCTTTAATTCCGTTAAACTGATCATTGATCCCGGCGTAATAACGTTTTGCCAGCTCGGTGGTTTGGTTTCCGTATTCACGAGAATATTGAATAAACGTTCGCGATATCAACGCCAGCAAGATCCCGCACAAGAGGACCAACAGGGTAATCTTATAAGATAACCAGAGCGCGATGCCGATCTGAATCGCCATAAAAGTCATGGATGTGAGCAGCCGTAAAAAAAGAGTCGTCCCCTGATTCACTCTACCTAGTTCAGAGGTCAGGATATGCTGAAAATCAGACTTCCTTCGTTTTAGGTGGAAAACCCAGTTTGCCTTTAGCAGAGCCTGATAAATATCTAATCTGATGTTTCGCATAAAACCCTGTTGAATCTTGGCATCCAATACAGACTGATACTTCTGAAACAAGGCCTGCGCCGCAATGATAACACTAAAGCTCCCTAAAATAACGATAAGTTGATACGTCTCTGGGATCCCCTTCAACACGGTATCGAAAATGGCGAAAAACGAATATTCTTCCGTAGACAGTTGAAAGATTCCGATTAAACCAAGCATGGGTACAAGCAGAAAGATACCGATCCCGTCAAGCAGGCTAATCATGATCATGCTGAGTAAATTGATGACCAATTTGATGCCTGCAAAATCATACATTTTTCTTATGAATAGTAAAATATTTTTCATTGATTCTCCTCTTATACGGACTAACCCACAATTTCCTGGTTCTTTACGGTTTCTCGACTCTGATTGGATTTCAATTGTTTTCCGAATTTTGCAACAACCGTGAACTTCTTCATTTCCTCGAATCCTGTAAGATAAATTGGGCCACTTCGCAGCCATGCGTGGGCAATCATTTTGCCTGAATGGTCCTTAGAGGTTCCTAAGTATAACGTTGATTCTATACCTCTCCGTTCCAGCATCTTCATGGCGGCTACCGCCCTGACCATACATGCGCTTTCCCAAATCGTATGACGGCTCATCTTGCAAACGGCAGAGGAGATTTCTCTTAAGATCGGCGCATTCCTTGGATCATTAGCTAGAGGCGTTTCCACCATTGGGGTGCCTAAGGTCGGAGCTACTCTGGAGAAGGGTAAACTCTTCAAGATACGCGCCCATGCTAAGAAAAAGAAGGCCTCTAAAAAGAGCTTCCGCTTAACTTGGGGGGAACGAATCCACTTCCATACCTGCTTCCACATCGATTTATACGCTTGCTTCTTCAATGTGAATTAGATTTTCTTGAGATAACCGCGTCAGAAACGAGATAACCTGCTCTTCGCAAAGCTCCCGATCAATGTCATACTCGGAGGCAAGGGCGTCCACAAGCTGAGTTACCGTCACCGGCGTAGACACCAGTTCCCAGATTCTCCCGCCCACTTTACCTAGGTTATAATACTTCCCTGTATCGATGCCCATCATGACTTTGTCCCCATCCATGTCGCTGACCAGGTAACCGCTTCGTTGAAAAATCGTGTTGCCTTTTGCCATCAGATCATTCCCCATTTATGGATTCACTCCTTCTCTTAGATACATTTTGTATCATAACAGTTGATATTAATTTATGATACTATTTGTATCAATGTCAAGATTAACTTTTTAATTTTGTCGTATAATCGGTGATTTGTTGTAGGAACAAAAAAAATAGACCCTAATCGGATGTACCGTACAAGGGCCGAATTCACTTTAAAGGCATCGCATCCCGATGGATTTCGGAAAGGATGGAATCCGCCAACTCATGTGCCGTAAAGCTGGTAATCGGTCTGATCAGCCGGAAAAGATTAATCCGATTAATTAGATGGACGGATGTCTTAAAATGCCACTCCTTTAACCCTAAAGGAGCGATAACCGACTTTCGGTAGGTATGGCGAGACAAGACCGATATTCGTTCAATGCCTTGGATCCGCTCAAAACCAAGCTGATCCCCCTGGTTCTTGACAAGTTCAAAAATACCAGCAATCGGTAACGGATCGGGATAGAACTGCGAAGCAACGGGTATGGAAAACTTCGTTTCTCTCTCGAACAAAGGCTGATAATCTTCGCTCTTCATCCCTAGCTGACTCATGCTCTCCTGCCACAGCTTTTGCCGCGGGTAGGACGGCATCACCAGAGGCATATCATCCTCCGTAAACATCACCGGAATAACGTCATCACTCAAAAGCTGATAACCGCGATTTAACAGAACGGTAGCCAGCGTAGATTTGCCGGCTCCAGATTCTCCGACTACAGCATACGCCTTCCCGTTGATAGCAATTGCGCTCCCGTGAAGCGGGAGGATTCTTCGCTGCAGCAAGATTACGCCGATACAGGTACCAAGCAGATACAAGCGCACTTGATTCGGATCCGATCCGTGAGCAGGGGTAAACTGGATCATGTCACCCTCTTGAATACAAAAGATACCTATATCGGGCAGTTTAAACATCACGATATCTTCCCTTACGACAAGTGTCTTCTCCTCTCCCTCGATCTTGTCCCATAACCCAGACAAATCAGCAATTCGGATCGAAATATCGGCTTGATCGACATCTTGACATTGCTGCCCTTGCAATTCAGGAAACAAAATATCGCTAGATATGGTTAATCCGAAAGCTTTATAAGCGGCCATTTGTTTCGTCAGGATCATTTGCTTCACTCCAACTCAACAATAAAATGCCCTTATACACCATCAAAATGTATAAGGGCTTTTGATGATAATAAAAATTGCAGAAATTAGCTGTAATTGACCACATCATCTTCATCTGGCTGCACCGCGTCAGGGATCGATCTACCTGGACCAGCCAAGGTCATTTTCACGTCGAGCACTTCCAATTCTGGCGTTTCCCATACTTGCTTCATCTTCTCACCCCCTCTCCAGAGTTATAAGTAAGTTACGTATACTTCTTGATAAATCTGTAAAAAATCAAACTTCGCATGGCGATTTTAAAATCGTCGCCGAAGATATGACTGGATTCGGGGCCTGACTGAAACTTAGCTACCACTTCCTTAACCAAGCTGGTGTTAATGAAAGGGGCTATTTCCTCATCCGTGCTAACCCGCTGAAGTTCCTCCATGAATAGATCCCAGCTAGGTTTCATCCGGTGGATTCCGTCAGCTCCCTGGACACCGCGGGTCTTCACGTTCATCCTAACCTCGTCAGGTAAATGATTCTTCATGGATCTCCTTATCAGTGATCTGCCTACGCCGTTCTTAACGAATTGATCTTCCGGGACGGATAAACAAAACTTGATGACCCGTAAATCATTAGTGGGATCTCGTTCCCACAAGGAGTAACGCAGTGACATCTTCGTTCCGAATGTTCCGTTAATGTTCCAGAAATATAACTTCTCAAATTGTCTCTTTCGGATCTCATAGGCATTAGAGCGATAAGTCCCCGAGACATCGATGTTGTGCTGCTGCAATTTTTCGAACACATTCATTTTTCTAGCAAACTCCGGATTGATCAACTGTGGGAATGGATCTTCATGATTTACGGATAGATGTTGAACAAAGGGAAAGGCTTTTCTTGCGATAACCGGGAGAAGCTTCGATCGTCTTACGCCTACGACATTGCTATGAAGCTTCAGCTCGTTATAAAACCGGTGCCAATTCATTTTTTTCAGCAAAACAGCCATATAATCCAGACAAGGCCCCCACGATATCGTCCAGTTGCCTCTCTGTCCATTTAACAGCATGCCTACTCCGTGCTGCCGGGCGGACTCATAAATCCCCTTGATCCAATAGGCGTTTTCAAAAAATTTAAAAGGCATCTCGTATGTATCAAGCCAATCATCCACCTCAGATAGTGGGCTTTTCCCCTGAAGATCCAAATAATGATCGGCAATGTTTCCAACGTATTGCACGGTGGAACGGATAAAAGGTCTTTCATTGGCAACTCGGCTTTTCGGTGTCCAATCATCGAAGTCTTCGACGGGCACATAACTGAAGGTATGAAGCTGTTTATTCTGGGCCTGCAGCGCCTTGGCGGCAAAACTGACGACCGAGCCGGAATCCAATCCTCCGCTTAATTGGGCGCCAACCGTACGATGAGTCCGGATTCGAGAGTGTATGGCCTCTTGAAAGACTTCGCGAAATGCCTCTTCATACTCCCCGTCCGATGATAACCGTAACTTCTCCCCCGTCTCAATGGTGCAGTACCTTCTGAATGCAACCTTCCCATTCATTACCGTGATGGTATGGGAAGGAGGAACCTGTTCAATCCGCTTATAGACCGTAGATGTTATATCTACCGCATCGGTGGTAATCGGAATAGCCAGAAATTCGGCGATCCACTGCTCGTTCAGCCCCTTGTCTATGTAGGGAAGTGTAAGTAGAGGCTTGATCACAGTACAGAAGGCGAATCGATAGGGGTCCCTGTAAAAATAAAGCGTTCGGGTTCCGGAAAAATCCCTCGCACCAAAAAGCTTTTCATGCCTTTGGTCCCATATCATAAAGGCAAAATCTCCGACCAGATACTTTGGCGTATCCTCTCCCCACTTATGGTAAGCGAGTAAAATCAGTTCGCTGTCAGTCATGCTTTTTCGCCGCTTATGCTCTAATTGCAGCAGGTTAAATAACTCGGTACGGTTGTCAATGATGGCATCTGCCGTGATCGAAAGTCTTCGTTCGGAGTCGTAATAAGGCAATATTTCAAGCGTGGATTCAGGAGTAACCCATTGGGCGAGACAACCGAAAAAGGTATTCTCATCAAACCAAGTTTGTACCTGATCGGCAGGGTATTTCTGCAAAGCCTGCATCAGTGCTTCAGCATCACTTCGATGAGTATCGGATGTATCATAATTAAGAATTCCGGTAATAGCGCTCACTTTTTCACAGCCTCGCTTAGATCATTTTCGAAATATTTTTTTAGAAATTATTGGATAAATTCATTGGCTTTCCAGTGAAATTTAATATAGAATAGATTATTATAAAAGTGCAATTACGTTAAGCTAATATTGCCCAACAAGCTCACGATGATAGTTGTTCTATTAGCTTCATCAAACCTCATCTCAAAGTCCCAAAAAGCGCATGATACGATTAGCAGCATTCTGCTATATAACTTAAATTTATGCTACAAACTGTATCATGTCAAGCGTGTTTTTTGGATTTGTCTGGTTTCAAGAAAATTCGTATCGGGTAAGAATATTTTAACAACAAAGATTTGAGGGAATATTTATGAACAATTGTGGTGAACGAATTTCGGCTTTGAGAGAGCAGAGAAAGCTAACGCAAGAAGAATTGGCCCTTCAACTGCAGATTTCCCGTGCTGTCTTGTCGCATTACGAGAAGAACAGAAGAAAACCTAATTACACTACGCTTCGTAAAATCGCCGATTTCTTTCAGGTATCGGTCGATTATTTGCTTGGACGTGACGAGGATATCCCACATGAATCCCAGGGTAAACTCCAGGAATTCGCGGATAGTCTGGAGCTTTCGGACGGCCATATTTTGGAGAAGTTTACGCTTACTATTGATGGCAAGGAATTAACGCCAGAAGAAGCAAAGCGATTTATCGCCTTCATCCGGGCTGAAAGATCCATGAATTGAATTACCGTGACAAGCTTGGTTTTACATCTTCATAGATGTAATGCTGAGCTTGTTCTTTTATTTTCTCCAAATCAACCTCCATAATCCAGGCGCCTGAGCTTCTCCCCGCTTTCCAAGATCCGTCGATCGGGAAGCGCTCCTCTTCGGTTACCATAGGTCCATCCTGAAAATATTGATAACCGAGCGATAAAAGCTCGGATCGACTCAAGCTTGTTTCGACATCCGGCATTATTTGCATAAGAAGCGAGGGAATCTTAGCGGCACCCATGGCATTCATCTTCTCTTCAATCGCCTTCAGTACCCGGCGTTGACGTTCCGTCCGCTCAAAATCGCCATTCCCGACGTATCGCACCCGTGAATAGGCGACTGCCTGAATTCCGTTTAGAGTTTGGATTCCATTGTTTGTTAAATGAGCTGGCTCCTTCTTTTGAAGGGAAGAGATTTCGTTAATATATTGATTCATTACGATTACTTCCTCCGGCTTTATGTCGATCTGGATTCCACCAATCGAATCAATCACTTTTTCCATCACAAAGAAATTCACGGAAATATAATCTCGAATATCTGTACCAAAAACTTGATTGATCGTCTTGATGGCCAGCTTGGGACCGCCATAGGCATATGCGGCATTCAGTTTGGCGAAGCCGTGAGCATCAATGGGAACCCAAAGATCTCTCATTAACGAAATCAACTTCACTTTCTGTAATTGAAAATCAAGTGTAAGAATAATCATGGTGTCCGAGCGCCCCCTCTTATTCACGTCACGGTTGTCTAGGCCGAATAGCGCGATGCTTACTATTTCTCCTTCGTTAGAGAGGGGAGAATGGGAAGGCGATGACTTTGGATCTGTTGTGCTCTTTGGACGCGAAATCGATTGAATCCCTAACTCTTCATCTGTAGCATCAAGCGGGACATACTGATAAGACATCATTTTAGACCCGATGTAGATTCCACTGCCAAGCAAGACTAGCAATATCACAATCGGAATCCAAATCCACCTGCTTTTCCGCTTCTTCTTATTGTGTAGCTCAATAGAAACTAAGTCCTTATTCATGCTTACCCTCCATTCAATGGATTATGATAATTCTTATCGGCTAAGATTGATCAAAAAAAGTAGTTTTTTGTATTCATTTCCTTCAAACCCAAGGATATTCCCAACGAATTTGATGTATTCGTTAATCACAATCCTTCTACTATTGTTGTCGAGCCACCATTGATGAGGATGAAAGGTTTGAGTTTCTACGGAAGTGTACGTAAACGTAATCCCTGTCCCTTTATACACCTTGTCAAAATGATATTTGACTCTGCGCATATGGTAATCAGGGGTTACAATGATTGCGGAGTTTAACCGGTGCTTGATCATCAAATCTTTGGTATAGATGGCATTTGTATACGTGCTGTCTGCCTTTGTTTCGAAAATAACGGACGTGGACGGTATTTTTCTTTTTTCCATTGTGCCAATTGTATCATAATCAAGGGCGTTAGATACCATGATTTGGGGAGCATACTTCTGTTCATACAATTCAATCCCAATGTTTAAGTTATTGCTCCCACCACTGAGAACGATGATGACATCTGATTTTTGAGGATTTTCGTGAATGACGAGAAAATTTCCGGCAAAGGGACCAAGAACAACAAGAAGGAATAAGATAAGGATCGCAAGCCATTTCAAGATTCTATAGAGTTTTTTGAAAAGATTCATGAGGTACCTCCGGGCGATAAATATCATTCTTAACTATTCGATCCCAATCTCAATATACTTTTTTAACAAATCCTCTCCAGTCAAGATTCCCGATAGATATATGTAATCACGTTCTTATCTAAGGCTGACTTCCCCTCATTCTTTCTTCAAGTCTTTTCATTTCATAGTTAGCTTCTTTTTTCATAACCTTCAGGGCTACTCCTGCAATTAACGAAGAAACAGAAATCACAAAACAAACGATCATCCAAACGGTTCCTCTCAGATCATTGGTGAAATTATACGAGAGAACTTCCGTGAACTGGCTGCTTGCGAAGATGAGAGATAGAATGAGAAACAGCACAAATAGGGTAAGTAGGACATTGGACAGCTTGTTTGTTTTCTCGAAAAATAACATCACCTTAGCTCCTCTTATTCCTTTCGCTTTTAAATAGATATCTTATTCCTTTACCAGCCATCGGTTCATCCCTGAACCTTGGAATAACATGGAGATGGGCGTGGAAAATATGTTGCCCTCCTACCGCTCCACAATTCCAGCCGATATTATATCCGTCCGGATGGTATCTAACATCGATATATTCCTTTACTGTGTGCAACATTTGATAGGTTGCATTCCATTCTTCTAAGAGATCCCCTCCTTAGGCTAAAGTAACTGCTCACTTGATCGTCTCAACGTCGATTCGTGTACTCATTAGGGTTGCCAGACCTACCATATGTTACCATCTAGAATGGACTCGTAAACATCTCTCACCGGTACATAGATACACGTTATGCCCGTAAGGTCTTCATGTTTTTCCTGTTGCTTTATTTCCTTATTTTCTTCCATAATCGCTTCCTCCCTCATCATTTTGAAAACACTTCCTATTTACTACACAAAATGCCCCACCCCAAGATAGCTCTTATCTTAGGTTAGGGCGTTTGTCGTCAGAGCTTCTTCCATGATTATACATCTGTTCACCAATACCAGCCACATTCATTTGACTATTGCCTAAGCATGTACTAAGCTATACATAGTCTAATTAGACTATAGTAGTGATGTGAAGGAGTTAGCTGATGATGAAGTCATTTCTAATGTTAGGTCAGTCGAATATGGCGGGCCGTGGATTTTTACATGAAGTCGATCCGATCTATAATGAAAAAATAAAAATGCTGCGTAACGGACAATGGCAGATGATGACAGAGCCGATCAATTACGACCGTCCCGTTTCAGGCGTAAGCCTGGCGGCGTCTTTTGCCGATGCCTGGTCGAAAGCCCATCCCGAGGAGGAAATGGGGTTGATTCCTTGTGCGGAAGGCGGCAGCTCCTTAAAGGACTGGCACCCGGAAGGCACCCTGTTTCAACATGCTTTGTCCGAAGCCCGCTTCGCCCTGCGGTCCAGTGAAATCTGTGGAATCCTATGGCATCAGGGGGAAAGCGACAGTTATGGTTCGCTGCATGAAACGTATTACGAGAATTTCGCTTTGATCATCGAAACCCTGAGACACGAATTGAATCTAAAGGATGAAGTGTCGCTGATCCTTGGCGGACTAGGTGATTTCCTGGGGAAAACCGGTTTTGGACAGCACGCGACAGAGTATCGTCAGGTCAATGAGCAATTGCAGCGCTACGCCAATGAACACCCGAATTGTTATTTTGTCACGGCGGCAGATCTGACCGCGAATGCGGATGGCATTCATATCGACGCGGTTTCGCAGCGCAAATTCGGCTACCGTTATTTCGAGGCTTTCTCGAACAAGTGTCATGTCCTGGAGCCACTCCCGGAGGAGGAGCAATCGCTGAAAGTGGAGCGCAACTATTCAAAAACGGAACAGATTTATCTCCATAGCATGGATTTGGCTTTGGGCAAAATCACGTACGCGGAATTCGAGTCGCGGATGGCGAAGGTGATGCAGAATTGATCCCCTTACTCATTCTTGGCTTACTGATCCAAAACCCCGGCGCCCACGGTTACGAACTATTGGCCTTCATGGAACAACGCCATTACAAGTACATTGTCAACTTCACGAAAGGCTCGTTTTATTACAATCTGCAGCAGTTGGAAGAGAAGGGTTGGATTGAGCAGATTCAACAGGAATCTTCAACCAGCGGACGCGAAACCCGAAACTTCAAAATTACCGAGTCCGGAAGGGTTGAATTCGAAAAATTAATGGTCAAATACGGTACCCAATCGGAGTATGTGAACCTGCAATTTTATGGAGCGCTGCTTTTTGCCGATGAATATGAGAAGGGGAAGTTGCTGGAACTCATCCAATCGCAAATCGATCAGACGAAATCCCGAATTGCTCTCCTTGATGAATACCTGTCCAACACGCAGGAGGTTCCCGGCAAAATCGATTTCTACCGCCGCATGAACGAAAATTCCCGATCCCATCACTTGGTGAACTTAGCTTGGTTTGAACAATTAAAGGCAGAAATAGAAGGAACCCCAGAGGCTTAGATGACGTCTATCTATGCCTCTGGGTTTAGCTTTACTGCTTATTTAACTCTTCGTATTCTTTTTTCAAAATGCTCATATAGATCGTGTCGGAATACCGTCCGTTAACAAAATTCTTCTCTCTTAATCTTCCCTCTTCCTTGAAGCCACACTTTACATAACACCGATAGGCCCTTTGGTTAAAATCATGAAGTTCCAGCTGTAATCGATTCAGGTTTAATCGGTTAAACACAAAATCCTGTAATACTTTTATGGCTTCAGTACCGTAACCCTTCCCAAGGTATTTTTTTATTCCAATCACAATTCCGAGTTCCGTCGATCTATTCTTCCAATCAATTTTGAATAAATCAATTTGTCCAATGTATTCCTCGGTATCTTTGTGTGCAATCACAAATCCTTTCTGTTGGGTATTCCCTTCAAGGATGGAGTTCAAGTATTGTTCTGTTCCATTTACGGTATGCGGAAATAAGAATACGTCGGATAGATTATCAACGATTTCCGGATCATTGCACCAAACTCTCATATATTGTAAATCTTCCTTGCGATATTCTCTTAAAATAATTCGATCACCCATAAGCCGCGGCATACCCACACGTCCTTTTCATTTCGATTCTCACAACGTAACGATGGCTTGTACCTCAATCTCAACTAATAGGTCTGGATCAATTAACCCTTTAACTTCAACCATTGTGGCAACCGGCCGTATATCCTTGAAATACTCTCCATGAGCTTTCCCGATCTCCTCCCACTTCGAAATATCCGTTACATACATTCGAGTCCTCACCACGTTTTCCATCCCTGCTCCAAGCTTTATTAAGGCTTCCTCGATTGTAATTAAAGCTTGTTTCGTTTGTAGATATGCATCGCCTTTACCAATGATTTCGTTGTCTTTCATTGCAGTCGTCCCGGCTACTTCTATGACATTCCCGATTCTGATTGCTCTACAGTATCCCACTACGGGCTCCCATGGAGAACCGGTAGATACGCTTATTCTTTCTGTCATAAATTCCTCTCCCTTCACAAAAAAGCACCCCACCCCTAGATAGCTCTTATCTTGGGCTGGGGCGTTTGTGGTCTGAGCTTCTTTCATGATTATACATCTGACAACTCATCGACGATAGGTGCCGTTAGAATATTCCCGCCGATATTATCGCGGATTCTAGTGATTACTTATCCGTAGTTTATCTAGCAACTTATTACTAATGATTTCGAATCCTATAATGGTGAATACGATGAGTAGTAGTAAAATTATTTTGATACTTAACTCTCCATTATGAATCATAAAGATGTTTACACCAAAACAGATGGTAACAGGTATTGTGACGAACAGTTCTACCGACCTCTTTACTGGCCTTCTAAACGTCCCTATGACTAAGCCGAAAAAAGCCGCAATATAAATAAGTAAATTCAGATGAACTCCGCCATAATGCATACATCCTAAGATGATTCCATATTCAAATAGGATCAAAATCGATTTTGATAATCTATATTTGATTAGTGTGGCTTTCGGGAATGTTTGGTTAGCTTCCATTTCTCCAGCCCTTTCCATATAGCGAATCCATCATTTGTCCCATTCTTTGAATATATCTCCCAATCGATCAGCTGCGGTGTCTACAAATGTACTCACGATCTCATCGGTGAAGAAATGGGGATTAATTTTAGGCTCTTTAAGCGGATCTTGAAAAAACGAAAATGTCCGATCTCTCCATAACAAGATCTCATTTGAGGTTAATAAATCAATAAAATCATAAGACCTAACGCCCTTTAATAGTTCCCATACTTCAGTTCTCCACGCCTGATGATTATAAAGATGAAAGTCCGCTTGATCCGTTTCTCTGTAATATAGCATTCTGATTTCCTCATTCGTTCGACCTAATTTCGTATATTTCTCTACGAACGCGGGATACAACTCACGGAACCATAAATCATCAGTAATCAGGTGCATAAAGTAACCTCGTACAAACCAATTCCAATCACATTCTTCACTTTGATTCATTAGCGGGTAATAAAACCTCTTCAATTTAGATAAATAATCTCCCTCTTCGTTTGGAAAAAAGTGAGTTTTGGGTTTATCTTCCTTCGTTATGCCCTCTCTCATATGTATGGAATCCGGAGCAAGGTTACCCAGAAAAAAGGTTCCCAACGGATCACTTATTCCCTGCTTTTCTGCGTAACTAACGGCAACACTCAAATGAACCATGGGTAAGGGCATGAGGTTCATCTCCTTATGCAAAATATAACGGGGGCGTTATCCGAATACTCACAGTTCTTTCAACCTATACTTCTCAATTGTTTTTTTAACAGCATAATCTGTCCAATATGATAGGCATTATGAATACATAAATTTGATACGACTCCCCACCAAGGAGCATGAAAATAAGTAGGGATTTCTTTAGTTAGTTTTAGATCATCGCTCTCCTCAAGCGCTCTATTCCAGCTATAAAAGACGGTTTCAAGTCTCTGTAGGGTTTTCTTCCACTCAACATCATTTATTGCATCTCGATTCAAATAAAAAGTGTCATCATTGTTGATGAAGCTGTCTAACTCAACTTGGTCTTCAATATATCTCTCAAGCCACTTTTCATTCCAAAAAATGAGATGATTCACGATCGACCAAATGGATTGTTTACTTTCGTGCTCCCATGCGGCTTGTGTAGCTTCTAAGTCCTTTAAAATATCATGAAGCGGAATAAACCAGCTCTTATCGTGATAACAAGCGTTTAATTGGTCGATGAGAATAGATTTATAACTCATCCGAGCACCTCACTTTTCATGTATTCACGAACTCTCACTGCCTTATGCGACAAACGGCCGCGACCGCGAGGCCTTTAGAGCATGAAGGGTCTTGATATTCATTATTATCGATAAAATGCAACTGATCGCAGCAAGTCCCATCCAAATCAATATGGAATGCGACATCCACACCTCTATCACGAAATAATTATGGTTTATTAGATAAGGCCAGATCATGACGAATACCAAAAGTATAATTTTTAAGATTAGTGCGATACTGCTTCTTGTTTTTATTCTGATCCTTGTCTTTTCATCATGAAGATCTAGTTTAATTCCTCTAAAGAGTTTAATGGCTTGAAGACATAAGATAACCACTGCGATTAGGGCTAAGAATGAAAATACCAAATCAATTAATAAATACTCGTCATCATACCTAAATCTCCTCATAGGATTTCCATTCATATTTTCATATATATTATTAGCAATTAGCGAGGGCGCAGTTGAGTTCAGATTAGCCAAAACAAATATGGCCTGCCGCTTATCTAAATCAATAATAACCTTTGAGGAATAATTCGGATTAGCTCCATTATGACTTACAACATTACTTTTCGTATCCACGCTCCATCCGAATGAGTAGTATTGATTTTCATCTACGTATCCAGCGGTTTTGATGTCAACTTGATGAGATTGTTGGATCGCATTCAATAGATGATCTGGAATATCGCCGATCCCCATTTGGGCATTTATCCAGCGTTCCAAATCTTTTGAATTCGTGACCAAATATCCTGCCGCGATATTCCCATAATATCTAGGAGCATCATATTCTATGCTTCTTCCAAAAAACACGCGATATCCTTGGGTAAGTTGATCAGATTCCTTTTCCTGCCCTGTTGAAAAATAACTATCCCTCATTCCTAAAGGGACCAGTATGCTATCAGTGAGGTAATCCTGATAACGTTTGCCTGTAACTTTTTCAATAATCATCGCTAAAATATCATAATTCACGGTAGCATAATGATAGGCTGTCCCAGGATACGTATCTAATGCAATGTCTGAAATATTATGTATGGTCTTTTCAAGCAAATCCCCTGTTGTGCCTTCTGGAATTAACCGAATACTCCACGGCGGAATCCCACTGGTATGGGCTAACAACTGAGAAATGGTCATATTCACTTTCTCCCCTTTAAGGGTTGGCTCAAACCAAGGAATATAATCTGTAATAGAGTCGGAGAGAGAGAGATATCCCTCGTTTTCTAATAAAATTATGGCCAAAGCCGTAAATGCCTTTGTCGTTGATCCCAATTCAAATAATGACTCTTCAGTTACCCTCTTCTTATGATTGACATCTGCATATCCGAAATTCTTAAATTCGGTCTTGCCCTGCTCTGATACGACCATAGCCACTCCTGGAGTCGCTGATTTGTCCATTATGGTTTCCACCATATGATCCGGATTGTCATAGTTCCCTGTCCTCACCAAACTCCCGAGTTCATCCCAACACACGATAGTAGTAATGATTGCGATAAGTAGGATGACATATCCCGTTGATCTGCCTGTTTTGCTTCGTATTCTCTTCATTGTAGTCTCCCTCGACTGGGCTTCTTCCACGCCCCCTACTTCCTTAAGGGGTCCAACCTCATTCTATCCGCCTATTGGTTTACATGGGCATCAGGAGCTTTATCCATGACTAAATTAAGTACGACTTTATGCTCTAAG
>NZ_JAKSXN010000161.1 GCF_022427145.1 Paenibacillus timonensis
ACTCACTCGTTGGTCAGTTTTGAGAGTTCAAACTCTCATGCGTTTGGTGATGATGGCGGAGGGGTTCCACTCGTTCCCATCCCGAACACGACCGTTAAGCCCTCCAGCGCCGATGGTACTTGGACCGAAGGGTCCTGGGAGAGTAGGACGTCGCCAAGCGCAGCCCATTTTTGGGTTCACAAAATAATATCCGTTATGGGCCCTTAGCTCAGCTGGTTAGAGCGCACCCCTGATAAGGGTGAGGTCGGTGGTTCGAGTCCACTAGGGCCCACCATATATCCCATAACGAACGGCATCGTGCCTTGTGTTAGGGTGAATTTGGGGCCATAGCTCAGCTGGGAGAGCGCCTGCCTTGCAAGCAGGAGGTCAGGAGTTCGATCCTCCTTGGCTCCACCATATGATTTATCAATTGATCCTTGAAAACTGGATAAACGAAACGAAATTTGCGTTTTAGAA
>NZ_JAKSXN010000162.1 GCF_022427145.1 Paenibacillus timonensis
CGTATTCGTGGCAGCGGGTTTTTTGGCGTTGGCGGGGGGATGCTAAATCCATGGATTAGCATCATCCAAGGCGGGCAGGGAGGCTGAGAGGGAAGCTACGGATTGTAGAGCGTAGAGTGGTTTATCAAGAAAGAGGATAACGGAGAGTAACCCGACGGAGGCGCTAACGGACTATAGAGCCGTTATAATCCGCTGGCTAGCGACTGCTGGGCACTAGCTAAGATGAACGTAAACAAAAGACAGCCCTCCAAATTGCTACATCTCGTAGGTTAAAATGGATAGTGTAGTATAAACCAAACCATTTCAGAGCTACATAGCAAAGGAGAGCTGATACTATGCAGTCTACCACAAAATTCGTCGGTTTAGATGTATCCAAAGAAAAAATTTCGGTTGCAATTGCAGATGTGAGCGGGGAAGCTCCACGCTATTACGGGAGCATT
>NZ_JAKSXN010000163.1 GCF_022427145.1 Paenibacillus timonensis
CCGATTTTGCCGGCGTTAGCGGCGGCGACGAGAACCAGCACTTCAAGAATCAGCATTTGCGCGTTGGTGCTTACCGTACCCGAGAAGAGGAACGCGGCGTTCATCACGAAGCCCATCAGTGCGGCGAAGGTGGTGAAGGTACCGAGAATGAGGCCGATGCCGACCAGGAATTCGCCGTAAGGCACCAGGACGTTGAAGAGATCGACGTTCGGCAAGGCGAAGTGCTGCAGGAATGTGGCCCACCAGCCTTGCACGGCCGGGTGCTCGCCGGTGCTGTTCGCGATCGCTCCGGTTAAGAAGCCTGCGGCGTCGAAGCCGCCGGTCAGTTTATGGTAGCCGGCTTCGATCCATTGATAGCCGAGGTAAACGCGGATGACGGTCAAGAGCCACATGGCGATTTTGTTGGTT
>NZ_JAKSXN010000164.1 GCF_022427145.1 Paenibacillus timonensis
CGGCACTTGAAGCGATGATCGTGGATGAAGGCATAGATCAGCGCCGGTCTTTGGCGAAGTAGTGCATCGCCTTTTTTAAGATGTCGTTCTCCTCTTCCAGATCACGAAGGCGTTTCTGAAGATCTCTCATTGCTTTATCGTCGGCTTTCAGTTGCCCACTGCCTGGAAAGGCCTGTGCGCCGTCTTTCTTGTATTCCGCCATCCAACGATACAGGGTGTTGTCGCTGATCCCCAGTTCGCGGGCGACCTGCGCCACCGCTTTCCCTTCTTCCTGGATCATCTGAATCGTTTGCAGTTTAAATTCTTTATCGTATTTTTTCGTCATGGTAGCACCTCGAATTTGGATAGATTCATTTTACCCGATTCTCGGTTCTCCATGTCTACTTTTTAGTCTAGCAGCA
>NZ_JAKSXN010000165.1 GCF_022427145.1 Paenibacillus timonensis
GCCCATACCTATTTATTTATATATATTTATTTTTAAGGGCGAGGACCTTGCTTGGGGCTTGTTACACGTTACTGGACGTGCGCTTCCCTTGAAAGATGAGGCACACTACTATATCTTACGGTTTCCCCTGTACCACCGTCATTCCCCATACTTACCACTTGACCTCTGCCTAATTATTTATATATTTATTTTTTTATGGGCGATGACCTATACGGTATTACCCAGCCCGTAAGTGTCACCTTGTCCCTCTCGAAAACCCTTTGGTAGCCCACAATAAACATAAAAAAGCCTCGTGAATATACCCATACTCTGGATACACCCACGAGACTTTAAGCAAACTTTTTTCTTCTTAAGCAGACTTTTTTCTCATTCTGCAAACTTTATTTTTATTTAACA
>NZ_JAKSXN010000166.1 GCF_022427145.1 Paenibacillus timonensis
TGCATAATTTTCTCGATTCTTTGTGTCTACTCTATTGACAGAGGTACACTTTTGATCCATCAACTCACTCCAACCTTTTCTCTCATACAACCGACTTCTCCCAACCTCTCATTAACTTCTCTCCATCACCTCCTATCCACCAACCCGCTCTCCTTTGCACTCTCTCTTTCACTCCCCCGCCGTCAACTTCCATCCATCTCTCTCCCCCATCTTCATCTCGCCCAACCTGCTCCCGTACCACCACAGTACTCTCCACTACTCCCTCGCCACACTACTCACTCCCTTCCCATTAGCCAGCGCCCTGAATCAACTTCAAACTCCCAGTATTTCCACGCAACCAACCTTTCCTCCAGTTCATGATCTGTGATCTCCAGTCCCCCACAAGACACACTC
>NZ_JAKSXN010000167.1 GCF_022427145.1 Paenibacillus timonensis
TGTGTCGTCATTGCTCCATCGCTCATTCCCAAACGCCCCGGCGACCAAGTGAAAACAGATCGACGTGACGCTGAGCAACTTGCCCGTTTGTTCCGTGCAGGAGAACTCACTCCCGTTTACGTGCCCGAGCGAGAAGATGAGGCTCTACGAGAATTGGTTCGCGCCCGTGAAGCTGCCAAGGAAGATGCCCACCGGGCTCGTCAGCGGGTCTTGAAGTTCTTGCTCCGTCACCAGATAGAGCCACCGGCCACAATCAAGCGTCGCTGGACGAAGAAGTATCGCGTCTGGCTGGGGCAACTGGTATTCCCGTACGAGCCCATGCAGGTGGCCTTCGATGAGATGCTTCATGCTTTG
>NZ_JAKSXN010000168.1 GCF_022427145.1 Paenibacillus timonensis
AGCCAGCCGCCGAAGGTGGGGTAGATGATTGGGGTGAAGTCGTAACAAGGTAGCCGTATCGGAAGGTGCGGCTGGATCACCTCCTTTCTATGGAGTACCTCGTTCCCGTGGGGAACGGTACAAATATTCTACTCACTCGTTGCTCAGTTTTGAGAGTTCAACTCTCAAGCTTATCCTTCCAAGACTTACCGGTTGAACGGTGAATCGGGAAGTGATAAGATAGTCTTCCGCCGGTAAAACGGCGAAGCAACTTGATCCTTGAAAACTGGATAAACGAAACGAAATTTGCGTTTTAGAAACAATCCTTTTCTGATGAATTTAAATTTGCTGCAAAGCCAAATTGAAATTCATCA
>NZ_JAKSXN010000169.1 GCF_022427145.1 Paenibacillus timonensis
CTAGCTAAGATGAACGTAAAACAAAGACAGCCCTCCAAATTACTACATCTCGTAGGTTAAAATGGAAAGTGTAACCCAAACCATTTCAGAGCTACATAGCAAAGGAGAGCTGATACTATGCAGTCTACCACAAAATTCATCGGTTTAGATGTATCCAAAGCAAAAATTTCGGTTGCAATTGCTGATGTGAGCGGGGAAGCTCCACGCTATTACGGAACCATTCCCCACACACCGGCAGCGTTACGCAAGCTGATCAAAGAGCTGGGAGCGGCCGAAACGCTATCGTTTTGCTACGAGGCAGGACCCACAGGTTACGAAACATATCGCTGGATCGCCTCCATGGGGGCCCAC
>NZ_JAKSXN010000017.1 GCF_022427145.1 Paenibacillus timonensis
TCCAAACGCAGAACTGACCCAATTAACAGCAGGTTTTGCAGTTGATTTTTCGCCATTTATAAGGCGGGGCCGAATTCCCTCTCTCCCCGCCTCACCGCCCCCTGGGTATTCGCATACGATAATTTGAACTTGAAAGAAACCTTGGAGGCGAAGAACGAATGAGTGTTCAACCATGGGGGCATCCTCAACAACGCATCGTTTATCAGGCGGACCCGCAATCCGCCCGGCATTTGCGCTCGATCCGCGACCGGGTGCAAGGCATCTGCCGGCAGCTTGTCAATCAGAGAGTCCGCATCGAAACGATGGACGGTCATGTGCATGTCGGCCGGATCGTCAGTTGCCAAGGCGGGATGTTGCAATTGGCCGTTCCGCGGTACGGGGGCCAGCGCGCCTTTGGAGCTCCCTTTTGGGGACCCAGCCCAAGCGACGAAATGATTTTGACGTTGGTGCTCTACGAGCTGCTGGTTATCGCCTTGCTGTCCTGACCGATTCCGCAGGAAGAACAAGAGCCGCCGAATCTATTGATCCGGGCGGCTCTTCTTTCGGACTGAAACATCCGTGGCAACGGCAACGTTAATATAAGAAACAAATGCGGGGGGATTTCATGGAAAAGAGCAACAAACTCATGTTAACCGTAGTTGCACTCGCGATTTTAGCGTGCGCCTTCTGGGCCGGTTATTCGATTGGCGTACGACAGAACGAGCCTGCGGATCCTTCCAATGTCCAACAAGCCATTCGTTCCGGATGGATCAAGGAGGGGGCACCTCCTCTGCCCGTCGTATCCGTGCAAGGAACCGCCATCGAGGTTGCCCGGGGCGGTTACTCCTGGTGCTCGCCAGTTCTTAGCAGCGAAGGCAGCTGCGTCAGCGTGGATGCCAGCATTCCTGAACTAAAGGCAACCGCGGTTCCCGCAGGCGCTCCAATCGATACCGAGGCTCCAGAGGGCATCAAGGAATTCACGCTAACGGGGACGGACCCGAAAGGCGGAGCCCTCAATGACCCTTATAAGGTTCCGCAAGAGACAGGAACCTACCTGTACCGCATCCATTGCGAATGGTTCCTTGATCAAGGCCAAAGCGATTTCTACTTCAGCCTGAAGGTGATCTAACTCAAATCATCTTCCGGATATGCTTCTGACCGTCGTAAGAGAACATGGCACGCTTCTCCTCCACCACCGTCTCCAGATGCACGGGGCGGCCCCACAGCTTGTAGACGTGGGGGAGCGTATGCTCCAGGTATTTCAGATCCAGTTCAATTCCCTCATACTGATGCTTCAGCAGCAATTCGCCGGAACGCAGGTAGTCGCCGTCCTGGACGACGATATACGGGGAACCGCCGTTCACGCGGGAGGCCACGAGTTGGTCGCGGATGTGCTCCCATGTTTTGTCGGTGATTTTCCATTCCGGTCCTTGTTTCTCGAAAATGTATAAGTCCAGATCACGGACGAGCTCTTTGGTCAGATAGCTGCGAAGGAACGAGATGTCGGAGTCGAGCTCGCGCACCTCGAAAATTTTCTCCCGGCCTTGCCCGGGCTCGCGGCCAAAGCGGCGGCGCTCCTCTTCGGTCGGGTGATCCCAGCGGCGCTCGATGTCCTCGAAGATCTTCAGCCCGAGGTAATACGGGTTCAGGCTTTGCCGCGACGGTTGGACGACCGAGGCGTTCAGCTTGGCGAATTCGACCGTTTCGTCGCTGGTGAGATCAAGCTCGCGGATGATGCGCTGATGCCAGTAGGAAGCCCATCCCTCGTTCATGATCTTCGTCTCCATTTGCGGCCAGAAATACAGCATTTCCTCGCGCAGCATGCTCATGATGTCGCGCTGCCAATCCTCCAGCGCTTCCGAATATTCCTGAATGAACCAGACGATATCCTTCTCCGGTTCGGGCGGAAATTGCACGGCGTTCTCTTTGGCTTCCGCCGCAGCGCGTCCTCCCGAAATCCCGTCCAGCGACCACAGGTCGTCGTAGGCTCCTTCCTTTGCTTGCCCATACCGTCCGTCCTTGGCCCGGCGCAGCTTCTCCTCCATTTGCCGGCGCTTGTCGTAGCGCATCGGCTTGATCAGCTGCGGGTCGACATGCTCCTGGATCGCGAGCACGGCATCGATGAAGCTTTCCACCGTTGCCGCGCCGTAAGCCAGTTCATACCGGCTGATCCGCTCGGCGGTGGCGGACATGCTCTCGACCATATCCCGATTGGTGGCGGAGAACCGCACGTTGTTTTTGAAGAAATCGCAGTGCGCCAGCACGTGAGCGACGATCAGCTTATTCTGAATCAGCGAATTGCCCTCCAGCAAAAAGGCGTAACAAGGGTTCGAGTTAATGACAAGCTCGTAGATTTTGCTGAGACCGAAATCGTATTGCATCTTCATCTTATTGAAGGTTTTCCCGAAGCTCCAGTGCGAGAAGCGGGTCGGCATGCCGTATGCGCCAAACGTATAGATGATATCGGCGGGGCAAATTTCATAGCGCATCGGATAATAGTCGAGCCCGAAGGAGTCGGCGATTTCCATGATTTCCGCGATGGCGTATTCGAGCTGTTCCATTTCGCTGCTCAACTTGCCGCACCCCCTTCGCGCTTGTGAAAAAACCGTCTTAACGCGTTGTAAACTTCGCCTTTTTCCTTAATGACGTAATACATGAATTTCTCCTGCTTGATCGTCCGGTAAGCGGACATCAAGGTGCTGCCGCGGTTGTACTGGTTGACCTCCCCGTACCCGAACAGGTTGCTGCGCTTCATCAGCTCCCCGATCAGCTTGACGCAGCGCTCGTTGTCGGAGGTCAGGTTATCGCCGTCGGAGAAGTGGAACGGATAGATATTGTAACCGGAGGGCGGGTAACGGGAGTCGATGATCTCCAGCGCTTTTTGATAAACCGAAGAGCAGATGGTGCCGCCGCTTTCCCCGCGGGTGAAAAATTCCTCCTCGCTGACCTCCTTCGCCTCGGTATGATGGGCCAGAAAGACGATCTCCACCTTTTCGTATTGTCGCCGCAAGAATCGCGTCATCCAGAAGAAGAAGCTGCGCGCGCAGTATTTCTCGAACGCGCCCATCGAACCCGACGTATCCATCATCGCCAGGATCACCGCGTTGGAGCGGGGAACCACGATCTCCTCCCACGTTTTGTACCGAAGATCATCCGGCGAAATGCCGTGGATGCCGGGAGTGCCGGCGGTTGCGTTACGGCGCAGGTTCTCCAGAATGGTCCGTTTCTTGTCGATGTTGGACATCAGGCCTTTTTTGCGGATATCGTTAAAACGAATCGATTCGGTTTCCATTTCTTCTTTGTCTTTCTCCTGGATGTAGGGCAGCTCCATTTCATCGAACAGCATATCCTCCAGCTCCTCGATGCTGACCTCGGCCTCTACGTAATCGTAGCCCGGCTGATCGCCGGCCTTGCCGCCTTTCCCGCCTTTTCCGCTTTCCTTGGGACTGTCCTGGCCCAGCACGTCGCCGACCTCGCTGCTTCCGTCACCTTGGCCGACATGCTTATGTTTCTGGTAGTTATGGATGAAGCGGTACTCTTCCAAATTGCGGAGGGGAACCTTAATGATCTGCTTGCCGTCCGACATAATGATATTTTCCTCGGTGACGAGGTCGGGCAGATTTTGCTTGATGACCTCCCGTACTTTCTCCTGGTGACGCTGTTGATCCTGGTATCCTTTCCGATGCAGCGACCAGTCCTCTTTGGAGACGACAAAGTTATATCGATCAGGCGTTGGCATAGATGAACACCTCCATATCGGGATTTCCCGGAACGCTATATTTGTGGATGTAAATAAAGTATATTCACGGAGAGGGGCGATATGTGAGGGAGCTTGCGCCGGTTTGGAAACAATAACGCTGGAAAAAGGCGGAGGTTCCCGTTAAGCTGAAGGAAGCGAGGTTGGTTTTACGAAGGAGGTACCGAGATGGAGCCGACGAACCAGGATTGGTTGGAATTATATGAAGCGGCGGGTGAATTTAAAAAGCTGAAGCCGTGGGAATGGCTTTCGAACGTACATTTGTTTGGCGTCCGGAGTTCCCGGGATCACCTCACCGGATACTGCTGCGTGATGGGAAGCGGCAAAGAGGTGTTTGGCCTAGCCGTCTATCTTGGGACGGAGGGGTTGCAGACGGTGCTGGACCTGTTGAACGGGGAATTCACGGGCGATCCGTTGTTCGCTCAGCACTGTTATATGTTGTCGTTCGGCAGCCGGGACGAGCTGTATCCGGAGGAATACGAACGCGTGAAAGAGCTTGACTTATCCCTGAACGGCAAGAACGCTTGGCCGTCCTTCCGCCTCTACGAGCCGGGATACGTGCCTTGGCCGTTGTCGGATCGGGAAGATGTTGCCTTCTTCACGGACATCATCAAACAAGCGATGGAGGTGAGCCGTTCCCACCGGCAGGATCCCGATGTTTTACTGGAAGGAAACGGGGAACGGTTTCTCGTACGGATTCCGGTGGCGGGAAAAGATGACGGCACGACCGAATGGATCAGCGAATGGCGGGAGCCGGATCCGGCGGATCGGCCGTTGGTGCCTTCCGGGCGGGCGGTCGTGGTGGATGAGCTGCGCATGGCCAAGGCCAGACGCGCGGTAAACGGCAATGCGGGCGTTTGGGAAGTAGACAGCTTTTTTATACCGATGCCCATTGAAGAAGAACGTCCCTTCTATCCGACGATGAACGTCATTGCGGATCAGGAGACGGGACAAGTGCTGCATTACGGGTTAACCAAACGGAACGAAGCGTCCGAGAACCTTGCCGAAGGCCTGCTGTCGCTGATCGAGACGCATCGGGTCATCCCGATACGCCTTGTGGTGCGTCATTCCTTGCTGTTGGACGAGTTAGCGCTGGTGATTGCGGGGTTTGGTTTAGTGGGACGTGTAGAGCCGCAACTGCCGGCGATTGAGGAGTTCCAACAATCGGTGGGGGGCACGCTATTATAACTAGATGAGGGCAGGACCATAGCCGGGAATTCCAGCGTAATGCTGGGGATCCCGGTCTTTTTTTGCCCCAATGGAGGAATAAATCGGCAAGGTGCAGCAAACCCTAGTAAAAATTAACCAAAAAAGGATGAGTGTGCATGAGATCGGGACCCTCCTTAAGAAACGTGGACAGCCATGCGTTAATTCACGAAGCGGTGCTGGAAGAAGCCAAGGAGCTGACGGAGCTGCTCGCGCACTGCCTGAGCCGGGGCGAACGGGAGAAGGCGCTGGAGATCGCCTGGATCGCCGTGGAGCACTGGGAATCTCGCACCTTGCAGCATGCGCAAAGCGAGGAAGAGGGGCTGTATGTCGAGGCCCTGGAACTCAAGCCGCAACTGAAAGACGTCATTATCGCCTTGACCCGGGACCATCAGTTGCTGCGGGAGCTGGTGGCGGAAATAAAGGATCGCTTGGAACGGGGCGAGGTCGATGAGGAAGTAGTCCATCGCCTTCGGGCGTTGATTCTGGTTGATCAGCTGCATAACCGTTTTGAAGAAGACATGGTGGAAAAAGAAATGGAGGCGGTACGTCATGACGCATCTTCCGGCCCCGAAATTGACGGATTTGCTGCCGGATAAGCCGCTGCGCGCGGCTGAACCGCGGCTTTACGCCCGGTTGACGGACGAGCTCGCCCGCTTGGGATTGCATCCTTATGACGTCAAGGCGGGCGCGCAGGTCCATGAACGCGGCGTTGCGGTACGCGTGCGCTACGGCGAGCGGTTTGAGCGGCTGGAAAGCCGCGTGATCCCTTGGGATTGGATCGAACGTGATGACGAACGGATCGGGGGGTTTCTGCGGGAAGCCGCCGAGAAGGCGAAGCAGGCGTTAATCGCCAAAATGACTTTTTGAACAACCTCAAAAAAGGAGTTGACGGAAGGTGGAAGCACGCGAGCTTGAGCTGTTCGCCAGGCAGGACCGGGAGGACCTGCTTGCGGTGCTGCAAATGCGTTTTGGAGAACCGGACGACGAGGTGAAGGCGAAGATCGCGTCGATGGGTCAGCTGGACGAGCTGCAACGCTTGATCCTGGCTGCCTGCAACGCTCCCGCTTGGAGCGTGTTCGCCGAGGAGCTGCGGGCCGGAGAGGGCGCGTTCAAGCTGACCGGTGAACGGTTTAACCCTCTTTCGCCGGCGGGATTTGACCAGAAGGGAGATTTTTAAGTGGGTGATAAGCAGAACAAGCTGTTCGAGTCGCTCAAATATTTGCGGCGCGGGGAACGCATCAATGACGGCTGGACCGAGGAAAGCCCCCGCGGCCGGGACTGGGAGAGCCTCTACCGGGGGCGTTGGCAGCACGACAAGGTCGTCCGATCCACGCATGGCGTGAACTGTACGGGCTCCTGCAGTTGGAACGTCTTCGTGAAGGACGGCATCATTACGTGGGAGACGCAGAAGACCGATTACCCGACGACGGGCGCGGACTTTCCGGAATACGAGCCGCGGGGCTGCCCGAGGGGGGCGAGCTTCTCCTGGTACACCTACAGCCCGCTGCGGGTGAAGTACCCGTATATCCGCGGGGATCTCTACGAGATGTGGCGCGAGGAGATGGCGGCGGTCAAGGATCCGGTTCTCGCCTGGCAGAACATCGTGGACGATCCGAAGAAACGCGCCCGCTACGTCAAAGCGCGGGGCAAAGGCGGTTTCGTCCGCGCCGACTGGGATGCAGCCTGCCAGATGATCGCGGCCGCAACGATCCATACGATCCGCCAATACGGACCCGACCGCGTCGTTGGCTTCAGCCCGATTCCGGCGATGTCGATGGTCAGCTATGCGGCGGGAACCCGATTCCTCTCGCTGATCGGCGGAACGATCCTCAGCTTCTATGACTGGTACGCCGACCTCCCGCCGGCTTCACCGCAGGTGTGGGGGGAGCAGACCGACGTCCCGGAGAGCGGGGATTGGTACAATACGAAGTATTTTATCATTTGGGGCACCAACATCCCGCAAACCCGCTCCCCTGACGCCCATTTCATGGTGGAAGCCCGCTATAACGGGACCAAGGTCGTCGGCGTAAGTCCGGATTATTCGGAATACGAGAAGTTTGCCGACATCTGGCTGCCGGCCCGGGTCGGCACGGATGCGGCGCTGGCCATGGCCATGACGCATGTCATCCTGAAGGAATTTTACGTTGATCAAGAAACCCCTTATTTCCGGGATTACGTGAAGAAGTTTACCGACCTCCCGTTCCTCGTCATGCTGAAGGAGGAGAACGGAAGCTTCCGCACGGACCGGTTTCTTCGTGCGGCCGATCTCGGCGACGAGCAGGAGCTGGCCGAATGGAAAACGGTGCTTTGGGACGCCGCCGCAGGAAAGCCCGAGGTGCCGAACGGCAGCCAAGGCTTCCGCTGGGACCAAGGCAGTCAGTGGAACCTGGATCTGGATAAGCCGGACGGCACGCGCATCGATCCGCAGCTGAGCTTTCTCGGGGGGGCCGACGAGGTGGCTCTGGTGGATTTTCCCTATTTCGCGGAACAAGAAGGCCAAACCGTCCAGCGCGGCGTGCCGGTCAAGCACCTGCAAACCCCGTCCGGCGAGACGCTGAAGGTAGCGACCGTATACGACCTGATGATGGCCCACGTCGGCGTGCCGCGCGGGCTGCCCGGCGACTATCCGGCCGATTACGACGAGATGAAGCCGTATACGCCGGCCTGGCAGGAGGCGATTACCGGGGTCAAGAAGGCGCATTGCATCCAGGTCGCCCGCGAGTTCGCCGACAATGCCGCCAAGACAGGCGGACGTTCGATGATCGCCATGGGCGGCGGGACCAACCACTGGTACCACAGCGACCAAATCTACCGCGCGATCCTGAACCTGGTGCTGTTAACCGGCTCTCAGGGCGTAAACGGCGGCGGCTGGGCGCATTACGTCGGCCAGGAGAAGGTACGCCCGCTGGAAGGCTGGCAGCAGATCGCCTTTGCCGGGGATTGGATCCGCCCGCCGCGTCTGCAGAACGGCACCTCGTATTTCTATTTCGCCACCGAACAGTTCCGGTACGAGGCTCCGTTAAACGAGGAGCAAGACACGCCTTGGGGCGGCCGTTACAGCAAACTGCATCCGGCCGATGTTAACGCGCTGGCGGCAAGGCTCGGTTGGCTGCCGTCGTTCCCGCAGTTCAGCCAAAACTCGCTGGACGTGGCGAAGGAGTTGCGCGGCAAAGGCCTGACGGACGACAAGGAGGCCGTTCAGGAGGTTGCGCGGATGGTCAAGGACGGCGAACTGGACTTCGCCATCGAGCATCCGAACGATCCGCGAAATTTCCCGCGCGTGTTCTTCAACTGGCGCTCCAATCTGCTTGGCGACAGCGGCAAAGGACATGAGTATTTCGCCAAGCATCTGATCGGCGCCGACAACCAGGTACTCACCGACCCGACCCAATCCTGGCGGCCGAAGGACGTGCATACCGACGATATGCCGCCGGAAGGCAAAACCGATCTGTTCGTCAGCATGGACTTCCGCATGACCAGTTCGGGATTGTTCTCGGACATCGTGCTGCCGGCCGCGACCTGGTATGAGAAGCACGATCTGAGCAGCACGGACATGCATCCGTTTATCCATCCGCTTAATCCGGCGATCTCTCCGCCTTGGCAGAGCAAAAGCGATTGGGATGCGTTCCGGGAAATCGCCAAGACGTTTTCGCAGCTGGCCGAGAAGCATCTCCCCGCATGCGAGGACGTGATGATGACGCCGCTTGGCCACGACAGTCCGGACGAGGTGGCCCAGGCGCACGGGAAAATCAAGGATTGGCGCAAAGGCGAGATTGAAGCCGTCCCCGGCAAAAGCATGCCGCATTTCCTGATCGTGAAGCGCGACTACCCGAACGTATACGGAAAGATGATCACGCTTGGGCCCAACATCGAAAAGGGGTATAGCTCCAAGGCGGTGAAAATCCCGGGCGAGCGGGTGTACAAGCAACTGAAAGAGCGGCTGGGCATCTCCAAACGGGAGGGCATCGGCAAAGGCCAGCCGGATTTGTACGAGGACCGCCAAGCGATTGAAGCGATCCTGCTGATGTCGGGGGCGACGAACGGGGAACGTGCGGTCGAAGGCTGGCACGACATGGAGAAGAAGACCGGAAAGCAGCTCGCGGACATCGCCAAACCACGCGAAGAGGAAGCCTTTACGTTGTTCGACATCACCGCCCAGCCGCGCCAGGCGATATCCGCGCCCGTCTGGAGCGGGCTGGAGAAGGACAATCGCCGGTATTCGCCGTTTACGCTGAATACCGAATACAACATTCCGTGGCGGACGTTGACCGGGCGGCAAAGCTTTTACCTCGACCATGAAATGATCCTGGATTTCGGGGAGGCTTTGCCGATCTATCTGCCGCCGCTGAAGCACGTCCCTTTCCTGAAGGGAGAACGGGAGGTGCCGAACAACGGGAAATCGCTGACGATCCGGTATTTGACCCCGCACCAGAAATGGGGCATCCATACGATGTTCACCGATACGAACCAGATGTCGACGTTGTTCCGCGGCTGGCAGGTCGTGTGGCTGAACGAGAAGGACGGGGCATCGATCGGCATTAAGGACAACGACTGGATCGAGGTATACAACCGCAACGGGGTCGTGGCAGCCCGGGCAGTGCTGACGTACCGGGTTCCCGAGGGAATCGCCTACATGTACCATGCCCAGGACCGCACGCTTGGCGTGCCCGGCACCTCGATCACCAAGCAGCGGGGCGGCACGCATAACAGCGTGACCCGCATTACGCTCAAGCCGACGCATATGATCGGCGGATACGCGCAGCTCAGCTACGGCTTCAATTATTACGGGCCGACGGGAAATCAACGGGATACGATGACGATCATCCGTCCGCTGAAGGAGGTAAATTGGCTTGAGGATTAAAACGCAGGTCGCGATGGTAATGAACCTCGACAAGTGCATCGGCTGCCATACCTGCTCGGTCACCTGCAAGAACACCTGGACCAACCGCCCCGGCACGGAGTATATGTGGTACAACAACGTGGAGACCCGGCCGGGACCGGGCTATCCGAAGGAGTGGGAGGACGCGCGCAAGTACAAGGGCGGCTGGGTGCTGCGCGGCGGCAAGCTGTCGCTGCGGGCCGGCGGGCCGATCGCCAAGCTGGCGAACATTTTCTACAACCCGGACATGGCCGATCTGGACAGCTTCTACGAGCCTTGGACGTACGATTACGACAGCCTGCTCCATAGCCCGAAGCGCAAGCATCTGCCGGTTGGTCGTCCGGTGTCGATGATTACGGGAGAGTACATGGACAAGCCGACCTGGGGCCCCAACTGGGACGATGATTTGGCCGGGGGCAGCGAAATCGTGCCGATGGACCCCAACGTCAAGAAGCTGCAGGAGCACATCGCCTTGGAATATGAGAAGACCTTCATGATGTACCTGCCGCGGATCTGCGAGCATTGTCTCAACCCTTCCTGCGTCGCCTCCTGCCCGTCCGGCGCTCTCTACAAGCGGGACGAGGACGGCATCGTGCTGGTCGACCAGGAAGCCTGCCGCGGCTGGCGTTTCTGCATGAACGGATGCCCTTACCACAAGGTGTATTACAACTGGAACACGCATAAGGCGGAGAAATGCAACTTCTGTTATCCGCGCACCGAGGCCGGTCTTTCGACGATTTGCTCCGAGACCTGCGTCGGGCGGATCCGTTACATCGGCGTCGTCATGTACGATGCGGACCGGGTCAAAGCGGCCGCGGCCGTGGAGGATCCGCAGGCACTGTATGAGGCGCAGCTGGGTGTGTTCCTTGATCCGAACGATCCCGAGGTCATTAAGGAAGCGAGAAGAACGGGGATCACGGATGCGTGGATCGATGCCGCCCAGCGGTCGCCGATTTACAAAATGGCGATGAAATGGAAGGTGGCGTTGCCCCTGCACCCCGAATACCGGACGCTGCCGATGGTTTGGTACGTGCCGCCGCTCAGCCCAATCATGAACCACCTTGAGGAAGACGAGCTGCAAACGGACATGTACATTCCCGCGGTGGACCAAATGCGGATTCCGATGGAGTATTTGGCTTCCCTGCTGACGGCGGGGGATACGAGGGTAGTCCGGAAAGTCCTGCTCAAAATGACGGCCATGCGCGTGATGATGCGCGACCGCGCCGTCGGCGGGCTGGACGGGTTGAGACGCAGCCGGCTGCTGGAAGAAGCAGGAACGACCGTGGAGGAAATCGAGGAGATGACGCGCCTGTTCGCCGTAGCCAAGCATAACGAACGGTTCGTCATTCCGACCGCGCGGCGGGAAATGATCGGGGAAGCCGGCCTGCATTATCGTCAAGGGGCCTGCAGTCTTGAGGGAATCACGCCGGAGTCAGGTTTTATGTCGCAGTATTTTGCCAAGGGGGATTAGATCGATATGGTGGAAGCCATGGAAGCGAAACGCATCGGTTTGGCCGTCGCCGCCCGGTTGCTCGGATACCCTGACGACAGTTATCCTGAAGTGCTTAAGGAGACGGTTGACGCGGTTTCGGATGTGGAGGACTGTGCGCTGAAGAACCGACTGGAAGCAGCGATTCGGCCGCTGGAGGCCCTCCCTCTCCGGGAGCTGCGGGAGCAGTACGTGTGGACCTTCGATTGGAAGGAGAAAACCGGGCTGTACTTGACCGCGCATGAACTGGGCGACAGCCGGGAACGCGGCGCCGCGCTGATCCTGCTGCAGCATATTATCGGCGATGCCGGATTTGCGGCGTCGGCCGGCGAACTGGCCGACTATATGCCGCTGCTGTACGAGCTGCTGGCCATTCGTCCGGACCATGTTCACGTCCGGGCGCTCGAGCTGCGGCTGGCCGTGGCGACGAAACGCGTGGCTGGACATCTGGCGGAGGACAGCCCTTACCGTGAACTGTTCGCCTACCTGATGGAGGACGTGTTCGGCGAGCCGTCGGAGGAGGACATCCGGCGGCTGGAAGCGAAGCGGGAGCAAGCCGACCTGGACGAGCTTCCCTATCCGATCCTTTACGGAATGGACGGGACCGCCCGCACGGGGACGGATCCGGCGCAGTTCAAAATGTGCAACTGAATGAATGGAGGAATACCGCAATGACCGGATTATTCTGGTGGGTCGTTTATCCCTACATCGCCTTGACGGTGCTGATTCTCGGTTTGCTGTACCGCTTTGCCTTCCGGCAGGCGAGCTGGGCGGCCCCTTCGACGGAAATTTTCGAGAAAAAATGGCTGCGGATCGGGTCGACGGTGTTTCATTACGGCATCGTTTTCGCTTTCATCGGCCATGTGATGGGCGTCCTGATCCCGCGAAGCGTCTATCACGCGATGGGCGTTCACGATGAAACGTATCATTTCTTCGCGATTGCCGGCGGCGGTCTGGCAGGGCTCATGGTGGTGCTGGGACTCGTCCTGCTGCTGATCCGCAAGTTCCTGAACCGGCGCGTTCGGGCCCATGCGGGGTTTGCCGATTACTTCGCCGTCATCCTGCTGCTGATCGTCGCCGCCAACGGGACGTACATGACGATCGTTTACAATACGACCGTGGTGGCTTATGAATACCGGACGACGATCGGTCCTTGGTTTCGCAGCCTGCTTGCGTTCCGGCCCGATTATCATCTGATGGATACGGTGCCGTTGTTGTTCCAGCTGCATGTGCTGACGGCTTTCCTGCTGTTCGCTTCAATCCCCTTTACGAAGCTGGTGCATATGTTTTCGCTGCCGGTGCGTTATCCGGCACGTGCCCCGCAGCAGTACCGTTCGCGGGTGAGCTACAAACGTAGATAAGGGAGCTGCCGTCTGCGGGCAGACGCAAATAAGGGAAGGCCGGGGTGCGAATCCCGGGCCTTCCCTTTTCTTCGAAGTGCGTTATGCGAGTTTCTTGGTGTACAGAATGCCGATCGTTTTGGCCCCGCAGTGGCTGGAAATGACGCAGCCGGCGTTGGACACCGCGACCAAACGGGCGTTGGTCTTGGACTCCAGCGCCTGCTTCAGCATCTTCGCGTCCTCGTCCGCCAAGGAATGCGTGACGAAGATGAGGTCGTTATCCATATCGGAAATCCGGCTCAGCGCGTTGTTCAGGAGCTGATCGAGCGCTTTTTCGCGGCTGCCGCGAATCTTGTAAGCCGGGGTCATTTTTCCGTCCTCCACTTTAATGACGGGGCGAATTCGGAGCAGGCTGCCGACGATGTTTTGCATGCCGGAGCAGCGGCCTCCCTTGTAGAGATAATCCAGCGAATCGATGACGAATTCGGTCTCGACCCGAGAACGAACGGCCGTCAGCAGGTCGACGATTTCCTCCATGCTCTTGCCTTCCGCAACGGCGCCGACGGCCTTCATCACCTGCAGACCGATGCCGGTCGACAGGTTCAGGGAATCAAACACCGTTACCATGCCCTCGGCAAATTCCTCTGCGGCAATCAATGCGTTCTGATAGGTCGAGGAAAGCTCCGAAGACAAACTGATGTAGAGGATCTTCCGGCCTTCCTGAATATGAGGCGCAAACGCCTGGATGAAATCGGCCGGCGAGGGCGCCGCCGTCTTGGGCAGCTTGCCCGTCTCGTCGACTTTCCGGTAGAGCTCGGGCACGGTTAAATCGACGCCATCCTTATAGGTCTGTTCCGAAAACGTGACGTACAGCGGCACGATGCCGAGATCGTACTGCGTGATCCATTCGGCGGGGAGATCGCAAGTGCTGTCCGCAAAAATTTTGATGGAACCCATATGAATCCTCCTAAAAGTTCATTGGTTATCTATGGGACTTATGAGACCGGTTGTTTTCTCGTATACATGATCGCGACCGTGTGCGGTCCGCAGTGGCTGGAGATCACGCAGCCGGCTTCCGCTATGGCGACTTCGCGCGCGCCGGTTTGCTCCCGCAGGATAGCGGCGAGCCGCAGCGCCTCTTCTTCCGCAAGCGTATGGGCTACTAAGATCAGATCCTGATCCATGTTATCCTTGTCGGCCAAGGCGTTGTCGAGCATTTGCTGCACGGCTTTCTCCTTGCGCCCTCGCACCTTGTAAGCTGGGATGATGTTCCCGTCCACGAGTTTCAGCACCGGCCGAATTTGCAGCAAGCTGCCGATGAAATTCTGCATGCCGGAGCAGCGTCCGCCTTTATGCAAATATTCCAGCGTATCGATGACGAATTGCGTCTCCACCTGGGGGCGCATGGCCGCAACTTGTCCGGCGATTTCCGCGGCCGCCAGTCCTTTCTCGGCGAGATGCACCGCTTTCATGACGAGCAATCCAATGCCGCTGCATAGGGTCAGGGAATCTACGACATGGACCCGGCCTTCGGGAAATTCCGCGGCAGCGATTTGTGCGTTCTGGTAGGTAGACGACAGCTTGGAGGACAAGCTGATATACACGATGTCCTGACCTTGTTCGAGATAAGGGCCAAAAGCATCCATAAAGTCCTTCGGGGACGGGGCCGTTGTCTTGGGCAGATTTCCCTCGGCCTCCACCCGGCGGTAGATATCGGGCGGGGTAATGTCGATGCCGTCCCGGAACGTTTCATCGCCGAATACGACGTAAAGCGGAACCAGGCCAATCTCATAACGTCCGATCCAGTCGGCTGGAAGATCCGAGGTACTATCCGCGAAAATTTTCACATTAGACATAAGCAGTCTCCTTGGTAAGTTGATACGATTTCATAGGCTGTAAAAAAAGCAACTTCTCATTATTTTATCAAAAACAATGAGACAAGGAAAAGCCCCAAGTCCGCGTCAACGAGACCCGCAGGGCTTGGGGTTTGATGCGGTTGCCCGCAGGGCCGCCGCCTGTTCGGCGAAAGAGTCCGCCGGCGCCGTTGCTACGTGGCGGCAAGGCTGCCCAAAACGAACAACATGACGAGCAGGAGCAGTGACAACGCCGAAAAAATCGTGCCCAAAATCGCAAACACTTTGCGTCGGTTTTTGACCGCCAGGCCGACGATGCCCAGAATCAGCGCGATCAGATCCAGCAAGCCGGATACGAGGAATAGCAAAATGCCGAGCAATGCCCCCGTTCGCTGCATCAGATCCTCGGCGATGACGTTCGCAGGCTGGTCCATGAGGTCCAGCACGGTGGACGTAATCAGCGTCAGCGAGGTGATATAGCCGATCACCGCAAGCAAGCTAAGCACGAACGAAGCGATGCCAGGTCCGGAGAATTTCTTCCGGGAAGCGGGCTCGAACGGCGCATGGTAAGGGGAAGCGGGTTCTTGTTCCGATTGGCGATAATCCATCCTAAAACTCCTTTTATACGGTAATGAAAACCTATTCAAGACCATCTTCAAATATCCTTCCGAAAATTGCAAGGATATTTTTGGATGGAATTGCGGTGGAATCGATCGAAGCCCTGCGGTATGATGAACGTGAGCCTATGGACAAGGAATTATCAGAGAGGGGCGAGATACGATATGCAGCGAAAATATGCGGGAATCGGGGCCGTTGTGATGCTTCTGGCCGTGGCGCTTGGCGCGTTCGGTGCTCATATCCTGAAGGAGCGGATCGGGGAATCGGCGATAGGGACCTTCGAGACCGGGGTCCACTATCAAATGATCCATGGCATCGCGATATTGCTGGCCGCGTTATTCGCCGGCAAATGGGGGGAATCCCGGCGCCTGTTGTGGAGCGGACGGTTGTTCCTGATCGGGGTAATTTTATTCTCGGGCAGCTTATACGGACTAGCCGGATTGGACTGGCGCTGGCTTGGCCCGGTGACGCCGCTCGGAGGCGTAGCTTTCCTGGGAGGGTGGCTGCTGCTCGCGCTGGAAGCCTGGAAAGGCGCTTCGAAAGCCGGGGCTTAATTGGATTAGAGGAGTCGAAAGGGCTGACGAATCCTGCAATGCAGGAAACGTCAGCCCTTTGTCATGATGCACTATTCGGCGGTTCCGTTTAAGTATCCAAAAAATCGATGACCTCGCTCAGTTTTAACGTGTATACCTGCTTCTCGTCGACGTGGTATACGTTCAGAGCGTAGGTTTCCGGAAGAAAGTTCAAAATCCGGCACGGGATGCTCGTCCGCTTGCCGTTTCGGTTCACGTACAACCGGACCAGCTTGTTCCCCGTGATGTAGCTTTGGATCCAGGCCTGGAACTCTTCGCTGGCCGCGATATCTTTGAAATTGCCCGAGGCAGCCGGTTCGCTTTTCTTCTTCTCGGCCGCAGCCGGCGGCTTTGGCGTTTCTTTGGCACTGTTCTTGGCCGTGACGGCTCTGGCTTTATCGATGCGGGACTGCTTGCGGGAAGCCAAGGTCGATTCAATGATCTGTCCCAATTCAATTCCGGAATTGATACGGAAATCTATGATATCAGGGCTGCCGTTCAGCAGCTTGAGCAGCGCTTGCAGTGCTAACGGGTTCGTCTTGCCCTTGATCAGAATTTCGACGTTGAACAAATAGCCTAATTCTTCCTCATGATGTTGACCAGTCTGATTGTCCATAATTCCCCCAACTATTCCGTGTTAAGCAGAGAAGGCGTATCCTTTTCTGTTCAAAATACCCAAATAATCATAGCACCACTGATAAAACAATCATAGTCCAAATTTAAGAAAAAAACACTGAGCATTGCTGGAAATCGAAAAAACGTTCCCGAATGAATGAAACGGCAGGGCGCAAGGCAATGGGTTCTCCCATCTTGTTTCACATCGCCCGGATTAGGGTAAGATATTGACAATCTAATTATATAGAAAGCAGGGATTAGGATGGCCAATTCGGAAGCTAAATCAGCAGGAAAAACGAAGAAATCGAACCTGGAGCAGCTGTTGAACGAACAGGTCGCCAACTTGAACGTGCTTTACGTGAAACTGCATAATTATCATTGGTATGTGAAAGGCAGCAATTTCTTCACTCTGCATATCAAGTTCGAGGAACTATATAATGAAGTTTCTGAACAAATGGATGCCATCGCCGAGCGGATGTTAACCTTGAAGTGGAATCCGGCCGCATCGTTAAAGGAGTACCTGGAGCTGGCCACTATTCAGGAAGCTGCCGGTAAGGAAGAGCCGCGGGCGATGGTGCAGCATGTCCTCGAAGATTTGGCGACCTTGACCGAGGCATACAACGAAGGAATTGCGTTAGCCGACAAGGCGGAAGATCCCGCCACGAGCGATCTGTTGACCGGTTATGTCGGAAGCCTGGAGAAAAAGATGTGGATGCTCCGGGCGTACTTGGATTGACCTTAGGAGCAAGATGGGAATATAAGCATGGCATACCAGAAGGGCTTGGCCGCAAGCAAGGGCCGGGTCCTTTTGCATTGGACGATAATGGAAATTCCGACTTGTCTGTGACAAACGGTATAGCACATCGGTTTATATCCGCTGGCATACGTTGCTTATGCCAAAAAAGTAGGTTAGAATGAAATGAGAATCAATGAGAATCACTTAGAATTATTCTAATGTGATAATTGCTATGATATAATGGCAAGAACAAGGGCGGCGTCCCTGAGCAAATAACGTTAATATTCGTGGATGGAAGGAGCAGTCACATGGCAACGCATTTTGTAGTTGAAGGACTGAAGGCGACAATCGAGGAGAAGGAGATCCTGAAAGGGATCAATCTTGAGATAAAAGGCGGGGAAATCCACGCCATCATGGGACCTAACGGAACCGGGAAAAGTACACTGGCTTCCGCGTTGATGGGCCATCCGAAGTATGAGGTGACGGACGGCAATGTCACGCTGAACGGCGAAGACGTGCTGGAAATGGCCGTTGACGAGCGCGCTCGGGCCGGTTTGTTCCTGGCTATGCAGTATCCCAGCGAAATCGCGGGCGTAACCAACTCGGACTTTTTGCGCAGCGCGATTAATGCCCGCCGCGGCGAAGGAAACGAAATCTCCCTGATCAAATTCATTCGCCAAATGGAAGAGCAAATGAAGGTGCTGGAGATGAATCCGGAGTTTGCGCATCGTTATTTGAACGAAGGCTTCTCCGGCGGGGAGAAGAAGCGGAACGAAATCCTGCAAATGCTGCTGCTGGATCCGAAAATCGTGATCCTGGACGAAATCGACTCCGGTCTCGATATCGACGCCTTGCGGATCGTGGCGAATGGCGTGAACTCCATGCGCAGCGAGGACCGCGGTTTCTTGATTATTACCCACTACCAACGCCTGTTGAACTATATCAAACCGGACTTCGTCCATGTCATGATGCAAGGCCGCATCGTAAAATCCGGCGGTCCTGAACTAGCCGAACGCCTGGAGGCCGAAGGTTACGATTGGGTCAAGGAAGAGCTGGGCATCGTGGACGAAACGGTTGGTCAAGAAGCCTAATCGGAAGGAGGAGTAGAGAATGACGACACAAACCGTACTTCCGGTAGAAGCGGAGCAACTGAAACAACTTTCCGCGAAGCGCGGCGAACCGGCCTGGCTGACGGACAGCCGGTCGAAGGCGCTGCAGCTGGCGGCGGAACTGGAACTGCCTAAATTGGAGAAGACGCGAATCGACCGCTGGGATTTGAGCAACTACGGAACGCTTGGCGAAACCCGCGGCGAGAATCCGCAGCAGCTTCCGGACAGCATTCAATCCCTGGTGGATTTGACGGAGCAGAGCAATCTGCTCGTTCAGCGTAATGCCGATACCGTATTCACCCGGCTGGCGCCGGAGCTGGCTAGCCAAGGGGTGATCTTCACCGATTTGGAAACCGCGGTGCGGGAGCATGGCGATCTCGTGAAGGCGCATCTGCACAGCGTCGTCAAGCCGGATGAAAACCGGTTGTCCGCCTTGCATGCGGCATTGTGGAACGGCGGGGTTTTCCTGTACGTTCCGAAGAACGTGGTGATCGATACGCCGCTGCAAAGCATCTTCCTCTTGGATGATGCGGGATCTGCGTTTGCTCCCCATGTATTGATCGTGGCGGATACAAACAGCCGGGTCACCTACGTGGATAACTATATTTCCGTGAACTTAAATGGAAATATTGTGCATAACGGTGCCGCTGAGGTGGTGGTTAAACCGGGCGCCAAGGTTCAATTCGCCACGGTTCACCATCTGGGCGAACAAGCGACGGACATGACGTACCGCCGCGCCGTGGTCGAAAACGACGGCAGCATCGAATGGATTATCGGAGAAATGAACGGCGGCGATTCGGCTAGCGAAACGTTGTCGATTTTGAAAGGGAACGGCTCGAGCTCCGATGCGAAGGTGATCGCCGTTGGTTCTGGCAAACAACGCTTGAACTATACGACGAAGGCCGTCCACTACGGCAAAAGCTCGGCGAGCCAAATGATCACCCGTGCGGTTATGCGGGAAGAGGCGACCGCGATCATCAACGGGATCACGAAAATCGAGAAAGGCGCCACGAAAGCGGACGGCCAGCAAACCGAGAAAGTGCTGATGCTGAGCCCGAAAGCCCGTGGTGACGCCAACCCGATTCTGTTGATCGACGAAGATGATGTCTCGGCAGGACACGCAGCTTCTGTAGGCCAAGTCAATCCGGAGCAAATCTACTATCTCATGTCCCGGGGGATTACCCGTGCCGATGCCGAACGTCTGGTCATCTATGGCTTCCTGGCTCCGGTCGTATCGGATATCCCGCTGGAGCCGCTGCAGAAGCAACTGCAGGGCCTGGTGGAAAGGAAGTTGGGACAATGAGCATCCATGCTGAAGAGCTCAAGAAACAATTCCCGATTTTGCAGCAGGAGGTGAACGGGCATCCGCTCGTTTACCTCGACAGCGCGGCTTCCTCGCAGAAGCCGGCCGTTGTCATTGAAGCGTTAAAGCATTATTACGAATGGGATAACGCCAATGTGCATCGCGGCGTGCACACGCTGGGCAGCCGGGCGACCGACGCTTACGAAGGCGCCCGCGAGAAGGTGGCTCGCTTCATCGGCGCGGCTCGCCGGGAAGAGATTATCTTTACCCGCGGCACGACGACGGCGTTGAATCTGGTCGCTTCCTCTTATGGGGCTGCCGCGATCGGGGAAGGCGACGAAATCGTCATTACTCCGATGGAGCACCACAGCAACCTGATTCCTTGGCAGCAGTTGGCCTTGAAGAAGAAGGCTGTATTGAAATACATTCCGCTTCAACCGGACGGCCATATCGATCTGGCGGATGCGGAGAAGACGATCACCGCCAAGACAAAGATTGTGGCGACGGCTTATGTCTCCAACGTCCTTGGCGTCGTGAACCCGATCAAGGAGCTTGCGGCCATCGCCCATCGTAACGGGGCCGTGATGGTCGTCGACGGTGCGCAAAGCACCCCGCACATGAAGATCGACGTACAGGAATTGGACGCGGATTTTTATGCTTTTTCCGGCCACAAGATGTGCGCGCCAACCGGAATTGGGGTGCTATATGGGAAGAAGCAATTGCTGGAATCCATGGAGCCGATCGAATATGGCGGGGAAATGATCGACGATGTCGGGCTGTATGAATCAAGCTGGAAAGAGCTTCCGTGGAAATTCGAAGGCGGAACGCCGATCATCGCTGGGGCGGTGGGACTGGCGGCGGCCATCGATTTCCTGGAGGGCATCGGGCTTGAGGAAATTCACCGCCATGAGGCCAAACTCGCCGCTTATGCGATAAACCGCCTGTCGGAAATTGAAGGACTGACTTTATACGGACCGCGTGAGCGCGAAGTGGGCCTGCTCACCTTCAACCTGCAGGACATTCATCCGCATGACGTTGCGACCGTGCTTGATGCTTCCGGCATCGCCATCCGGGCGGGCCATCACTGCTGTCAGCCGCTCATGCGCTGGCTTGAAGCGAGCGCAACGGCCAGAGCCAGCCTGTATTTGTACAATACGGAACAGGATATCGACCGACTGGCGGAAGCTTTAATCCAAACAAAGGAGTATTTTGGGTGATGCAACTGGACGATCTGTACCGCCGAGTCATAATGGATCATTATAAAAACCCGCGGAACCGCGGGAAGTTTGAGGAAGGCGCGCTGACGATCGATTTGAACAATCCGACCTGCGGCGACCGCATTTCCTTGCAGCTGATCGTGGAAGGAGACGTCGTCAAGGACGCCCGGTTTACCGGGGAAGGCTGTTCCATCAGCATGTCGTCGGCATCGATGATGACGGAAGCGGTCAAAGGCCGGACCTTCGATGAAGCGATGGACCTGGCCGGACGTTTTTCCCGGCTGATGATGGGGGAATCGGTGGATTTTGACGATTATGAAGATCTTGAGGCCTTATCCGGCGTTAATAAATTTCCTGCCCGCATCAAATGCGCAACGCTTGCTTGGAACGCGTTGAAAAAAGGAATCCAAGCGGATATCTAAACCCCTAAGGAGGTAACCGAACATGGCCAAAAAAGCACCGGAATTGGAAGAGTATAAATACGGCTTCCGGGATGAACACAAGGCGATCTTTCAATCGGGTAAAGGCTTGACCCGTGAAATCGTGACGGAGATCTCCCGCATCAAAGGCGAGCCGGAATGGATGCTTAATTTCCGCCTGAAATCGCTCGAGCAGTTCGAGAAAATGGCAATGCCGCGCTGGGGCGGCGACTTGAGCGAGCTTGATTTTAACGATATTCAATACTATGTGAGACCATCCGAGAAGCAAGGCAAGACGTGGGAAGAAGTCCCGGCGGAAATCAAAGAAACGTTTGATAAGCTGGGGATTCCAGAGGCGGAGCAGAAGTTCCTGGCCGGCGTCTCCGCGCAATACGAATCGGAGGTCGTATACCACAGCATTCAGAAGGACCTTGAAGACCAGGGCGTCATCTTCATGGATACGGATTCCGCTTTGCGTGAATATCCGGAATTGTTCAAGGAGTATTTCGGAACGGTCGTTCCTGCGGCGGACAACAAGTTCGCGGCTTTGAACAGCGCCGTATGGTCCGGGGGCAGCTTCATTTACGTGCCGAAAGGCGTGAAATGCGAGGTGCCGTTGCAGGCTTATTTCCGGATCAACTCGGAGAACATGGGCCAGTTCGAACGGACGCTGATCATCGCCGACGAGGGCAGCTTCGTGCACTACACGGAAGGCTGCACGGCGCCGATCTACAGCACGAACTCGCTGCATAGCGCGGTCGTGGAAATCATCGTGAAGAAGGACGCCCGCGTGCGTTACACGACGATCCAGAACTGGGCACCTAACATCTATAACCTGGTAACCAAACGTGCGGTAGCCGAGGAGAACGCGACGATGGAATGGGTCGACGGCAACATCGGCTCCAAGCTGACGATGAAATACCCGGCGGTGATCTTGAAAGGCCGCGGCGCGAAAGGCAGCGTGCTGTCCATCGCCGTTGCCGGCAAAGGCCAGCTTCAGGATGCCGGGGCGAAAATGATTCACCTGGCGCCGGATACGACGTCGACGATCGTGTCGAAGTCGATTTCCAAACATGGCGGCAAGGTCACGTACCGTGGTCTCGCATCCTTCGGCCGCCAGGCGGAAGGCGCGAAGTCGAACATCAAATGCGATACGCTGATTCTCGACAACGAGTCGACGTCGGATACGATCCCATACAATGAGATCATGAACGACAACATCACCTTGGAGCATGAGGCGACCGTATCGAAGGTGTCGGAGGAGCAGCTCTTCTATCTGATGAGCCGCGGCCTGACCGAAGAAGAAGCCACGCAAATGATCGTCATGGGCTTTATCGAGCCATTCACCAAAGAACTGCCGATGGAATACGCGGTGGAAATGAACCGGTTGATCAAGTTCGAGATGGAAGGCTCGATCGGGTAAGGACCGGGCCAAACGAAAGGAGAAGACCCTGGGGTCTTCTCCTTTTTTGGCGTTGGCGGCCTATTGCCTTATCGTCACGCTCGCCCCGATCGGTACGAGGCGGGCCAATTCAATGACGTCCGGGTTGTACATCCGGATGCAGCCGTGGGATACCTCTTTGCCGATGGAAGAGGGATCGTTGGTCCCATGGATCCCGTAATGGGGTTTGGATAGGCCCATCCAATAGGCCCCAAACGGTCCACCGGGGTTCGGGGCCTTGTTGACGATCGTATACGTTCCTTCGGGGGTTTGCGTGAGCATTTTGCCGATCCCCACCGGAAATCCGCGCACGACGATGTTGTCGTCCAGCAAGTACAGCATCCGGTCCGATAAATCTACGATGATGCGGTAGTTAGGCATAAGGTGCATCAGCCTCCGTCGTTTTTGTTAGTGTATGACGAATAGGCACGAGGGGGCTGGGCAAGAGTGGAGAGAGTCCGGTGAATCGCCGTCGCACATCAAAGGCAAAAAGAGAAACCCGAGTCTTTTCAGACCCGGGAATTGAATGATGTATTATAAATAAACCTCTTCGATCGATGTTTCGCGCTCCTTGGACAGGTCGACGAACCGGGAATCGGTTTTGACGAGCGGCCGAAAAAAGTCCGTTTGGTTGGTCATGACAATGGAACCTATCTCGCCGGAGTTCAGCATCACTTTCTTGCCGATGAAATTCGGAAGCAGGTGGCGGATCAGCGCTTGCGTGGGTTCCGGGCTCAGCTTGCCGAAGCTAAGGCTGTTGAGCTCGCGCAGCACCGACAATAACTCCTGCTTCGAGCGGTAGACGCGGTTGGAGGTCATCGCCGAGTACACGTCCGCAACGGCGGCGATTTTGGCGAACGGATGGATTTCCTTATCGCGCAAGCCATGCGGATAGCCGCTGCCGTCTTCCCTTTCGTGATGCTGCAGCGCGACCAATGCGGAAAGCTCGTCCCCGGTCGAATCTAGGATAATCTCATGGCCGTATTCGGTATGGCGCTTCACTTCCTCAAACTCCTCCGGCGTAAGTTTGCCGGGTTTGGTCAGGATGCTCTGCGGCACCTTGCTTTTGCCGATATCGATCAAATAGCCGGCCTTCCCTGCATGATAAGCCTCTTCTTTGGTATACCCCATCCAGGAAGCGATATAATAGCAGAGCATGCCGACTTGCATGGAATGATGATATGTATAGTTGTCATCATCGCCGATCATCAGCAGCAAGGAGACGACGTCCTTCTGGTTATCCAATTCCGAGATCATGGGCTCGAGGAGCTGATCTACTTTCGCCTCGTCGATGCGGCCGCTCGTTAGCGCTTCCAAAAAGAGCTCCTCAAATCCGTCTACGGCTTCGTTCATATAAGGCTTGGCCCGGTAAGCAGGATCTTTAGGGAATTCGGCTTCTAAGGTTTGCGGCTCGATATCCACGTAGTCGATGCCGTGTTGCATCAATTTGACAATGGCATCGCTGCTCAATTCGCAGCCCTTTTGCAAAACAAAGACGCCGAAATGATTAAATACGTCATGTTGGAGACGGTCGCCTGGACTGAGTTCCATAATATGTACTTTCAAGGACGATGACACCTCATAATCTTCCAATTTTCCTTAATCATATCAGGAAATAATTGGACTGACAATGAATTTTGTTCGGTGTCAATCACCCGAAAGAAGGTGTTCTCCCGGAACGCGGGGGTCCCAGGGCCCAAGCCCATGGCCCTTCCACTCGGAGCCGTCCTCCCAGATTTCCTTCTTCCAAATCGGCACGATTTGCTTCAGCCGCTCGATCGCGTAGCGGCTGGCCTCGTAACATCCGGCCCGGTGAGGTGCCGACACGGCGATGACCACGCTGATTTCGGCGATATCGACGTGGCCGATCCGGTGGCTGATGGCGCAGCGCGTACCCGGCCAGCGCTCGGCGATTTCGGTGCCGATTTGGCGAAGCTTGGCTAAGGCCATCGGCACGTAGGCTTCGTATTCAAGATGAACGGTCCTCTGGCCCTGCGTCCATTCCCGGGTCGTCCCGGTAAACGTTAATGCCGCTCCATGGTCGGGAGCGATCACCTTGGCCGTGATCTCCTCCACGGACAGAGGCTCTTCTGTGATGATGAACAGGTCATCGCCTTTGAACTCCGACTCGGGGCCGAAAGTCGGTTCCCCGCCGGAAACCGGCGGAATGAGCGCGACTTCGTCCTCCGGGGTGATCGGCGTATCGCCGGCGGCATACTCCTGATTCACGGCAACGAAAGAAGCGGCAAGCAAATTGGCTGCCGAAGGGTAGGCTTCCGCCAGCGCTTCCTTTAATGAAGCGGCGGTAAGAGGCCGTTCCGTATGCGAGTAGGCAAAGTTAAGGCTGGACGTACCGATCCGGTCCGCCAACCCGGCAAAAAGGGCGATTTGTATATTCATAGAAGTCTCCTCGGAATGGTTTGTAAGTAATATACATTATAACAAGACAACGATCAATTTTAAGGTATATAATACACATTGAACTCTAAAATTTAGAATAGGCCGAATAGATTGAGAGAGCAAGGGGGCAGTTCTTCATGCCGGAGACGAACCAGGAAACGTTAACGATCCTATACACCAACGATATCCACAGCCACTTCGAAACGATGGGGCGCATCGCGGCGATGATTCATGAATTGCGGGCCGAAGCGCCGGCTTCCACGCTCCTGCTCGACATCGGCGACCATATGGACCGGGCGGCGATCGAAACCGAAGGAACCTTGGGACAGGCGAATGTGGACGTACTTAACCTGACAGGGTACGATGCCGTAACGATCGGCAATAACGAAGGGCTGACCTTTACGCCGGAACTGCTGGGCCAGGCATACGCCGGGCTGCACTGTTCGGTCGTTTGCGGCAATATCGTGGAGGCGCGAACCGGACAACCGCCCGCCTGGATGCAGAGCCGGAAGATCGTGCACAAGGCTGGCCTCAAAATCGGGCTGGTGGCGGCGACGGCCGCATTTGCCGAGTTCTATGAGTTGCTTGGCCTGAAATCCTTAAACCCGCTGGACACGATTGCAAGGGATGTCGAAGAGCTGCGCCGCGAGGTTGATCTGGTCATCGTGATGTCCCATTTGGGCTTGCCGATGGATCGGCAGCTGGCCGAGACGGTACCGGGCATCGATTTGATTATCGGCGGCCATACGCATCATTTGCTGGAAGAGCCGCTGCGAATTGGACGAACGATGGTCACGGCGGCGGGGAAATTCGGCAACTACTTGGGAAAGGTCGTTATTCGTCGGGATTCCGTTAACGGACGGTTGATGATGGACGGAATTTGCCTTCCCGTCGTGGAGGGTCCCAAGCAGGAGCAGGTAGAGACGGCCATCGCTTTGCAGCGGGAAGCCGCAAGGCTCCGGCTGAACCGGACAGTCGCCGTAACGGATCGGGAGCTGCCGGTGTCGTATGAAGCCGAATCGCCTTTTGGCAATTTGTTAGCTCAAGCGGTTCGCCGGTACACCGGCAGCGAATTTTCCCTGGTCAACAGCGGTCAGCTGCTGTTGGGCCTGCCGGCCGGCGAAATCAGCGAGGGGATGCTGCATGAGCGCTGCCCTTCGCCGATCAATCCTTGCACGATGCAGGTGTCCGGCGGGGATATTTTAGCCAGCCTGGAGGAATCGCTGCTCGAAGAGAAGATGAGCAAATCCATTATGGGGTTCGGCTTTCGCGGGAAGGTGCTCGGCGGCATTTGCGTCGATGGTTTGGAGATCGAATACGATCCCGGCGCTCCTCCTTACGAACGCATCGTCCAAGCCAGCGTGGCAGGCGTGCCGCTGCGGGAAGACCAAACCTATCTCGTCGGCACGCTGGATATGTTCACGTTTGGCGTCGGTTACGAACGGTTGAAGCGGGGGACGGAGAAGCGATACATGCTGCCCGATTTTTTACGCGACCTGCTCCGCCTCGAACTGCAAACCGCCGGCGCGGTGGAAACCTGTTTTCAATCCCGGTGGAAAAAAGTAGAATAGCTATAGCGCAAAGTCATACTCGATCAGGAGGAACCAATGAGTCTTATTGTCTCGATTATTTTAGCCATTGTGGAAGGTTTGACGGAGTTTATTCCGGTCTCTTCGACGGGACACATGATATTGACGGCCAAGCTGATGGGATACGACGATCAGTCGCCGGAAATGAAAACCTTTGAAATCGTCATTCAACTCGGCGCGATCCTGGCCATGGCCTGGGTGTACCGGGAACGGATCTTGAATCTGCTCGGCTTGAGCAAAAAAGTGACGGTGGTCGACCGAAACGCTCCGAAAGGCCGGCTGAATTTGATTCATATTTTGCTCGGGATCGTCCCGGCGCTGGGCGTCGGGTTCTTCTTCCGCGATTTTATCAAAAGCCTGTTCAGCTCCCAGACGGTGTTGTGGGCGCTCGTGGTGGGCGGCATCTTCATGATCTTCGCCGAATGGTTTAACAAGAACAAAGCGACGATCACCGCTCCGGAAATGGACCAGCTTACCTATAAACAAGCTTTGCTGATCGGATTATACCAGTGTATCTCCGTGTTGTGGCCCGGGTTTTCCCGGTCCGGTTCGACGATCGCTGGGGGGATGCTCAGCGGCGCCAGCTATAAAGCGGCCGCCGATTTCTCGTTTCTGATCGCCATCCCGATCATGTGTGCGGTCTCGGGTTATGAAATGTTGGATTCCTACCGCTACTTGACGTCCGATACGATCGGGTATTTCCTTATTGGATTCGTGGTCGCTTTCGTGGTGGCTTATGTGGTCGTACTGGCGTTTTTGAAACTCATCCAAAAGGTGCAGCTGCGCCATTTTGCGTACTATCGATTTATTTTGGCTGCGTTGTTCTGGATCTTCATCATGCGTTGACCCGCTTCAATAGAAAGTGGTGTTCGGTATCGACCGCTGATTCCAGATACATATTGAAACCTTAACAGAGACGGAAGTGGAAGTCATGCGGTTAATCCCAGTCGCCTCGTTGCAGGCTGGAATGAAATTAGGGAAAAAGATTTATAATGAGGACGGGATCATTCTGTTGTCCGAAAATGCGGTGCTGTCCGATGCGATCATTCGCAGGCTGCAGTCCCACGGTCTGGACTTTGTCTACGTGGCCGATCCTCGGACGGACGATCTGGTGATTCCCGAAATGATAGAAGAGGAAACGCGGCGCCGCGCGCTCGGCGAAATCCGGACGAATTTCCGTAAATGGGCCGCGCCGAACGTGAAGAACGTATCTTATCCTTATTTGGGCAAAACGTTCTCCGGCTTGATCGAATCGATTCTGGACGATCTTAGCGCCCGCGACGATGCGATGATCATGATGATGAATATGAACAGCATGGATCATTATTTGTATCGTCATTCCCTGAACGTCTGCGTGTATACCTTGCTGCTCGGCCAGCTTCACGGGTATACGAAAGACGAATTGACCGTGCTGGGCCTGGGTGCCCTACTGCACGATATCGGCAAGACCAAGCTCCCCCTTGAGCTGCTGACCAAACCGTCGCGGCTGACGGACGAGGAGTTCGAAATGATCAAGCGGCATCCCGATTTCGGCTTTAAAATGCTGAAGGATGAACCGGGGATTCCGTTGTTATCGGCGCACTGCGCCTACCAACACCATGAGAAAATAGACGGCAGCGGGTACCCTCGCGGCATCCGCGGCAACGAAATCCATGAATACGCCCGCTGGATCGCCATTACGGACGCTTACGACGCCATGACGACGCACCGGTCGTACCGCAAAGCGATGTTGCCGCATCAAGCGCTGGAAGTGCTGTATACCGGCTGCGGGCATTGGTACGAGAAGCCGAAGCTGGAGCTGTTTCGCGACCGGGTCGCGATCTACCCGATCGGAATGACCGTTAGATTAAGCACGGGCGAAACCGGCGTGGTCTCGAGGATCCACGGCCATATGCCGCAGCGGCCGGTTGTTCGGGTCCTGACGGACCCGCGGGGAGAGGATATCCGATCGCCTTACGAAGTAGATTTGTCCATCCAGCTCTCCATCGTGATTGCGGAAGTGGACGGAATGGAAATGGTGGTAGGTGAATGATGGAAAAACAGACAAAAACGATGGATAGGAACGGAAGTCCGATCAGCCCAAGTTATGATCCGTGGGATCCGATTTTATCGCTTCGCGAGTACGGACGCCACGTATTGACCAGCGTTGAGCTAACGGTGACGAATCTGTGCAATATGCGGTGCGAGCATTGCGCGGTTGGCGACAGCCTCGTGTTGAAGGAACCTGAGCAGTTGCCGCTGCCGCTGATATTGGAGGCGCTTGATGACGTCGAGCACTTACAGACGATCAGCATCACTGGCGGCGAACCGACGTTCCGTCGCCAAACCGTGGAGGAGAAAATCATCCCGCTTTTGAAATATGCCAAGGCGCGGGGGATCCGCACGCAAATCAATTCCAATCTCACGCTGGACTACGAACGTTACGAGAAGCTGCTTCCCTATTTGGATGTCATGCATATCTCGTTCAACTATACGAGCGGGCGCGATTTCCATGAGATCGGATTTGCCCGCAGCGGGCATCCGGTCAAGCCGGAGGTCGCCTACAAAATGTACGATACGATGGTCGAGAATACGCGCAGGCTTAGCGAAGCGGGAATGTTCATCTCCGCCGAGTCGATGATTAATTACCGCACGCACCGGAAGCTTGCGGACATTCACCGGATGATCGTAGAGATGGGCTGCCAAAGGCATGAGGTCCATCCGATGTATGCGGCCGATTTTGCCGAAGGGTTGCCGGTGTTGGCGCTAAGCGATATGCGGGCGGCGATCCACTCGCTGCTGGACGCACGGGATCCGGCGGTTTGGATGCTGTTCGGAACGCTGCCGTTCTTCGCCTGCAACGGGAACGAGGAAGACTTGCAACTCCTGCGCCGCTTGCGGAGGGAGCCGAATGTGACGGTTCGCAACGACCCGGACGGACGCAATCGCGTCAATGTGAATATGTTCACCGGGGATGTATACGTAACGGATTTTGCCGCAATCCCGGCCTTCGGCAATGTGCGGGACGGCCGGTTGGACGATATTTTCGGCCGCTGGCTGACGGAGCATCCATTGAACCAGAAAGTCAATTGCCACTGCGACGCTGCCGGCTGCTGCGGCCCGAATCTGCTGGTCGCCGACATGTATTACCGAGATACGGATTTTAAAACGCGTAAAGCCGCTACTTTATAAAGGTAGAACTAATATAGGAAAGAGGCGTATTGCATGCCTGTGTCACCCGATGGTCATACCGAATTTGAAATAGGCAAGCTATTTTGGAATCTGCTGCTCGTCCTTATTCTCGTCTTTTTAAACGGGTTCTTCGTGGCTGCGGAGTTTTCGCTCGTCAAGGTACGTCAATCCCGGCTTACTCAACTGGCGCGGGAAGGCAACCGGCGGGCGAATTATGCGCTGAAGGTCAACAAGCGGCTGGACACCTACCTGTCGGCGACGCAACTGGGTATCACCCTTGCTTCGCTGGGACTCGGGTGGGTCGGGGAACCGGCGGTGTCTGAGCTGTTAATTGAACCGCTGATGCATAAAATCGGGGCTACGGATCCAACGCTGATCTCAACGATCTCGGTGGCGGTTGGCTTTGCGATCATTACCTTTTTACATATCGTGATGGGGGAGCTGGCTCCGAAATCACTGGCGATCCAAAAGTCGGAGGAAGCGTCCTTATGGCTGTCATGGCCGCTTTTGATGTTTTACCGGTTGTTCCTTCCGGTCATCTGGCTGTTGAATACGGCGGCGAACAGCGCGCTCCGGCTTATCGGCATCGAACCTGCGGGCGAAGGCGAGGCGGCGCATTCCGAAGAGGAGATCCGCATCCTGATGGATCAAAGCGCTAAAAGCGGCGTCATCGATAAGGACGAGATGAAGCTGGTAGACAATATTTTTGATTTCTCCGATATGCTGGCCCGGGAAGTGATGCTGCCGCGGACGGATATGGACTGTTTGTATACGAACCTGAGCTGGGAGGACAACATGAAGATCGTGGCGGGCACGAAGCACTCCCGTTACCCTGTCGCCGTCGAGGATAAGGATCAGATCATCGGGTTCGTTCATATTACCGATCTGCTGCTGCCCGATCCGGAGAAGCCGCTCCACCTGGAGGAATTGGTTCGACCGATCTTGAATGTGCCGGAGTCGATGGAAATCAGCCAGGTGCTTCGCTTGATGCAGAAGAAGCACTCCCAGGTAACGCTGGTCGTCGACGAATATGGCGGAACGGCGGGCCTTCTGACCGCCGAGGAGATTCTCGAAGAGATCGTCGGCGATCTGCATGACGAATTCGAGGACGAACGCTCGGACATCGAGAAGTTGTCGGATGACGTCTATTCGGTGGACGGCCGTTTGCTGATCGAAGAGGTGAACGACCTGGTCGGCAGCGAAATCGAAGACGAGGAAGTCGATTCGATCGGCGGCTGGTTGTTTAAGGAACTCGAAGGTACCCCGGCCAAAGGGAAAAGAAAGCAGGTCGACCGCTTCTTGTTCGAGGTTGAGGAAGCCAGCCGATTGCGCATCACGCGCGTGAAGGTCATCCGCCTCGTCGTCGAGGAGCCGGATGAGGAAATCGAAGAGGAATAAGGCGGACAAGCTCCGTCCGGTTACATAACGCCGCACCTCCTAGCTAAGGGGGTACGGCGTTATTTTTTAAGAAAGAGGCCGGTTCTTTGAGCCATCCTGAGGAACGTATGTGGGTTATTGGCCAGCATTATTCAGCTCTTATGAATCCAGTAGAATAAGGATGGTGAGTGATTATCGTATAGAAAATTGAATTAAGGGGTCCTTTAGGTCGTTGAAGTCGACATAAAGATAGCCCTAATGTATTACTTTAAAATAAATTCTTTTGAAGCCAACTGATTGTTGTCTATTTCAAAAATACATTTATATTTACCTGTGGACCAACCCGCAGAAGTTAATTGAACTACCTGCCCAGACATGCCCTTGGTAATGTGAACATGTTGTTCCATTACAGTATCCGATGTTGCAAGTTCCTTAACAAGGAGCCTTCCGTGATGGGTACCTTTGCTCATTTCTGGAAATTCAATGAGAATCTTTATTCCGTTTCGGTTAATGAATTCCGAACTACGATCAGTGAAAGTGAAAGTTTCATCATTAAGATTATAACCCATACTAATTACATAGTTATTAGATCCTCTGGTATTACTATTTAGATAGTCCATAATCTTACTGGTGCTAAAATAGAGAAAGATAACAATAGACAGTAAGACTATTCCAATAATAATGACCATCTTTCTATTCTTCATTTACCCGATTTGGCCCTCCAAGAAATTTATTTTACAGGTCATATTTATTAAGGCGTTCATCACCGCCTAAAAAAATAAAACTTGAGCAATTGTACCCCTTGTTCCGGTATCCGGTATAATATCCAGACGCCTTTTGTTTTTGATTACAATAAACATTGGCGGTGCTCGGACTCTCTACTGTATTCATACTCTCTTGTAAACAATATCTACCTTGGGCGTATGCCTGGAATAATAATGGGTTACTACTATACATAACTCCACCAGCAATTGCTAATGCACAATCAGAATTATTTGCAGGGAAGTTAGCTCCATTATCCCAATCTGATTTATTACAACTTACGTGTCCTTCATTAGTTAGTAACAACATCTTACCTTTACCTTCCCCTAAAATTGCTCCTACACCAATTCCATTCCATGAATCAGGATCTGAAAGAGGAGTAATTTCAGAAGAATTAGTTGCTGATGATTTGGAGAAATCAGGATCCATCTTACTTTCCGAACTGGCAACCAAATCACCAAAGTTAATTCTTGCATCTACTGGAATATGATTCAATCCATTATCAAGGATAACTTCTTGTTCATGAATTAAGTTGTTTACGCTGTAAACACTAATTTTATGGAGACCAGATGTCAATCCATCAAGGTAAAATTCCCCATTAGATAGATTTACATTACTACCATCAATCTGTAAAGTGGTTTCTGGAAGGCTAGTTATTATTTCTACCGTATTGTTGTTTATTTGAGCAATTGATGAGTTTATTGCTTCATTCAAATCAATTCCGATTTGGTCATACAACTTTTCAACAACTTCTGGTGTCCTATCAGCAAACTGTACTATCGTATTCAAATGCCCGTGAATACTACTAGTCGATTCCTCCAAACCGTCCGCATAAGCCGGAGAAGCAATAGTAAATAATAAAACTACAGCTGATGCAAACGTGAATAGACGAAAAGATTTTTTCATAGCTCATCATCTCCTAAGATAAGGTATTTGTTACAAATCCAATGATAATAAACTAAAAAAATAAAAAACATTACGAATTTCATATGATAATTATTTTATTTTGGGTATAATTATATTTTCCACTAATTAGTTAAATTGGTGTCATTGTACATATCATTTTCATTTGAGGAGTTTGGGAAAGAGTTTCAGATTAAAGGGCTGTATACTCTCTGGTCTTGACCATTGTCCCCCGTCTTAGGGCAGCCGATTGCGCATCACGTGCGTGAAGGTCATCCGCCTCGTCGTCGAGGAGCCGGATGAGGAAATCGAAGAGGAATAAGGCGGACAAGCTCCGTCCGGTTACATAACGCCGCACCTCCTAGCTAAGGGGGTACGGCGTTATTTTTTTGTGAAATTGCGGCTCCTCCGGTTCATTATTTGGGCGATTGTCATATGTTAGTGGTAGGATGCAGGGAAAATTTGGCGATTGCGCCTGCATGACCATGTTTAAAGAAGGAGGAAGTTTCTTTGAGCCATCCTCAGGAACGTGTGTGGACCCCTTTTATAGGCCCATTCGACCCATGTCCGCCGATCACGCACAAAACCTACAGCACCCCTCCGCAGCTGTTTATCCACTTTCAGCCCCCGAATTTGCCGCAGTTTAGCCCGATGGATGCCCTGAAACACGGCACATTATGGCCGGCGTTGTACAGTCCTTATGAATCCAAATGGGGAAAAGGACGGTGATCTCATGAATACGAATCCCAACAATCAACCGTTCGACCAGGAGTATTATGAAAAGCTTGAGAAGCTGCAGGCGCTGGACTTTGCGCTGGTGGAGCTGAATTTGTACCTCGACACGCACCCGGATGATCTGGCGGCGATTCAGCAGTTTAATCAGCTGACCCAGGAACGGACGCAGCATGCAAACCATTTTCAGCAGCTGTACGGCCCGCTGCAAAACTTCGGGCGAGCCTATTCGAAATTCCCTTGGGAATGGTCGAAAAGCCCTTGGCCTTGGCAGGTTTAGCAACCTGCCTTCAATCCGTGATGGGAAGCTAAAGGAGGTTAATCAGGCGATATGTGGGTGTATGAGAAAAAGCTGCAATACCCGGTTCGCGTCAGCAAATGTGATCCGCGGATGGCCAAACTGCTGATCGAGCAGTACGGCGGCGCGGACGGCGAGCTGGCGGCGGCGCTGCGTTATTTGAATCAGAGATATACGATCCCCGACAAGGTGATCGGGCTCCTGAACGACATTGGGACGGAGGAATTCGCCCATCTCGAAATGATTGCAACGATGGTCTACAAGCTCACCAAAGACGCGACGCCGGAGATGCTGAAGGCGGCCGGAATGGATCCTTATTACGTGAACCACGATAAGGCTCTCTTCTACGAGAACGCGGCAGGGGTGCCTTGGACGGCGACGTACATCCAGGCCAAAGGCGATCCGATCGCCGACCTGTACGAGGACATCGCGGCCGAGGAAAAAGCGCGGGCTACATACCAGTGGCTCATCGACATGACCGACGACGTCGATATCCAGGACAGCTTAAAGTTCCTGCGCGAGCGGGAGATCGTGCACAGCTTGCGGTTCCGCGAAGCGGTGGAGATCCTGAAAGAGGATCGGGAGCATAAAAAGTTCTTCTAATTCCTGTAATGAACTTATTCTATCGTTGAAGGTGATAGGTTATGGCCAAAAATAAACGTGGAAAATCGATCTGGAACCTGCCTTCGCGCGGCCGCGGGACATGTCCGGTGTGCGGGAGCACGCGAATCAAGCTGCTGTATACCAAAAACACGAGCACGGGACAACAGCTTAAAGTCTGCAAGAAATGCTCGAATGCCTCGCAGGTTAGAATCGATGCGGCGGGTCAGCAGGTAATTTAAAGAACCATTAAGTACAAATAGGAGCGAAACGGCTACATGCGGTTTGCTCCTATTTTATTTTTGGGCCGAAAACCAATAATATATAAAGAGATCATATTGATTCCCACGAATTTTATAAAGTTAGGTGCTGATGAGAATGAATTTGTTGGAAAGGTGGACCCGCGGAGCAAAATTCGTTTTGATTCTGCTGGCCATCGTTTATGTGTTTTCCCTGGTGAGGCCTTTCTTCCTCCCCATGCAGGCCGTGATCGGAGCCATTCTGATTCCGATATTGCTGGCCGGCTTTTTTTACTATTTGCTTCGCCCCGTCGTCCAGTACATGGAACAGCATAAGATCAAGCGATCTTTTGCGATCCTCATCCTTTATGTCGTCATGGCGATTTTGGCTCTTGGATTTATTGCCGGGGTATGGCCGCTATTGCAAACTCAATTGATCAATCTTGTGCAAAACATTCCCCAGTTCGTAAATCTGCTGGATGCGCAACTGAAGGAATGGGGTGAAACTCCTTTCCTCTCGTCGATTATTCCATCCGATTCCGGGTTAGCCACGAATTTCTCGGAATATTTAAGCAAAGGGATCGCTTTCTTGACGAATTACCTTAGCGGCTTCGTCTCTTTCCTGTCCCAATTTGCGATCGTGCTGTTTACGTTCCCGATTTTGCTCTACTACATGCTGAAGGAAGGCCACCGCTTCAAACGTAGCCTGGTTAAGCTCTCTCCCATCCGCTACCGGAAGGAAGTGTTTCGTGCTGCCAGAGACATGGACAAAGCGCTAAACGATTATATCATCGGCCGAGTGATCGTGAACGCAGCGCTGGGCGTGCTGATGTTCATCGGCTTCTTGATCGTCGGGCTGCCGTATGCGTTGTTGTTGACGACGATTGCGGTCATTCTGAATTTCATTCCCTTGTTCGGAGCGATCATTTCCGCTATCCCGATTGTCATTATTGGCCTCATTGAGTCTCCGTCCACCGGCATCTGGGCGTTGGTCATTATTTTGGTGGCGCAGCAGATACAAGATAACGTCATCTCTCCCTACGTGTTTGGGAAAAAGCTGGACATTCATCCGGTCACGACGATTCTGCTTGTGTTGGGAAGCGGCAATTGGTTCGGCATCATCGGCATGCTGGTCGTCATCCCGGTCTACATGCTGATCAAAATCGCCTGGAAACGGCTATATAAGCTGTTCTTCAGATCCCAATGGGAAACGTTATGAGCATTTGTGCTATAATCGGGATGTTCGATAGAATCGAAGAAACCAAGCATATATGAAAGGGTGCCGGGCATGAAACGGAATACCATCTTGGCGGCGGCCGGGGTCATTGCGGTTGCGGCTTTGGGAAGCTATTTTCTCATCACGGGACAAGCCGATAAGCAAACGGAATCGAACGCGCTAGATACTCAGAGCATCAAACAGCTGGTCCAGGACTACAGCGTTGGCAAATTAAGCGCCAAGTCCGCCTCGATTACGTCAAGTCAACTGATCGTGGACGGGGATACGGCCGACTCGAAGACGTATGATCTGCCGAAAGACGAATTTTTCGTTTCGATCGCGCCTTACGTGAACGAGACGCATCCTTGCGAAATCCACAGCTTGACGGGATGCCGCGGCGAAATGACGCAGCAGGAGTTCCAAGTGAACGTCACCGATGCGGAAGGAAATACCGTTTTGGACCAAAAAATGACGTCCCAGGCCAACGGATTTATCGACTTGTGGCTGCCGCGCGATCAAACCTACCGTGTTCAGATTAGTCATGACGGGAAAACGGCCGAGTCGGAAATCTCCACGTTCGATGGCGATCAAACATGCATTACGACGCTACAGCTTAGCTAGCGTAAACAATCCCAAAAACGACGGACCCTCCTAGGAGGGTCCGTTTTTTTGCATGGGGCTAATTCGAAGTGTTTGGGATCGGCTTCTACAACAGAAGGATCGCGCCGCCGAGCATAGGGGTGAGCACCATGCAGGTTTTCAGCCAGACCACAGGCACGCGCTTCGTGAACTTGGCGCCGACATAAGCGCCGGACATCGTACCGATCACGACGGCGACGAGCAAATGGACATCGAGGTACCCGATGGTGAAGTAACCGGCCCCTCCGGCTAGGGCAATCGGCATGATCACCAGCATGGTGGTGCCGGCGGCATACCGCATCGACATTCCCAGGAGCAGCATGAGCCCCAGTTGGATAAAAGGGGTCGACCCGATGCCGAACAATCCCGAGAGGGAGCCGGTAATGAAGCCGATGAGCGGCGCAAGCAACCAGAAACGCCGGCCTTTGACCGTAGCGGGCGCCATGTTGCCAGGCGTCCCTGGGCGACGGGAAACGTAACCCATTCGAAACCACAAGGCCAATCCGGAAGCGAACAGCATGCCGGAGGTCAAATACCCCAGCCGATCCCCGGGGATCAGCGATGACCAGCCCGAGCTGATCCATGCCCCTGCCGCACCGGTCAAGCCGACGACCACCCCGGCCCGCAACTCCGCATTTCCTTCCCGGTAATGACTGATGGAACCGGAGAAGGACGAGAAGAACATGGCCGCCAGCGCGGTACCTAACGCCGTATGAATCGGGTAACCGAAAACGACGGTCAGAATCGAGATGATAAACCCTGATCCGCCCGCCCCAACGAAGCCGAGGAGAAAGCCAAGCGCCAACATGACCAGGGCAACTTCAAGGAGCGGGATCAATCCATCCTCCAAACCTGGTGGGGAACGTGGAGCCCGGCCGGGGACGGCAAGTCCTTGCGCACGGAGCTTGCTAGGTCCAGCACCATGGTGGCGTGATCTTCCCCGTAAACAGGCCAAGCCGGCAAAGAATCGGTGTTGGGGTCTCCGCTGCGGATAAATGCGCTCCATGCCGCCCTCATCCCGCGCGCAAGCCCGTTCATCTCATCCTTCACGGCATAAGGGTCTTCGGAAGTCGGCGTGAGGAAGGAGTCGGGATCTGCGGCAAATGCCGCTTGGATCAAGCTGCCTTCATACCCATGGATGGCGCCAAGTCTGCCGCCGCACCGAAGCCGATACATCCAAACCGGTGCACCGCATAAGGTCACGGCATCCGCAAACTGCATCGCCCCGATCCCATACAAGTGCTCCGTTAAGGTTCGGGTCCAAGCAACTTCAGAGGACATCGATTTGCTGTAGTGCTGATAGGCGTTCCACACGGCATTGGCATTCCTCCCAAAGAATCCCTCAAGCACCCCTATGTGCGGGGACTTCAGCAGCGGATCATTCTGAATAAAAATCGCCGCTTCATCTTCGTTCGATCCAATCAGCAGCGGCGGCAGCCCTTGATCTTGCTTGAGGCTTGCCAGCGGATCCAGAGGGATGACAAGGCCATCCGCCACAGGACCAAACATGTGCAGATTGTGCGAGGTATCGAAGCCTACTGCCGATTGGGCTTCAATCAGCATCTCTGCGGGAAGCTCGAGCAATCGGTACGAGTTCGCCGGCGACAGCCCTAGCTTCTCAAGCAACCTCCGACCGGTCACGTCCGCGGTCAGTTGATCCCGAATTGCTTGCGTTGCTCCGCTCTGCGCAATCGCACGGTGAAACAGGCCACGTGCCTTCGGCATGACATAAAGAGACGCCACGCATTTGGCTCCTGCCGAATTTCCAATGACGGTGACGCGTGAGGGGTCGCCGCCGAAGGCTGCGATATTGTGCTGAACCCACTGTAAAGCAGCTATAATATCGAGCATTCCATTGTTGCCCGACGTCGCGTATTCTTCACCTAACAGTTCCCCCAAATACAAGAAACCTAACGCGCCCAGCCGATAGTTGATCGAAACATAAACGATGCCTTCTTCCGATGCGAAGCTAAGACCATCGCATTCCGCCCCGCTTCCCGCTACGAATCCGCCGCCATGGATATATACCATGACTGGCTTAAGCCCCTCGCTCCTGTCTTCCGGTGTCCATACGTTCAGATACAGGCAATCCTCGGACTGCGCCAGTTCCGATAGGATGCCCTCTTGTGCCGGATTCTGAAGTGCGATGGCACCGAACCGATCGCACCGTCTTACGCCTGGCCATGGAAGCGGAGGAGCCGGCGGTCTGAATCTTCGCAGGCCCCCCGCTCCTGAGGCGTAGGGAATTCCTCGAAATACGTAGGCCCCCTCCATTTTCAAGCCCTCGACTTTGCCCGACAACGTCTGCACAATCAAGATGATCGTCTCCTGTCCTTTCAATGTTGTGACTATTATAGCTTGCTTGATTTCATGAACCATAATATATATTTGAATATATATATCATAACTTATAGGTTATGAAGGTAGGAGGCGATATCGGAGTGGAGATGTTGCAGTTGAAATACTTTCAGACGGTTGCTCGCATGGAGCATATGACGAAAGCAGCGCACGTCTTGCATATTTCGCAACCGGCACTTAGCAAGATGATCGCGGCGCTGGAAGCCGAGCTAGGGACCGAACTGTTTCAGCGGGAGCGCAAGACGATTCGCCTGAACGAGCACGGCAGGATATTTCTTCAGCATGTGAATCTCGCACTGCAAGCGCTCGAGGATGGAAAGCAGCAACTTCGGGATGCCAACGGATTCGCTTCTTCCGTCGTTACACTCGATGTTCGGGTGTCCTCGCACTTGCTTCCAGGCCTATTGGCTGATTTTCGCACGGAATGGCCGAACGCTCAATTCAACTTACTGCAGCATGTCTCCCCGATGGACGATAGGACGAACTATGATCTATGCCTCTCCGACGGAGCCGAGCCGCCTCCTGGAGCGATGACAGTCTCCTTGCTTGAGGAGGATATCCTTGTTTCCGTTCCGGCCGACCATCCTCTCGCACACCGGGAACAGGTCAGCTTGAGAGCGCTTCGGGAGGAAGACTTTATCATGCTGCCAACCGGCAAGTCGTTGCGCGAGACGACGGATGCCTTCTGCCGGCTGGCCGGGTTTACTCCCCGGATTCGGTTTGAGAGCGACGATCCGGCCACCGTACGGGGATTAATTCGTGCGGGCCAGGGCGTTGCATTCCTGCCCGCCGTAACTTGGGGCGGCTCAACCGGAACGGGCGTCAGGCTGCTGAGACTCGAAGAAAGCTGGTGCAAGCGCTCGATTTCTTTGTCCTGGCCGAAGGATAGGTACATGAAGCAAATTTCGGAACAGTTCCGTGACTTTACGATCCATTACTTCGCCAAGTTGGCCGAATCGGAGATAAATTACGAGTGAGGGATGGAGGAACTGACGGACGGCCGCAAAAATTGTTCGCTGCGAACGAAGCGGGGGCGGGAAAGGAATACATCCGGTCGCATCTTAGGGAGAAGCAAGAAAGAACCTTCTATTCCATCAGGAACAGAAGGTTCTTACATTTATATCAAGCGCAACGCCTAGGCCCCGAGAAACAGGGTCATATCTTCCTCCACGTTCGTGATGCCCCCGATGCCGAAATTGTCGATCAGAACCTGGGCAACATGGGGCGACAGGAAGGCTGGCAAGGTAGGGCCGAGATGAATGTTCTTGACGCCGAGATACAGCAAGGCCAGCAGAACGATGACGGCCTTTTGCTCATACCAGGCGATATTGTACGAAATCGGTAACTCGTTAATATCCTCAAGACCCAACAGTTCCTTTAACTTGAGCGCAATGACGGCCAGCGAATAGGAATCGTTGCATTGACCCGCATCCAGGACGCGTGGAATGCCGCCGATGTCGCCGAGGTCCAGCTTGTTATATTTGTATTTGGCGCAGCCGGCGGTCAAGATCACGGTATCGTGGGGTAATTCCATGGCAAACGACGTGTAGTAGTCACGCGATTTCATTCGCCCGTCGCAACCGGCCATCACGAAAAACCGCTTAATCGCCCCGGTCTCCACGGCCTGGACGATCTGATCGGCCAGAGTGGTGACAGTATGATGGGCAAAACCGCCTACGATCTGCCCGCTCTCGAGCTCCGTCGGCGATGGGCAGCTTTGGGCGTGCGCGATGAGTTCCGAGAAGTCCTTGGGTTGACCGTTTATACCGTCCGGAATATGCCGCACCCCGGGATAGCCGGTATTTCCCGTCGTATAGATTCGATCCTTATAACTTGCCGTTGGCGGAACGATACAGTTGGTCGTCATCAGAATCGGGCCGTTGAAGGAGGCGAATTCCTTCGTTTGTTGCCACCAGGCGTTGCCGTAATTGCCAACGAAGTGGCTGTATTTCTTGAAGGCCGGATAGTAATGGGCCGGAAGCATCTCGCTGTGGGTATATACGTCCACGCCGGTTCCTTCGGTCTGAACCAGCAGCTCTTCCAGGTCTTTCAAATCGTGACCGCTGATTAAAATGCCGGGGCGATTCCGTACGCCGATATTGACCTGGGTTACCTCCGGATGGCCGTAGGTGCTGGTGTTAGCCTGATCCAATAAGGACATGGCCTCCACGCCATACTTGCCTGCCTCTAGAATCAAGGCGACGAGGTCGTCTGCGGTCAAGGCATCATCGAGAGTGGCGGCCAGCGCCCGGCGTAAAAAATGATCAATATCCGCCTGAACATAGTCTAACTGGTAAGCATGGTAAGTATAAGCCGCCATCCCCTTGAGCCCATAGGTCAACAGCTCGCGCAAGGAGCGAATGTCTTCGTTTGCGGTGGAGAGGACGCCCACCTGCTTCGCTTTATCCGCGAACTGGATTTCCTCATCCGCATCCCAGCGCGCGGCATCGGGCAGGGCCGCCGTCGACTTGCTTGGATGCCTCTCGTTCCAGCAGCTTCGCACGGCATCGCGCAAAGCAAGAGCTGCGCGAATTTGGCTGACGAAGAAGTCGCGATCAAAATTGGCATTCGTAATCGTCGCAAACAAGGCGTTCATCGTAAAAACGGATAGCTGCCGATCGATGGGTTCCGGCAGACCGCTCTCCAGCGCAAGGAATGCCGCGCCTTTGAGTACATAGATGAGCAAATCCTGCAGATTGGCTACCTCCTCAGACTTTCCGCAAACGCCTGCGATCGTGCAGCCCGTTCCACCGGCCGCCTCTTGGCATTGGTAACAGAACATAGACGGCTCTTGACGCATTTCGGTCGTGGCATGACTTGGGTTCATGGAGAAACCTCCTTGGAATAGGGATAGTAAGGGAGATGCGAGTATGTGTATAATTTCACAATTCGGAATTTGAGAGCGCTGCACCTCCGATTCTGCCAGAAGCATATCGCCGGATCGTTTACGGCTGAGTGATCGGGATCACAATTATTTCCACAAAATAGAAAACATACCACAAAATCTCGCAATCTAGAGAAAAGTTGATATAATACAGTTAATGATACCGGAGGTGGAATATGGAAACCTTTAAGAAGATAATGAAACCCGTGCTTTGGGGCCTTTTGACCATGGCCATCCTAGGAATGGTTATCGGCTTTGCCACCGATCATTTTACGTTTGCCTACCGAATTATGCTGGTTTTGACCTTGGTTCTGATAGGATGTGGAAGTTATTATTATATGAAGAATCTAGAACGCCAGTATTTAGATGAGAATCGGAGATATAACCGTCAATACGACTACATCTCTCGGGATGATGACTTTCTCAGGTAATAGGTTGCGGATGATCCTCGGTCCCGAGGTCGATGCTTGGAAGCGGGATAAATCTCGCTTCTTTTTCGTTTGCGCACGCTTTGCATCGAACCTCTAACCCTACGAGTGATGTACTTACTGGACTAATCGGTTGCGGAAATTATACAATACGATATGTTAACCACTAGATGCGTGGAATTTCAAATGAGGTGAAACGATGCAACGAACACAGAAATGGCGCAAACGGGCCGTAATCATAGGCTTGACGGCAATGATGACGGCAATCCTGTCCGGCTGCGGAGGGAATGCAGGGAATAATGAGAATCCGGCGGCTGCGGAGCCAGCCGCAAAACAATATTATATTTTTGATACGGTGGTTAACATCAAATTGTACGATGACCCCAAAGCCGAGGAGCATCTGAACCATATCGACAACATGCTGAAAACCTTGGATGAAGAGCTTAGCCGTACGTTGGAGACGAGCCAACTCTACAAAGTGAATCAAGAAGCCGGTAAACAGGCGGTTGAAGTTTCGGAGGATACGATGAAGGTGCTGGAACGTTCGCTTGACTACGCCGAAGAAACGGACGGGCTGTTCGATCCAACCGTCGGCGGGCTGGTCGATCTATGGGATATCGGACATGAGGGGGCCCATGTTCCAGCGCCGGAGGATTTGCAGCGGGAGCTGAACCTGGTTGGCTATAAGGATGTCGTAGTGGACGATGCCAAGCGCACCGTCTTTCTGAAACGGCCGGGGATGGTGCTGGATCTGGGCGGCATCGGCAAGGGTTACGCGGCGGACGAGGTTGCTGCCTATTTACGGGCGGAAGGCGTCAAGAGCGCGCTGGTTGACCTTGGCGGCAGCAGCATTATCGTCATCGGGAACAAACCTAACGGCGACAGCTGGAACGTCGGCCTCCAGGATCCCGATAGCTCGCGGGGCACGACGATGGGGACGATTCGATTAAGCGACCAGGTGATTGATACCTCCGGAATCTATGAACGTTACTTCATCGAGGATGGCGTGATGTATCACCACATCCTTGATCCGAGAACCGGCGTGCCGTCGCAAAACAATCTGAAGAGCGTCACGATCCTGGCGGACAACGCAACGGACGCTGACGCGCTGTCGACGTTCGTTTATGTGATGGGCCTTACAGAAGGGTTGAAGTACATCGAGGATTTGAACGATGGGACGGAAGGAATGTTCATCACGAAGGACAATAAGATTTACGTCACGTCGGGACTCAAGGATACGTTTAAGGTGACGGACGAGCAGTACACGCTGGTCGAAGAATAGCAGGCAAGGGACGTTCAAGCGATTGAGCGTCTTTCTTTATCCTAAAACGATTTGATAAAGGAGTTGGTCTCTATGAAACTGATGTTGATTTCGGATATCCACGGGTCAAGCGCTTGGCTGGACCGGGCGATGGCCAAAGCTGCAGAAGAGCAACCCGATCAGATGATCATGCTGGGGGATTTCTTGTACCACGGCCCAAGGAATCCTCTGCCTGACGGATATGATCCGAAACGGGTAGCGGCAACGCTCAACGGGCATAAGCAGCGCATCATCGCCGTTCGCGGGAACTGCGATGCCGAAGTGGATCAAATGCTGCTCGAATTTCCGATGATGGCGGATTACGCCATGCTCTACTTCGAAGGACGCCGGATCTACGTCACGCATGGACACGGATACAGCATCGAGCAGCTTCCGCCGCTGGCGCCCGGCGACGTGTTTATCCAGGGACATACGCATGTGCCTGTAGCCGACCGCAAGGGCGGCATCTATGTGCTGAACCCGGGATCCATCGCGTTACCGAAAGAGGATTACCCGAATTCCTATGGCGTGTTGGAGGCGGGGGCGTTTATCGTTAAGGATTTTGCCGGAGAAACCGTGAAACGGATCGAGTTTACTCCATGACTAACGAACGGATCGAACATCAGCTGCGGCTCCTCCCCGCTTCGCCGGGGGTTTATTTGATGAAGGACGCGGCCGGAGGCATTATTTACGTCGGCAAGTCCAAAAACCTGCAGCAAAGGGTTCGCTCCTATTTTCATGCTTCCCGTAACCGCTCCAAGAAAGTTGAAAGACTTGCGCATAACGTCAAGGACTTGGAGATCCGCCTGACGGATACCGAATTCGAAGCACTGATGCTGGAGTGCCGACTGATACGCGAACTGAACCCGATGTATAACAAAAAAATGAAAAGCCCGCACGGTTATGCGTATATCGCGATCCGGGATAACGAAGGGATTTGGGACTTGGAAGTCGTGGATAACCCTGAGGCCCCGGGGATCCGACAAGTTTACGGACCCTATACGGCGAGCCGGCATACCGTGGAGGATGCGGTCCGAAGCATTCGCGAAGTTTTGCGTATCGCCTGCAATCGTAACCGTTCTGCTTTTACCGGCGTCCCTTGCTTGAACCATTCGCTGGGGTTATGTCTCGGTGCATGCTTGGGCGGGGATGCGGTCCAAAGCAACAATCAAGTCCTGGCGCGATTCGACGCGCTTCTTGACGGTCGGGATCCCGGCCTTAGGGAAGAGCTGGAGCTGCGGATGCGGGAGGCTTCCGGGCAATATGACTTCGAAGCCGCGGCCAAGCTTAGGGATGCCTTGAACGCGATCGATTTGTTTGCCAAGCAGGAGGAGATCGCCGGGTTCGCCGAGCAGAACCGGAACGTCATAGTGTTGGAACGTTTGGGCGAACGGGAGGCCAAGTTCTTTTTGCTGCGGCGGAATCGGATTCTGTATAGCCGGAAAGTGGACCTCTCGGAAAGCGCAAATGCAACCCTGTTCATGGAAATGATCGGGGAGGCGTTGAACTCCTTTGATATGGCGGGGCTTCCTTTAGCCGGCAAGCCCTCCCGTGACGAAATCGATGAAGCCCGGATCATCTACCGTTATTTGCAAAGCAGTGACTGCCGCCATGTGTCGATTCCGCAAGCGTGGATTAAGTCCGCAGACGTCGCACGTATCGCTCGGGCTCTGGAAGAGATGATTTGAAGAATCTATGAAACTATCTTATTATTGACAGCGCTTACATAAATCGTTTATGTTTGAGGTGGAAATATAAACCAATATTGGCACAGAGGAGGATTTGTGATGGTAAGGAAAAGCTCCAACACCGTCAACGACATCATGAGAATGCTCCGTACGTTGCTATTTTGTGTTGTTCTTTCTGCTTCGACATTAAGCGGTTCGATGTTTGCGCCGTCAGCCAAGGCGGCGGAGGGGGAAGCCGGAGTATCGGGAATCGAGCCTAGCGGGTTTCTCAAGGCGAATGGTACCGTACTTCGGGATAATTACGGAACTGGCAATATCGTCACTCTGCGGGGGACCAATCTCGGCGGCTGGCTGCTGCAGGAGGGCTGGATGTCGCCGCTCGGCGTAAAGGACGAATGGACGCTGCGCGAAACGTTGACAAGCCTGCATGGGGCAGAGACCGCGGAAAGCCTGATCAAAACGTATCAGGACGCCTGGTTGACGACGCGGGATCTGGACAATGTCCAAAACATGGGGATGAACATGGTCCGCGTCCCAATCCTGTACCTTGAGCTGATGGACAAGTACGGCAACTGGAAGCAGGATCCGTGGAGCAAGCTGGATTGGCTCGTCCGCGAGGCGGGGAATCGAGGCATTTACGTCTTGCTGGATTTGCACGGCACGTTTGGCGCCCAGAATACGTTCGATAACTCCGGCGAGGCCAACTCGGACCCGCAGCTATGGAAGAACAAAGAATATCAGGATCGCACCGTCCGGTTGTGGGAAGGGATTGCGGACCACTATAAAGGGAATCCGACCGTGGCCGGTTACGATCTGTTAAACGAACCCGACCGGGTTAGCAAGGAGCAGTTGAACGCTTATTACGATCGGCTGTACAAAGCGATCCGCGCGATCGACCCCGATCATGCGATCTTTATTGAAGCGGCGTGGAGCTGGGGTCAGCTCTATGACCCGGACACGTTCGGATGGACGAACGTCGTGTACGAAATGCATTATTACGCGATGGCCGGGAGCGAGGCTTCCGACTGGAATGCGCAGAACAATCTGGTGAACGGCGCCTTGCAGGGGCTTCGAGATCATCAAGCCCAGTGGAATGTTCCGGTGTACGTCGGGGAGTTCTGCCTGTTCGATTTCACCGATCTATGGGAGAAGTTCTTGGCCGGAATGAACGCCTCCAACATCTCCTGGACGAACTGGACGTACAAGGTCAGCTCGAACTACGGGAACTGGGGATATTTCAACAATAACCCGAATCCGGTACCGAACATCACGGGCGACAGCCCCGCGACGATCGCCGCCAAATGGAGCAAGTTTAATACGGAGAATTTCAAGCCAAATCCCACACTGCAAAATTTGGTGAAGAAATATACGACCGGATCAACGCCTCCCCCGGCACCTACCGGGTTGGTTTACTTGATCTCTGAAGCCAATAAGAAAATCGTCAGCGCGGAGAACGCCGGCAGCGATCCGCTGGTGGCGAATCGCGAAACGGCCCAAGATTGGGAATTGTTCGAGGTCGTCAACAACAGCGATCAGACGATTTCGCTGAAGTCGAAAATCAATGGGAAGTACGTCACCGCGGACGTGAACATCGGCGGCAAGCTGGTTGCCCGCGGCGAGAGCATTCAACTCTGGGAGAAGTTCAGGAAGGAACAGCTGGTCGACGGGACGATCGCATTGTTCGCGCTGGCCAACAACAAGTACGTTACGGTGGATTTAGACAACGGAGCGGGACTGGTGGCGAACCGCGACAAGGTTGGGGGCGCCTGGGAGGCCTTTTGGCTGATCACCCAGTGATCATCGTCCGAAGATCAAACAAAGGCAGTGGGGAAGGATGTGGCTCCCCGCTGTTTTTTTTTCTCAAATTCAGGCCTGGATCCGTTAATAAAATTTACCCATTTTGGAAATAACATATCCGCATGCTTTAGACCGAGGAGGGAATGTATTGCTCATCCAGGAAAGCCTGTATCCTTCGATCAATGAAAATATCGCGTTGATCCAACGAATATTTCCCGGGGATTCCACCATCAAGTTCCGCAAATTCCAGCATCCCTCAGTGAAGTCCTTTTCGGGCTGTCTGATTCACATTGAAGGCATGGTTAGCACCGAGACGTTAAGCAATTACATTCTCAGACCCATTTTAAGGTTCCAGATAACCGAGGAAACCCACGAAATTCCTTATATGCAGCTGTTGATGGAGGGAATCATCGAGGTCAGCGAACTTCGTTTACTGGACGATTTGGATGGAATCTTGAACGAGCTCTTGTACGGGAACACGGTTTTGCTGCTTGAGGGGGATGCACAGGCCCTGATCGTTGGGACACAAGGGTGGCAAAGCCGGTCCGTGTCGGAACCGGGAACGGAAAAGTCTGTGCTTGGTCCGAGGGAAGGTTTCACCGAATCGCTGATCATCAATTTGTCGCTCATCCGGCGAAGGGTGAAGAGCCCGGATTTAAAATTCGAATTCCTGGATATCGGGAAAACGACGAACACGACGGTTTGCCTTTGTTATGTGGAAGGTGCCGTCTCCCGCAAGATCTTGCAGGACCTCACCCAACGTTTGGAACGTTTGGAGATTGATGCCTTGTTAGATTCCGGGCAGCTGCAGGAAATGATTCGCGATCATACCTTGACGCCGTTCGAAACGGTGGGCAATACGGAACGTCCCGACGCCCTGGCCGGCAAAATTTTGGAGGGACGCATTGCGTTGTTGGTGGACGGAAGCCCGTTTGTGCTGACGGTTCCTTTTTTATTCGTGGAATATTTTCAGGTGAGCGAGGACTATTACAGCAATTACCTTTTTGGTTCGTTCAACCGGATCATGCGATTTCTCGGCGAATATTTGGCCGTTCCGGCGATCTACGTCTCTTTGGTCACCTACAACCAGGAAATGATGCCTACCCCGCTGTTGCTGAGCATATCCGCGGCAAGGCAATCCGTGCCTTTGCCAACGGTGGCGGAATGTTTTGTCATGTTAATCGTCTTTGAGATTCTGCGGGAGGCGGGAACCCGAATTCCCAATTCGATCGGCCAGGCGGTAAGCATTGTGGGCGCATTGGTATTGGGTCAAGCCGCGGTCGATGCGAGGGTCGTGAGCGCTCCCATGGTCATCGTCGTTGGGATTACCGGTATTACGACGCTGCTTAACGTCAAGATGAAGGCAGCCTCGATCACCACCCGGTTCATTCTGCTGGTGTTGTCCTCGTTTATGGGCCTTTACGGCTATATGTTCGGAATGATCGGATTGGTCATTCATTTGATGAGCCTGCGAAGCTTCGGGGTGCCTTACATGCTTACGGTAGGTTCTTTCAAGGAGTCCGACATCAGGGATACGGTGATCCGGCTTCCTTGGTGGGGCGTAAAGGTCGGAGCTCCCCTGGCGCAGGCCAAACGGCGGATCCGGAAAGTCAGGAGGTAACGCCAGATGACGAAGAGAGCACGCGTAAAACGGTTGGCCGCTATGCTGTGCAGCCTCACGGTCTTCACGTTATCCGGTTGCTGGAATTATCGGGAAGTCGATAAAATGACGACCGTCGCCGGGATTGCCATCGATAAAGGCGAAGACGGCCAAATCAAGCTGACCGTCGAGATGGTCGACGGCTCAGGGGGGCAGGACGCAATGAGCGTCGGTTCGAGCCGGATCAGTTTATCCGGAAAGACGATGTTCGACATTGTACGTAGAATGATTACGGAGTCCGGCAACCGATTATATTGGGCCCATGCCAAGTCGATCATTTTAAGCGAGGAGATCGCAAGGGATGGAGCAGCGAAAATTATCGACTGGTACGTTAGGGATTCGGAGACGCGGGCGGATATCCATATTCTGGTGTCCGGAGAGGAAACGGCTGAGGAGGTGCTTTCTAGCGATGGTAATTCGGGCGAACCGCTTTCCTACAAGATCGACGATATCTTGAAAAATGAAAATAGCGTATCTAACTCCCCCGTGATCGAGATCTTTGATTTCGCCGATACGATCAATACCCCCGGCATCAGCAGCTTATTGCCGATGGTTTACTCTTCGGAAAATAAGGAGGCCAAGACGGCTTCGATCCGCGGATCGGCCGTTTTCGATATCGACAGGATGTTGGGAAGGATAGATGCCCCAAAAACCAAGTTCGTATTGTTTTTACGGGACGAAATCAAAGGGGGAATCCTGACCCTGGGCGGGTATAACCAGCCGCCGGGGATTTCTTTGGAGATTTTTAAGAACAAAACCAAAGTGGAACCGGTGCTAGTGGACGGTCAGGTCGAAATCCGGGTGAAGACACATACGGTTACGGCGGTTGACGAAGTGCAAGAAAATGTCGACTACTATACGGCTAAGGGACGAGCGGAAATCGAGAGGATGGCAGAAGACATGTTGGTTAAAGGAATGGAAAACGCGATCGAAATTGCACAAAAGCGGTATAAACAGGATATCTTCGGCTTCGGCGACCGGATTCATAAAAAGATGCCGAAGGCATGGAAGTCGCTTGAACCGGATTGGGACGAGGAATTTTCCAGGTTAAAGGTATCGGTGCAAGCCAAGGTTGAAATCAAGAGAACGGCGTCGACCAAAAAGCCGATCAAGACGGAGGAAGAGGAGTCGTGATCCTGCTTACGATCATGGCATATGCACTCATCGTGTTGCTGGATCAAGTCCAAACGTACAAAAACGGATATAAAAAGGACTTTGCGATCAGCAGCGCAATGGGACTGCTGTCTTTCGCGGCGGCTCTGGCGCTGGCCGGAGGCGCTACGCTGCCGAGTCCGACGCAGGGGATCGAACAACTGGTGGGGATGTTATTCAGTCCATAACCCGGGAGGTGAATTCGCAATGAACAAGGAAATGGTTACCGGCGGCGAAGCCAGAACGATCTTGATCCTGTTCATCATGGGCAGTACGATGATCCTGGGGGCGGCAGGGCAGGCCCAAAACGACTCCTGGATCGCCATCCTGATCGACATTTTCCTGGCTATTCCGGTCGCTTTGATTTCCGCCAGACTGTTAACGCTTTATCCTGGGCAAAACTTGTTCGACATTTGCCAGAACGTGTTCGGCAAAGCTTTGGGGAAAGTGTTCGTCCTGCTGTATGTTTGGTATGCCGTTCATTTGGCTGCCCTAGTGCTTAGAAATTATGGGGAGTTCATGACTTCCGAAGCGATGCCGGAAACGCCGATGCTCGTGCCGATGCTTCGTGGCCTTGCTCAGCGTAATCGCTGTGCTGAACGGCATTGAAACGTTGGGGCGGAGCGTGCGGCTGCTTTTTAACCTTTGCATGGTGACGATTTTGATCGTGTTGTTCCTCACCATCGGAAGGATGGAGTTCGATAATATCCTTCCGATATTGGATCGCGGCTGGCGTCCGGTTTGGGAAGGGGCCTTCTCCGCCTTTTCGTTTCCGTTTGCCGAATCCTTTTTGTTAACCGCCATTTTGGGCGGCGTGAGGGATAGCAAATCGTTCGTTCGTATTTTCCTATTCGGGTTATTGATCGGCGGAGGTTTGATTCTGTTCATTTCGTTCCGCAACATCTTCGTCTTGGGGACGTATACGATGAGCAACGTGTATTTCCCCTCCTATGCGGCCGTGGGCCGGATTAATGTCGGGGATTTTATACAGCGCATCGAAGGTACGGTAGCCATCGTCTTCGTGATTTGCGTGTTCGTGAAGTTCAGCGTATGCTTGTTGGCTGCAAGCCAAGGCATCGCGAAGTTGTTTCGTCTGAACAGTTATCGCAGCGTGGTCCTTCAAACGGGTCTTCTGACCACGTATTTGGCCTACTCGCTGTTCGACAATATTATGGACATGGAGTTTTTCGCTATAGAAATATACCATTTCTACGCGTTTCCATTCCAGGTCGTGTTCCCCGTGCTTTTGCTGCTGGTTGCCGAAATCAAGGTGCGCTTGGCCCGCCGGGCGAGGTCCGGATAATGGCTTCGGTTTACAAGGGATACCGAATTGACATATCATGAGGCTATATCATACATACGGAAGGAATGTGGAGATGGAGAGAAAGACAGTCGATCTTCCTAGGCCGGAAGCGATGATTTTTGACATGGACGGGACGTTGTTCAAAACGGAAACCTTGCTGGTTCCGGTGTTTCATAAAGTATTTGACCGGCTGCGGGAAGAGGGGCTTTATTCCGGGGAGACGCCGCCGGAAGAGTTGATCTTAAGCTGCTTGGGGATGCTGCTGCCGGAAATTTGGCGCCGAGTTATTCCGAACCATGGCGAGACCGTGCATCGCCGGGCCGACGAACTGCTGCTGGAATTCGAGCTGGAAGGGCTGCGGCGGCTGGCTACCGAGCTCTATCCGCAGGTGCCGGAAACACTGCAGGAGCTAACCCAACGGGGCGTGCGGCTGTTCGTCGCCAGCAACGGGCTGGAGCATTACGTCAAAGGCGTCGCCGAAGCGCACCGTATTTTCCCGCTGTTCGAAGGCATCTTTAGCGCCGGGGAGCATCAGACAGCGAGCAAGGTCGATTTGGTCAAGCTGCTCTTGGATCGGCATGGCGTGTCCCGCGCCTGGATGGTCGGCGACCGTTCCTCGGACGTCGAAGCCGGCAAGCGGAACGGGCTGACGGTGATCGGCTGCGCTTATGCCGGATTCGGCGATGGCGGCGAGCTGGCCGGATCCGACGTGCTGATTGGCTCTTTTGACGAGCTATTGCCGCTTTACGATCAATCGGAGGAAGCATAACCCGCAACGATGAGCATAATCGTTTTCTACTAATTACGGAGGTGTTCAATATGCAAAACATCCAACTTCAATCCATTCGGTCATACGGAATCAATCATCGGTATGCGGCCGTTTGTTGCGGAATGGAACGGTAATTCTGAATTGACGCGCCGCCTGCCCGAAAGGCGGTAAATGTATTGTTTAATGAACAAGCTGCAAAAATATTTTATTTAATGAACTTTATTACTTCATTAGCCGGAAGCACCATATTTACGACATACAGCATTTATTATGTTACCCAGCTCGGCTTAAGTCCGCTTGAGCTTGTCTTGGTCGGCACGGTGTTGGAACTGACCGTGTTGCTCTTTGAAGGGATAACCGGCGTGATCGCTGATACTTATAGCCGGAAGCTCTCCGTCGTTATCGGCATGTTCGTCATGGGGGCAGGATTCATTTTTGAAGGAAGCATCATTTGGCTGCAAGGTTTTGGCTTGATGGTTCCGGTCGTGCTTTGGGTCATGTTCGCTCAAGTATTGTTTGGCGTAGGCCATACGTTCGTCAGCGGCGCGGACAGCGCTTGGATGGTTGATGAGGTGGGGGAGTCGGCTGCCGGGACTGTGTTTTTGCGTGCCAAACGAGTGGCGCTAACGGCGTCCTTGCTGGGGATCGGCATTAGCGTTGCTCTTTCCTTAGTATCCCCAAATCTTCCTTACTTGGCTGGAGGATTCATGTATGTTGTGCTCGGATTACTCCTGATTCGCGGGATGAAGGAGTCGCGTTTTGTAAGGGCGCAAAGCCCGGATCGAACCTCTCATTTCCAAGAAATGGGGCGGACATGGAAAAGTGGGGCAAGGGTGATCGTCCGCAGTCCGCTCTTGATGGTCATCGTATTTGTCACGCTGTTTAGCGGAGCAGCTTCGGAAGGGTATGACCGTCTCTGGGAAATTCACTTGATCCAAGAGATCGGTTTTCCGAACGGGATGTTTACCATGGCCGTGTGGTTTGGCCTGATCAGCGCGTCTTCGGTCGTATTGGGCATGCTGGCGGTAGGATTTACGGAGAAAAAACTGGACATGAGCCGTGATCGAGCCGTTTCCGCCGCCATGTTCGTGTTGACTTCCATTCGGATCGTTGGCATCCTTTCGCTTGCCTTGGCTACGGACTTCGTATGGGCGCTCGCGTCTGTACTTGCCGTAAGCGTGGTCGTTACCGTGAGCGAGCCCATCTATGCGACATGGTTAAATATGCATCTTCGCAGCGAGAACCGCGCCACAGTGCTGTCAATGGTCAGCCAGTCGGATGCACTTGGCCAGACGGCGGGGGGGCCGGCCGTAGGCTGGATTGGAAGCCGCTTCCGAGTCAGGGCTTCCCTGCTTGCTGCAACGGTTCTGCTGGTGCCGATTTTAGGCGTGTTCGGACGGATGCTGCGCAAGCGGCAATAACGCTTCGGATGGACTGCATACAATGAAAAGCCGCTTCCCTCCTAATTAGAGGGGGAAGCGGCTTTATGCTTATACAGCCAAAGCGCGTACTCCAGCGGTTTGACGATCGCTGCGCGATACGCTTGCGAATCGCCCGATTGATTGAACACCTCGCGGGCGGGCTTGGGATTCACCTCAAGCAAGTAAACCTGGCCGTGGCGGTTGATCGCCAGATCCAACGCCAGTTCGCATAGGGCCCCGAAGGTCTCCTCCAGGTAGGTCGCGACCTCCAGGCTGAGCTTCTCTGCCGTCCGGCGCACCTCCTGGCGCCGCTCCTCGTCCGGGATCCACTGCTTCAGCAACGTATTCATCGCCACCGCATGACCGCCTCCGTGAAGGTTGGAAGTGACGCTGCGGGGAGGACCGACGCGTCCGGTGCAGCCGGTCATCTCCCATTTGCCTTGGCCGTTCTTCTGCACAAGCATCCGGTAGTCGTGAACGCGGCCGTTCGGCAGTTTGATCTGGATGCCTTGCTGGGCGATGAAGCGGCCGCTCCCCTTCCAGCCCAGCAGGAAGGGCCCCAGCCGGGATTTGTGAATCTTCTGGGGAGTAATGATGCTCCGGTTCTGCCGTCTCCCCTGGATTAGGAACAGGTCGCCGTTCAGGCGTTCCACCCGTAGGATGCCTCGGCCGCCCGTGCCGTTAATCGGCTTGACGTACACGGCGGAATGCTTTTTAAGCAGGCTCATCACGTCGCTGCTGCTATGAAATAACACGGTCTCCGGAAGGTTGGAACGGAATCGCCCTCTGCGGGACAATGTCTCGTATATCGTCCACTTATTGCGCAACGGGCGGTTGAGAAAGGTCAGATGACTGTAACGCGCACGGAACCGCAGCAGCTGTTCGAACCGCTTGCTGCGCTGAATCCGGCAGCGGTCGAAGATCAAGTCCGGAAAGCTGCGCCATTTGCGGAACCATTTCTTCCCTTTCGGGTCATACTCGAGCGCAAAAATCTTCTTTTTCTGGTCGAAAACGTCCATCGGGGTGAACACGAAAATGTCCAGACCGATTTTTTGTCCCTCGGTGATCATGCGCTGGTAGATATGCCGTTCCTCCAGCTGCTTCTTGTCATTGAGGTACAAGGTCAGGATGCCCAGGACGGGTTGAGACAACCATATCACCTTCTTTGTTGTTATAGGCGGCCGATTCGGCATGCTCCGGGGAGACTGGCCGTGTCTCCAACAGGAGCAGCGTTTGTCCGTTCGGGCCCCGGGTCAGGCCCGAGGCGTACAACCCCGCGCGAAAGCACAGGCGCAGGCTCTGGACATGACTGAGCGCAACCCGGCAGCTTAGCTGCTTTAGCCGGGTCAGCTGGGCTTGGAGCAGCTTCGCCCCGATCCCGCGGCCGCGGTACAGCGGATGCACGACGACCACGCAAAGGGTGCGGCCGTAATCCGCGGCGCAAGAAACGCCGGCCAACCGTTCCCCGTCCTCCGCCCGAATTCGGGCGACGAGCAGGGAGCAGCCAGGGCGGTCAAGATCGCTTGGCGTCAACCGGAGCAGGGCACGGAGGACGGCGGGCGAGACGCGGCCGGCCCCGTATTTTCGCACGAAAGCCAGGATTTCGCTGTGCTGCAGCTCCCAAGGGACTCCGGTTTCCTGGGTTACCGCTCTAATCTCCATCACTACCGCCCTCCTCTATAGGTAGTTCAAAAAGTCATCTTTGGATCACGAAGCAGTTCAGTGAGGCTGATTCGGCGTCGAATCTTGAATTCAGTCGGGTCTTCCGTTGCTCACGTACCCAAAACGTACGCTGCGCTACTCAGACCCTAACTTCATCCAACCTTCTCGGTGCGCCCAACCTAACTTTTTGAACCTTGATTGTAACGGTGGTTCAAAAAGTCATCTTTGGATCACGAAGCAGTTCAGTGAGGCTGATTCGGCGTCGAATCTTGAATTCAGCCGGGCCTTCCGTTGCTCACGTACCCAAAACGTACGCTGCGCTACTCAGACCCTAGCTTCATCCAACCTTCTCGGTGCGCATTAATCCGACATTAACCCGACATTTTGAACTTTCGTTTCAACGTTCATGCTTTGAATTTCGGCTGACGGGACAAATACTGGCTGTATTGAAAAATCCGCTCCAACGATTTCTTGCGGATATGCGGTTCGTCGAATTTCATGGGCTTGGCGTTCGCTTCAAAAAACCACAACCGACCGTCGGTGTCCACCCCCAGATCCATGGACATTTCCCCGAGCAGGAAGCCGGATTCCTTCTCGATCTGCTTGGCGATCAGGAGCGCGCTCGATTTGATCCGGCTTAGGAGGAGCGCCGTCATGTCAGGACCGAACGCCGGAAGAAGCATCTTCTCCGGATCCTCGATGCTGCCGCCTTGGGGGACATGGGTCGTGATCCGTTTCGGCCCGGCCAGGCGGGCACCGACCCCGGTCACCATCCAGATGCCTTTGCCGTTTTTTTGCACGAGCACGCGCATATCGAAGTGGCGGCCCCGAAAGGGCGTCAGTTCGATGCTCTCCTGCATGATGTACGGCGTGTCGCCCGCCTCTTTCTTGATTCTTTTCCATAATAAAGGCAGTTTGGCGGTCTTATAAACGACGTTTCGGCGCCGCTTTCCTTGGATCGTCAGGCGGTACGGCTTGATATCGTTCGCGTCCAGCCGCAGCAGCATGATCCCCTTGCCGGCTTTGCCGCTTTCCGGTTTGAGGTACAGGCTGCCGAACTTCTCCAGCATCGCGGCCAGCGTTTTCGGCCCCAGCATTTTTTTCGTGTCCGGCACGAGCGTTTTGGTTGCCCGGCTTTTCTTCAGCCATTCGAACAAGCGCCGTTTGTTGAAGAAAAACGGATTAAAGAGATGAATCGACTCGTGCTCGATCACCTCGTCGATTTTACGGCGCACTTCCGGTTTCTTCTCATCCTCCCGCTGCGGAATGCGGTTGTACACGACGTCGGGCAAGGGGAACCAATGCTTCTTCCACGTTTTATCCTCCGGATGGAACAGGTATCCCTGAATGCGTTTGGCGCTGAGTTTCAAATCCTTGGCGGTCACGACATACACCGGATAATCCAACTCCTGTCCGGTTTTGACGAGATCCCTGAAGTTGTTGCGGTTTCCGCGGAACAGCCGGTCGTTGTCATCCACCGTCAGCACGGCGACGACCGGCTTCTTCTCGCTCAAGAGCGGATTGCTCATGAGCCATCCCTCCTCCGGAATTTGCTCAAGTAAAGGCAATGATCCAAGATGTGGTCCACCGATGCCTTCCCTTCCGCCCGGAGCGACGGGTGCTTAAAGATCGAACGGCCCGGTTTGGCGTTGGCTTCGAACATCCAGATCCTCTCTTCCCGGTCGATCCCGATATCAAACCCGATCTCGCCGATCAGATGCTGCTGATGGGATTCGATCGCTTCGGCCAGCGTGATCGCGACGGTCTTGGCGTTCCGCAACACCTCGTCGGCACGCGCGCCAAACGCGCGGCTGAGCGCCTGCTCCGGCGTGAGCAGGGAGCCGCCGTTTTTCAAGTGGGTCGTGACGCTGCCTTTGCCGGCTTTTTTGGCTCCGATGCCGACGACGACCCATTGGTTTTTCCCGTTCTTATGCATATGGAAGCGAAAATCGATCGGGCAGCTGTCGATTTCGATTAAACGGATTCCCTGTTGGGCAACGTACCCGCGGAGCGACCGGCCGTGTCTGGCCTGCAGCGTGCGCATCAGGCTGGCGAAGGATGAGAAGCGCAGCAGGGCATTGCGTCCGTTCTTCCGATATCTGGCGTAGTAGCCGCTTCGCGGGATATAGGACAGGCGGTAAATCCCGTTGCCCAGGCTCCCGCTGTTTGGCTTGTAATAGACCAGGGAATGCCTCTCTAACATCTCCTTGATTTGTTCAGGCGCAGGGCTCATGATCGATTCTGGGACGTAGCGGCCGACGGTAGCGTCTTTCTCCAGCAAGCGGTAGATGTCGGATTTATTGAAGAAGCTCCAGTTGAAAAAAGGGATTCTCCGGCGGACGAACCGTTCCCGAAGCTGATTGATCGAACTTGTGGTTTCGGCACGGCGGCTGGGTAGGCGGTTGTAAACGACGTCCGGCAGCGGCACCCGTTTTCGCACGAACCGGCCCGCCTCGGTAAGAAAGTAGCCGTTGACCGTATCGTCCTCCCAATGGATATCCCGCGGAGTGAACGCGAAAATATAAGAGATCTTGCTCCCCTGCCGGAGCAGCTGCTTGATGAAACCGGTTCGTGATCCGAACGGATTCGCCTGCGAGGTCATGGGGCCGTCGGACAGCACGCCGATGAGCGGGCCGATCTGCACTTCTCCTTCCTGCAGGCTGCGGAGATAGACGCCGCCGGGCTTGGGGATCTTGATGCCCCTGCGAACGCCGCTGGCAAGGTACAGGTGTTTTCCCGCTTTATTAATTCGTTTGATGGTGGCGGGAACCCGTTCCCCGCCGAGTCTCAGATGAACCGACTTTTTTCCGGACAGCTTCAGATTCTTCATTAGAGCCCCTGACACGTAAACCACCCGCTCGGGGGCTTGCGTGAAATGGACGTTGCAAAAAGTCAAACTCATGGATTTTATCCTCCTAAAAGTGATCAGGGTTTGCTCAGCAGTAAATAGCGGGCATAGCCAATCGGATTTTCCAGCGACCTTCTGGCGGTTTCCGCATCGCCGATCCGAAAGAACGAAGAGCGTCCCGGTTTGGAGTTGACCTCCAGTACCCACACGCGGCCTTGGCGGTCTACGCCGAAATCAAGGCCCAGTTCCGCCAGCCTGCCGAAACGGGTCTCCAGATAGGCCGGAATCAAGAGTGACAGTTTGCGGATCGCGGCTTCGGCGGCTTTACCTGCAGCCCCCCCGAGTTCACGAATGAGAAAAGGCAAGGCCCGATGGGCGGTGCCGCCCCCGTGCAGATTGGAGGTAAGCGAATCTTTGCGTCCGACGCGAACCGCCATCCCCGTCAAACACCATTCGCCTTTGGCGTTTTTCTGCATCAGGACGCGGACGTCAAACGGCTCGCCGCCGGAGCTGTTCAACTGCAGATACGGCTGAATCAGGAAGGGCCGTCTTCCGGTAAACCGGTCGACCCAATCGAACCCTGCTTGCTTGGTGGGAAAACGGCGCCGGAAAATCGTGTTCTGTCCGCTCCGGCCCATCACCCTGATTTCATCGCGGGGCAGGTGCCATTTGACATGCAGTGTCCGTTTTCCATGCGTACCATTGCGCGGTTTCAAGAACGCTTCACCGTCATGGACCTGGAGCCATTTCTCCAGTTGGGCCGGACCTTGATAAAGCGACGTCTCCGGCAAATGTCCGGCGACCTCCGGGCATTCGAGCAGGGCTTGGTAAACCACCCATTTGCCCGCGAGACCCCGGGCCAGGTAAACGAAAGGATGCTCGGCGGCCAACCGTTCGAGCAACCGGTGCTTGCGCAGCTGCTGTTTGCGGTCATGGGTCAGGCAGCGGTCGTAAATGATGTCCGGCCGGGGCAACCATTTGCGGATCCAGGTCCCGTGTTCAAAAGCGTAGGCCGGAATGCCGGCAGCATTCCCCAATGCGATCCAACCGAGGCAGAAGACATACACAGAGAGGCCCTGTCTTTCGCCGATGCGGCATAACCTGCGGCAGAACGCGGCTTCCGCGAAGGGAAGCGGCCCGTTGCTTTCGGCGACCAGGATGCCAACGGTCCCTTGAGGTGTTTTGTTCATGGCGGATCTCTCCCTTCCAAGAGGCCCTAGACGTGCTGCCTCTAAAAGCCGGACAAATAACGGGTATATTCGATCACTTGCTTGACCGACGGACGGATTTTGCCTTCGCCCATCGGGGTATTATCATTTTTGGACGGCTTGGAGTTGACCTCCAGCAGCCATACCCGGCCGCTCGTTTCCACAGCCAGATCGATGCCGAATTCCCCGAAGTGGGCCGGAATTTGCGCATCGACGCTTTGAGCGATATCCAGGGCCGCTTTCTTCAGCCTTGAGGCGACTTTGCCCTTCACCCCTTGCGGCAGCGAACTGCGTGCGATCGCGTCCTTCACAGTGCTGAGGGTGCCGCCTCGGGCCAGATTGGAGACGAAATGCTGACTGCCCGCGATCCGAGCCACAATGGAGGTCGTGTTCCATTTGCCGGAGAGGTTCTTCTGAACCAGCGCGCGAAAATCAACCGGCCGGTGTTCCACCTCGATCAAATGAAGCCCCTGCTGGATCTGATAATGGGTGGCCTTCATTTTGCCGGATAGCGTCGTGAACAGCTTGGCGAGGTTCGGATACACTTGACGCCGGGTGCCGCCGACCTGGGCGGTCAGCGTCTGGAAAGCTCCGCCCTCGAGCCGCGAAATGCGGATAATGCCTTTGCCCAGGCTTCCTTTGATCGGTTTCAGGAAGACGACCGGATATTTGGCGCACATCGCTTTCAGCATGGCGTAATTCCGAAACAGATGCGATTCCGGCAGGTAACGCTGTACGGAGGCATCTCGGCCAAGTGCGTCGAATACTTCGGTTTTGTCGAGATACTTTTCGTTGAAAAAATGGCTCCCGTAGCGGGATTTTACTTCTTTCATAAAATGCTGTACGCTAGGTTTGTTCTCCAATTTCCGCGAATTCAGCCGGTTATAGAAGACGTCTGCGGCAGGCAGCTGGGTTTGCTTCCACCCGTTCCCATAGACCCAGCCCGAGACCTGGCCTGCGCTTGTGCCGATATGTTTGGGCGTGAAGAAGTAGACGAAAACCCCTTGGCGCGAGCAGGCGTTCACGAGCTCCTTGCAGAACAAGGTCATTTGGCCAAACGGCCTTTCCGGATTGCCGGGAAAATCCTGGCTGAGCAGAATGCCTAACAGCGGACCCAATTGAAGGGTCGAGGAATGCGGCCGGTAGATGAGTCGCAGCGGCGACCGCGGTTGAATTCCCATTTTCCTAGCAAGGCCGGAACTCATGCGAACTCCGTCGGATCTGGATAAAGGAATGACTTTGACGCGGTGCCGGAATGATCCGAAGGCGAGCAGAAGCGGAAGATGCGTCGGGATTTTCCATTGTTTGATCAGCATGTCTCCGAGCACGAGAATGTCGTCTTCAAGAATGCCCGGACTCATGATTTGTACCGTAATTTTTTTGGAGGGCATGAATGCGGATCTCCTTCCAAGCTAAGCTAGAGTCTTGGATGCAAGTAAAGATCATCTGCGTAAAATGCATGTAATGCATCATATGAGGACATAGAATCCTTGGTGATTAACCTATGCCCGTTTTCGGCGGTCCCCGGGCGAAGGGATGAAGCGTTCAATTCCTTGCCGGGCGCGGCCCGAAGGCGGATTTTGCGGGAGATAGTTAGGGCGGCAGCCTAAGAGAAAGAAGGAGGAAGAGAGGGTGCCCGATTGGCTTTACGTGTTGGTAAGCGTCGCGGTGGCCGCGTTTGTCGGCGGTGTCACCAACCATTTTGCGATTAAAATGCTGTTTCATCCGCGCAACCCCGTACATATCGGCAAGTTCCACGTTCCCTTTACGCCGGGACTGATCCCGAAACGCCGGGATGATATCGCCGAGTCGTTGGGACAGGTGGTGGCGGAGTATCTCGTGACGGCCGAGGGATTGCAGGAAACCGTGCAGCGTCCGGCATTCCGGAACAAAGCGGAGGACGCCATGCGCGGGTTCGTGGAGCGCCTAGGCTCCAGCGAGACGACGCTGCGTCAGGCAGCGCTCCGGGTGTGGAGCGAGGCGGAGTTCGAAGCGCTGAAGACCCGGCTGGCGGCTGGGGTTAGGGAAACGGCCATGCGGGGGGTCGCGCGGCTCTGGGAGCATACGGACCTTAGCAGCCTGCCGCTGAAGCGGCTAGTCCCCGGCTGGTCCGAGGAGAACCGCAAAGCTTGGAGCGCCGCACTGGCCGGGGCGCTGCTGGGCGTCGTCGAGGAAGAGCTGCTGTCGGCCAGCGGTCAGCGCATGCTGTCGAGAATGGCCGCGGGAATGATGGATAAGGCGGGCGGATTCCTCGGTACGATGGCGGCCATTTTTATGGACGAAGACAAATTGGTGCAAAAAATGACTCCGGCGCTCGTCCAGGCGCTGCGGGGCGAGGAAGCCGCGAGCAAAACGGCCCGGGCGATCGAAACGCGGTTGGAGCTGTACGGCGAGAAGCCGGTCGCGGAGCTGCTGGCGCTCTTAACCGGCGAGGAGGCGCTGGACTGGCTGGGCGGCAAGCTGGAGCAGCTGCCGCTGGAGCGGTGGCTGGAGCAAGCGGAAAGCGTGCCGCTCCGCTCGTTGATCGAGCCTTGGAAGACGCAGGCCATCGCCTTTATCCCGGTTCTGACCGAGCATCTGCTGGGCCTTGTCGCCAAGGGGATCCCGACGGCGATGCAGGCGGTCGATCTGCCCGGCCTGGTCGAAGAACAGGTGCAGAAGTTTCCGGTGGAACGCCTGGAGGAGGTTATCCTCAGCGTCTCGGGCAAAGAATTTCGCGCCATTACCTGGCTCGGCGTGCTGCTCGGCGGGATCATCGGCTTATTCCAGTCGTTGCTGATGCTGTGGATGGGGTAGTAGAGGCGGCGACGGCGATGGTTATTACGGAAGGGTAACTACGAAACTTTTGTCTAACGCTTACGGTAGAGCTTATTTCCTGATTTTTGCATTAAACTGCGTTCGTTCCATAGCAATAAGGTGTCTGATCAGCGTTAAATTAGTAACTCCTTGTTTTTTGGGCAAATAAGCTTCATGATCCGCGTTACACAAGGCATAAAACGGTACGGGACTGGCCCGCCTATACCTTCTTGTTACATAAATACTAATTGGAGGTTTACAAATGAATATTTACGACAAAGCGCATGAACTGGCGGCAGCCTTGAAGGACAGCCCGGAGGTGTCCGAAATTACGGCAGCGATGAAGCTGGTGGATGCCGATCCCGAGAGCAAACGGATGTTGGACGAATTCCGGGTCCGCCAGAACGAAGTGCAGCAGCGGATGATGAGCGGCGAGATGCCGTCGCCGGATGAAATGGAACGGATGGAGAAGCAGTTCGAGGTGCTGAGCCTGAACTTGAATATCCGCCGTCTGTTTGATGCCGAACGCCGGCTAAGCGTGATCATTCAGGACGTCAACAAGATCATTACGGACAGCCTGGCCCACCTGTACGGCGCGGGGATCTAAGTCTCCGTTTCCGCCCGTATCTTTCATCAACAAGTTTCTATCATATTCCTGCAGCTCCATTCATAGAGATAGAAGAGACAAGGGTTAACGAACCTCATCCCATATCTCGTAATCTATGAAAATAAAGGAGTTGCGGAAGATGAAAACCGTAAAAAAACCGAGCAAATGGAAGCATGTCGTTTATCTGATTCTGGCATTGGCGATGCTCGTATATGCACTGCCGATGATTTCCTTTGAGCCTGGAGCCGGCTGGGTATCCTTGTTCGGCGCGGTGTGGGCGGGTTTTGCTTTCCTCGTCATCGGGGCACACTTGCATTTTCTCCTGGGCGTAGGCGAGGAGAAGCAGCGGGAGCTGGACAAAATCCGGCGGGCGAAATACCGCGAATGGGAGCTCCAATGGCAGGAGGACGGCAAACGCGGCGAAAATGCATAAGCTTCAGCCGGGGCGAAAATCGCTCGGCATGAACATGGACAGGGACTGTCCGGGAAGAAGTGAAGTTCTTCCCGAGACAGTCCCTTTTTCGTCCGTGCTCGTTCTGTTAGGCGTTACTTCTCGCCCTCGCCGGTCAGCATTTGATCGTTGCTTGCTCCGGGAGGAACCATCGGGTAGACGTTTTGCTCCTCGCGCACGTTAAATTCCATCAGAACGGGGCCGGGGAGGGTCAGCGCCTGCTGGATCACCGCATCGGCTTCTTCCGGCGTCCGCGCCCGGAGCCCGGGCACTCCATACGCCCCGGCAAAAGCGACGAAATCGGGAGAACTGATATGCACGGAGGAGTACCGCCGTTCATAAAACAGCTGCTGCCATTGCCGGACCATCCCCAGATAACCGTTGTTCAGGATGGCGATTTTGACCGGAAGCCCATAATCGACGGCGGTCATCATCTCCTGCAGATTCATTTGGAAGCTGCCGTCTCCGGTAATGCAGACGACCGGCGGGGCTGCGGAACCTCCCAAAGCGACGGCTGCGCCGATCGCAGCCGGGAAGCCGAAGCCCATCGTGCCTAGTCCTCCCGAGGTCAGGAGGGAGCGGGGGCGGGAGAAACGGTAGTGATGGGCGGTCCAGATTTGGTGCTGCCCGACATCGGTGGCTACCACCGCGCTTCCTTGGGTATGCTTGTCGATCAGCCGAATGACCTCCTGCGGATTCAGCGTTCCGCCAACCGCTTCGTTATAATGCGGCACCTTTCTCTGCCATCCGGCCGTTTCCGCTGGCCAGTCCGTCGTTTTGGGCGCGATGACGCGAGAATTGAGCCTGTGCAGCAAATCTCCGATATCCCCGCAGAGCTTAAGCTCTACGGGAATATTTTTGTCCAGCTCGGCATCATCGATGTCCACATGGATCTTCCAGGCGTTAGGGGCGAACGATTTCGCCTTGCCGGATAACCGGTCGTTTAACCGCGTGCCGAGGCAGATCAGCAAATCCGCGTGATGGACCGCCCGGTTGGCCGCATAGGTGCCGTGCATCCCCAGCATCCCGAGATATAGCGGGTGGCGGGAGGGGAAGGCGCCGATGCCCATCAGCGTTGTCGCGACCGGAATTTGCGCGGTTTCCGCAAGCTGGCGCAACTGCTCGGTCGCGCCGGATGCCGCCGCTCCGCCGCCGACCACGAGGACCGGACGGCGGGAGGACTCGATCTTCCCGGCAATGAGACGTACAGCCTCTTCGTCGATCTCGGATTTCGGTTCGTATCCGCGGATATGGACATCGACGGCCGGCCTTAGGTCGGTACGGGCGGCCATGATGTTCTTGGGCAGGTCGATCAGGACCGGCCCCGGCCTTCCCGTGACTGCCAGGTGAAAAGCTTCTTTGACGATTCTAGGCAGTTCGCGGATGTCCATCACGGAGTAATTATGTTTGGTCACGTCCATCGTCATTCCGTAAATATTGACCTCCTGGAAGCTATCCCGTCCGATCAGGTCGGTAGAAACCTGCCCCGTCAGCACGACCATCGGGACCGAGTCCATGTAGGCGTTGGCGATGCCCGTGACCGCATTCGTCCCCCCCGGACCGGAGGTGACAAGGGCAACCCCGGTGCGGCCTGTGACCCGGGCATAACCGTCCGCGGCGTGCACGGCGGCTTGCTCGTGCCGGGTTAAGACATGCCGGATCTCCCGGCAATCGTACAGCGCATCGTAAATTGGAATGACCGCGCCGCCGGGGTAACCGAAGATCGTATCGACCCGTTCCGCGCGCAGGCACTCAATCAGCAGCTCCGCGCCGGTTTTTGGGTATGACGACGTATGCTCGTTGGTGATTCTCATCAAAACGACCTCCCGGTGGAATTTTGACCATTTTATCGCGAGATGTCCCCATCCGGAGTGACTCCAGTCATAAAACGCCCCGAACCCCGGGGGTACGATGGTTAGGAAACCAGTGAAGGGTTGTCCTGGTTTGCAGGTCGAAATCATGCAACCTGAAGGAGGTCCACTTAGAGTGAGCAAAACCATCGCGGTGATCGGCGGAGGGATATCCGGGTTAAGCGCGGCTTATTACGCACGGAAATGGCTTCGCGAACGGCGGATCGATGCCGAAATTACGATCATAGAGCAAGCGGACCGGTTAGGCGGTAAAATCCGCACCTTACGCCGGGACGGTTTTACGATAGAGCAAGGCCCCGATTCTTTCATCGCGCGAAAAGCGGCCGTGCTGGAGCTGACGAAGGAGTTGGGTTTGGAGCATTTATTGGTCGGAACGAATCCGTTGGCCAAAAAGAACTACATTCTGCATCGCGGCCGGTTTCATCCGATGCCGCCGGGGCTGATGCTTGGCATTCCGACGCAAATGTGGCCGATGGTCAAAACGGGCCTGCTGTCGCCGGCAGGCAAGTTGCGCGCGGCCTTGGATCTGTTGCTGCCGGCCAAACGAGGTAGCGAGGACGAAGCGCTGGGCGGGTTTATCCGCCGCCGGCTGGGCCGCGAGGTGCTGGAAAACATGACGGAGCCGCTGCTTGCCGGCATTTATGCCGGAGATACGGCAGAACTCAGCTTAAAGGCGACGTTCCCCCAATTTATGGAGATGGAGCAACGGCATCGCAGCTTGATCCTCGGCCTTCTGGCGAGCAAAAAACAACCGCCGCCCAAACCGCTGGCCGGGCTGCCGAAAGCGGCGTCAAGCAGCATGTTCCTGACGCTGCAAGGCGGATTAACCGTGCTGACGGACGCCTTAGCCGATGCGCTTCAAGGCGAACGCGTGATCACGGGCCAAGCGGTGACCGGGCTGAACAAGCGAGCCGATCGCTACGAATTGGAGTTAAGCGGAGGCGAACGCCTGGAGGCGGACGGCGTCATCGTGGCGACGCCGGCTTTTGCTGCGGCAAGCCTGCTCCATGAGCAGCTTCCTGCATCGGCCAGCCTGGAGCAAATCCGCTACGTTTCGGTCGCGAATCTGGCGTTCGCTTACCGGCGGGAAGAGGTTGCGCACGATTTGAACGGCTCTGGGGTGCTGATCCCGCGCGGCGAAGGGCGAATGATTACGGCCATCACGTGGACTTCGTCCAAATGGCTGCACGCGGCACCGGAAGGCCGCGTGCTCCTGCGCACGTACATCGGACGCCTCGGGGACCAGGCCTGGACGGGGCTGCAGGAACCGGAAGTCCGCCGCCGCGTGGCCGCGGAATTGGAGGATTTGATGGGAATTCAGGCTGAACCGCTATTTTGCGAAATGTCCGCTTTGCCCGAGTCGATGCCGCAATATCCGGTCGGTCACATGGAGCGCCTGCAGGCGCTGCGCGGCGAGTTGGAGCGGACGATGCCCGGCGTCCTGTTATGCGGAGCGGGATACGGCGGAGTCGGCATTCCCGATTGCATTCGCCAAGGCAAGGAAGCGGCGGAGGCCATGTTAACCTGGTTAGGAGATGAACCGATATGCAAATGATTCAGCATAAAGATTACAACGTGAATCCCTTTATCGTGATTTGGGAGGTGACGAGAGCTTGCGCACTGAAATGCTTGCACTGCCGGGCGGAAGCCCAATATCGCTCTGACCCCAGGCAACTGACCTTCGAGGAGGGCAAGAAGCTGATCGACGGGATCGCGGAAATGGACGATCCGCTTTTCGTATTTACCGGCGGCGATCCGCTCATGCGTCCGGATTTGTTTGACCTGGCACGGTATGCGATCCATGAGAAAGGCCTGCCTGTGTCCATGACCCCGAGTGCCACGCCGAGGGTCACCTTTTCCGCCGTAAGTAAAGCGAAGGAGGTTGGTCTATCCCGATGGGCATTCAGCCTCGATGGCTCCTCCGCGGAGATTCATGATCATTTTCGCGGCACGCCGGGTTCTTTTGAGATGACAATGAAAGGAATCGGGTATTTGCAGCAACTGGAGGTCCCGATTCAGATCAATACGACGGTGTCTCGCTATAACCTGGACGATCTGCCGCGGATCGCGGAAACGGTCAAGGGAATGGGCGCCGTGCTTTGGAGCGTGTTTTTCCTCGTACCGACGGGGCGGGGGATGGTGAAAGACATGATTTCTCCGGAAGAGCACGAGCAGGTGATGATATGGCTGGCCCGCTTGCAGCGGGAGATGCCTTACGGGATCAAAGCGACGGAAGCGCCCCATTACCGCCGCGTGTTTATGCAGCAGCAGAAGCTGAACATGGATGCCGGAGCGGTAATCGCGGCGTCGCCAAAACGCAAGGACGTGCTTGGCCGTTCCCCCAAAGGCGTAAATGACGGAGACGGCTTCGTGTTCATCAGCCACATTGGCGAGGTGTATCCAAGCGGCTTCCTGCCGGTCAACTGTGGAAACGTCCGGGAAGCTTCACTGGTGGAAATTTACCGCAATTCACCAATCCTTCAGGAGCTGAGAGACAAATCCTTGCTCAAGGGCAAATGCGGCGTTTGCGAATTCAAGGAGCTGTGCGGCGGTTCCAGGGCAAGGGCTTATGCGGTCACGGGCGACTATTTGGAAAGCGACCCGTATTGCTCCTACATTCCACGGGGCTACCGAAGCGAGGAGCCGCAGTGAACGCATTCGAGCAATGCAAAAAGGAGGCCGGGCGGCCTCCTTTTTATTTTTTTAGAGAGAAGCGGGTTAGTGATCAGGATGGAATCGGTTCAAACGTCACTTTCCAATGATCCTCTGCCAATTGTTCGCTAACATGGCTGTAGCCCTTTCTTTCCAGCACCTTCAGAAGCGGGACGGGATTCATGGTGGCATGCAACACGAAGATGTCGCCTTCTTCCAGCTTGCCGACGCTGTCCATGATCACGCTGAACGGCTCCTCGCCTCGGCGAAGAATCGGACGCACGTCGAGTTCTACCGTGCGGTTATGCATTACGCCGTCACCTCCATATCGGTTCGTTCGGTTGCGAACGCTTGGCATAGACGTGCCGCGCTGCTAAGTCCCTTCATGCCGCCGTACAGCGTATAGAAGAACGAGTCCGGCGCATCCAGCGAGAAGGATAAGTATTGCTTCGGATCGATCCCAAGCATGTGTTCGAACAAGGCGGCGGTATCATATGCGTAGAAACAGAAATACGTGTATTGAAATTCCGGCATTTTTTCGGCGATCGCGAGGACTTCGCCGGCGTATCGTTCAAGGTTGCTCTCCGCTTCTTCGATCATGCGCAAAGCGTCCTCCAGCTCGACGGCGATTCGGATCGTCTTGTCGTCGATAACCGTAATCGTGGCCATAGGGCATTCCCCCCTGCTTTAATTTTTGCCGATCTTCACCTGGAACATCTCCGGCCCTTGCTCAATGTACTCCCAAGTAAAACCGCCGGGATGCATCGCTTCGAACTGAAAACGAAGAGGCACCGGGTCGTGGTCGTTGATCAGCAGCATCGCTTCTCCGGGCTCCAAGGAATTAAAAGCGGCAAAAATCGTCTTATGCTTGAGCTGCGGCGGATATTCGGTGGCGTTGACGGTAGCTTTAAATTGACTCATGAGAAGTCCTCCCAAAATTTAAAATTTGATGATTCGACCTCATTATATCAACGGGATGGGGAGGGATTGTGATATCAGTCACAAGGTGCGCGGCGGCGAAAATTTCCCCGCAAATTTGTCCGGAAGCCGCCATGGTTCCAGTGACTCCTGTCACTGGGACGCCTGAACCGGGTGATTATAATGTCCGTAAATTTAGACTTGAGGGTTGATGTTAAAGGAGGAACCGATTACGTTGCGTATTCGAGATTATATTCCAAATCAACACGGAGCCTGGGCCATGCTGATCGTCCCGTTTCTGTTCGGCATGCTTGCCTCTGCCCCCGGAGCGATCCACGGATTGCTGTTTGTTTGCTGGCTGCTGGTTTATTTGTTTATGTTCCCCTTGCTGCAGTGGATTCGGATGGGAAAAGCCAAAGCCGCCCGCTACCGCAAGCCGCTGCTTTTCTATGGGGCTCTGTTGGTCCCTGCGGCGCTCATTCTGGTCCTGCTCCGTCCCGCCGTTCTGACGATGGCGCTCCTTTTTGTTCCCTTGTTCGCGGTGAATGCCCTCTATGCCAAGCGTAAACGCGAACGTGCCTTGCTGAACGACATTGCGGCGATCGTGCAGTTCAGCCTCATGGTGTTTATCTCCTATCAGCTTGGCGGGGGGACCGATTTTCGGCTGGCGATGGAATTATTCTTGATTAGTATCGGGTATTTCATCGGTACGGCTTTTTACGTCAAAACGATCATCCGTGAGCGCAACAACAAGCGGTTTTATTTCTACTCCGTGGCTTACCATCTGATGTTGGCGATCTTGGCCCTATGGCTGCTCTCCCCTGCGCCGTGGATTGCCGCCATCCTTCTGCTTGCCAGGGCTGTCTGGTTTCCGCGTACGGGAATCACGGCCAAGCAGTCTGGCATGCTGGAAATTGTCTATTCTGTTATCGTCCTTGCCGCCGTCTGGATGACCTACGCCTGAAGGTGTATAATGGATACAGAATAGTACAGATTCGGGCAGGGGGGTATAACAGTTGGAGGGACCGGAAGAAAGCGTCACAAAACACGAACAGCTGCTCCAGCATATCGAAGGACTGAAAATCGGGACGAAAATATCCGTACGCAAGCTGGCCAAAGCGCTGGGGGTTAGCGAAGGCACCGCCTACCGCGCGGTGAAGGAAGCGGAGAATCTCGGCATCGTCATTACGAAGGAACGGATCGGCACGGTTCGCGTGGAGAAGAAGCCGAGAAACATCTCCGACCAGTTAACCTTTGGCGACGTGGTCGACATCGTCGAGGGCCATGTGCTCGGCGGCGGCGAAGGATTGGACAAAACGCTGAACAAGTACGTGATCGGCGCGATGAAAATCGACGCCATGGCGAGATATATCGACGCCGGCAGCCTGTTGATCATCGGGAACCGCGATAATGCCCATTCGCTGGCCCTGGAGCAAGGCGCCGGCGTGCTGATCACCGGGGGCTTCGGGACGAGCCGGGAAGTCAAGTCGTTGGCGGACAAGCTGTCATTGCCGATCATCTCTTCGCGCCATGATACGTTTACCGTCGCTTCGATGATTAACCGTGCGTTGTTCGACCGTTTGATCAAGAAGAAGATCATGCTGGTGGAAGACATCGTCAGCCGCAAGCCGCGGGTGAATATGCTGAAGGCGACTAGCAACATTTCCGATTTTGATCAGCTGTCCTTGGAGACGGGGCATCAGCATTTTCCGGTCGTAGACGAGTGGAACCGGGTCATCGGCATCGTCAGCCGCAAAAATGTCGAGGAGCTCAGCGGCGACCAGGCGATTGAGAAATGCATGACCCGCCATCCGATTACCGTCGGCCTGCAGACGTCGCTCGCTTCCGCGGCGCAAATCATGGTATGGGAAGGGATCGATTTCTTGCCGGTCGTGGACCGCAACCGGAAGCTGGTCTCGTCGGTGACGCGCCGCGAGGTGCTGCAGGCGATGCGGGACGTACGCAATCAGCCGCAGTTGGGCGAAACGTTCGAGCATTTGATGTGGAACGGGTTCGCCGAGGAGCGGGACGAAGCGGGGAAATTATTTTTTCGCGGGATGATCACGCCGCAGATGTCGACGGACCTGGGGACGATCTCGCACGGAGTCCTGACCTCGCTGATGACCCAAGCCGGGCTTCGCGCGGCCAAGGACACCAGCGGCGGCGACTTTGTCGTCGACAACATCACCACTTATTTCGTGCGTCCGGTGCAAATCGAAAACCCGGTCGTCATCACCCCCGTGTTGCTGGAGATGAGCCGCCGGGCTTGCAAGCTGGAAATCATGTTAACCTATCAGGAATCTCTCATCTCCAAAGCGGTCATGACGCTGCAGTCGATCGACCACGCGTGAGCCGGCCGTATTTGAAACGGCCTGCAGATGAGGCGGCGGGATAACCTGACAGCCGGGAGGCCGGCGGGCGGGTTATCCCTGTTTTTGCCTTGCATACAAACCGTGGTTGCGGAGGCCGGCAAAAATATTGAACGCCCCCAGCACCATAAACACGGCACCGATGACAACCCGAAGCGTCGAGCCGCTGAACAGGAACATCTGGATGAGGGCCAGGATGATCAGCATCACGCCCATGCTGATGTTCATCTTGGCGGCAGCCATCCCCCGCGTCTGCGGATCAAGCGAACGCCGCGACTTAAAGCTGAAGAAAACCGAGCCCACGCAGCTGATGATCAAGATGGCGTAAAGGACGTATTGAATGGTTTGGATCATTGGGGTGCATAGCTCCTTTTATCGTATAGTAGAACCGCGCTTTAGCAGCAACGCCGAATTCCTGCAAAAATACAGTTTTTTTCGTTAATCAGGGCGTATTCCCGTGAATTCCTGCAAAAATACAGTTATTTTATTCGAAAAACACTTTTTTCGCCCATTTGATAATAAATTCCTGCATTTTTGCAGTTATTTAGCCAAGATCTCTTAAAATGGATAAAATTCCTGCACTTTTGCAGTTTTTTTGCTGTCGGAGTAGATTTTATATCCGGTTCATTCCAAGTTAAGGTAAGCCCACGTGAGCAGCGGAAAGCCCAGGTGAATCCAAGATTCGATGCCGAATTCACTTCTTTCGAATCCGCTTCGTGATCAAAATCCTTTTTTTAAACTACCAGTTCGATCAAAGTTAAAAAAACGGATTTTCAGCACCGAGAAGGTTGGATGAAGCTAGGGATTGAGCAGCGGAGCGTAGGTAAGCCTACGTGAGCAGCGGAAAGCCCGGGTGAATCCAAGATTCGATGCCGAATTCACTTCTTTCGAATCCGCTTCGTGATCAAAATCCTTTTTTTAATATCCTTTATTTTAGCATGATTTGCTAGAGACGAATATAGGGCCGCATATCCACCCAAACCTGCAACACCCCATCGCTGACCAGCATCGTCTTGATCTGGATCGAATATTCCTTGTCGCGGACGACGTAGATTTTACGGTTTAGCAGCGTCCGGGCCATTTTGGCATCGGAGTCGATATCGAAAATATTCCGGCCCCGCAGCACCTCCAATTCGTTGTGAAGCTGCTCGGCGACTTCTTTGACCGCCAGCGAATCGAGCGGAGGATCGCGTTCCTCCACGCGGACCTTGATTTCTTTGATGACGGTCGAGCGGTTGTTGTATTTTTTCAGCGTTCGGATATCCTCTTCGGCCTGATGCAGCTGAATCGTAAGATCCTTGTTCTGGATCCAAAGCAAGTTGTAGCTTGTCTGATAAATGACGTTGTATACGATACTGCCGATGACCATCCCGAAGATAAACACGGCAGTAAACTGCATGAACCTGCGAAAGCCCGTAAGCTTCGGCCGTTTCGCTTCCTCGGTCATCCCCGGCCTCCCCCGCACATCCAGCGCACCAGCTCCGAACCCATATGGGCCCCGAGAAAGGCGAACAGCAGGTACAAGATCTGCTTGATGGCCGGTGACAGGTTCCCGTCAAAAAAATTGCTCTCGATGACCCGCATCGGGTCGATCGTGCCGCCTACGGCAGCGGCCAGCGCCCATATCTTAATGCGGTCGGCGATGTCCAGCATCGTATGCGTCGGCGGCTGCAGCGAAACGACGGCTCCGATGCCGCCGACCATGGCGCCCCCTACCACGATGCCGAAGGCGATGAAGAAATCCATGACCGCTTTGGTTAAAAACGTACTCATGCGCGTTTGCCCCTTTCCGAGGTTTGTCCGGTCTTTCTACCATTCTATGGGCGGGGCATCGCCATGTATGATAAAATATTCAATAAAGGTAGTTCAAAAGTCGACTTTTGATCGCGAAGTAATTCAGGGAGCGAATACGACATCGAATCTTGAATTCAACCGGTCGCTCTGTTGCTCACGTAGGTTTTTCCTACGCTCCGCTACTCACTCCCTAGTTTCATCCAACCTTATCGGCGCTGAAAAGTCGACGGTTAAACCTGATTTAGATTTGTGAATTTAATCGAAAGGAAGGGATCGCATGGACAGCTTTGTTCATTTGCACGTACATAGCGAATACAGCTTGCTGGATGGAGCAGCCCGGCTCGAGGACCTCGTCGCCAAGGCCGCCGCCTCCGGCATGAAGGCGCTGGCGCTGACGGATCACGGGGTCATGTACGGCGCGGTTCCTTTTTATAAATTGTGTCAAAAGCACGGCATCAAGCCGATTATCGGCTGCGAAGCGTATTTTACGGCGGGCTCGCGCAAGGAACGGGGGAGCCGTCAGGACCAGCCGATCCATCACTTGATTTTGCTGGCCAAGAACGAAACGGGATACCGCAATCTGATGAAGTTATGCTCCATCGGCCATCTGGAGGGCTTTCACTACAAGCCGCGCATTGACTGGGACGTGCTGGAGCGGCATCGCGAAGGCCTGGTCTGCCTCAGCGCCTGTCTGGGCGGGGAAGTACCGTTCCATCTGCTTCGCGGCCATTACGAGGAAGCGAAAAAAGCCGCGTTGCGCTATCAGGCGGCATTTGGCGAAGATTTTTACCTGGAGCTTCAAGACCATGGCATCCCTGAGCAAAAGAAAGTGAATCCGCTGCTCGTCCAGCTGGCCCGGGAAATCGGGGCTCAGCTGGTGGTCACCAATGACGCGCATTACCTGAGCAAGGAAGACGCCGAGGTCCAGGACGTGCTGATTTGCGTGGGTACGGGGAAAACGGTGGACGACGAAGACCGGCTCAAAATGCATACCAACCAACTCTATCTGAAAACCGCCGAGGAAATGGCCGAGTTGTTCCCCCATCTGCCGGAGGCGTATGCCAATACGGCGAAAATTGCCGATTCCTGCGAGTTGGAGCTGGAGTTTGACCGGCATATTTTGCCGGCTTACCGTCCGATTCCGGAAGGGCAAACCGCGGGAAGCTACCTTGCGGAGCTGTGTCAACAAGGCTTGGCGGACCGCTATGGCGAACTGGAGGTCTGGCGCGACCCGGCGGAGCGAGAGAAGCTGGAGCAACGGCTGCGGTACGAACTGGAGATCATCGCCAGCATGGGGTTCTCCGATTATTTCTTAATCGTGTGGGATTTTATCGCATTTGCCCACCGGAACGGGATCGCGACGGGACCGGGGCGGGGTTCCTCGGCGGGCAGCTTGGTCGCTTACGTGCTGCGGATTACCGACGTCGATCCGATCAAATATAATCTGTTGTTTGAACGGTTTTTGAACCCGGAGCGGGTGACGATGCCGGATATCGACATCGATTTCAGCGACGAGCGGCGGGATGAAGTGATCGCTTACGTGGTCGACAAATACGGGGCGGAGCATGTGGCCCAAATCATCACGTTCGGTACGATGGCGGCGCGCGCGGCCGTTCGCGACGTAGGACGGGCGCTGAATGTGCCGTTTGGCGAAGTAGACAAAGTGGCGAAGCTGATCCCCGGACACCTTCCGATCGAACGCGCCTTGAAGGAAACCCCGGACCTGAAGGCGATGTATGACGGATCCGAGCGGGTGAAGGGGCTGCTGGACATGGCGATGAAGGTGGAGGGCATGCCGCGTCATGCCTCAACCCATGCCGCCGGCGTCGTTATTTCGCGCGATCCTCTGACCGACGCGGTCCCGCTGCAAGCGGGCAGCGAGCATACCGCGCTAACGCAATATTCCATGGAGAACCTGGAAGCGATCGGGTTGTTAAAAATGGACTTCTTGGGATTGCGCACCTTGTCCATCATCGAGCGCTGCATGAATTGGATCCGGGAGCAAACCGGGAGCGCTCCCGATTTTCGGCTAGTTCCGGACGATGATCCGGCGACGTACGACATGCTGGGCCGCGGCGAAACGACCGGCGTATTCCAGCTCGAGTCCACGGGCATGCGGCGGGTGCTAAAGGAACTGAAGCCGTCCGTGTTCGAGGACATCATTTCCGTCAATGCGCTGTACCGTCCGGGTCCGATGGAGTTCATCCCCAAATTCATCGCCAGCAAACATGGGCAGATCGGCGTGGAATATCCGCACCGGGATCTCGAGCCGATCCTGAAGGATACGTACGGCATCATCGTGTATCAGGAGCAAATCATGCAGATCGCTTCCAAAATGGCCGGATTTTCGCTGGGCGAAGCCGATTTGCTGCGTCGGGCGGTGTCCAAGAAAAAACGCGAGGTGCTTGACGAGCAGCGAAGCCATTTCGTCGGCGGCAGCGTGGCGCAAGGCTATAGCGAAGCCGAGGCGAACGCGGTATACGACATGATCGTCCGCTTTGCCGACTACGGCTTTCCCCGCGCCCATGCGGCCGCTTACGGCGTGCTGGCATTCCAGACGGCGTATCTAAAAGCGCATTACCCGGTGCAATTCATGGCGTCAATGCTGACCGCCGTCACCGGCAGCCACCGCAAGGTGGCGGAATACATCGTGGAATGCCGCCGGATGGGCATCACCGTGCTGCCGCCGGACGTGAACGAGAGCAGCGTGTTGTTTACGCCGCAGGCGGGTGCGGGCAACGGTACTGCGGAGGCGGGGGCCGAAGACGATTCCGTCGAACCTGGCCGGGAGTCGTCAAGTCTCGGCGTGATCCGCTTCGGCCTGGCCGCGATCAAAAATGTCGGGACGCAGGCGATCGACAGCATTCTGCGCGAGCGGAAAGAGCGTCCGTTCGACAGCTTGCTCGATTTTTGCCGACGGGTGGATCTACGTACCTGCAACAAGCGGGTCATTGAGTCGCTGATTCAGGGCGGGGCGTTTGATTCCTTGCCGGGTCACCGCGCTCAGCTGCTGGCGATGCTGGACGAAACGGTCGAAGCGGCGCTGAAATGGCGCAAGGAGCGGGATGATTTACAGATCCAGCTGTTCGATTTCGTGGAGTCGCCGAATTGGGACATCGAATACCCGGACGTGCCGAAGTTTACGGCCGGACAGCAGTTGGATCTGGAGCGGGAGCTGTTGGGCTTGTACTTGTCCGGCCATCCGCTGGACGATTTCGACGCGCTGCTGGAGGGGGACGGCGTCGAGCGGCTGATGGATTTGGCCGAGGCGCCTGACGAGACCCGCACGGTTGTCGCGGGGATGGTCGTGTCGGTGAAGACGATCACGACCAAGCAGGGCAAAGCGATGGCGTTCATGGAGCTGGAGGATCAGATCGAACGCTGCGAGGTCGTGTTGTTCCCCGAAGTGTGGCGGCGCTCGGCCGCCCACGTCGAGAAGGGGGCTTTGCTCGCGCTGCGCGGCGTCGTCCAGCAGCAGGACGAAGGCTTCAAGCTGCTGGCCGACGAAGTGGCCCCGCTGAGCGAGCAAAGCCTGGCCCAGCTGCGCCGCGGCCTTGCACGCGGGCGCGGGGCTGGCGCCGCCGGTGCCCGAGGCGGCGCAAGCGGTGCGGCCGCGGGGCCCCGCGCGGCCGCGGGAGCGCCTGCGGGCGCTGCGGGCGGGCAACGCCCCGCCAGCGCCGCAGGCCCGGGCGCCGCTGCCCGGCCGGCTGCCCCGGCCGCGGCGGCGCCGGGGGCCGCGCCTGCGCCGGGCGCGCGGCGCGGGCAGGAGAAGACGCCGGCGCAGCGCGTCTTCATCAAGATCACGGCCGCGGCGGAGAACGCGCGCCTGCTCGAGCGGCTCAAGCTGCTGCTGGAGCAGCATCCCGGCCCGGTCGCCACGGTGCTGTTCTACGAAAGCACGGGCAAGCTCCTGGCCTTGACGGAGCGCTACAGCATCAAGCCTTCGCCCGCCTTGATCCGTGAAATGGAGCAGATGCTCGGCTCCGACACGGTCAAGATTAGATGATTTGCGCCTTGCCTAACCGGTCCTGCACTTGTTGCAGGACCGGTTTTTTGGCGCGCGCAGAGGTAACGGACTCCAGGGACGTTATTTCCGCGTATAAGGAGGACGAAGGGATTTAACGGACCTGAGAGACGTTATTCCCCCCCAATCGGCCTGTTCCTCTCCGAATCGTGCCCAATAAGGTCCGAGGAGTCCGTTACATCGGGAAATGGCCGGGAAATAGCCAAATAACGTCGCTACGGTCCGTTAGAATTGAATGAACTGCAGCCTCCGCCTACGTTCGGGACAAGTTTTAACGAACATTTTCCGAAGGTCGTGCATACACTTAGGAACACGAAAAACCAAGAACCGGGCTGAACGCCCGGAAGTGGATTCCGGCCGCGCGGTAAATATCGGCAGCGGGGGGGTTCCGGAATCAAAGGAGGAAGATGCGTATGTCATACGAACTGGCGGAAGCGCAGTTGCTGCGCCGTGGCGTCAAGCTGGAGGAAATCGCTCAAATCGTTCATTCGCTGCAAACGGCGTATCATGATGATCTAACCCTGGATCAATGCCTGGAGAGCGTCAAAGCCGTCCTGCAAAAAAGAGAGGTCCAATATACCCTGTTCACCGGGATCGCCCTCGACGAGCTGGCCGAGCAGAAGCAGCTTCCGGAACCCTTGCAGGCGATCATGGAGGCCGACGAGCCACTCTATGGGGTGGATGAGACAATGGCGCTGGGCATTACGAGCGTGTTCGGGATGATCGGCCTGACGAGCTTCGGTTATTTGGACAAGGTCAAACCGGAAATCATCGGCAAGCTGAACAATCGCGGCGACCGCATTCACGTCTTTCTCGACGATCTGGTCGCGGGCCTCGCGGCGGCGGCTTCCGCACGGATTGCCCACAAGCACGAGCAGGCTGCGACTTACCCTTCTAGTTCTTCTTAACGAAACACCGATATCGGCGTCCTGCCCCTCCCCCATTCGCCTATTCCGCCCGCTGATCGCAGCGCCGGGCCTCGCGGCAATTCCTTGCTTCGGGCCGCTTACGGCGCGGTTTTCCTTTTGTTGCGGGAAATTTGAAAATTATGTTATCATTACTCTATTATACGGGCTCAAAGATTAGGTTAGGGGGCTTTGAAAAGGGCATGTGGACTGTTATGTATATCGCGCCTACCGCAAAAGTTGCGGATATGATCAAGACGAAACTCACCGAAGAAGGCTTTCTTGTCCAAACACGTCCTGTTAATTTATCCAAACAGCAGTTTGAAATTCTGGTTCCTTCCGGGGAATTGGAAGAAGTGCAAGAAGTGTTGAATTCGATTTTGCATCCTTAACAGGGATTCAAGATTCCTAGTTGCAGACGAGGCCTGGAAGTGCGGGTTCATAAGGGTCGGCTGGGCTTTAAGACTTTTGGAACTGCCACGATAAATAAACGGCTGAAGAGGTGTAGTTGTGTTCAAAGATTTGTTTCAGAAGAAGAGGAAGTACGCGACCATTCCCTCAGGACGAACCGGTAGCGAAGAGGGCTCGCCGCAGGCGGATCGCCCCAAACGCGAAATTCCGGAAGGTCTGATGAATAAATGCGGCCGCTGCGGCGCGATTCAATACAGTAAAGAGCTGGAGAAGAATCTGATGGTGTGCCCCTCCTGCGGGCACCATATGCGCTTGAACGCCATGGAGCGGATTCGCTATACGTTGGATGAAGGCAGCTTTAAGGAGTACGATGCGGACCTCGTTTCCGTCGACCCGCTGGAATTCCCGGGATACGCCAGCAAGCTGGAGCAGCAAACTTTGAAATCGGGACTGCGCGAAGCGGTCGTCACGGGCGAGGGGACCATCCAAGGCTTTCCTGTCGTGGCGGCCGTGATGAGCTTTGATTTTTTCTCCGGGAGCATGGGTTCGGTTGTCGGGGAAAAAATCACGCGAGCCATTGAAGCCGCTACCGAAAAACGCCTGCCGATGATCATCTTCTCGACGTCGGGCGGCGCGCGGATGCAAGAGAGCATTCTCAGTTTGATGCAGATGGCCAAGACGAGCGCCGCACTGGCCCGGCTCAGCGAACATGGCGGGCTTTTTATATCGGTCATTACGGATCCGACGACGGGCGGCGTATCGGCCAGTTTTGCCATGCTTGGCGACATCATTGTGGCCGAGCCCGGCGCCGTCTTCGGTTTTGCGGGGAGAATCGTGATCGAGCAGACGATCCGTCAGAAGCTTCCGGACGATTTCCAGACGGCGGAGTTCAACCTGCAGCACGGCCAGATCGATCTTGTCGTCCACCGGAAGGACATGAAGTCGACGCTGGCGAAATTGCTAGATTTGCACGGCGTGAAGGGGGGAGCATAAATGGCAGGCGAATTGCCTTTTGAGACGCCTCTCGTGAAGCTGCGCGAGAAGATTCAGGAACTGGAGCAGTTTGGCAGCGAGAAGGGCATCGATTTTACGGATGAGATCGCGCGTTTGGAAGAGCGTTACCGTCAGCTGGAGGAGGAGATCTACAGCAGCATTTCTCCCTCGCAAAAAATGCATCTAGCCCGTCATCACCAGCGTCCGACGTCACTGGATATGATCGGCCTGATCTTTGAGGATTTCATCGAGCTCCACGGAGATCGGGTGTTTGGCGACGACCTGGCCGTTGTTGGCGGACTTGCCAAGCTTGGCGGCGTACCGGTGACGGTCATCGGACAGCAGCGAGGGAAGGATACGAAGGACAACATCGCTCGCTTCTTCGGCAGCGCGCATCCGGAAGGATTCCGCAAAGCGCTGCGGCTCATGCAGCAAGCGGACAAGTTCCGCCGTCCGATCGTTACGTTCATCGACACGAAGGGGGCTTACCCGGGAATTACGGCGGAGGAGCGCGGGCAATCGGAAGCGATCGCCCGGAATCTGCGCGATATGTCGATGCTTCGGGTGCCCGTTATTTGCGTCGTCCTTGGAGAGGGCGGAAGCGGCGGCGCGCTTGCGCTTGGCGTTGGGAACCGCGTATTGATGCTGGAAAACGCCATCTATTCCGTCATTTCACCGAACGGAGCGGCCTCCATCCTCTGGAAGGACGCCTCGAAAGCCGATCAAGCGGCGGAAGCGATGAAGATCACCGCACAGGATCTATTGGAGATGGGCGTGATCGAAGAGATCGTTCCCGAGCCGCGCGGCGGCGCGCACCGGGATTACGATTCGACCGCGGAAGCCATCAAAGCGGCGCTGCACCGCCATCTGGAGGAGCTGTCCAACCTGCATCCCGATGAGCTGGTGGAGGACCGCTACCGGAAATTCCGCAAAATCGGCGAGTTTCAGGTGGCCGGCAAGTCGGCCGCACCGGTTGCGCCGGAAAGCGTAGTCGAAGTGGCCGGCATGATCGAGGACAAGGCACCTTCGGACGCGTCGGGCGAATCGGCGGCAGCCTCGGAGGTCCAAGCCGCCGAACAAAGTTAAAGATCCAAAGCGATAACCTTACGGGTGGCCCCGACTTGGGACCTGCGGCAAGGTTATTTTCGCTGTCTCGGGGAATACTGGAATTTTAGCGCCAAGACGAAGTGTGCCGGCCCGAGCCGCAAGGCATGCTTTGAAGGAATATTCGTTACAATATGATAAACTTCCTATACAAATCGACAAAACTGTAGTAAATTTAGTTGTTGGAAAAGATTATATAGAGAGAACTATTTTAAACGGAGGAAACCCAAATGCGCAAAACAAAAATCGTATGTACTATCGGTCCTTCTAGTGAATCGTTAGAAAACATCAAGAAGCTGATGATGGCCGGAATGAACGTCGCTCGCCTGAACTTCTCCCACGGGGATTTCGAGGAGCATGGCAACCGGATCAAAACGATCCGTCAAGCGAGCGCGGAGCTGGGGAAATCAATCGCCATACTGTTGGACACCAAAGGTCCTGAAATCCGTACCGGTAAGTTGAAAGAAGAGCCGATCGAGCTGGTACAGGACGAGTTCCTTACCTTGACGACCGAAGAAATCCTCGGCGACAAGGAACGGATCTCCATTACTTACAAAGAGCTTCCTGGAGACGTGGAAGTCGGTTCGACGATTCTGATTGACGACGGTTTGATTGGTTTGACGGTCGTTGAGATTCAAGGTACGGAAATCAAATGCCGCATCGTCAATGGCGGTACCATTAAGAGCAAAAAAGGCGTTAACGTACCCGGCGTAAACATTTCCTTGCCAGGCATCACCGAGAAAGACGCTAACGACATCAAGTTCGGGATCGAGCAAGGCATCGATTTTATTGCGGCTTCCTTCGTTCGTAAAGCAAGCGACGTGCTTGAAATTCGTCAATTGCTGGAGAAAAACAACGCGACTCATATCCAAATCATTTCTAAAATCGAAAACCAACAAGGCGTTGACAACCTCGATGAAATCCTGGAAGTATCCGACGGCCTGATGGTTGCCCGCGGCGACCTTGGCGTGGAAATCCCAGCGGAAGACGTGCCGCTCGTGCAAAAACGCATGATCGAGAAATGTAACCGCGTCGGTAAACCGGTCATCACCGCGACGCAAATGCTCGACTCCATGCAACGCAACCCTAGACCTACCCGCGCGGAAGCGAGTGACGTGGCGAACGCGATCTTCGACGGTACGGACGCGATCATGCTCTCCGGCGAAACGGCTGCCGGGAAATATCCGGTAGAATCGGTATTGACGATGTCCCGCATCGCTGAGAAAGCGGAGTCCGCTTTGGAATACCGCGAAATTTTCATCAAGCAAAGCAACGCACAACAAACGACCGTAACCGAAGCGATCAGCCAAGCGGTAGCCAACTCGGCGCTGGAGCTGAACGCCAAAGCGATCATTACTTCGACGGAAACCGGTTATACGGCACGGATGGTCTCCAAATACCGTCCGAAAGCGCCGATCATCGCAGTGACGACCGAAGATCAAACCCTTCGCCGCCTGGCCCTGAACTGGGGCGTAACGCCGGTGAAAGGCGATACGGCCAGCACGACGGACGAAATGTTCGACAAAGCGATGAAGGGCGGCCTGGATTCCGGACTGGTGAAAGAAGGCGACCTCGTCGTGATTACCGCCGGGGTACCGCTCGGACGTTCCGGTTCGACGAACCTGGTGAAGATCGGACAAATCCGCAAGTAGTCGTTAGGTTAAAATAAATTGACGAATCGTCACAATAAAAAGGCAATGGGGCCCGCTCGGGACCATTGCTTTTTTTGCCGCTACACTGGAGTGCGGTAGGATGACTTGAATACTGGAAAGGAGCGGAGCGCGTGTACGTATGCGAAGTGTCCATTGAGCCGAAATATTCGGAGTTCGATATGATGGGGATTATCTACCATGCCCATTACTTGGAATGGTTTGAGCTGGGGAGGCTGCAGTTGAGCCGGAATCTCGGCTTTGATTATTTCGAGATGGAGCAGGCGGGATATATCTCGCCCGTCCACGAAATGAAGGTGGAATACAAGCGCGGAATCCGTTATGGCGAAACCGTGTTGCTGAAGACGCGGGTCATCGAGAACAGCGGCGTCAAAACCGCTTATGGCTATGAGGTATACAACGGGGAAGGCACGCTTTGCGTAGAGGGCTCCTCTTCCCATTATGTCGTTCGCCGCGAGGACTTCAAACCGGTTCAATTCAAGAAGGTATTTCCGGAATGGTATGCGGCGCTGGACGAAGCCCGAAAACCGTAAATTTTGATTATCCGGCGCGGAGGCGGTAAAATACAAGTACAGGAATGTGATAAAGGAGTCCTGATATGCGTAAATGGATAGCCGCTCTCATCGTGTTGATTCCGATCGTAGAATTTTGGGGGTATATGTATGTCGGCGAGAGGTTGGGTATCGGCAAAACGATCTTTCTGACGCTGGCGACCTCCGTGATCGGCGGGTTGATGATGCAATTTGAAGGGCGTAAAGTGCTGGCGGATGCCAAAGCCCAAATGAGCGGCGGACAGATTCCGGGACGTATGGTCCTGGATGGATTATGCGTGTTTGCCGGCGGGATCCTGCTGCTGATCCCCGGCTTCATTACCGATATCATCGGATTTACGATGGTGTTCCCGCTGACGCGCGTGTTGTACCGGATCCCGCTCATGAAATGGGTCAGCAAAAAGATGAAGGACGGAACGATCACCTATTTCCGCCGTTAAGCGCAGCCCGTCTTCCGGCTTCATCCAGCGATTTGGCCGCTTGGACGGAAGCATCGCCCGAATCCATAAGAAAGGCATCTCGTCACGAGAGACGGGATGCCTTTTTTTTAATTGAAGCTGCTTGTTATCTCAATCGTCCGTGGACGATATAGTTCCGCAAATCGCGGACGACGCCGGCCCGGACGGCGGCACCGAGGATGACCAGCGTGACCGGACCGATGATCAGTCCCAATACGCCAAACATCTTGAGGCCGACGAACATGGCGATCAGCGTGGGCAAGGGATCCAGTCCGACGCTGCTGGCCAGCACCTTTGGTTCAATCAACTGACGGGCCAGCAGGATGACCCCGTATAACACGGCCAGTCCGATCCCCAACGTGACGTCGCCGGTGGCGAAGGCATAGATGAGCCAAGGAATCATCACCGTGCCGACGCCCAGATAAGGCAGTAAATCGACGAGTCCAATCAACAGGGCATAGGTAAAGGCGGAATCGACGCCCAGGATTAACAGGCCTAAAAGCACGATAAACGCGGTGATGGAAATCATGATGAATTGGGCGCGGAGATAACCCGATAGCGCCCGCTGCAGGTCGCGCCAAATCGCGCCTGCGGTTTTGCGGAACGGCGCGGGGATCGAGGCGGCCAAAAACCGCATATCGCGCTCCCAGTGGCTGCTGATAAAAAAAGTAGCCAGCAAAATCACGCCGAGAATGACCCCTAAGTTCGGGAGGGAGGAGAGCAGGGTAACGATCGTTTCCAGCACGTTATTCACGAGGTGCGAAACATAGGATCCGACCCTTTCGGCGGTATTGTCGATATTTTTATGAATCGTATTCTCGTAGCCGGGGTTATCGGCGATAAAACGGTTGATCTCGGTAATGATCGACTGAATGCCTTCGCTTTGCGTCCATGAGACAAACAGATTTCTCCACTCGGCGATGCGCAGATCAAAGGATTCGGCCAAATGGATCAGTTCTTTGACTAGACGCGTTAACGCCGCGGATACGATGATTCCCGCGCTTCCGAAATAAATGAGCAGCGAGAGCGTCACGGCCAGCCATTTCGGCACCCTCAAGCTTTTTTGGAGCCACAAGACGAACGGATTCATCGCGTAGGAGATCAGCCAGGCGATCAAAAACGGGTAAACCAGCGGGATCAGCCAGTAGACCGCCAAGATGGAGCCGACCAGGACGACGCATATCCAGCTGCCGCGCAGCACGCGCTTGATGATCACGTGATCCATGTGGCATTTCCCCTTTTTAGAAGTAACATGTCCTAGTTCTACTCTATTATTTGTCCGCCTCGAGTATTCCGCCCCGAACATTTTTCGAAGAATGTGATATAATTCATTGCACAACTGCAATCGTTTACAAAATTTCTTTATAGTTGTGATAAAATCATTTAATGTACCCGGTAGTGCTGAAGCGGTTCCCATGTTTTCGGAAATCCAGTATGATGAAGAAGTAAGCAGAGGAGCTATATTTCTGTGATGATAGGCTCGTTATTGCATAACTTCAAAAATTTAAAACTTTCAATTTGAAAATGTTTTCAGGGGCTTGTTTGCTCACAAAATGTTAACAAAGGAGAGATGGTTCATGACAGCTACGAAAGGCCTGGAAGGCATTGTTGCGGCAACCTCTTCGATCAGCTCCATTCATGATGGCGTACTCGCCTATCGTGGAATTAATATCGACGATTTGGCGGAACGTGCGAGTTTTGAAGAAACGGCTTATTTGTTATGGTACGGCAAATTGCCCACTCAAGCCGAGCTGGAACGCCTGCAGCGGCAATTGAGCGACTTCGCCGCGGTTCCTGATGCGGTGCTTGAACAGATGAAGCTGTATCCGCAGTCTGCTAACACGATGGCAGTGCTTCGTACTGCCGTATCGGCTCTTGCTTTGTATGATGAGAACGCCAACGACAACTCCCGCGAAAGCAACCAATTGAAGGCGATTAAACTCCAAACCCAAATTCCGACCCTGATCGCTGCATTTGCCCGTATCCGGGAAGGCAAGGAACCGGTCGCTCCGCTCAAGGACGTATCGATCGCGCATAACTTCCTGTATATGCTGACCGGTGAGGAGCCGGATCCGATCGCGATCCGTGCCTTGGACCAAGCGTTGGTGCTGCACGCCGACCACGAGTTGAACGCGTCGACGTTCTCCGCCCGCGTGACGATCGCGACTTTGTCCGACATCTATTCCGGAGTCACCTCGGCCATCGGCACCCTCAAGGGACCGTTGCACGGCGGGGCCAACGAAGCGGTCATGAATATGCTGGCCGAGATCGGGACGTTGGAACAAGCGGAGCCGTATATCCAGAAGAAGCTGGCGAACAAGGAGAAAATCATGGGCTTCGGCCACCGCGTCTACAAGAACGGCGATCCGCGCGCGAAGCACTTGCAGAATATGTCGCGGCAGCTGAGCATCTTGAAGGGCGATTCCACGTTGTACGATATTTCCGTCAAAGTGGAGCAGCTCGTCACCGGTCAAAAAGGGCTCAAGCCGAACGTCGACTTTTATTCCGCTTCCGTTTACACGATGCTGGGCATTCCGCGCGATCTGTTTACGCCGATTTTTGCCATTAGCCGGTTGTCCGGTTGGACGGCGCATATTTTGGAGCAGTTGGAAGATAACCGCCTGATCCGTCCGCGCGCGGAATATACGGGCGTCACCAATCAGAAGTACGTTCCTATTGAATTAAGATAAGCAGCCATACGGGAGCTCCAAGGAACATTGTGGTAAAATGGAGACCGTGAGATGCAGCAAACAGACTGAAGGAGGAAACCGTTAACATGTTGAAACTGGAAAAGTTCGATCTTCCTACTGAAGGCGAGAAAATTACGATTCAGGACGGGAAGCTTCAGGTGCCTAACCACCCCGTGATTCCTTTTATCGAGGGCGACGGTACCGGCCGTGATATTTGGAAAGCTTCGAAGCGCGTATTGGACGCCGCCGTGGAGAAAGCCTACGGCGGCGAGAAGAGAATCGCCTGGTATGAAGTATTCGCCGGCGAGAAGGCCTTCAATACATACGGGGAATGGCTGCCAGCGGACACGCTGACGGCGATCCGCGAATATATTGTGGCCATCAAGGGACCGTTGACCACGCCGATCGGCGGCGGCATCCGTTCCCTGAACGTGGCACTTCGCCAGGAGCTGGACCTGTACGTCTGCCTTCGTCCAGTCCGTTATTTCCAAGGCGTGCCTTCTCCCGTTAAACGTCCGGAGCTCGTAGATATGGTGATTTTCCGTGAGAACACCGAGGACATCTATGCGGGCATCGAGTATAAAGAAGGATCCGAAGAAGTTAAGAAAGTGCTGGCCTTCCTGCAAAACGAAATGGGCGTGAAGAAAATCCGCTTCCCGGAAACGTCCGGCATCGGCATCAAGCCGGTTTCGGAAGAGGGATCGAAGCGCCTCGTCCGCGCGGCGGTCGAATATGCGATCAAGCATGGCCGCAAGAGCGTTACGCTGGTGCATAAAGGCAATATCATGAAGTTTACCGAAGGCGCGTTTAAGAACTGGGGTTACGAGGTTGCGGAAGCGGAATTCGGCGATAAGGTGTTCACTTGGGCCGAATACGACCGGATCAAAGAAGAATCCGGCGCTGACGCAGCGAACCAAGCGCAAAAAGCGGCGGAAGCCGAAGGCAAAATCATCATTAAGGATGCGATTGCCGATATCGCGCTGCAGCAAGTGTTGACGCGGCCGACGGATTTCGACGTCATCGCAACGTTGAACCTGAACGGCGACTACTTGTCCGACGCGTTGGCAGCTCAGGTTGGCGGGATCGGCATTGCGCCGGGGGCCAACATCAACTACGTGACCGGTCATGCCATTTTCGAAGCAACGCACGGGACGGCGCCGAAGTACGCTGACCTCGACGTGGTGAATCCGGGTTCCGTGATCTTGTCCGGCGTCATGATGCTGGAGCATCTGGGCTGGCAAGAAGCGGCGGACCTGATCTATAAAGGTTTGGAGTCCTCGATCAACAACAAAACGGTCACTTACGACTTCGCCCGTTTGATGGACGGGGCAACGGAAGTGAAGTGCTCCGAGTTCGCTGACCATGTCATCCAAAACATGTAATCGCTAATTCTGACCTTTAGCATAGCAACCTCCGTTTCTGTACCCCCTCCCTAGCGTTTCGTTAG
>NZ_JAKSXN010000170.1 GCF_022427145.1 Paenibacillus timonensis
CGTCTCGAAGATGTGCGAAGCCTTTGAAGTATCCCGAAGCGGCTATTACAAATGGACCCAGCGAAAAGCCAGCAAACGTGAAAAGCGACGTCGCAAGCTGGAGCGGCGGATCCGTCGTATCTTTCTGGAATCCCGTCGATTATATGGAAGCCCCAAAGTAGCAAAAGAACTGCACAAGCAGGGCCTACGAGTGTCCGAGAAAACAGTCGCTCGGATCATGAAGGAGCTAGGTTTACGTTCTCGCACGGTGAAGAAATACAAGGCCACAACCAACTCGAAGCACAACCTGCCTGTTCAAGACAACGTGTTGAACCGCGAGTTTAATCCATCCGCTCCGAACG
>NZ_JAKSXN010000171.1 GCF_022427145.1 Paenibacillus timonensis
TGTTTGGAGCGGACGGATTAAACTCGCGGTTCAACACGTTCTCTTGGACAGGCAGGTTGTGCTTCGAGTTGGTTGTGGCCTTGTATTTCTTCACCGTGCGAGAACGTAAACCCAGCTCCTTCATGATCCGAGCGACTGTTTTCTCGGACACTCGTATGCCCTGCTTGTGCAGTTCTTTTGCTACTTTGGGGCTTCCATATAATCGACGGGATTCTAGAAAGATACGACGGATCCGCCGCTCCAGCTTGCGACGTCGCTTTTCACGTTTGCTGGCTTTTCGCTGGGTCCATTTGTAATAGCCGCTTCGGGATACTTCAAAGGCTTCGCACATCTTCGAGACTCGGCACTTGAAGCGATGATCGAGACT
>NZ_JAKSXN010000172.1 GCF_022427145.1 Paenibacillus timonensis
GCACATAAAAAGGATGCAGGTCCTCACCCGCATCCCTCATTGATCGTCGTTAGTCTTCATGAACGTTCATTCATAAATCAACGGATCAAAACCAGCCAACACGAGCGTCGGTCAGGTGAGAAGCCGGGGCCTCTGCTTGCAATCCAAAAAACTTCTTGCAACCTCAAATACTATACCATGTGCCTTTCGCCAAGTCAAGGGTAGACGGAAAAGTTTGGACTTTCCGGTTAGACAGGACTAAACGCGGGCGGTTGGCGACGTTCTCACATCGTTGGGCTGAATAGAGGACATTATTACCCCTATATAGCCGCAGTCGCCCCTAGCGGA
>NZ_JAKSXN010000173.1 GCF_022427145.1 Paenibacillus timonensis
CCGACCCTCTGCTTGTAAGGCAGATGCTCTCCCAGCTGAGCTAAGCCTCCATATCTGGGAAGGTAATGAATGACCCGTAGGGGATTCGAACCCCTGTTACCTCCGTGAAAGGGAGGTGTCTTAACCCCTTGACCAACGGGCCATAAACAAAGTCCTTGCTGGCGGAGAGAGAGGGATTCGAACCCTCGAGACGCTTGTGACGCCTACACGATTTCCAATCGTGCTCCTTCGGCCAACTCGGACACCTCTCCATATGAGTTGGATTCCCCGGAAGGGAAGCAAATATGCAAAGCATAAAAGCTTCCTTCCAGGATTGA
>NZ_JAKSXN010000174.1 GCF_022427145.1 Paenibacillus timonensis
GGTGAAATCGATCAAATTAATGAAAGGATGCGTGCGAGAGCATGAGCATCTCATCAAAAACAAGAAAAATGCTTTGGGGACGCGCTGCGAATAGATGCGCTATTTGCAAGATTGAGCTTGTAATGGATGAAACTGAGACCGATGATGAATCAGTTATTGGTGATGAGTGTCATATTGTAGCTCGGGAAGAAGATGGCCCACGAGGTGAATCTATTCTCTCTAAGGAACAGAGGGATAAATACAATAACTTGATACTGTTATATAAGATAC
>NZ_JAKSXN010000175.1 GCF_022427145.1 Paenibacillus timonensis
TAGTTACAAAAAATTATTTGCAGTAAATAACTTAGGTGAAAGAAGAATGATAATAATGTTCCCTTAAAATCATAAAAAAGATTGCTGAGGGATATTGAATGTGTCTAACCGGCCCGTTAGAATCGAGTTACTAAAATTCACCTTATCGTAGTAGAGGAAGTGGAAAATGACTAAACGTAATCAATCTTGGAATGAGAATAAATATAATCGGTTTGTTAAAGATGGACGGGGACAGGGAGCAGGCAAGG
>NZ_JAKSXN010000176.1 GCF_022427145.1 Paenibacillus timonensis
CGAATCGTTTCACAGTGTGCTCAAGAAAGAACTTGTCTACTTGGAGAAGTTCAAAACACGCAAGCAAGCCAAGAAACGCATTTTTGAATATATTACCTGCTTCTACAATGGAAAACGAATCCATTCTGCGATTGGGTATTCTACGCCCAATGAGTACGAACGTATGTACCGATCTGCCGCATAATTTTCTCGATTCTTTGTGTCTACTCTATTGACAGAGGTACA
>NZ_JAKSXN010000177.1 GCF_022427145.1 Paenibacillus timonensis
GATGCTCCCGTAATAGCGGGGCGACTCTCCGCCAGCGTCCGCAATCGCAACCGAAATTTTTTCTTTGGATACATCTAAACCGACGAATTTTGTGGTAGACTGCATAGTATCAGCTCTCCTTTGCTATGTAGCTCTGAAATGGTTTGGTTTACACTTTCCATTTTAACCTACGAGATGTAGCAATTTGGAGGGCTGTCTTTGTTTTACGTTCATCTTAGCTAGCGTGAAGCTAG
>NZ_JAKSXN010000178.1 GCF_022427145.1 Paenibacillus timonensis
TAAGAATCAATTCCCTGATGTTTGAGTTGGGCTCAGCGTCATTTCCCGTATGGAGTTCTAACGGTTACCTTAATCTGTGAATGTCGGGTGAAAACCTGCAAAAATACAGTTTTTTCACCAAAACAGCGCGTTTCGCCTCCAAAACCTGCAAAAGTGCAGTTTTTTTAGGGCGATGGGAGCAAAACCCATAAATCATCGGAAAAGCCTGT
>NZ_JAKSXN010000179.1 GCF_022427145.1 Paenibacillus timonensis
GGGTTCGATCCCCTCAGCCTCCACCATACTTTCTTTTTACTGACGCGGGGTGGAGCAGCCCGGTAGCTCGTCGGGCTCATAACCCGAAGGCCGCAGGTTCAAATCCTGCCCCCGCAATTATCCTCGCATGAGGATGGCATGATCAAAGTGTGGAGCCGTGGTGTAGAGGCCTAACATGCCTGCCTGTCACGCAGGAGACCGC
>NZ_JAKSXN010000018.1 GCF_022427145.1 Paenibacillus timonensis
CCCGCTTCTTCTCTCGAATTTGGTTTTGTCGCCTATTACTTCGAGATTTGGGGAGGTACTCCTTTTTCTATGTCCAAAAAAACCAGCTACATCAAGGGATACGAATTATGAAATTGACTCGGTTTTCCATCTAATGGGGGCAAAACGGCGATAAATGGGTGAAATAAGTGGAGGTTTTCCACTTGGCGAATGCGATCGCGGGGCAGGCCGGGGTAGGGTCAGTGCTGCAGGCTGGCGGCGCAGGGTCAGTGTTACAGGCCAACGATGCAGAGCCAGCGGTGCAGGCCAGCAAGCGGGTAGAGCCTACGAATACTTCTCCAACAGCTCGGTCAATGTCCGCCTCATCGTGTCCAACAGCTCCGGTGGGCCCAGTACGGTGGCATCCTGGCCGAGGCCGATGAAGAACGCCGACAAGTATGGGAGCTCGCTGGCAGGGATCGGCCCCACCAACCGGCCAGAGCCGTCCTCGCGGACGTGCAGCTTCAGGCGGCGGTGGATGAGCTGGCCCTCGCAGGCCTCAACGCCCAGCCGGCTAAGCTCGACAACGCAGTCCAGCAGCGCCGGCTTGCGGCCGAGGTGCTCCTCCCAGTTGCCGAGGTGGATGTGGCGCAAATCGAGCGGCGCCGGAGCGCCGGGTCCCTCGGCTGCTTCGGCTGCGGCGATGCGGTCGCAGCGGAACATGCGGAAGTCGCGGCGCTCGAAGCAATAGGCGGGGCAATACCATAAGCCGCCGCTGGCGAAGATGCCGACCGGTTGGATCTGCCGGCAGGTTGAGACGCCGCGGCGCGATTCGTATTCGATGCGAAGGACCTGTTGCCGAATGGCTCCTTCCAGCAGCAAGCCCAGATAAGGAAAAGCCGATTGACGCGCAGGAGTCACGAAGTCGACCCGGTTTTTCATTTGGTCGATACGGTCCCGCACGTCGCTGGACATGTAGTGATAGAACTTGCCGAGCGCCGAGGAGGCTTCCGTTTCGAACGGGAGAAACTCGTAATGGCGCAGGGCGTGGCTGGCGAAGAAGATCGACACCGCCTCCTCCTCCGTAAACGCGATCGGAGGGAGCACGCGCTCGTTAAGCACTTGGTATCCGCCATGCGGCCCAACCTCGGAATATAAGGGGACGCCGAGCTCGCTAAGCTCCTGCAAATCCCGCAGGATCGTGCGGGAGGAGACCCCGAATTCATCGGCCAATTCCTTGACGGTAAATTTCCGTTTGCGGTTTACGGTCATCATCAGCTCCATGAGCCGTTTCGATTTGGACATGTCTTCGTAGCTCCGTTCATGAATTTTATTATTTATGACAATAGTTGTCACTATTATGGGCTACACTGAGATCAAAGTCCAGTAAACGGACTTAATCCGGCGCCTCGGCGTGCGGGGAATTGATGAATATAAAGGAGCGGATCGAACATGATTTTATTGGCTAGCCCGTTGATTGCGATGAATGGAGAAGCGGCGGAGGCGATTGCTTTCTATGAACAAGCGCTGGAGGCGAAGGTGGTCTTTAAGCAAACCTTCGGTGAAATGCCGGAGCCCAAGGAGCCGATGAGCGAGGAACTGCAGAAACGGATTTCCCATTCGGTGTTGAAGCTGGGAGACGCCGAGATGTACGTGTCGGACAAGTTTCCGGACGAGCCGCACAGCGTCGGCAACCAGGTGACTGTGTGCCTCACGGTGGACACGGCCGAGCACGCGCAGCGGTTGTTTGACGCCCTGAAGCAAGGAGGCGAGGTGCACCGGCCGCTGCAGCCGATCTATTTCAGCCCGGCGTACGGCATCGTCACCGATAAGTTCGGCGTCACCTTCTACGTATTTACCAGACGACCGGCGTAAAGCCGGATCCTCGGCGGCCTTTTCGCTTTTTTGGCGAAAGGGCCGTTTTCCTATGCTATGATAGGAGTCAGGAGAATGACAAGGGAGGTGGGAGCCCGTGCCCCTACGCGAAATCACGGAGCAGGAATGGCTGGAGCGAATGGAGAAGAGGATGGAGACGGAGCAAGCGGAAAGGGCAACCGGCAGAGAGGCTTTGTTTTTCGTAACGGCTCTCTGCGGAACCTGCCAATTGGCGGAAAAGATGCTGGAGATCGTCCTGGCGTCCGGCCCTTGCATTCCGGTGTCCAAACTGAACATCAACTATACCCCGAGGCTGCGGGAGCGGTGGCAGATCGCCAGCGTCCCTTGCCTGGTCGTGCTGCAAGACGGCGAGCCGGTCCGGCAGGAATACGCCATGCGTTCGGTGGTGGACTTGAGCGAGTGGCTGCGGGCTTGATCGCCTTGGCCAATAGCAAAAGGAAAGCGGTAACAAACGGACTCCTAATTTTGCGATAAAGGTGGTTATACCTATGGAACTGCGGGAAGCGATAGAGATTATCGGGCGGATTCGCCGCAATATCGGCGAGGTGGTGGTCGGGAAGGAGGAAGTGGTCGACCTGCTGCTCGCCGCCTTGCTCGGGAACGGGCATGTGCTGCTGGAGGACGTGCCGGGCACCGGAAAAACGCTTTTGGCCAAAGCGCTGGCCAAATCGCTCGGCGGCGATTTCAAGCGGATTCAATTTACGCCGGACCTGCTGCCTTCGGATTTGAGCGGCATTAACTTCTACAACCAAAAAACCGGGGAATTCGAGTTCCGCTCCGGGCCGGTGTTCACCCACGTGTTGCTAGCCGACGAGATCAACCGGGCGACGCCGCGGACGCAATCCAGTCTGCTGGAGTGCATGGAGGAGCGGCAGGTGACGATCGACGGGGTGACGCATGAGTTGGCGGCGCCGTTCTTGGTCATGGCGACGCAAAACCCGGTCGACCAACAGGGGACGTTCCCGTTGCCGGAGGCCCAATTGGACCGCTTCCTGATGCGGATCGCCATGGGATACCCGACGTCCGACGAGGGCGTGTCCATCCTTCGGCGCTTCAAGGAGCGCCAGCCGTTGGCCGAGCTGGGTCCGGCCGCCTCGGCCGCGGAAGTGGCGGAAGCGCAGCGGTTCGCGCGGTCCGTCCGCGTGGAGGAGGACCTGCTCGCCTACATTGTGGCAATCACCGAGGCGACCCGGAAGCATCCGGAGGTCAAGCTGGGAGCAAGCCCGCGGGCGAGCATGAGCTTGCTGCGCGCCTCGCAAGGGTTTGCGCTGCTCCAGGGCCGCGATTACGTGACGCCGGACGACATCAAGGCGGTGGCCGCGCCGGTGCTGGCGCATCGGCTGCTTCTGCGCCACGGGCTGCGCGGCGCGGACCAACCCGGCGCCGAGGTGGTGCGCCAAGCGCTCGAGCAGGTGGAGGTTCCGGCCGAAACGGTGCCGGCGGCAAAGGGAAATTAGGGGGACGAACCGATGTCGATGCAGCTTCCATGGCTCCTTGTCAGCGCCGCGCTGATTATCGTGCTGCTGGCGTTCGTGTACCGCTGGCGGGCGCTTAAAGGTATTCAATATCGACGCTATTTCACCGAACGGGCGGTGTTCGAAGGGGATACCGTCGAGATGGTCGAGGTCATCGCCAACGCCAAGCTGCTGCCGCTGCCGTGGTTGCGGCTCGAATCGAGCATTGCCGCCGGCCTGACGTTCGGGCGGCAGAGCAATTTGAATATCCATGCCGGGGAGATCTACCAGAACCACAGCAGCTTGTTTTACTTGCGGTCGTACCGGCAAATCACCCGACGCCACGAAGTGGTCTGCTCGCGCCGGGGGCAATATCGGCTCGAGTCGGCAACGATGACGACGGGCGACCCGCTGGGGCTGAACGCCGAGGTCAAGCGATTCCCTCTGGACCTTGAGCTGCTCGTTTACCCGCGGATTCTGGAGCTGCAGGAGCTGCCGCTGCCGAACCACAGCTGGCTGGGGGAACTGCCCGTCCGGCGCTGGATCGTGGAGGATCCATTCCTGACGGCGGGCATTCGCGAGTACCGGCCCGGGGATCCGCTCGGAAACATCAACTGGAAGGCGACCGCCCGCACCGGCGAGCTCCAGGTACATAAACGCGATTATACGGCCGACCACCGGCTGATGATCTGCCTGAACCTGGAGACCAGCGATTCGATGTGGAGAACGGTCGTCGAACCGGAGCGCATCGAGCTGGGCATCCGCTATGCGGCGACCGTGGCCGAGCATGCGCTGCGCAGCGGCCTGGCAGCGGGGTTCGCCTGCAATGCGCGTTTGGCCGACGGACCAAGGGAGCCGATCCGCATCGAGCCGCATGCGTCCTCCGACCAGCTCACGCTGTTGTTGGAGACCCTGGCTCGGATGGTGCTGGACAAAACCGCTTCGATGATCCGGATGCTGGAAATCGAACTGGAGGCGGGGGCGACCGATACCGACTACCTGATCATCTCCTGCCACCAAGGGGAGAAGCTGGCGGAAACGGCCGAGCTGCTGCGGCAAAACGGCAACGGCGTGGAGTGGATGGAGATTCCCGCAGTATAAATCGCCATATATGCAAGAAGAAGCGCCGGTCAAGGATCCGGCGCTTCTTCTATTAATTTGGCCGTAAGCAGGAATCGTTCCGGGGCTGGCCCGACATAGGTGAACGGGTAGCAGGTAATCAGCGTCAGCAGCGGCTCGGTGGAGGCCTGAACCGCATCGGCGTCGTCCTCGTCGACGATTCTTCGCCCCGTTACCTCATAGGCGAAACGCCCCGAGGATGTCTCGACCTTGATCCGGTCGCCCGCTTTCAGCTTGCCGAGGCTGCGGAAGACAGTATCCCGATGGCCGGCGAGCACGCTGTTGCCGTCTTCGCCGGGGAGCGGGCTGCCGGGAACATGCCCTGCTCCCAGCTTAAGCGGCCCGTTCCCGGTTCCCTCTACGATCGCATAGCGCTGATCGAGGGAAGGGAAGGCGATTTCGCCGAGAAGCTCGCCGTCCGCCGCCGCTCCCGCAGGCGCCGCCGAACCTCCGTCGCCCCCCGTTTGCCGAAGCTTTCCGGCCAACGCAGGGGACAGCGGATTTTCGTCTGCTGCCCGCGCCGCGCTGCTGCCTTCCGTTTCCCGCTGCAGCTCATCCCATTGCCGCAGGGCTTGCTGTGCGTCCAGAGGAGCGCGGATCGCCTGAAACGTGGAGTAGGCCAACACTATCAAGGAGACGGAAAACATCAGCCATGCAGCCATTCGCAGTAACGGACGTTTGCGCCGCATCGATTATTCCCGCCCGGATTTTCGGAGGAACATGCCGGTTCCGACTGTGGCAAACAAACTGATCAGAATCAGGTTAAACCAAGGATTCGCCGTTTGCGGCAGCTCCTCCATCATGCCCTGGCCGCTATCGCCCGGTCCCGGACCGGGATCGGCCGGCGGTGTTTGCGTAGGGTCTTGAGGCGCCAGATCCGGTTCATCCGGCTGCTCCGGCGTGGAGGAATCGGGCTCCTCCCCGGAGGGGGTTCCCGGAGGCAGCTCGCCTGGTTGTTCCGGGCTCACTCCCGGGTTGCCTGGAGGGTTGCCTCCGCTCACGGGAGTCGGATCATTCGGCTGGGACGGCCCGCCGCCCGGAGGATTGGAGCCCCCTCCGCCGCCGTTCGAAGGCGGTTCTTCGGCATAAGCGGAAAAGGCGAACGCGATCGTCGCCGCCTTGCCTTGATACTCATTGCCGGCCTCCTCCGGGAAAATGACGCTTAAATCGAATTCATTCTCCCCGCCCGCCGCGAGGCGGCCCAAAGCGATGTCCTGCTGCTCTTGATGCAGCGCGCCGTCATAGATGACGGTGTCCCCGTCTTTAACGGTCAACTGAAGGACATCGAAGAACTCCGTATCCCCCGAGACAAAGCGCGTCCGCACCTTGTAGTCGAAAGCGGCGGTGCCGTCGTTGGCGACCGTAAACGTCCGCTCGACCCGGTCCCCGGGTTTTAAATTGCTCATCGGAAGCTCGCTGCTCAATTCCGTTCCAATCCGCAGCTTCAGGGTATCTGCTGCGGCGTTGGCCTGTCCTGCATGCCACACCACCCCGGCCAGGATGGAAGCGGCGTAAACGGCTATGGCATATTTGCGGTAGCCCCGATTCCTCACCCTTTTCAATGGTCCCCATCCTTTCCCTTCCTTGCGACTCGGTTCGGCCCATTCAAGCTGCAGCAGGTATTCAATCCCTGCCGGAGGGCAACCGCCATTCGCTAGAATGTTCGTTATAACGAACCAATGCTTATGTCTATTATATCTATTTTTTAGTAAATGGGAAGGGGGAAATCAGGCGAAACGTTTCATGCGTCAAGTGGGTTGGTTGCCCCGGGCAAACCGCAACCAATCCCGCCCTGCCCGGAAAATCTCCTTCACCCCCGGAGGCCGGACGAGATAATAAGGCGTGACTCGGCCTCCCCAGTTGGTCTTGGAGTAGGCGACGGTGGGGAGATTGGCCCCGGCGAAATCGAATTCGGCAAAGCCGGCGTCCGCCAAGTCCTGCAGGGCAAAGCTTTGCGATTGTTGAACCACGCCCCGGTTCAGATGCTCCGTTTTGCTGGCGGCGATCCATCCGAACGCGCGCCGGCCGTCCAGCGCAACCACTACGCTGGCGCTGACCGGTTCTCCCGATGGCGCATAACAGACATAGGCCCGAAAGGCTTGATCCCCCAGCAGGTCCTGGACCCGCTCAAGGTCCTGCAGCGTGAGCCGGTGGCTGAAGCCCTGCCGCGACTCCGTGCCCTGTAGGCATTGATGCACCTCGGCCATATTCCGCGACAACGCCGTCCGGTAGCCGGCGGCAGCCGCCTTTTTGATTTTTGCGCGGATCTCCGTGCTGGCCTGCTCGAGGGCGTAGGGGAGCTCCACGACGTACGTATATTTCACCTCTGCTTTAAAACCGCTCCACAAAAAGGGACGGATGTCGGCAATATCGGGCGGGAAAACGAAGCTGGCGCTGCGCTGGGTCTTTAGCAAATCCGGAATCATCGCCTTGGCGGCTTCGTGCCATTGCCGGTTTAACTTATAAGGCTTATCCGTCGGTGTCGGATGGAAGGCGAAGGGGTGGTAAGGATTCAAAGGCGGCAAATACAAGTGGCCTTTCCGGTTGAAGAAAAACAATCCCTCCCCCCGCGCCGCCGAATTGGAGGCTTCCCAACGGACGACGCGTGCGCTGCAACCCCATTTTTGGGTGTGGAATTCCGCCCATTTTTCCCATAAATCGCGATTGTTCATATTGATTACCTCGGGTTTCTTTTTAAGGCATACCGCGCCTTACAGCCAGCCTATGATCTTGTCCAGCCGAATATGCGCAATAGACGCGGCGCGGACCAAGGCATATGCCGCTCCCTCCGGAGAGACTTGGCATTATATATAAGCAAACGAACGCATAGGAGGGAAGACCATGATATCGGTAACGAATTTTGGGGCGAAAGGCAACGGAGTGACGGACGACACCGCGGCCATTCAAAGGGCGCTCAACCAGGCGGCGGCAACCGGAGATACCGTTTATTTCCCCAAGGGGGTCTACTTGGTCAATCCGGCCAAAACCTTGCAAGTTGGCGGCAACACCACGGTCAAGGGAGAAGGCCGCGCCTCGGTCATCCGCGCCTCGTCCAGCAGTTTTGGCTGGGAGTTGGTGCGGGTGACGGGCAAGGACATCCTGTTAACTGGCCTTGTTCTTGACGGCAATCGGCGGGTGAACCGGGCGCTGACGATTGCCGGAGGGAGTGCGAGGGTTACGGCTCAAGGGTTGCTCGTCCAAGGGGCCACGCATAGCAGTGACCGGCGCAGCGATTATTATGCGGGCGTCGTGTCCGGCATCGTGGTGCTCGGCAACACGGAGTCGATTGCCATTCAGGGATCCGAGATCGCTGACGTTGTCGCTCGAAACGTGGGAGGAACCGGTCTTGTCGCCCGGGGAATTTACGTCACGACAACCTGGGCCAGCAGGGAACGGGCCGCTCGGCAGGTATCGATCACCGGCTGCTCCATTCATCATATCGGCCCGGCCGACGACGGCGACGGCATCTATTATGAGGACCCGGCGATGGAGGAGAACCGAGGTACGTCGGTCGGCAGTCTGATCGTCGGCAACCGCTTCGATTATTGCGCCAAGCGGGCGGTCAAGGTGTTTGCCAAAGGGGTCACCGTGCGCGGCAATGCGATCAACAATCCTTACCTGGGCAACAACTACTATATGGGCGTGGAAAAAGGCCGGCTGGCGCCGGACATGTATGCGGCGATCAGCATCTACGGAGGAGACAGCGTCGTAGAGGGCAACCAAATCGCCGGCAACGGCAGCTTTTATGCGGCGATCGAAGTCGGGGCTGGCGTGACCGTCGAAAACGTGGCCATTCAAGGCAACTCCGTCGTCATGGGCAGCCAAAGCGAGATCAAGGGAACAACGGCGATTCGTCTCGGGAACATCCGCGATTTCGTGATTGGGAGCAATGATCTGCAAAACGGCGAACGCGGAATCTGGACTTGGCAAAACGCCGAGAATGGGCGAATCGAAAACAACGTGATCCGCATGCCGCGGGGCGGCGGGATCGACTTGACGACGTACCTGCGCGGGTATACCCAAAAGAATATTTTCTGCACGGGGAACCGGATTACGGCGTCTTCCTTCAAAGTGAAAACCTCCTCGTTAACCAATGCGAATGTGGTGGTTCAGTAGAGGTTCATCCTACGCGAAGCGATTTTTTTAAATTCAAGCTACTAAATTGGCAAGACCCTGAATATAAGACTATATAGCAACCAACTTGGTAGACGGTAGATGTCACAGTTTGACCCGAGAAGAGGTGATTCAAATTGGCGGAGAAAGCGGGAATCCTGGTCGTTTCGCTTGACTTCGAGTTATATTGGGGAGTCCGGGACCTTTATACCAAGGCGGAGTACGGAGCGAAATGGTTGCGAGAAAGGGAGAGGATTCCCGGCCTGCTAGAGTTGTTCCGGGAGTTCGGCGTGCATGCGACTTGGGCGACGGTGGGGCTGTTGTTTTTTGCGGACCGGCGTGAGCTGCTGTCGGGTCTGCCATCGCTCAAACCAGGGTACGCCGATCCCACGCTTTCGCCCTACAGCGAAATCGAATCCGGCTCTATCGGCGAGGGGGAGGCGGATGATCCTTATTTCTTTGCCCCGACGCTGATCGAGCAGATCCGCCAGACCCCGGGTCAAGCGATTGGATCGCATACGTTTTCGCATTTTTACTGCATGGAGAAGGGGCAGACCGTCGACGAGTTTTACAGCGACCTGCAGGCGGCGGTAGCGGCGGCGGAACAAAGGGGAATCTCCCTGCAAAGTCTGGTGCTTCCGCGCAACCAGTTGCGTCGCCAGTATATGCGCAGACTGCCGGAGCTCGGGTTCAAGACGTACCGGGGGAATCCCCGCCACCCGCTGTACCGCGGCGGATATTCCGTTTCCGATCATTTTCTGCGCCGGGCGCTTCGGCTGGCCGACAGCTACCTGAACCTGACCGGGCACCACACTTATCCGGTGGATTCGATCTCGCCCAAGCTGCCGATCGATCTGCCGGCCAGCTTCTTCTTCCGGACACCGCCTGAAACGCTCAGGCGGCTGGAGCCGCTTCGATTGAAGCGCATCAAGGACGGCATGACTCAGGCCGCCCGGCAGGGTCAGGTGTACCATCTCTGGCTTCATCCGTACAACGCGGCGGAAGAAACGGGGTTTCGATCGCTGGAAGCGGTAGTACGCCACTACCGCCATTTGGCCGAGCAATACGGAATGATCAGCTTGAATATGGAAGAGCTTGGGGAGCGGGTATTGGCGGGGGCGGAGAAACCGGCACCGGTCATACCTGCGGAATCCGTGGAATTTACCGAGAACCGAAGCTTGCAGGCATTAATCGAATGAGGTGAACGACTATGGATATGGTAGCCGTGTGGAACGCCGTCCGGCGGCATGTTCTGGCATTTTTGATCGTCCTGGCGGCTTGCGTCGGACTGGCTGTGCTTCTGAACGAAGTGGTAACTCCATCCTACCGGGCCAACGTGAGTCTGGTTGCCAATATCGCCTCGAATCCGGAATCGAGTACCTACAACGAATTTCTGGCCAGCCAGATGCTGACCAAAACCTACGAGGATACGATCCAAAGCCGCTATATCGCCGCCGAGGTCAAAAAGAAGGTATCCACCCCTGACACGGTCATTCAGATGCTGAAAAAGATCAAGGTCCGCACCGATCCCGGAACCCTGGTCATCCTGCTGTCTTATACGGGAGACGATCCGAAGCAGGCGGTAGCGATTGCCAACGCCTTCGCCGAAACGTTCATCGCCAAATCCAAGGAGATCGTGGCCGCCGCGAACGTTTCGATTCTTGACTCCGCCAGCCTGGAGGAGACCAAGACGCCGGTCAGCCCGCGCAAAGCGCTGAACCTCGCGCTCGCCGGCTTCGTGGGCTTGTTCGCGGGACTCAGCTTGGCACTGATCCTGGATGCGCGGCATCTTCGCAACAAAAAAAGCCGGCAGGCGCGCCGGCACCTGCCGGACGATTATTCGGAGCTTGGCGACGCCCTGGTCCGGATCGAGAAGAAATATAAAGGGAGGGCGGCCAAATGATGAATTTCGCCATCGTCGGCTGCGGGCATATTGCTTACAAGCATGTCGACGCGATCAAAAAAACGGAAGGAGCCCGGCTTGCGGCCGTGTGCGATCCCAATCCGGACCGGCTGGCGGAGTTGCGGGCGATCACCTCGGCCGCCTCCTATCCGGACCTCGGCACGATGCTGGCGGAGCAGCCGGACATTGACGCGGTGTGCATCTGCGCGCCTAGCGGGCTTCACGGGGCACTGGCGCTTGAAGCGCTGCGGGCAGGCAAGCATCTTGTGCTGGAGAAGCCGGTGACCTTAGATCTAACGGAGGCGGAGCAGCTGCGGCACGCCGTCCGTTTAAGCGGCGTAAAGGCTACGGTGGTTCACCCGAACCGGTACCGACCGGCGATGCGGGCGCTTCGGGCGGCGCTGGCGGAGCAGCGATTCGGCAAGCTGAGCCATGTCAACATGACCGTTCGCTGGAACCGCAGCCAAGCCTATTACGACCAGGCGGCCTGGCGCGGCACGAAAGCGATGGACGGCGGCGTGCTGCTCAATCAGGCGATTCATGGCCTGGATTTGCTGCAATGGCTGTTTGGTCCGGTCGCGGAGGTCAAGTCGCTGACGGCGACGCGGCTGAAGCAGATCGAATCGGAGGATGTGGCGATCGCGGCGATCCGGCTGGACAGCGGCGCGCTGGGCGTGATCGAAGCCGCCACCACGGTGTACGGGCATAACCTCGAGGAGAGCATCTCCGTGTTCGGGGAGGAGGGTTACGCCGTGATCGGCGGAAAGACGGCCAACTGGATCCGGCATTGGGTATGCGCCTCGATGTCGCGGGAAGAGACGGAAGCGTTGATTCGCAGGGTGGACGAGGATCCTTACGGCGTGCCGGGACACCAGTGCATCATCGCCGATCTGGTCCAAGCCGTTCAGGAGGACCGGGAACCGGAAATCACGCTGGAGGACGGCATTCGCGCCGTGAAGCTGGCGCTGGACATGACCGGAGGGGGCAGCGGTGAACCTGCCCATACCCTTGGATAGGAAGGAGGCGGTACGTCATGCATAGCGGAATGCAAAGGCAAAGCAGATGGATGGAAAACACGGAGAATTCCGGGAGCGGGCAGGCCGAGCTGCTGCGCAAGCTAAAGGACAAAACCGCGGTGATCGGCGTGATTGGATTGGGGTATGTGGGGCTGCCGCTGGCCGTCGAAAAAGCGAAGGCCGGTTACCGCGTCATCGGATTTGACGTGCAAAGCCGGAAGATCGAGATGCTAAACCGGGGCCATAACTACATAGGCGACGTCGTGGACGAGGATTTGCGCGGGATGGTGGAAGACGGACGGCTGCGGGCTACCGCGGAGTACGCGTTTTTGCGCGAAGTGGATGCCGTGGCGATCTGCGTCCCAACGCCGCTCGATATTTATCAGCAGCCGGATACGAGCTACGTGGAGAATTCCACGCGGGAAATCGCCCGGTTTTTGCACCCGGGGATGCTGGTCGTGCTGGAAAGCACCACGTACCCCGGGACGACGGAGGAACTGGTGCGGCCGATCCTCGAGGCAACGGGGTTGCGTTGCGGTGTTGATTTTTTCCTGGCGTATTCCCCGGAGCGGGTGGACCCCGGCAATAAAACCTACAACACGAAAAATACGCCAAAAGTCGTCGGCGGCGTCACGCCGGCATGCTCGGAGGTGGCCGAGGCGCTGTACCGCCAGGTCCTGAACGGCGACGTGCACGTCGTATCCAGTCCGGCCGTCGCGGAAATGGAGAAAATTTACGAGAACACGTTCCGCCATATTAACATCGCCTTGGCGAATGAGATGGCCGTTCTCTGCAGCCGGATGGGGATCAACGTGTGGGAAGTGATCGAAGCGGCGAAGTCCAAGCCCTATGGATTCATGACTTTTTATCCGGGGCCGGGGCTCGGCGGACATTGCATTCCCGTCGATCCGTTTTACTTGACCTGGAAGGCGCGGGAGTACGGTTACCATACCCGCTTGATCGAGTTGGCGGGGGAGATCAACAATGCGATGCCGGAGTTCGTCGTGCGGCGGATTGGCGACATCTTAAACGGCGACCGCAAGTCGCTGAGCGGCTCGACCGTCTATTTGCTGGGCGTCGCGTACAAAAAGGACATCGACGATTACCGCGAATCGCCGGTGCTGAAAATGATCGGGCTGTTGGAGGAGCGGGGCGCCACCGTATGGACCAGCGACACGCATATTGCGGAGTTCAGGCACCGCGGCCTCGCCTATACGTGCGAGGAATTGACCGAGCAGCGTCTGAAGGAAGCCGATATCGCGGTGATCACGACCGATCATTCAGGCTTCGACTACGAGCTGATCGGACGCGCCAGCCGCAGCCTGCTCGACACCCGGAACGCGATGAAGGACCAGGTTAAGCCGGAGCGGTATTACTTGCTGTAGGTGTGCCGCCCGCCTGGCTTGCCGCCGGCGGATGGATGGATGGATCGGCGGGAGAGACCGGGGGAACCGCCGGGGAACAGGCGGAATGTTGCATTGGGTACAACATTTCAGCTCGAAAACGGCGTGGAGCTGCGAAATGGTTGTACTTTATGGAACATTACGCCACGTGCGCCGCACGTTCAGCTATAAAATGTTGCGCTTTTTACAACATCCCTCACCCATTAACCTTATGAGGAGTTAATCACATGAACGGATACGGATTTATTCACGAAACCGCGGTTGTCGATCCGGGTGCGCAGGTTGGGGAAGAGACGAAAATCTGGCATTTTGCTCACGTGTCATCGGATGCGGTTATCGGCAGCCGGTGCAGCTTAGGGCAAAACGTCTACGTCGCTAACCGCGTCCGCATCGGCAATGGAGTCAAGATCCAAAACAACGTTTCCGTCTACGAGGGCGTCATTTTGGAGGACGAAGTGTTCTGCGGGCCAAGCATGGTTTTTACCAATGTGCGGACCCCACGCGCGGCATTCCCGCGCAACCGCAGCGAGGATTATCTCAGGACGCGGGTCGGGCGCGGCGCGTCGATCGGGGCGAACGCGACCATCGTCTGCGGAGTCACGATCGGCGAATGGGCCTTGATCGCGGCCGGGGCCGTCGTGACCCGCGATGTGCAGCCCTATGCGCTGATCGCCGGGGTACCCGGACGGCGCATCGGCTGGGTGTGCCGCTGCGGGAAGACGTTGGGCTTTAGCGGCGGGGCGGGACGGTGCGGCGACTGCGGCCGGGAATACCGGTTGGAACAGGACGCCGTAGCGATGACGAAGGAAGGGTGAGGGACATGGAGCCATTACGGATCGGAGGACAACAATCAAACGGTATCGCCGGGAGTCCGGGGGAATCGGGGACGGCGACCGCGGCCGGGAAGCAATCGGCGATTCCTCTGCTGGATTTGAAGCGGGAGATCGCGGAGCTGAAACCGCAGATCCTCCAGGCGATCGAAGGCGTGCTGGACGAGGCGGCGTTCATCATGGGCAGCCAGGTGAAGCGGCTGGAGCAAGAGGTTGCCGAGTACCTGGGAACGAAGCATGCGATTGCGCTGAATTCCGGTACGGACGCGCTGGTCATTGCTTTGCTGGCGGCCGGGATCGGGCCTGGCGACGAGGTGGTCACGACGCCGTTTACGTTCTTCGCCACGGCGGAGGCGATCAGCCGCGTGGGGGCGGAGCCGGTGTATGCCGACGTCAATCCGCTGACCTACAATCTGGACCTGGACGGCCTGGAGGCAGTCATTACGCCGCGCACAAAGGCAATCATCCCCGTGCACCTGTTCGGCCGCCCGCTGGACATGGACCGGCTAATGGAGCAGGCTCGCCGCCACGGGTTGATCGTCATTGAGGATACGGCCCAGGCTTTTGGCGCGGAGGCGGGGGGACGAAAAGCCGGGACGATCGGGGAGATGGGATGCTACTCCTTCTTTCCATCAAAGAACCTTGGGGCCTACGGCGACGGCGGACTGCTGGTCACGGACGATCCGGAGTTGGCCGAGGCTGCGGCGATGCTGCGGACGCACGGCTCGAAGCGCAAATACATCAACGAGCGGGTCGGCTTCAACTCCCGGCTTGACGAGATCCAGGCGGCGATCCTGCGGGTCAAGCTGCCCTACATTGAAGCATGGAACGAAGGCCGCCGCCAGGCCGCGGCGCGTTATCATGAGCTGCTGCGGGACATCCCCGGGCTGATGCTTCCGGGCGAGGTTCCGACCGGCGATAAACAGGTGTTCCACCAATATACCTTACGCGTGCTGAACGGCCGGCGGGATGCGCTTCAGGCGGGGTTGTCCGAAGTCGGCATCAGCAGCATCGTGTACTACCCGTTGCCGGTGCACCGGCTCCCCGTCTATGCCGATCGCGGCTTGACGTTTCCGCTGGCGGACCGGCTGTCGCAGGAGGTGCTGTCCCTGCCCATTTGGCCGCAGATCGGCGCGGACGTGCAGGAACATATCGCGGGGCACATTCGCAGGCTGATGGGTTAATCTATTTTTCAAAGGACGATTATGCCAAACATGATGAAAAAACTCTCCTCCCCAATCATCCGCTATCTCAGGCAACTCGGGAAACTGCTGCGGATTCGGAGCCTGCCCGGCCTGGTACGGAGGCTCATGAATGACGGGTTCCTGCGGAACGTGGCCGTCCTGGCCAGCGGAACGATGATCAGCCAGGTGATCGTGATGGCGACACTGCCGGTATTAACACGCCTCTATTCGCCGACCGAATATGGCACGTACTCCATGTACCTGTCGATCATCGGGATTTTGCTGATGGTGATTTCTTTTTCCTATGAGAACGCCATTACCCTGCCGGAAGACGACCGTACCGCCTCCACCGTGCTGAGCTTGTCCCTGCGTATCTGTATCGGGGTCAGCATCGCGAGCGGCATCGGAATTCATATCTTGGAGGAGCCGCTGTCGGCTTGGCTGCACGAGTCGTATTTACCGCACTATTACCTGTTTTTTATCGTTAGCCTGTTCGGAGCCGGGTTTTACCAAATCCTGAACTACTGGTCGATTCGCAAAAAATACTTCAAACCGCTGGCGCGGACGAAATATACGCAAAGCCTCAGCCAGGTCTCTTCGCAAATCGGGCTTAGCTTGTTCAATCTCGGTCCGCTGGGGCTGATCATCGGCGACATCATCGGCCGCTTCGGCGGTTTGCTGCCGCAGTGGAGGCTGTGGCGACGGGATGTCAAAAGCCAGGCCATCACCTCGGATTGGGCCGATCTGAAGGAGAGCGCCTACCGGTATCGGCGGTTTCCGTTCCTGTCGATGGCCGCCGGACTGCTGAACAGCGTCGTGCTGTACGTGCCGACGATCCTGCTCGCTTCGTTCTACGGCCCGCAGGTAGCCGGATGGTTCGCGCTTTGCCAGCGTATTCTCGGCTCCCCGATGACGCTGATTATGACCTCCGTCCGCAACGTGTATTTGGCGGAATCCGCCGACTCCATGATCAACAATCCCCGCAGACTTTATCCTTTGTTCCGCAAAACGGTCCGCAACGTCTTCCTGTTCGGCGCGCTGGTCATTTTCGCCATCGTAGCCGTCGGTCCATACATGTTCTCCTTCCTGTTCGGAGAGGAGTGGGCCCGGTCGGGCAGCTTTATCCGCATCTTGTCGATCATGTACCTGAGCCAATTCGTGGCCAATTCCGTCGGCTCCACGATCGACGTCATGGAGCGTCAGGACCTGCACTTGTACCGGGAGATCATTCGAACGGCGCTTATCCTGGGCTCCCTGTATTTCGCTTGGCATACGCAGCAGTCGGCGGAAGTCGCGATCGGGTTGTTCAGCGCCGCGTCTACGCTGGGTTATGCGCTGCATCTGGGGCTCTCATGGCATTCGGTGCGGAAATACAAGGGAATGGGCAGCGAGGGGGAGTCCTCCCTGGAAACCGCTGATGAAGCCTCCGCAGAAGCCTCCGCAGAAGCTTCCGCGGAGATATCACTACTGGGCAAGGAGCGAGGATGACGGGATGCTGACGATTTTTTCACCTCCAGCAAGGGCCGCCGAGAGAGAATACATCTACCGCGTAATCCTGGGCGAGTTCCTTGGTCTGGACTATACCATCGTTTACCGGGACGGAGAGCATGTCGAATTGGCGTTGGCTGCGGACGCGGCAGGGGAAAGGGACGGTTCTTCGGTCCACCGGCTCCGTATGCCGGACGTGCTTTTGCAGACGCCCGACCGATTATGGCTTACCCCGGCCTCCTTGCCTAAGCTGCCGCTGGATCGATTTGCGCCGCCTGCGGGGGGACCGGAAGGGGAACCCCTGCCGGTGATCTACGGGGCGAGGGGCCGAACCGGCCGCTACCTCGAGTTGTTAACCGAAGAGGATGAGGGAGGTTATTATCTCGGTCTCGACGTGTTTGGCAGTTGTTTCTTTATGCTGACCAGGTATGAAGAGGTCGCGTTTCGGGAGCGGGACCGGCACGGGCGGTTTCCAGGACGCCGTTCCCTGGCTTGGCGCGAGTCCTTCCTGCATCGTCCGATCGTCAACGAGTATGTAGAGCTCCTGTGGGAATTGCTGCACAAGCTTTGGCCAGGGCTGTCTCGCAGGAAGCGGGAACCGTCCGTCGTCCTCAGCCATGACGTAGATTATCCGTTCTACGTTTATGGTCGCAGCCGGCTGCGCATGATTCGCGATATGATGATGGACCTTGTCCGCCGAAGGGATATCGAATCCGCCCGCAAAAAAGCCGGAGTGCTTCTCCGATCCCGGCGCGCGCTGGACCGCGATCCGTACAACACGTTCGACTGGCTGATGGAGTTAAGCGAACAAGCCGGGCTGCGCAGCGCCTTTTATTTCATTACCGAGGAGCATCGGGCCAAATCGGGACTTGACGGCAACTATTCCATCGACGACCCCGCAATCCAGCGGCTCCTGCGGGAAATTCATGTCCGGGGCCATGAGATCGGGCTGCATCCGGGTTATCATACGTTTTTGAATCCGGCGCGCATCCGCAGGCAATTTGAAAAGCTGCGGCAGATCGCCGAAACCAACGGAATCCGCCAGGCGGTTTGGGGCGGGCGACAGCATTACTTGCGATGGCGGGCGCCGGATACGTGGCAGTTCTGGGAGGATGCCGGCCTGGACTATGACAGCACGCTCAGCTATGCCGACCGGGCGGGCTTCCGCTGCGGCGTTTGCTACGAATTCCCGGTGTTTAACCTGAAGACCCGCCGGGAGTTGGCGCTCCGCGAACGTCCGTTGATCGTCATGGATCAGACGATCCTGCATCCCGAATATATGGGGCTCGGCCCCGAACAAGCCTATGATATGATCCGCAGGCTGTATCTGGAATGCCGCAAACATAACGGCGACTTCACGATGCTCTGGCACAACAGCCAACTCGTGAAATCGTCGGACCGGTCCGTTTACCGCAAGCTGGTGCTGGAGCTGCTGGGGCAGAACCAGCCGTAAGGGGGAGTACGTGTGAAAATCGCCTATCTGATCCACTGGAATGAAGGGCCGGAGAGCGGCGTGTTTAAAAAAATCATCAGCCAGGCGCTTAGCTGGCAGGCATTAGGCCATGAGACGGCGCTATTCTTGTTTAGCCGCGAAAATGCCGCCGCATGGATGGAGGCGGAAACCGGCGGGTTGCCCGTCTTCCGCGAGGTATACCGCGGCAGGCTGGGCCGGACTCCCCGTTTTAAGGCGTTAATCGGCCAGGTGCGAGCCTGGCAGCCGGACGTCGTCTATCATCGCTTCGACTTGTATTATCCCTCCTTGCCCCGGCTGCTCCGCGAGTACCCGTCCGTGCTGGAGATCAATACGAACGATGTGGCCGAGTTGGCGTTGGAAGGACGCGGCCTGAGCCTCCGCCGCATGTACCACTTGCTGACGCGCCGCCTCGTGCTGGAAGCCGCCGGGGGCTTCGTGTTCGTCAGCGGCGAACTGGCCCGGGCGGACGGCTTCCGCCGCTACGCGAAGAGCTACGTGGTCATCGGCAACGGCATTCCGTTGGAGCAGTTTTCGGAGGGACGCGTGGCGGAGGCAGAAGCCTTCGGCCGCGTCGTGGATCCGGGCGAAGTTAGGACCGTGCACGTCTCGGCGGCGGCGGATCTTCCGGCGGCCGCAGGTGCACGTTCGGACGAGAGTCACGTCCGGTTCGTGTTTATCAGCTCGCCGGGCCAGGCCTGGCAGGGCCTGGATGAGATCGCGCGGTTGGCCGCCGTCAAACCGGACTGGCGGTTCGACATCATCGGGCCGGAGCGCGGCGAATTGGAAGCGGCTGGCCTGCAGGTGCCGGCGAACATGGCGTTTCACGGCCAGTTGACGCGCGATCGCTATCAGCCGCTGCTTGACCGGGCCGATCTCGCCATCGGCACGCTGGCGCTGTACCGGAAAGGCATGGAGGAGGCCTCGCCGTTGAAAGTCCGCGAATATTTGGCCAATGGCTTACCGGTCATCGCCGCTTACCGCGAGACGGATTTCCCCGAGCCGGTTCCGTTCTTTCTAGAGCTACCGGGCGAGCCGGAGAGCGTGGTTCGCCACCTCTCCGCCATCGAAAGCTTCGCTCGCGACTGGCGTGGGCGGCGGGTGGATCGGGAGCACGTGCGTCATTTGGACGTCACCGTCAAAGAGGCGGCTCGGGCAGCTTATATGCAGCGGATTGCCCGGAGGCGGGAAAGAGGTGGCGAGTCCGGATGATGGCGGAGATCAGTCTGCTGTGGATCGCGCTGCTTGTTGCGGCCGCCGTATTTTTCACGCTTCAATGCCTGCTGTCGCTAAAAATGAAGGTAGACGCCGCTTACCTGTTTGCGTTTTGCATTTATTTCGATTTTTTTGCCTACTTCTACAAGTTGGCCGTTCCCGGCGAATCGTTAATCTTGTTAATCGGGGCGCCGTTGCTGCCCGTGGGCGCCGCTTTGCTGCTTAAGCCGTCTATCGTTCTCGAGACGCTGCGGGATCAAGGGGGCTGGTTATGGGGGATCTTTCTCGCCTATGCTTTGATTTCGCTCACCTGGGCCCCTTCCGAGTCGAACGGGCTCATGAAAGAGGTCATCCTGCTGGCCCATGGCGTCATTCCGGCACTGTATGTCTACCTCGTCTACCGTAAATACGGCCGATTCTCTTGGACCGTCGTGGCCTGGGCCGGCTTCGCCTATGCGCTCCTGCACCTGCTCATGGGCGTTTATAACGAGGAATATCCAGGCCGTCTGACACTCCCCGGCGGAAATCCGATCTTTAACGCCCGGACTTCGCTGATTACCGTGACGGTCTGCCTGTGGGCGCCGCGGATTCCGCTGCCGGTCAGGCTCCTGTCGCTGGGCGTCGCGCTGACTTCGGCGTTGGCCACGCAATCCAGGGGACCGCTGGCTGCTTTCTTGCTGGCCAATGCACTATATTTCGGCGTCTGGTTCATCCGCAAATTTCGGGAGCGTACACTTGGAAAGCTGTCGCGATTGGCCGTCCCGCTGTTATTTCTGTTGATCGTCGCGGGAGGTACGGCTTCGGCGTATGCGGAGCAACTGGCGACCTGGGTGGAAAACAGCCGGTTCATGGTCCTGTTCGATCGGAATCAGCTGCAAGGCGATGATAACTACATCGGCCGATTGGATTTGCAGACAAGGGCATTGGAGAAGCTGGAAGCCTCGCCGTTTCTCGGCGCCGGGCTAGGCAGCGTCACGCCCCCGTTGGCCCGGGATTTTCCGCATAATCTGGTGCTGGAGATCGCTGCGGAAGGGGGATTCGCGGGACTGACCCTATGGACGTTTGCTTTGTTGTTCTCCTTATGGGCCGCTTATCAACGAACGCCGGTGCTGGCCATCCTGCTGGTTCAGACGGTGGGTTACGCCTTGGCCAGCGGGGACTTTGGCTACAACTACGAATATATGGTGATGGCAATGACGGCTTTGGCGCTGATGCCGGTAAAGCAACGGGAAGGAGTGGGGATAAAACGTGAAGCTCTTGTTTTTGATCACCGGATTTGATTACGCGGGGGCGGAAAACCAGGTGCTGCTGCTGTGCCGAGAGTTGCGGGCCAGGGGCTGCGAAGTGCGTTTGGCGACGATGATTCCGCCGGTTGCCTATTTGGAGGAGCTTCAGGAGCTGGGGGTTGACGTGGTGAGTCTCGGCATGAAAAAGGGAGTGCCGGATCCTCGGGCCTTATTTCGCCTGGCCAGGCTAATTCGGCAGATGCGGCCCGACGTGGTCCACAGCCATCTGGTGCATGCAAACATTTTGGCCCGCGTCACGCGGTTGTTCGTGCGTATTCCGTATTTGGTGTGCACCGCCCATAACATCAACGAGGGGGGCTGGCGGCGGGAGATGCTGTACCGGCTTACCGATCCGCTCGGCGACCTGCTGACCAATGTCAGCCGGGAAGCGGTACGCGGCTATACCGAGCGCCGAATCTCTCCGGCCCGCAAAATCCGGCTGATGGAGAACGGCATCGACCTCAGCCGTTTTGGCGGGGACGAACGGGGTCGCCTGGAGTTGCGGGCCGAGCTGGGTGTGAAGGGGGAGAAGGTCCGTTGTGAGCCGGAGTCTGGCGAAGTGGGGCGCGAGGTAGAGGGAGGGGACGACGCTGGTGCTGGGGAAGCGGCGAAAAGCGCGCGGATCCGGCGGGAGCCGTTCGTTTGGCTGGCCGCCGGGCGTTTCGTCCCGGAGAAGGATTACCCTGCCATGCTGTTCGCTTTTGCCGAGGCATGGCAGAGCTTCCCGGACAGCGTCCTCTGGATCGCCGGGATCGGGCCGGAACGGCCGCGGATCGAGCGGCAAGCTGAGGAGCTGGGCTTGTCCGGCAGGGTGCGGTTCCTCGGGATTCGCACCGATATGCCGGAACTGCTGCACGCCGCCGACGGATTCGTGCTCTCCTCGAAATGGGAGGGCTTACCGATCGTACTGCTGGAGGCGTGCGCCGGCCGGCTGCCGATCGTTGCCACCGCGGTAGGCGGCAACGCCGAGGTGGTGCTGGACGGCGTGAACGGCTACCTCGTGCCGCCGGAGGAGCCGGCAGCGCTGGCCCGCGCGATGGAGCGGGTGATGGCCCTGCCGCCGGAGGACCGGCGAGCGATGGGGCAGCGCGGCCGGGAACATGCCGCCGCGAACTATGCCATGTCCCGCGTCGCCGGGAAATGGATCGAGCTTTACGAGCAGGCGTCCGGAAGGGAGCTGCCCGCAGCCCGGGCGTTGCCCAAGGAGGCGCATGAGGGATGACGCGAACGCGAAAAGCAGCCTATATCGCCACGGTCTACGCCCACTTGGCGGCGTTTCATTTGCCTTTTATGAGCGACTTGCGGGATGCCGGGTTCACGGTCCATGCCTACGCTGCCCCGGATCACGGCCGGGACGAGGTGGACGCCGCCGAGTTTACGTGTCGGGACCTGCCGTTTAGCCGCAACCCGCTGGCTCCCGGGAACCTTCGGGCTATGCGGGAGCTCATAGGTTGGCTGAAACGGGAGCGGTACGACCTGATCCATGTGCATACGCCCAACGCGAGCGTGGTCTGCCGGTTGGCCGCCCGGCTGGCGGGTCGGCCGTACCCCAAAATCGTCTATACCGCGCACGGGTTTCACTTTTTCGAAGGGGCTCCTTGGTTTAACTGGCTGTTGGTTTATCCGCTGGAGCGGTTTCTGGCGCGGTGGACCGATGTCCTCGTTACGATCAACCGGGAGGATGAACGGCGGGCGGATGTTTTTCCGGTGCGGGGGCGATCGGTCTATGTCCCCGGGGTTGGCGTTGACCTGTCTTTGTACGCGGCCCGGGAGGGCAACGAGCGCGAGCAATTGCGCCGCGATTTCGGCTTAGCCCCGGACGATTTCGCCGTTCTTTGCATTGCGGAGCTGAATCGCAACAAAAATCAGGAGCAACTGATCGGTGCCATCGGTGAGTTGCGCCGCCGGGGCATCCCCGCCGTGCTGCTGCTGGCCGGGGTGGGCCGGGAGGAAGCGCGTTACCGGCAGCTCGCCGCGGAGCACGGCGTGGCGGGGGCGGTTCGCTTCCTCGGTTACCGCCGCGACGTACCGCAGCTGCTGCAAGCCGCCGATGCCCTGGCGCTCTTGTCCCGGCGGGAGGGCCTGCCTAAGGCGCTGCTCGAGGGCCTGGCCGCCGGGCGGCCGCTGGTGGCGACGGCGGTGCGCGGCAGCCGCGACCTGGTTGTCCCTGGCCGGAACGGTTATCTCGTTCCGGTCGGGGACGTGTCGGCCGCCGCCGATGCCCTCGGGCGACTGCAGCAGGACGCCGGGCTGCGGCGGCGGATGGGCGAGTACAGCCGCAAGCTGGCGGGGCTGTACGATTTAGTGCAGATCCGCCGCGATGTGGCGGCGATCTATGCGGGGCTTGGGGTTATTGAGCCAGCGGAAGCTCATTGGGGAAGGCCGCGCCTGAGGGACGCGGAGGAGGGGGAAGCGTATGATCAAGCTGTATCGGAATAACGGCATGAAGGCGGTGCTCCTGCTGCTTGACCTGCTGGTGATCTATGCCAGTTACCGGCTCGCGGCCGGACTCCTACCGCAGGGGGATTGGAGCTCCCCCGCCGTCCTGGGGGATACCCCGTTCCGCAGCGCGCCGTGGCTGGGGATGTTTACGGTGATGACGTATTATTTTTTTAATCTGTACGATCTGGCTGGACGGCGGAAACCGGCCCAATTCCTGTGGAATCTGCTGTTGGCCCAGCTGTTCGTCACCGCGGAGCTCATCGTGTTCGGTTATGCGAGTAAAATGTTCAGCTTGACCCCAAGCCTGCTGCTCATCGCCTTTGCGGCCCAACTGCTGCTGTCGTTCGGATTGCGCCTACTGCTGTTTTATGTCCAAAGCAAAGGGTTCAGCCGCAAAAGAACGCTGGCCGTCATCGGCGGCGAATCTCCGGGCGACGAGGTGCTGCGCAGCATGCTGGAGCAGGGGAAACCCTGGTTCCGCGTCGAACGGATCGTTCGAACGGACGGCCGTGGGATTGGCGCAGCGCTGCCGGAGCAAGCGTGGGAGGGGATGGAGACGCTGCTCGTCGGGCCGGGGTTAGCCCCCGAAACGAAAGCGGAGTGGGTAAGGACCGCCGGACTGCGGAAGATGGAAGTGGTCATCGTTCCCGATTTTTACGAGCTTTATTTGGCCGACGCCGAACCGCAGCAAATTGGCGATTTGCTTGTTTACTCGCTTATGCCGCCGCAGTTGACGCTGCCGGAGCGGTTGTTCAAGCGTCTGTTCGATCTGGCAGCGTCTTCGCTCCTGCTGCTGGCGGCGTCCCCTGTCATGCTGGCGATGTTCGTCTTGATCCCGCTGACGTCGCGGGGGAAGGCACTGTATGTCCAGGAGCGCGTCGGCTTGCAGGAGAAACCATTCCCGCTGTATAAGTTCCGCAGCATGGTGGACGGGGCGGAAACGGCAACCGGCCCTGTGCTGGCCGGGCGGAATGATGCGCGGGTGACCCGGCTGGGCCAATGGATACGCGCCACCCGCATCGACGAGTTGCCGCAGCTATTTAACGTGCTGCTCGGTCATATGAGCCTGGTCGGTCCGAGGCCGGAGCGGGCGTTCTTCATTCATCGCTTCAAGGAGGAACTGCCGCATTACACCTACCGGCTGATGGTGAAACCGGGGTTAACCGGCTATGCCCAAGTCATGGCGGGGTATGCGACCACGCCGTCCGACAAGCTGCGTTACGACCTGATGTATATCAAAAGATATTCGCTGCTGCTCGACCTCAAGATCCTGTTCCAGACGATCCGGGTCGTCGTCCAACGGGAACAAGCCAAAGGCGTGGAGGCAGCCGGAGTGACGGATGTGGCAGCGGCACCAATGGGCACGGCAACGATGGCCACGGCACCGATGGGCACAGCATTGATGGCAACGGCACCGATGGGTACGGCAAGTTCCGCCGCATCCGGCGGAACTTCGGCTGCCGCTGCGATGGCTCCGACATCGGGCCTGCCGCCATCGTAGCCCACTGCAGTCTGAGCTTGCTTGGCGGCTCAACTCGGGCGCTCATGGCCTTGCCCCGGTCTATAAGCTGCGTCGAGCAAAAATGTTGTATTTTGTACAACATTTTTTTAGGTATTAAAAGATCTAAGGCCAAAATGTTGCATAAAGTGCAACATATTTTGGTCTCATAGGCCAAACAGCCCCAAAATGTTGTACTAAATGCAACATTTTGGGGTTTTTAGCCGGTTTGGCACTTGAAATGTTGTATTTATTACAACATTTTGAGTGGAAGGAGGGCGAGGCGGTACTCTCATAGCTCACGATGGGATAAGCGCTCGACAGGCACTCATCAGGCAATCACCAGCACTCACCAGCACTCACCAGGAACTCGCCAGCCATTGAACGGGGCAATAGACTCATCAGGCACTCACCAGCACTCGCCAGTACTCACCAGCACTCATCAGGCACTCACCAACACTCACCAGGAACTTACCAGGAACTCACCAGCCATTGAACGGGGCAATAGACTCACTAGACACTCACCAGACACTCACCAGGCTCTCAACAGGACACTCATTAGACTTACCAGTCACTCACCAGCTCTCAACAGGACTCTGTAGACTCACCAGACACGCAACCCCAGTTACTCTCTAAAACATTTCACACTACACCCCTCAGCCAGCTCCAACCCACCCCCGTTTCCTTATCCGCTACTTTGCCATATTCTCCGTCATCGTCCCCGCTCCGGTGTCGAGAGCTAACCGGGCCTCCTCCGATAGACGGATGGGGGTTTCGGCGCCGCCGATCGCGTTTCCGGTGATCCGGAAGCCGCCAATCCGGCCGAGGCGGATTCCGCTCGTGTTGGGGAAGGGTTGGCCCGCGCCGCTTTCGATGACGTTGTGTTCGATGACGACGCCGCTTGCCGTGCCGACGTCCGCCTCGATGGCAGCATAGTAGCTGCCGGGTCCCCCGATGATATTGCCGGATACGGTCACATCGCCGGCATAAACGGAGATGGCCGCGTACATGTCCTGCGGCAGCGGGTCCTTGGGGGCTAAGAGATAGCGGTTATCCCCAGAGTAGGGGTTGAGGATCCGGTTGTCCTTCACGACAACGCCGGGGGCGGAGATTTTGATCCCGCGTTTGGCGGCGTGGTGGATGACGTTGTCCGAGATGACGGAATCCGATAAAGGCGAGGGACTGGGCGGCTGATCGAAATAAATGCCGTCCGCATCCTCCCGCGGAGAGATATAGGAGATCAGGTTGCCCGTAATGCTGACGCGGCGGGCAATGGTACGCCCAGGTTCGCTCCAGGCCATAATTCCCCGGGCGACCGGCGCAGCTTCCCGCGCGGAGATTTCGGTCAGCGTGCAGCCGAGGATCGCGATGTTCGTGGTGTCGCCATAGATCATGATGCCGGCGACGACGGTGGTCGAAAGCGGGTGCTTAGGATCGGCCGGTTGATTCAAATCCTGAACCGTGCTGCCTACGATTTGCACGTCCGACGAACCGCTATGGATGCCGATGCCGCGGGTCAGCCTTGCGCCGCCGTCGATGACGATGCCGTCGATGCGGATCCGGCGGCCTTGTACCGAGACGGCCTCGAACCCGTAACGAGCTCCGGTGATCGCACGGAACTTCAACACCGGTCGGCCCAGGCCGCGGAGGGTGACGCCGCTGCGGAGCGGAAGCGGCTCGTCCAGGGCGAGCAGGTACGTTCCGGGGGGGACGATGACGGTCGTGCTCCGTCCGGTGGCGGCCGCTTGCCGCAGCACGCGCAAAAAAACACCCGTATCGTCCGTGATGCCATCCCCTTTAGCTCCGGCTTCCTTCACGTTGAAGGTGGGGGCGGGGAAGGGAGAGGAAGGTCCCCATCGCAGCAGTACACCCCAAACCAAGGCCAGCAACAGCAGGACGAGTAGAAGTAACCGGCGGTTGCGACGGCGAGGACCACCACCGCCACCACCGGCACCGCCGCCTCCGACCGGGCGAAGCCGGCCGTTAGGTCGGGGCAAGGCCGATCTAATCATCGGGCGCATCCTCATCCCCCAGGATCTGACGGGAAAGCTCGGACCAAGCCGTCATATCCGGGATCCAGTAGTACAGCTCGGCATCAACCAGAGGATCATGCGCTTTGCCGCTGCTTCCCGGAAATTGCACGAAATACATCTCCCCGGGATCGACGCCGCGAACCATCCAGGCCAGGCTAAGCATATCGGCGTCGGTCAGATTGGTATCCAGAATATCCTCTTTCACTTGGCGGATCAGCTCGGGCAACCGGGCCAGGTTGTCCGGAACGAGCAGCTTGCGGGCGATTGCCTGAACGACCAGCGCCTGGTTGCGTTGCCGGGCATTATCGCCGTCATCCAGCGATTTGCGCTCGCGGACGAAATCAAGCGTGGTTTCGCCATTCCAATGCTGATTGCCGGCGGGCAGGGTCCGGTAATTGTAGGTCAGCTTGACGGGAGCATCCAGCTCGACATCTACGCCGCCGATCGTATCGACGAAATGCTCGAACCCGTCGAAGTTGGTTTTGACGTAATAGTTGATGGAGCAGCGGCATAAATTGCTGACCGCCTGGATCGCGGCAAGAGTTCCGGCGTGGCCGCCTTGGCCGCCTGCTTCCGCCATCGCGTGTGCGTGGTTGATTTTGGTCAAACCGATGCCGGGAAGAAAGACCCGGGTGTCGCGGGGGATCGAGACAAGACTTACCTTGCTCTGCTCCGGATTGACGTGGGCCAACATCAACACGTCGGTGCGCGAGGCTTCCTCTGCCCGGGCATCCGTGGCAAGCAGCAGCAGGTTAAAGCTGCCCCGGGCTCCGCGGACTTCTTCCGTCGGTGCAGGCTTCGCCGCCGCGGCCTCTCCGGCGGTCCCAGTGCTCGTGCCGTCGGTTTGCACGGAACGCTCCGCCCTTTTGTCGGCCCCGTTCGCCGAACCCGTCTCGATCCCCGCAGACGGTTCCGGCGTGGCCAGTACCGGGATATCGGCGTTCCGAAAATGCCGGGACGGCTCGTATTTCAAATAAGCTGTTAGGAGTCCGCCGGCCACAAGGAGCAGAAGAACCACCGGGATCGCCACTTTTTTGCGTAATCTCATTTTCATTCGCCGTTTCCTCTCCGTCTCTAGCGAAAATAGTTAGGTCTCGTTAAAGGGATTCATAGCAGTATATTAGTGGAATCGTTATTCTATACGCGGAATTAGGCTGCCTGCGCTCCAACCCACTTGGCGCGCGAATGCGTGCGGACATGACGAAATTCCAGCACTTTTCTAGTCTATTCCGGACTAGGCTTTCATAAGGTGGTTGAAACGGGGCAAACGCCGGTATTTTTGGGGAATAGGGGAGTCGAGAAGATGAAAGTGCTAGTCACGGGAGGAGCGGGGTTTATCGGCCGTCACACGGTCAAGCGGCTGGTCGAGGAGGGAGAACAGGTGGTTGTCGTCGATACGGCCCAGGCCGGAAAACCGAGGAAAATGGACGAGTCGGTCCGTTTTTATGCAACGGATATCGTTTCGGAGGAACTGGAGGCTATTTTTGCCGAGGAACGGCCGGATGCGGTCATTCACCTGGCCGCTCAAACGAGCGTTCGCCGCTCCTTGCATGACCCGACGGCCGACGCCGAGACGAACATCCTGGGAACGATCCGGCTGCTGCAGCAATGCGTCCGCTTCGGGGTGCGGCGGATCGTGTTCGCTTCATCGGCCGCCGTGTACGGGAATCCGGATCATCTCCCGATCGAAGAGGCGCACGGAACGGAACCATTGTCTTTTTACGGCGTTTCTAAGCGGGTGTCGGAGATGTATATCCAATCGTTCAGCGAACGCTACGGGCTTAATTATGCCATCCTGCGATACGCCAATGTTTACGGGATACGAGAGCGCCGCACCGGTGAGGATGGGGTGCTGACGGCTTTTGTGGAGCGGCTGGTGGCGGGACTCCCTCTGGAGGTGTACGGGGACGGTTTGCAGACGCGGGACTTTGTATACGTCAAAGACGTCGCGGAGGCAAATGTGCTGGCGCTGCGATGTGCGGGCAGTCAAGTCTTGAATATCAGCAGCGGACACGGCATCTCGCTCCTGGAGGCGCTTGGTATGCTCAAGGAAATGTCCGGGCGCAACGTGCAGCCGCAGTTTCGGCCCGCCCAGGCAGGGGATATCGAACAGAGCGTATTGGATAACGGCAAAGCCCGGGACATCCTTTGGTGGGAACCCCGATATTCACTGTACGACGGCCTCTCGGAGATGATGGACTTCGAGACGGAAGCGCGAAAAAACCCTTTGCTCGTCGAACGGACCAGCTTCAGCGAAACATCGGTCGTTTAAATCCATTGCGGCTTTTGCGGATCGCCAAAGTCGCCTTTACCCCCGCCTCCCGCTTGAGGAACGGGGGTATTTCTTTGCTGGCGATTCCTTGAGAGGTATGCCGCCAAGTCGGCTTGGGACATACGGCGCCCGCAGTGCCCAACGCTGTGGTATGATGGAGCTAATGAAGAAGGCATCTTCCGGCCGGACGGGAAGAAGGAAGATGCCCTCATGGGAGACCGGGAGGGTTGTGGAATGGAGGGCAGGGGCGCATCCGATCATCGGAATATCGAAACCACAGAGGAACGTAAACATGACAGCGATAACCAACATGACGGGGAAAATGAATCCGCTTACCTTTTAGAGACGCTGCGATTAGGGCTGGCCTGCCTGATGGAATACATCCTGCTGCTGCCGGCTTGGATTTTATTTGCGGCGTTCCTTCGGCCGCCGGAGCTCCCGATCGCGGGGCTCGGCCTGCTGCCGCTGCTGTCGTTAGCCGGCGTCCTGCTCGGCACGCGCCTGCGCAAGCTATGGCAACGCGGGGCAACGGCCCTCGCGTTCGGCGCGGCTTTCGCCGCGGCCGCCTTCGCCTGGGCAGGGGGCCCGGGAGCGCTCGGCTTCGGAGACGTACCGTCGGCCGTCCAGCCCCCCACGCAAGCCGCCGCCGTAGCGCTGCTGCAAACGGCCGCACTGCTAGCCGCCGGCGTGTTTTGCTCGCTGCAAGGGATGACGGTCCGGAATCGCCAGGGGAGTTTTCGGCTCTATTGGGCCGGACTTGGCCTCTATTTCCTGGCGGGGATCTTCTACCCGCGCATCGAGGCGCTTCAAGGGACCGCCCCGCTGATCACCTGGGCAGGCGCATTCAGCTTGGCCGCCGCGCTGTTCATGACCAACCACCAATACTTGCGGTACAGTTCGCAATCCGCCGATTCCGGCGAGCGGCTGCCCGCCGGTCTCCGCCGCCATAACCGCCTGTTCGTCGGCGTCATCATCGCCGCCGCCTTGTTGCTGGCGGCCGGCGCCGGCCGCTGGATCGGCGGCCTGCTGTGGGGGCTGCTTAAAGCGATCGTGCGTTGGTTAACCCGACCGCAGGAACCCGCGCCTCCGCCGCTGGAGGAGCCGAAAGAGGAACTCCCCCCGCTGGAGCCCATGCTGCCGGCGGAGTCCCATGAACCGGATCTGCTGGCACAGATCCTGAACTATGCATTTTATGTTTTCGGCGGCCTGCTCCTGGCGGCGCTGCTTGGCTTCGTGCTGTATTGGCTGTACAAGAACGCCAGCGGGATATGGCGCAAAGCGATCGACCGCCTGCTCTCCTTGCTGCGCCGGGAAAGCGCCGCGCCGGAGCAAGCCGCTTACCGCGACGAGGAGACGAGCTTGTTTACTTGGGAATCGGCTTTGCAGGGATGGCGCAAGGTCGGCGCCCGCCTGATTCGTCCCGGGAAGCCGCCCGAACGTTGGGAGGATATGAAGGATAACCGGGAACGGGTGCGCTTTTTATACCGGTTGTTTTTGCGGAAGGAACGCGAGCGGGGGTACTCGCTGAAGCCCCATTTAACCCCGCGGGAAATGGTGCAGGAGATCAAACGGGAAACGGCGCGGCCGGACGAAGCCGCCAAAGCGGCCAGAGCCGGAAAGCGAAAACGGCCTGCGGGCAGAGGCGTTACCGAAACGGCGGGGGAAGCGGTCCGGAGGGATCTGGAGTCCGCAGCCGATCCGTTGCTCCGGCTCTATTATGGAACGCGGTATGGTGAGGAAACCCCCGGAGACGAAGAAGTGGCGGAACTGCGGCGGCGCCTGCCGCGGTAAGGCCCAGGATAGCTTACTCCGGCTTGGACTCATTGGACCGCCGGGCGAAACGAAAAAAAACGCGAGCATGCAGAGAACTTTCCTCTGCGCTCGCGTTTTTTCGCTTTATGAGCCGTGTTTGATGATTTCGAGTTTCTTGAATCGATGGGGTTCCTTCTCCAGCAGCTTGAAGGTCATATCCTCATGCTCCAGCGTGTCTCCAACGTCCATGGACGGGTTCCTGCCGTAGAGCCAGCCGCCGATCGTATCGACTTCCTCCGTGCTCAGGTCCGCCAGCAGCACTTCGTTGATCTGGTTGACCGTCACCGTACCGAGGGCAACCACATGCGACTCGTCCAGCTGGACGATCGGATCTTCCTCTTCCTTATCGAATTCGTCGCGAATTTCTCCGACGAGCTCCTCCAGAATGTCCTCCAGCGTGACCAGGCCGGCCGTTCCTCCGTATTCATCGATCAGAATCGCCAGATGCGTGCCTTCCTGCTGCATTTTTTTCAACAGTTCATTGACCGGGGTAACTTCCGAAACGGCCATCACCGGCTGCAGCAAAGCGGCGAAATCCAAATCCGGATTGCCCTCATAGGCCAGGAAAAACTGCTTCGTATTCACGATGCCGATGACGTTGTCCTTGCTGCCTTCGACGACGGGAAAACGGGTATATTGCTGCTCCCGGATGATCTCCAGGTTTTCCTGACGCGTCTTGTCCGTATATAAACACACCATATCGGTGCGCGGTACCATGATTTCCTTGGCGAGCAAATTATCAAACGCGAATATCCGGTTGACATAGCCGAATTCGCTTTGATTGATTTTGCCGCTTTCGAAGCTTTCGTTGATGATGATTTGCAGTTCTTCCTCCGAATGCGCTTCTTCATGCTCGGAAGCCGGCTTGACCCCGAACAGGCGCACCAGTTGGTTGGCCGAACCGTTCAAGGCCCAGATAAAAGGGCGCATGACTTTCGTAAATAAAATTAAAGGTTTGGCCGTAACGATGGCAATCTCCTCGGCTTTGCGGATGGCAACCGTCTTGGGGGCCAACTCGCCCACCACAACGTGAAAATACGTGATGACAACAAACGCGATGATGAATGAAAGCGCGCTGCCAACCGCCTCGGGTACCTCCAGGCTGAGGAACAAGGGATGCAGCATGCTCTCCACCGTCGGTTCTCCGAGCCATCCTAGCCCCAGCGCGGTAATCGTGATTCCGAGCTGGCAAGCCGATAAGAATCCGTCCAGGTTGGAGGTGACCTGTTTGACGGCGACGGCTCCTTTCCGTCCTTCCGCAATCAACTGGTCGACCCGGCTGCCCCGGACCCGGACGATCGCAAACTCTACCGCGACGAAAAACGCCGTTAACGCGATAAGAACCACGACCATCGCCAAATTTAATACCAAATACCTGTCACTGTCCATTCGATGCATCTACTCCTCAATTTTTAAATATAAAGTCCTAAAACTATCTCTATTATATAATACAACCTCGGATAAACGCGAATTTTGTACAAGGTAAAACGACCGATTTTTCATGACTAATGTTCGTGTTTTGAGAGTCTACGCGCAGTTCGATAATAAGAAATACCTTAATAATCACTCAAATACGAATATTAAAATAAAATCCTGCTTGACTTATCCGTTTATTCCACTTATACTCAGGTTGTTCCGAAAGCAAGTTTATCCATAACGAAACTATCAAATTCGTATATCCTCGATAATATGGATTGAGGGTCTCTACAAGGAACCACAAATTCCTGACTACGAATAGGGTGCATTCGCATACCTATGAGGGGTCGGGAATTTTTTTGTTGATTAACGAATTCATATAACTTCAGGAGGATACAGATGAGCAAATACGATGTCATTGTAGTGGGAGCGGGCCCTGCCGGGATTTTCGCTTGTTACGAGCTGACCCGCAAAGCGCCGCATTGGAAGGTGTTGCTGGTGGACAAGGGGCATGATATCTACCGCCGCCGTTGTCCCATCTTGGAGGAGAAGATTACGCTTTGTCCGCCCGCGGCGGGTCGCAAGGAATTCGCCGGCTGCCTTCCGGCTTGCTCGATCACTGCCGGGTTTGGCGGGGCGGGGGCCTACAGCGACGGGAAATTTAATATCACGACGGAATTCGGCGGTTGGCTGAGCGATTATATCGCGCCGTCCAAGGTGCTGGACTTGATCCAATACGTCGATTCGATCAATTTGGAGCACGGGGCAACGACGGCCGTCACCGATCCGATGACCGATGCCGTACGGGAGATCGAACAACGCGGATACGCGGCGGGACTCAAGCTGCTGCGGGCGCAGGTACGGCACCTCGGGACCGAGCAGAACCTGGAAATCCTGAAATCGATTTACGAATATCTGAATACCCGCATCGATATGTTGTTCAAGGCGGAAGTCGAGGACCTGGTCACGGAAAAAATCGATGGGAGCCACCAGGTACGCGGCATCACGCTGAAAAACGGCGAAACCTACGAAGCCGATTTGGTGATGGTGGCTCCGGGCCGGGACGGCTCCGCCTGGCTGACCGATATCCTCAAGAAGCGCCGGCTGAAGATGACGAACAACCAGGTGGACGTGGGGGTCCGCGTGGAAACCTCCGACGTCGTGATGCGGGAGATCAACGAGCATCTCTATGAAGGGAAGTTTATCTATAATACGTCGGTCGGTACGCGGGTCCGTACGTTTTGCAGCAATCCTTCCGGACATGTCGTGGTCGAAAACCACAGCGGCGTCATGGCGGCCAACGGCCATTCCTTCAAGGATCCGGCGCTGGGTTCGCGGAATACCAACTTCGCGCTGCTCGTTTCGCATCGGTTTACCGAACCGTTCGATAAACCCAACGAGTACGCGCGGGAAATTTGCCAGCGGGCCAATGATCTGTCGAACGGCGGGGTCATCGTGCAAAAATACGGCGATATCCTGCGCGGACGTCGCTCCACGGCCGCTCGCATTTCCGAGGGCTTCCTTGAACCCACGCTGAAGGAAGCGGTGCCGGGCGACCTCGGCCTTGTACTGCCGTACAATATGATGAAAAGCTTGATCGAAATGGTCGAAGCGCTCGACAAGGTGACGCCGGGGATTGCCTCCGAGCATACGTTGTTCTACGGCGTGGAAGCGAAGTTTTACTCGGCCCGGCCGAAGCTGAGCGAATCGTTGGAAACGGAAATCGGCGGCTTGTTCTGCGGCGGCGACGGCGCGGGGATTACCCGCGGCCTGGCCCAAGCGGGAGCCGCCGGCGTGTGGATCGCCCGCGGGATGATGGAGAAGGCGGGAATGGCATAAGAGTATACGCAAAACGGGTACGGTCCTTGAAATAGGAGGGCGTACCCGTTTTTTTTGGCGTAATGAAGCAGGTGGAGCGCAGCAGTATGAAAGGTTTACGGCTGCTCCAAATCGCCTTGCAGCGTCAGATGCAGCTTGGTATTTTCCGGTGTCTTGGGTTCAAGCATGCTTTGGACGTAGCCTTGCAAAAAGGTCGAATCGGCCTTCTCCCATAACCGGTAACCCGGAGAGGCCAACAGGCGCTCGCGTTCGGGCCCGGATGCGGCCGTGCCCGCGAAATACAGGAGGTTGATGTCCGACATCGTACGCGCCATCCGCGTCCTGTCCGATTCGGGCAAGGCGAGCTTTTCCAAGGAGGCGTAAGCCTTGTTGTAGGAGTGCTCGGCAAAGAACTGGCGGCTGTATTCCGCGAAACCGGTGAGATGGTCGTCCGTTTCGTTCCGTTTGCGGGCCCATGCCTCCACGTCGACCGGGGTAGATTCATAATCGATCGTCCCCTCGGACGGATCGTATTGAAGCACGCCGTATTGATGAGGATAAACGCTAAATGCGCTTGTGGCAATATCGTACAGGCCGCGTTCCGTTTTCCGGATATCCTGGATGTGGATATGGCCGGACAAGACGAGGTTGAGCCGAAGCTGTTCAAATAACTGCACGGCCTCTTTGCTGTTGTTGAGCGTAAAACCTTTGATGGGCACCGTGCTGTGGTCGACCAGGTTATGATGCATCACCGTTACGATGCGGGCGCCATCCTCGCCGGCGAGCCGGGTGCACTTCTTGATCCATTCCAGGGTGGCGGGCGGAATCTCCCCGTCCGTTTGAGGGAAGCCGACGAACTCGTTCAGATCGTATTGGCTTGTGTCGAGCATCAGCAGCCAAAGATCGGGAGAGGCCTTGACCAAATAGCTTAAAGTCGAGGTATCCCTGGAAAGAGCCTCCTGATAACCGTAAGCGCCGTAAATCTCGACGAACTGCTCCGGCGTAATCGCTTCGGTTTTGTACTGGCTGTCGCCTTTGAACCGACGCGCCCAAGGATTCGAGAGGTCATGGTTTCCAGGAATGACGTACACCTGCGTTCCTGCCGCCTCGATACGCTTCAGCTTGGCGGCCAGGTCCTCATGGCTTGCTTTCTCTCCGTTATTGGTCAGATCGCCGCTCAGGATCAGCGCAGCCGGTTTCTTCGCAGCGACTTCGTCGGCAAACGCTTCGCTGAGCGGGTCGATGTAATCCAGCAGCTTGCCGTCGCCGGCCTGGATATACGTGTGAAAAGCCTCGCCATCATCATGCAGGCGAGGGCTCAGGTAATGGAGATCGGTGGCAACGTACAACGTCATCGGTTGTCCCGCCTTCAGTTCCCCCGGCCCGTCTTCCGGGGATGGGGAGGCCACACACCCGCTCAGTCCGAGCAAACTCAGGCTGACGGTTAGAAAAACAGCGATTTTCCGCGAACGATTCATCTCGTTAATACTTCCTCCCATTCCAGGGGATGATCCGGAAAGCCCGGGATAAGACCACTGTATACGGGGGGACTGGGGCAGCGCTGTGTCGTTTTTCCTTGCGCGGCGGAAACCCGCTTTTTAGGGCTGCAGCTGCCTGATTTCCGTTTGGACTTGCTGGTAGTAATGCAGGTAGGTGAACGCTCCGAATACGATGGCGATCAGCAACGGAAGGACGGCTAGAGCGATCGGGATGTACAGGCTGGTTTCCCCGGCCAAGACGATTTTTTCTTCGCGGATGTCGTTGTCCAAAGGATACCGTTGGTAGAGTGCATTGATTTTGCGTTTGGCATGTTGCAGATAAAGCGTATTCGCGGTAATGGCCAAACCGATCTTGATGGCTAGATAAACGGTAACGAGGGTTGCCGCCATTCCGCCCGAAAAGGTACTGCCCGATCCCGCATATAAAAGAGATCCGACGATGTTGATCGCAAGCGAGCCTGCCACAAGATAAAGAAGCAGATATAAGTACATCCCCCGGTATAGCAGCCAATATCCGCCAAACACAAAGGCCGGCCAATTCCAGCGGCTATCTTCTCTCCATTTCTGCAAATAAACTTCTGCCCGCGGTCCAACAAATCGCCTCAAATCCTCTTCCGGGACTCCAAACTCGGCCGTGTCCCGCACGCGTTCGGGAATTGGATCGGCTAGGGGGTGAGATCGCAGGAGGGGGTCCGGATCGTTGTTCGTTTTTGCCGGCGAGCCGCAGTTTGCGCAAAACCGGTCTTCTTCGTGTAGGGTTTTTCCACAGTAGGTGCAGTACATATACAGCCTCCGTCCAGTTATTCATAGATCGTCAAAGGATAGTTCCTAGGAACTAGTTCTGAGATATTTATCGGAGGATCAAGGCGTCAGATTTAGAGGGATGCGCTTTTTTCCGCAGAGCACCGCGGGAACGATTTTACATTATTTTTACTGCCAGGAAATAATCTGCAATTTTATAATAAATATGATGAGGAGGTAGTCCAATAAAATAGGCGTGTAGGGAGGAATCGATGATTTATGGGTAAGGGCAACGCGAACGCTTGGCGCAACAAATGGCTGGGGCTACTCTTGGCCGGCGCATTGGTCGTAACCGTTTTACCGGGATGGGCACCGCAGGCGGCAGCGCAGCCTGCCGATTCGGCAGCCGCGGTGGAGGCAACCGAAGGAGCAGTGGACGGTGCAGGGATACCGCCGCTGGGTTCAGATGAACAGGCGCCGGGCAGCGAAGGGGCGGTCGACGCACTGGAAGCGGGCGTTCCGCAGACCGGGGCAAGCGCGGATCCTGCCGCAACAAGGGACGGCAGCGAGGTTTCGCTGCAAGCCGCCGGCGCTTCGCTCAGCGTGGCGGAAGCGATTGCCAAAGGGAACAGCGGCGAAGCTGTGGAAGTGGCCGGCATCATTGTTGGCCATGCGACGGGATCGCTTACTGCGGATTTCGAAGCTCCCTTCGGCAACGACTTCAACTTTTTGATCGCCGATCAGGCAGGAGAGCAAGACAAAGCCAAGCTCATCGACGTGCAGGTCCCTTCCGGCTTAAGAGCCGAATTCGGCCTGCAAAGCAATCCCGATTTGATCGGGAAGCCGGTGACCGTAACGGGTTCTCTTGCGGCATACAACAATTTTGCCGGTCTAAAAAGCGTAACCGCGATTTCCTTAACGCAGTCTCAGCCGGAAGATCCCGAAGATCCGGGAGAGGACCCTGGTCAAGGGCCGGATCCGGGGGAAACTCCGCAGCTTCCGGACGGCACCGGTAAAAAGGTGCTGTTTGACAACGCCCACGGCCAAACCGCCGGCGCGGCGGACTGGGTGATTGACGGCGGGTTTTCCGACTTTGCCGCGGGGCTGCGGGCCGCCGGCTTTACGGTAGAGTCGCTGGATCGCCCGATCCCTTACTCGTATGGGGAAACGGCTATCACCTACGGGGCTTTGCAGCCCTACGATGTGTTCGTGATCCCGGAGGCGAACATCCCGTTTAAGGCCGCCGAGCAGGAGGCATTGGTGCAATATGTGGAAAATGGCGGCGCCGTTTTCTTCATCTCCGACCATTACAATGCCGACCGCAACAAGAACCGCTGGGACGCCTCAGAGGTGTTTAACGGCTACCGCCGCGGGGCTTACGAAAATCCGGCCAAAGGGATGGCGGCCGAAGAGGCGAACTCTCCCGCGATGCAAGGGCTGAGCAGCTCCGATTGGTTAGCCGATAACTTCGGCGTTCGCTTCCGTTATAACGCCCTGGGTGACGTCAATGCAACGGATATCGTCAGCCCGTCGCAGTCGTTTGGCATCACGGCCGGCGTGAACGCTGTTGCGATGCATGCAGGGTCGACCGTGGCGATTCTCGATCCGGACAAAGCCAAAGGGCTTGTCTATGTACCGACCGGGGTTCCGGCTTGGGCCAACGCCGTCGATGAAGGCGTCTATGACGGAGGCGGCCGGGCGGAAGGTCCTTATGCGGCCATCGCCAAACTGGGGCTCGGCAAAGCCGCTTTTATCGGCGACTCTTCGCCGGTGGAAGACGCGACGCCGAAGTACGTGCGGGAAGAAAACGGCCAAAAGAAAACGACGTATGACGGATTCAAAGAAGTCGACGACGGATTGTTCTTGGTGCAGACGGTGAAATGGCTGGCGCACGACGAGAGCTACACCTCTTTTGACGAGGTGCCGGGACTCGTGCTGGATACGCCGACGGCGTTGGACACAGACGAGGAGCCGGCGGCTACGACCGAGCCGCAGCCGGAACCGTGGTCGCATCCGGCCGCCGGGTATAAATGGTACGATCCGGCCACCTTTAAGCCGGGTTCGTACGGATCGTCGCAGGCGCCGGAAACGGAGCCGACGTTTGGCTTCGTGCATCAAGCGCAACTGCCAAGCCAGCAGGAATTCCAGATCCGCGTGACGGCGGACGGTCTGACGCCGGGACAGACGGAATCCGATTTGCGTGTAGGTATCTACCTGGCCGGCGGCGAGCAGATCGCCCGGTTCAAGAATGCGGACGGCAGCTGGTCGGATTACAATTACAGCACGGCCTTTTCCTTGACGGGCGATGCCCAAGGGCATGCGTCCAAGGACCTGACCGTGCAGTTGAAGCCGGGGGTAACGGCTTCTAGCGCCAATTTGCGCTTGAAGCAAGGCAGCGCGAACGAGATCACGAAGCCGATCGAAATCGCTAACGTGGATGCCGAGCCGCTGCCGGGCGACCACCCGCCGGTGCCGGAGTTGAGCACGATCGCCGCGGCGCGCGGGGCGGCGGAAGGGACGGTCGTAACGATCCAGGGGGTCATTACTTCCGAGCCGGGCGTGTTCGGCGGCCAGGGCTTCTATGTGCAGGATGAGACGGCCGGCATTTACGTCTTCCAAACGGCGGCGGGTTATCACGCCGGCGACCTTATTCGCATCAGCGCCACGCGAACGTTGTATAACGGGGAAGTGGAGCTGGAGAATCCGGTGCTGATCGAGAAGCGGGGTACGTCCCCGCTTCCGCAGCCGTTGGTTCAGGAGGCGGTGACCGACGCCAACCAAGGGAAGCTGATCACTTTAAAGAACGTGGGAGTTCAGGACATCGTCGCCGCCACGCCGGCCGGTTCCTTTGAATTCAACGCCGCCCATGAGGACGGTAGCGGGACTCGGGTACGGTTCGACGGGAGAACCGGAGTGACAATGGATTCTTTCACGGCGTTGTACCCGGCAGGTACACGCGTGGATATCAGCGGTATCGCCTCGGTATTCCGGGGGACCTACCAGCTGAAGCCGCTCGCCCTGGCCCATGTCGTGCCGAGTGCGACGGAAGCGGATTTGGCGGCTCCGGTGACGGAGAGCGATATCTCCGGGGTTGAGGGTACGGACGTTTATAACCTGTCGGAAGTGACGGTGGCTTTTTACGCGAAGGATGAAGGCGGCAGCGGCCTGGACCGGACGGAGTACCGGGTGAATGGCGGGGAGTGGATTCGTTATGTTCAGCCGCTGGTGCTGTCTGCTGACGGGAAATACACGATCGAATACCGCTCCGTGGACCAGGCGGGGAACGAGGAAACGCCCAAGACGCTGTACATCAATGTGGATCGCCTGGCGCCTGAGGTAACGTTCTCCGGAGACAGCCAGGTGCTTCAGGTCGCCTCGGGCGTTCCTTTCGCCGTTGCGGTCCATGATGCGATCAGCGGTCCGAAGTCAACGGCGTACCGTCTTGACGGACGCAGCATCACGGGCGTTGCGGAAATCGTTCCGTTCTCGCTGGAGGTCGGCACGCACAAGTTGACGGTCCAGGCAACGGATGCGGCGGGGCATGCCGCGTCGGTAGAGTTTACGTTCCAGGTCACGATCGATATTGCGCATTTGGATGAACTGGTGGATTTGGGCAAGGATCACGGCTATTTCAAAACCAAAGGCACGGCAACGAGCCTGCAAGCCCAAATCGCCTCGCTGCAGAAGGCCAAAACTCCGCTGGAGCGCGACATCAAGCTGAAAGCGCTGAAGCTGACCGTCAGCGTCCAAAGCGGAATAACGATCAAAGAGAGCTTCGCCAAGCTGATGCTTAAAGATCTGGAGTATATCGGGAAGAAGGCCGCGTAACGATTCGTGGCTGTTGCTGCGGATCACCTTTCGAACATGGACTTAACCTAGAAACGCGGGACACAGGGAGGAACCCTTCTCTGTGTCTCGTTTTTTTTGACGCTTAGGGAGAAGTAGCCGATTGTGCAAACGATTGACCTGCTTCCGGCGTCAATGGTATAATCCAGCACATACGGGATAGTAAACGTTTAACCTCCGGCGAATTGTGAGCGCTTTTTTTGGCTTTGAACCAGGTATGTCACGAATAGCGGAGGGATAGTAACAATAGGGACTTGGAACGGCCTAGGATCCAGGGATGACAGCAGAACCCAGGGGGACACTGGGATGAATTCCTTGGCGTGGAAGCAAGAACGAAATGACCGAAAGGGGAAACCGTCGCATGGAAGCAGCAAATCATAGGGATCGGCATCAAGAGCTAATGGATCATCGGACAAAGGGAGCCGCAAACGACCGGGCTTACGTCCTTGGACGCAACGCCTGGCGGACGATTGAAGAAGGGAACGAGCGGGAGTGGCTGATCGGCAACGGCATCGGCGGGTATGCCAACCATTCCGTGCCGGGCGGAGGTTACCGGATGTCGCATGGTTATCTGGTGGCTTCAGCCAAAGCACCGGTGAACCGGATGCTGGTGTTTACGCGTTCACAGGAGCAGGTGGACATCGGAGATCGCAGCTACGACCTGACTTCCCAGCAATACATCAACTGGCAAAAAAACGGCCAACGTTATCTGCGCCGCTTCAAGCTGGACACCGTACCGGAATACGACTACCAGGTCGAAGACGTGCGGATCGTCAAAACGATCGCGCTGGAGTACGGCCACAATACGGTCGCGGTTTGTTATGACATCACCGGGGGCAAGGAGACGGCGCAGGTCAAGCTGGTGCCGCTGTTTAATTACCGCTCGCCCGGCGACGTGTCGGAGAAAGGAAATTTGCGGTTCGAGAAGCGGCTCGAAGACCGTTTGCTGCGGTTGATTCCCGAGCGGGATCCGGGAGTGACCATTTCGTTTCTGGCCTCGGAAGGGGAGTTCCTGGACCGTTCGACGCTGCCGGTAACGATGGCGACGCCCAATTACGTCATCGAAGAAGGTCATTATTATCCGTTCGAGAACCGGAACGGTTTTCTAGGCATTGACAACCATTATACGCCATATGAAATACAGGTGACCGTTGAACCCTATGAGCGCAAGAGGATTTATCTGAAATGCTCCACCGAGGCGTTGACGCGGGACGGCAAGGACGGTTTTACGATCGTGCGCGAATATCGCGAGCGCATGGCGCATCTCGTACAAACAGCCGGATATGGCGATCGGCTGGCCGACCGCCTGGTGGAGGCGGCGGATCATTTCATCGTGGACCGGGAATCTACCGGGTTGAAAACCGTTCTGGCGGGGTACCCTTGGTTCACCGACTGGGGCCGGGATACGATGATTGCATTCCAGGGGGTGGCGCTGGCCACCAAACGATTCGACGAAGCCCGCGAAATATTGGAGTCTTTTGCCCATTACGTGCGGCGCGGTCTCATTCCCAACATGTTCCCGGACGACGGCCAGGAGCCGCTTTACAACACGGTAGATGCCTCCTTGTGGTATGTACACGCCGTCTATGAATATTTGAAACATACCGGGGGGGAAGATGATTACAGGTTCATTCGCGACAAAATTTATCCGAAGCTGAAGGAGATCATCGCCGCTTACCAGGGCGGCACCGATTTCTCCATCGGGATGGATGAGGACGGACTGATCCATGCCGGCGGGGGTCTCGATCAGGTCACCTGGATGGACGTGCGGGTCGGCGAATGGGTGGTTACGCCGCGACACGGCAAACCGGTTGAAATCAATGCGCTGTGGTACAACGCACTGCGGATCATGGCACAGCTTGCGGAACGTTTTGGAGAAAAACTGCCATATGATGAATTGGCACGGAAGGTACGGGAATCGTTCTGCCGCCGCTTCTGGAACGAGGTGGACCAATGTCTGTACGATGTGGTGGACGTGCCGCAAGAAGGCGGCGGATTCGGCGATGACCCTTCGATCCGGCCAAACCAGATTTGGGCGGTATCGCTGCCGTTCACGATGCTGCCTCCCGAACAGGAGAAGGCGGTGGTCGGGACGGTGTATCAGCATTTGTACACGCCTTATGGACTTCGTTCGTTGTCCGACCGGGATCCGCGCTTCCAGCCCCGCTACATCGGCAAGCTGATCGATCGGGACGGTGCCTATCATATGGGGACGACCTGGGCGTTCCCGCTCGGCGGGTTCATCACAGCGTACTGCAAAGTGAACGGCTACAGCCGGGAAGCCGTACTGACGGCGAAGGACATGTGCAGCGCGTTTGAGGATCATATGCATGACGGCGGACTCGGCGGCATCGCCGAGATTTTTGACGGGGATTTTGCCTGCACCGGGCGGGGTTGCTTTACTCAAGCTTGGAGCGTGGGCGAAATTCTTCGGGCTTATACGGAAGACGTGCTGCCGAATTTGACGGGATTGGAGTGAGGACGTTGTCCGTACAAAAAGAATACCAAGGCACCATCGATTACGGAGATTTGGCGGTCACCGGGGGAATCTCGGTGTTTGACGCGGAGTTCGACGAGAAGTTTGTTTATGATGGCGATGATCTGGGAGCGGTGTATTCGCCGGAACAAACCCGGTTCCGTTTATGGGCCCCCACCGCTTCCGAGGCGAAGGTCGTTCTGTATGAAACCGGGGACGGCATGACCGGAAACGAGCTGCCGATGCAGCGGGATGTGCAAGGGACATGGACCTTATCGGTGAAGAAGGATTGCCGAGGTTTGTTCTATACGTATCGCGTCAAAGTCGGCGAGCAGTGGAATGAGGCGGCCGACCCTTACGCGAAAGCGGTTGGCGTCAACGGAGAGAAAGCGGCGATCCTCGATTTACGGAGCACCGATCCGTCTGGGTGGGAGAACGATGCGAAGCCGCCGCTCGAATCGCCGGTGGACGCCGTGATCTATGAGCTGCATGTCCGCGATCTGTCGATTCATCCTCACAGCGGCATCCGCGAGAAGGGGAAGTATCTGGGCCTGGCCGAAGAAGGAACCCGGGGGCCGGACGGCATTCCGACGGGCCTTGATCATATCGCCGGGCTGGGCGTGACGCATGTACAGCTGCTGCCGGTCTTCGATTACTCTCCGGAGAGCGTGGATGAAAGCCGCTTGGATCAACCCCATTATAACTGGGGGTACGATCCGCAGAACTATAACGTGCCGGAAGGCTCCTACGCCACGGACCCTTATGATCCGGCCGCACGCATCGCCGAGCTGAAGCAACTTGTCCAGACGCTGCATGCCCGCGGGCTCCGGGTGATTATGGACGTGGTGTACAACCACGTATACGATGGGTATCTGATTCATTTCACCAAACTGGTGCCGGGGTATTATTTGCGGTACAAGGCCGACCGGACCTTCTCGGACGGGGCGTTTTGCGGCAACGAGTGCGCATCGGAACGGCCGATGATGACGAAATATATCGTCGATTCGATCCTGCATTGGGTCCGCGAATTTCATATCGACGGCTTCCGCTTCGATCTGATGGGCCTTATCGATACCGAGACGATGAATGAGATCCGCCGCCGCTTGGACGAGACCGATCCTTCGATCCTGACGATCGGCGAAGGGTGGATGATGGAGACGGTGCTCCCTAAGGAGCGCCGTGCCAACCAGGACAACGCCGGAAAGCTGCCGGGCATCGGCATGTTTAACGACGGGCTGCGGGACGCGGTGAAAGGGGATATCTTCATCTTTGACCGCAAAGGGTTCATCAGCGCCGGAGAAGGCTTCGAGGACGGGGTGAAGCGCGGCGTGGCCGGGGGGATCGACTATGACGGGGCAGAGCTCCGGCAGTTTGCGGCAGAGCCGGTCCAATCGGTGAATTTTGTGGAGTGTCATGATAACCATACGTTATGGGACAAAATCAAGCTGTCCACGCCGGGCGCCTCGGAGGAAGAGCGCCGGGCGATGCACCGGCTCGCCTCGGCGATCGTGCTGACGAGCCAAGGCATTCCGTTCCTCCACGCCGGGCAGGAATTCATGCGCACGAAGGGCGGCGTGGAGAACAGCTACAAATCGCCCATCGAGACCAATTGGCTCGATTGGGAGCGCTGCGCGGCGCATCAGGACGACGTGTCCTATATGCGCAGCCTGATCGCCTTGCGCCAGGCGCACCCCGCGTTCCGCCTGCGAACGGCGGACGAGATCCGCGCGCATCTGCGCTTTGAGGCAGCGCCGCCCCACGCGGTGGCGTACACGCTGCGCGACCACGCCGGCGGCGACCCCGATCGCCACCTGTACGTGCTCTACAACGCGCACCCCGGCGCGTTGTCGCTGGAGCTGCCCGCCCTCGGACCGTGGGAGGTCCGGTTCGGCGGCGAGCACGTGCTCGCGCTGGAGGCGGGCGCGAGCGGGAGCTCTGCAGCGGCTACGGGCGCTGCAGCGGGGGGGCCTCCAGCCGGGGCACGGCTGGAGGTTCGCGGGGTCGGCGTCGTGGTACTCGCCGTCCCGCGGTAACCGCGCAAGGGCCAGGGGCGGGAGCCCCGTGGCCCTTGGGGTGGCGCCACGGCGCAGCCCGTGGCGCGGGTCCGCGCCGCGGCGGCCGGCTGCGGCACTGCGCCCGACGCCGGCGGCCGCGTCGGCTCCAGCGCCAGCGTTCGGCTGGCGCGGGTCCGCATGCCAGCCGCCGCGGCTGGGCCGCATCAGGCATCGCCATGCCGCGGCGCCCCACACAATAAGGGTAAAAAATACCCTTATTTCCGCAAAAAAGCCTCTTTTGAACAAAATAGCGGTATTTTATGGCCTTATTTCTCCGCAGTAGCCCCCCAAACGGGCGTTTTTGCCCCTGCCGGACCGAAATAAGGCCATTTTTTATCCCTATTTGTTCAAACCAAGCCCAATCACCGGAAATAAGGTGATTTTTTACCGCTATTTCTCGCGGGCCGGCGCGGCCAAGGTGGCTAGAGGCATTCATTCACGTTGCGTACTCGCAACCTGGTCTCGCGGCGCTCGCCGCCTCCGCAGTGGCGCCTTTAAGGCCAGCGCTCGCGCTCCGCTCTGTTCACCCGTCCCGCTGCTAGCCGCCTGCGGAGCCTTTGCCCCGCTTCGCACAAAAAAACAGCCCCCACGGCCAAGCCGATGGGGGCTGTTACAATCGTTTAGCTCAGCGCCGAAGGCTCCAGGCGTTGTGCTTGCACTTGGCTTTTCGCCGCGACCGTGTAGCTTTGGTCGTAGATGCGGATCGCCGCCGGTGCATCCGACTCGTTCGTGACGATGATGCTGTTCTCAGTGGCGTTCACTTGCAGCAGGGAGCCGCGGAACATCACCTTGAACGAGAACGAAGTCCAGTGGGACGGGATGAACGGACGCAGCACCAGCTCGCCTTCACGGACGCGCAGGCCGCCGAAGCCTTGCACGATCGCCATCCATGTGCCGGCCATACTGGTCGTATGGCAGCCGTCTTCCGTGTCGTTGTTGTAGTTGTCGAGGTCGAGGCGCGCGGTGCGCAGGTACATCTCGTACGCCTTCTCCTGATACCCAAGCTCGCAGGCGAGGATCGCGTGCACGCAAGGGGAGAGGGAGGACTCGTGAACGGTCATCGGCTCGTAGAAGTCGAAGTTGCGTTTCTTCGTGTCCAGGTCGTAACGGTCGCCGAGGAAGAATAAACCCTGCAGCACGTCAGCCTGCTTAATGAAGCACGAACGCAGGATCCGGTCCCAAGACCAGTTTTGGTTGATCGGCAGATGCTTCGGATCCAGATCCTTCACGGCGATCAGCTCTTTGTCGAGGAAGCCGTCCTGTTGCAGGAACACGCCGCGCTCTTCATCGTACGGGTAATACATGTTGTCGATGATGTGCTGCCATTGCTTCGTTTCCGTCTCTTGAAGACCCAGCTTTTCGACCAGTGCCGCATAGTGTGCGGAATCCTGTGCTTTGACCTCGCCCAGCACTTCCAGCGTATATTCCATTGTCCAGACCGCGATCCGGTTCGTATACCAGTTGTTGTTGACGTTGTTCTCGTATTCGTTAGGTCCGGTTACGCCGAGCATGACGTATTTGCGCTTCGCCTGCGAGAAGTTCACGCGTTGCTCCCAGAAGCGGGAGATTTCCACGAGCACCTCGAGGCCATATTCGCCCAGGTAGGATTTATCGCCTGTATAATTTACGTAGTTAAAAATCGCGTAGGCGATCGCCCCGTTGCGATGGATCTCTTCAAACGTGATTTCCCATTCGTTGTGGCATTCCTCGCCGTTCATCGTCACCATCGGATAAAGCGCGCCTTTGGTAAAGCCCAGCTTGCGGGCGTTCTCCTTCGCTTTCTCCAAATGCTTATAGCGGTAGATCAACAAGTTGCGGGCGATGTCGGACTCCGCCGTGCTGAGGTAGAACGGCAGGCAATACGCTTCCGTATCCCAGTAGGTGCTGCCGCCGTATTTTTCCCCGGTGAAGCCCTTCGGTCCGATGTTCAGACGGTCGTCTTCTCCGCTGTAGGTTTGGTTCAATTGGAAAATATTAAAGCGGATCGCCTGCTGCGCCGATACGTCGCCGTCAATGATGATGTCGCTCATTTCCCATTTCTTGGCCCAAGCTTCGGCCTGTTCGCGGCGCAACGCATCGAAACCGGCTTGCTTCGCCGAGTGGAGCGCTTCCGTTCCGGCTTTCACCAGATCGCCCAACCCGTGATCGCGGGAGGTCACATTCGCAACGTATTTGAACAACGTAACCGTCTCGTTCGCAGACGCGTTAACCGCAACTTCGGCGGAAACGAATTTCTCTTGCTCGTGGAACGCCGGAGTCAGCTCCAGGCGTTTCCCGCCTTGCTCCACATCAAACGCCATGACCGACGTGACGTGGAAGTCGAGCTTCTTGGTTTTTACGGTCAAATAGGAGTTATCGGCAGCGGCGGCTTTCTCCACCTCGAGCCAGAATTTCTCCTCATAGTTGGAGTCTTTGTTCTTCACATCCCCATCGAGATAGGGCGCAAAACGCAGCTCCCCGCTGAAATTCAGCGGCGTTACCGCATAGCGGATGGCCCCGATTTCATGGCGCACGATGCTGACGAAACGTACCGCTTCCACCGACAGCTCTTTACCGTCTTTCATAACGGCTGTAAAGCGGCGGGAGAGATACCCTTCTTTCATGTTCAGCTCGCGGACGAAATCCTTCACTTGACACTCGGCCAAATCTAGCGCCACGCCGTCTACGAACACGTTGATGCCGATCCAGTTGGTGCTGTTCAATACTTTGGCGAAGTATTCGGGATAGCCGTTCTTCCACCAGCCGACCCGCGTTTTGTCCGGATAATAGACGCCGGCCATATAGCTGCCTTGCAGGGACGGGCCGCTATACTGCTCCTCGAAATTCGCGCGTTGGCCCATATACCCGTTGCCGATGCTGAAAATGCTTTCAGAAATTTCATGATTTACCGGATCAAAGGATTCCTCAAGGATGGACCAAGGATCCACTTTCAAATACTGTTTCACTCTAACCGCTCCTTTAGTCTTTTCTAATAGATTATTTATGCAAAAAAAGAACGAGAGCTATTCGCCGCAATCGGCTCGCCTGATTTGTACGATTGCCGAGCCGCGTTGCCCGAAGTTGCCCGAGAGCTTCCCGCGCTTATTCGGCGTCCAGCTGCTGCAGCATGGTGACCGAGACGTCGCCCAGCGAAGAGACCACCCGGTCGGCCTCGCCAAGGGTATCCGGCGATCCGATGCCGATGCAGCGCATGCCGGCCCGGCGGGCGGCTTCGATTCCGGCTTCGGCATCCTCGAACACGACGCATGCTTCCGGAGCAACGCCCACTTCCGCGGCGCCGAGCAGGAATACCTCGGGGTCGGGCTTGGCGCTGGAGGTGCGGGTGCCGTCGATGATGGCATCGAAGTACGGCGTAAGACCGGTATTCTGCAAGATGATCGGCGCGTTTTTGCTGGCGGATCCCAGCGCCGTCTTCAGCCCGTTCTCCCGGCACTGCTGCAGGAACTCAAGCGCCCCCGGCAAGATTTCCGACGCGTCCATCCGGGAGATGTACTCGACGTACCAGTTGTTTTTGCGTTCGGCCAGTTCCTGCTTGACGTCGTCTTCCAGTTGAAGGCCGCCGATGCCGAGCAAAATATCGAGCGAAGCCATGCGGCTTACGCCTTTCAGCTTCTCGTTATCCTGTTCGGTGAACTCGAACCCGAGCTCCTCGGCCAGCCGCTTCCAGGCCAGATAATGGTACTTGGCGGTATCGACGAGGACGCCGTCGAGATCGAATAAACAAGCTTGAATGGGATTCATGATCAACCTCCGGTTAAGGCATATTTTAGCGCAAACGTTTGAACAAAAGGCGAAAAATAAAGGAAGCTTCAGCTTCCGTTTATTTTCATCAAAATGCCCCTCCGGCCCTCACGGTTTCTTGGGGACCGAATACATGGACGAATCGCGGACGATCAGGCGGTGCGGAATGATCTGACGCCTCGGATACACCTTGTCGTTGCTGTTTTGAACCGATTGAATCAACACCTGGGAAGCGGTGTAGCCCAGATTGTAGATGCCGATATCCATGCTGCTGAGCGGCGGCGTCGAAAGCTCCGACAGCGGGATATTGTTGAAGCTGACCAGGCACAAATCTTCAGGCACTTTGTATTTCAGTTCGTGCAAGCCGCGAAGCACGCCAAACGCTACGACATCGTCGATCATGACCAGGGCCGTCGGACGGTCCGGTAGATTCATGAAGAACGACATGGCCCGATAGCCGCTGTCCTGTAAAAACTCACCTTCGACAATCCATTCGGGCCGGCACTCCAGGCCTGAATCTTTGAGCGCATCCTGATAGCCCTTCAACCGGTCTTTGGAGACGACCAGCTCGGGCGGTCCGCTAACGAACCCGATCCGTTCATGTCCCAACGCGATCAAATGTTTCGTGGCGTCGTACGACGCTTGGATATTATCATTATCCACCGTTAAAATATCAGGATATTCCTCGCTGCGTCCGATCAGCACGAACGGGTGACCGCCTTCATGGAGAAAATCGATCACGGGATCGTTCTGCCGCGAATACAGCAAGATGACCCCGTCCACCCGGCGTCCGTTCAAGAGTCTGGAGACGCTTTCGAGCTCTTCCTTCTCATTAGCTCCAGAGCTGATGAGCACATCATATCCCAGGCGGCTGGCTTGGGTTACGATGCCGCGGATCAGTTCCATGAAGAAGAAGTTGGAGAACAATTCCTCGGCGGACTTTGGCAGCATGATGCAAATACTGTTTGTCGTTTTAGAGACCAAGCTCTTGGCCATAATGTTTGGATGGTAGCCAAGCTGGTCCATAATGAGCTTCACTTTGCGCGAGGTTTCCGCGCTGATTCTGGGGTGATTGGACAGCACCCGGGACACGGTAGAGGGCGATACTCCGGCCTTTTTGGCAACATCCTTAATGGTGACAGCCATAAAAAACCTCCTCTGTGGAACCGTTTGCTTTACACTGTAATATTAATCTAAAGATTGCCGAAAGTAAATAGAGAAAACAGGTTGAAGGCCGTCATGAAGCCCGGAATACCGTCTATTAGCGGGGAAATTACCCCGAAAAATGAACAAACGTTTGCGCATTATGGGCCGGCAAAGAAGAGACGAAAAGAAGCCGCCCCCGGATGAAGCAGCCGAGGGACGGCCTTCTTAGGTTTGGCTTAGTTGTTTAAACCGTACTTCCAATCCTTCTTGTCCATTTCGCGAATGAAATTTTCCAGGACGTTCAGAACGGCTTCTTCCAGCAGCTTGCCTTTTTCTTTGGTCGCGACGCTTGGATCTCCGGAGGCACCGGTATCGGTAAGCTCCTCGAAGCGCCACTTGATCTCTACGAATTCCGGCAATTCCGGAACGACGCCCTTGGCATGCTCCATCTCCATCCAATCTTCGAACAAGGCCAGACCCATGGAAGTTTCGCCTTCGCCGGCGTGACCCAGTCCGTTCCATACCTCAAACGTGCCTTCCGGCACCATTTTCCCGGCGGCCACCCACCAGTCGTTAAGACTGGCGATCGTCACATGGGGGTGCTGAACTTTGACCGCCCGGGCAGCCAATTCAATCGGTGCGATATTGCCGTCATGGCCATTCATGATGATGATCTTGGTGATGCCGTTGCGGACAATTTCGTTCAGAATATCTTTAATGACGTTCGTGATCGTTTCCGGGGTCAAGCTGACGGTGAACGGGAATTTGTTGTAGTGCTCGCTGAGTCCGTAATTGATCGGCGGCAACACCATTAAGCCTTCCACGCGCTCGGCCAGCTTCTCGCTTAGAATGTTGGAGATTAGGGCATCCGTACCGAACGGCATATGGTAGCCATGATTTTCAAAGGCCCCCACTCCGAAAATGACTTTATCGACCTTACTGTTTCTGTACTGGTTGCCCGTCATTTTAGTTCCGATCAACGCCATAGCTAATGCACCTCTTTCTTATTTTTCCGGAGTAATATTTTCGCGGAATTCGAATTTTCCTTCCTTGACTTCAATAATGGTCACGCTCTTATCAGGAACGCGTCCGGAGCCGTAACCGATCTCTCCCGTGACACCCTTAAATCCGGAGGTTTCGTTCAGAGCGTCGCGAATCGCTTTAGGATCCTCGCTGCCAGCTCGCGTGATTGCGTCTGCGATCAGATACATGGTGTCGTAGCCGAGTGCTGCAAAGCCATTTTCCGGTGCGTTCCCGGTTTTGTCGGTATAAGCCTTCACGAAGCTTTGTACCTGTTCATCGCTGTTTTCCAGCGCGACGTGGGTGGCGAAGAAGACGTTATTCGTTTGCGGTGTACCGCCCATTTCGACCAATGCCGGGGTATCGAAGCCGTCGGCGCTGACGATCGGAGTGTCGATGCCCATTTCGCGGATTTGCTTGACGACGATCCCCGCTTTATCAGGAAGGGCGGATACCATCAGAACGTCAGGCAGCACGGGTAGACTCTTCAACCGTGTAATTTGTGCGGAGAAGTCGGTGTCCGCCGCACCGTCGTATTTGTCTTCCAGAACGACTTCGCCGCCTTTGGAGGTAAAGCGGTCTTTAAAGAAGGTCGAAACGTTGACGGTAAAGTCGGAGGACGTGTCGGTCAACACCCAAACCGTCTTGGCGCCCAGCTTGTCCATCGAGTAATCCGAAATCGCATAAGATTGAGCGTCATCGCCAAATGCGGCCATGTACATAAAGTCGCCGACTTGATCCGGAATCAACGGGGAAGTCGCGCCCGACGTAATGAAAGGAATACCGGCCTCTTGGGCAATGGGCCCTGCGGCCAGAACGTAAGTCGTATCGCTGAATCCGGCGACGACCGGTACCTTCTGTACGTCGATCAATTCCTGCATGCCGTTGGCTGCCGAGAGAGTTTCTGTTTTGGCATCGATCGAGACAACCTTGACTTGTTTGCCATTAATGCCGCCATTCGCGTTAATTTCCTCCGCAGCCAGTTGGAACCCGGCCAGCGACGGGCCGTCGAGGGAGGCTTGTCCGCCGGTCACATTAAACAAAGCGCCGATCTTGATTTCGCCCCCGCTGCTCGCAGCATTGCTTTCCTCTCCTGCTGCGGGTGCCGCGTTGCCTTTGTCTCCATTGGAGGATGCACTATTCCCCCCGTTGCCGCAAGCGGATAAAAGAAGCATGATAACCGTTAAAAGTGCGATCATTTTTTTCATAAGCGATTTTCTCTCCCATCTGTGGTTTTTAAGAGGACATAGCCGACTTCCAACGTTTGTTTCTATATGAGCCTTACATGGGATTCACCCCCGCATGAATGGACGGTTTATTTTCCTAAAAGACCTTTCGGTCTGAGGATTATCGTGATAATGAGCGCTGCGGACATGAGCACCTGGCTGATGCCGTACATTTGCGGAAGCTGAAAGCCGAATAGCTCGATGCCTCGCTCCAGTTTGTTCAGCAGAAGCTCAGGGATCAACGTAACCAGGATAGCGCCGAGAACCGCTCCAGGAAGGGTCCCGGAGCCGCCGATGACAAGCATGAGCACCAAATTGAAGGTCATGGAGTAGGAGAACATGCTTGGGTTGATGCTTGTAATCAGATGGCCATACAAACTGCCGCCGATGGCGGCGAAGAAGGCACCCGCGGCAAAGGCGAGCATTTTATGCCGCACCACCTTGACGCCCATCGCTTCCGCGGCCAAATCGTCTTCCCGGATGGCCAGCATAGCGCGGCCATAGGAGGAGTGAAGCAATCGCCATACGAAGTAAATCGTTATTGCGACGAGGGCGTAGACCCACCAAATATTCGACATTTTGGGGAGGCCGGAAATGCCGCTTTTCCCCCGGGTAATATCCGTCAAGTTGGAGGCCAGCACGTTGATAATGACCATGAAACCCATGGTGGATACGGCCAGGTAATGGCCGCGCAGCTTCAAAACGGAAAATCCGATCACAAACGAACAAATCACGGCAATCAATCCGCCGATCAGCATGGAGATGAAGAAAGGCAGCTCGGTTTGCTGCAGCCACCCCGGCATTTGCGGGAACAAAAGCGGCTTGCGTGCCAGGGGGTAGGTCAGCAGCGCCGTCGTATAGGCGCCCACGGCCATAAATCCGGCATGTCCCAAAGAGAAGATGCCTGTGTACCCGTTCGTCAAATTAAGACTGACGACCAGAATGATATTGATGCCTACCAAATTAATCAGCCGTAAATAGTAATCGTTCAGCGTGAAATTGGCGATGATGAGCAGAAGAATCAGGAGTCCGACACTAACGGCGAAGAGGGGCCCCCTCATGCCGGGCAGTCGGGTGTGACGGGTTGCTTCAAGCCCAAGCGGTTTGTTCATGGTTAGACCCTCCTATCCTCGGCCTTGCCGAATATCCCGGTCGGCTTGATTAACAGCACGACGATCAGGGCCAAGAAGACGAAGGCGTCCTTGTAGGCCGACAGCTCCGGCGGCAAAAACCCGACGAACAATATTTCTCCGAAGCCGAGGATGAGCCCCCCGATCGCCGCGCCGGGCAGACTGCCGATGCCGCCGATGACGGCTGCGACAAAGGCTTTGAGTCCGGGCACAAAGCCCATCATGGGCTCGATGCGTCCGTAACGTCCCGCGTTCATGACGCCGGCGACGGCCGCGAGCGCGGCTCCAATAATGAAAGCCGTACGGACGATGGAGTTGATGTTGACGCCCATCAGCACCGAAGCGTTCATATTTTCCGCGGTAGCCCGCATGGCGATGCCGAGCTTCGTCTTTTTGATAAACATGGTGAGGGCGATCAGCAGCAGGGCCGATAAACCGATGATGGCGATATTCATGACGGAAAAATCGATGCCGCCCAGTTCTACCATCTTGGAAAGGTAAGCCGGGACCTGGAAAGACCGCGGCTGTGGAGACAGGATCATGGTCGCAAGATTCTGAATCAGGATGGAAACGGCAAAGGAAGTGACCAACGTCGTTTCTTCCGGCTTGCTTCGCAGCGGCCTGTACGCCGCTCGCTCCACGACCAGGCCGATCATGACCGTCACCGCAATGGAGAGGAGGATCGCCACCGGGAAGGGGAGAAGTAGGTTCAACGTGAAGGCCATGGCCGCATACGAGCCGATCATCAGCAAGTCGCCATGTGCGAAATTGATCAGCCGAAGAATCCCGTAGACCAGCGTATAGCCGATGGCGATCAAGGCGTAGACGCTGCCTAGTCCAAGGCCGTTCACCAATTGTTGTATAATGTAATCCGCAGAATAGACCATCGGTTTAACCCCCCAGATAAGCCTTTTGAATTTCCGAATTGTGCAGCAGCTCTTCGGCAGGCCCTTCAAGCTTGATGCTGCCGGTTTCGAGCACGTAGGCCCGGTCGGCGATCAGCAGCGATTCATAGGCGTTTTGTTCAACGAGCAGTATGGTGATATCGCTCTTTTTCAATAATTGGATGACTTCGAAAATTTTCTCGACCATGATTGGAGCCAGTCCCAGTGAGGGCTCGTCGAGCAATAACAGACTGGGCTTGCTCATGAGCGCCCGGCCCATGGCCAACATTTGCTGCTCTCCGCCGCTAAGAGCTCCCGCGGGCAGCTTCTCCCGTTGTTTGAGGACGGGGAAAAGGCTGTAGATCCATTCGATATCCGCCGAGAGGTCATCGGACTTGGGACGCGTATAAGCGCCCATCCGTAAATTCTCCAATACGGTCAATTGGGAGAAAACCTGCCTGCCCTCGGGGGAATGGGCCATTCCCATAGAAACGATCTTATGGGCCGGTATGGAGGAGATTTCCTTCCCCCTATACTCGATGCTGCCCGACTTAGGCTTCAGCAACCCCGATAAGGACCGCAGGGTCGTCGTCTTGCCGGCACCGTTCGCTCCGAGCAGGGCAACAAGCTCGCCTTGCCGCACCTCCAGAGAAACATCCTTCAACGCATGGATCTGATCGTAATAAACGTTAATGCCGCTCACTTTAAGCATGTTCGGCCGACCTCCCTAAATAAGCTTCGATCACTTCGGGATGGGAGCGAACGGTTTGTGGGTCGCCTTCGGCGATCAGTTTGCCATAACTCAGTACCTGGAGATGATCGCAAAGGTTCATGACGAACGGGATATCGTGCTCGATGAGCAAAATGCTTAAATCATAGCGGTCGCGAATATCCCGAATTAAGGATGTCAACTCTGCCGATTCGCTGTGGTTCATCCCGGCGGCGGGTTCGTCCAAGAGCAGGAGAGAAGGGCGCAGGGCGAGAGCCCGGGCTATTTCCAGCTTGCGTTGGGAACCGTACGGAAGGCTTCCTGCCTTGACGTCGCGGACGTCTTCTAGTCCGACCGACTCCAGTAAATTTTCCGCCTCCGAGCGAATGTTCTTCTCTTCCAAGGCAAAGCTGGGAAAGCGAAGCAGGGTAGCCCACAACCCCGATCTCTTATGGATTTGAGCCGCGACCATCACGTTTTCCAAGACGGTCAATCCTTTGAACAGGCGAATGTTTTGAAACGTTCGCGCCAGGCCAAGCGCGGCGATTTCGTCCGGTCTTTTGCCGGAGATATCGTTACCCTGGAAAAAGACCTTTCCCTCGGTTGGCTGGACGAGAGAAGTTAACATGTTGAATACCGTCGTTTTCCCGGCACCGTTCGGGCCAATCAATCCATGAATCTGTCCGGGCTTTATTTGGATACGATAAGAATCGACGGCGGTTAAGCCTTTGTATTTTTTGGTCAGGCCAGTCGCTTCCAATATCATGACGCACACCTCCAATATCGAAATAGAAGCATTAAGTGTGCTGGGACGAGAAAATGCGGTTTCGTGTACCCAGTATGTGTTCGATCATTCGCTTTCTCGCCGCTTGCGGATCTTTGTTCTTGATCATCTCGACGATCTCGCGATGTTCGTCATTCATTGTGTTCGTGCTGCCGATTTTCATATCCAAGTAGAGCACGCGCTGCATGTTATCTAGATTGTTGATGATCAGCTTTTTGAGCCTGCCATTATTGCTCGCTTCGGCCACGGCGGCGTGAAAATCGAAGTTCAGTCGCATATAATCGACCTCGCTGATTCCGGACTGCGGAGGGATGTCAGCTCCGACAAGTTGTTCCATCTTGTCGATCGCTTGGCGTGAGGCGTAGGAAGCGGCCAGTTCCGCCGCGCCGCCTTCCAGAATCAGCCTAAGCGAGATCAACTCGTCCAGATCCTTTAAATTGACCTGGCTTACGAGGCATCCCTTGAAGGGGATGATTTCGACTAGTCCTTCATGATTCAGGATGTTGATTGCATCGCGAATCGGTGTTTTGCTGGTTTGGAATTGCTCGGCTAAATCTCCGGCGTGTATCGTTTCTCCCGCCTGTAGTTCCCCATAGACAATCATGTCTTTTAACCGCCGGTATACCTGATCGGTCAGTGAGGCTTTCTCCACTTTGCTCACGGGCATCTCTCCTTGGAAATTGGGATCAGGTCACATCGGATGTCTCGAACGTATCGGTGTTATGGCTTGGCAGTTGTACTAAAGGTACCTGCTCGAGAATACCGTTGCGAATCATGGCGACAGGAAAGCTGACGCAATTGTGCACCGCTGCTGCCCGCCCAGAACTGTCGACGACCAGGATCCCGCCGAATTCGCCGGTGAGCCGGTGGAGTCTATGGATCGCTTTTGTTGCCGCCTCTTGGGGATGTGAGCCTGATTTGATTTCTTCCTCGACAAATTTCGCAGTTAAGGTTGAAATAAATGCCTCGCCGCGTCCGGTGCATACCACTGCACAATAACTTGAGGCGAAAATGCCCCCGCCGATGTATGGAGTGTCTCCGACTCGACCGGGGAGCTTCAGGAAGGAGCCGCCCGTCGAGGAGGCTGCGGCCAGCCCTCCATGATCGTCAAGAAGGACGCAGCCGACCGTATCGGATTCCTTGATCAGCCCGGTGAAGGCGCTGAATTCGACTTCTTTGCCGCTGCGCTTTAGATGGATTGCCGTTTCCCAGGAGGCAAGCTGCACCGCGGTGATGCAATTATCTGCAGAGAAGCCGTGTTCCCTGGCAAATAAGGTGGCTCCTGTTCCGGCTAACACGACATGCCGGCTTTCCTCCATCACTTTACGGGCAACGGAGACGGCATGCCTAACCTCCTGCATTGCCGCCACAGCAGCGAATTTTCCAGTTACGCCGTCCATGATGGCGCCGTCGACCTCGACATAACCGTCGCGGTTCAGGACGGAGCCGAGCCCTGCATTGTAAAGCGGGTTGTTCTCCAGTTCATTAACAGCTTTCTCCGCAGCGGTTAATCGGTCATGTCCGCGGGCCAGCTCCTGGTATGCGGTTAATGCTGCAGCTTCAAGGCCAAGCATGTAAGGGGGATCCGTTTTCGTCTCAACACTCCCGTGAACTAAAATAACACTCAATGTTAGTTACCCCCTGTACTCATGATGTTTTAGCGATATATCGCAAATATTTATTCGGAATATAGCACGTTAATTCAGAAGGGACAATAGGATGTGTTGAAAAATGTAAACTAATATGACGTAAATGCAAATTTCGACAATAACTGATGTTCGCTATTATTACATTAACGGGCACATGGGGAAAAAGAAAAAGTGCAGGGGTCACCCCTGCACTTTTTCGGTAGCTTATATATGCGTTCGTATCGGTTAGTTATTCATGGTCAACACGGCATAACCGTAAGCCGGAAGCTTAACGGCGAGCTTGCCGCCCGATGTATTGTAGGTTTGACCGCTGAAGGCGTCGCGCCAAGCCTGCCCGGCCGCAGGAACCTCGAGGGTCTGTCCGGCATCGTAATTGTTCAGCAGGACAAGCACCTTTTCTCCGTTCAGTACGCGTTCATAAGCCAGCTTCGAGCCTTCCTTCTCCGCGAGTAGGAACTTCAAGCTTCCGGTACGCAGCGGAGCCAGCTGCTTGCGAACCGCGATCAGTTTCTGATAGAACGCGAACAAGTCGCGATCCTGGCGTTTCACATCCCATTCCATACACTTGCGGCAATCCGGATCTTGACCGCCGTCGAGGCCCACTTCGTCACCATAATAGATGCAAGGCGTTCCGCTGTATGTAAACTGGAACAGGGCCGCCAGCTTCATTTGGGCTTTGTTGCCTTCGCATAACGTCAGCAGGCGAGGCGTGTCGTGGCTATCCAGCAAATTAAAGGCCACTTCGCTCGCCTGGAGCGGATACCGGGACAGCTGCTTGCCGATCGCATTGGCGAAACCTTCGGAATCCAACGTGCCGCGCACGACGAAATCAAGCACCGCTTCGGTGAACGGGTAGTTCATGACGGCGTCGAATTGATCCCCTTGCAGCCAGCCGGACGACTCGTGCCAAATTTCGCCCAAGATGTAGGCGTCCGGGTTGGCGGCTTTCACCGTTTTGCGGAAATCGCGCCAGAAAGCATGGTCCACTTCGTTAGCGACGTCCAGCCGCCAGCCGTCGATTCCGACTTCCTTAATCCAAAACTCGGCGACCTTCAGCAAGTATTCTTTGACTTCCGGATTTTCGGTATTCAATTTGGGCATCAGCGGTTCGAATGCAAACGTGTCGTACGTCGGCACGCCGTCCTTCACCTGCAGCGGGTATTCACGCACGTAGAACCAATCCTTGTAGCGGGACTTGTCGCCTTTTTCCATCACGTCGACGAAAGGAGCAAACGTCTTGCCGGAGTGGTTGAATACGGCGTCGAACAATACCCGGATGCCGCGCTCGTGGCAGGCTTGAACCAGCTTTTTGATGGTGGCGATGTCGCCGAAATGCGGATCGATCTTCATATAATCGGCCGTATCGTATTTATGGTTGGTCGTCGCTTCAAACAACGGGGTGAAATAGATGCCCGTCACCCCAAGTTCGCTCAGATGGTCGAGGTGATCGATGACGCCTTGCAGATCCCCGCCGAAGAAGTTATCGCGTTCCGGCTTGCCGCCCCAAGGCAATACGCCTTTTGGATCGTTACTCGGGTCGCCATTGGCGAAGCGCTCCGGGAAGATTTGATAGAAGATGGCGTCCTTCACCCAAGCCGGCGGTGTAAACACGTCGATCGGATTAATGAACGGGAATTCGAACAGCCGTTCCGGACCGGCCGGACGTTCTTTTGTAAATTCGCTTTCCGTCATCCAGATTTGCTCGTCGCCGGATTTCAGCAGAAAACCGTATCTCGTCCGGCGCAGCGGCGGTTGGTAGGCACATTCCCAATAATCGAACATCTCATCGCTGATCATCAAGGTCATCGGAATCAGCTCTTTGCTCTGATCCCACATGTATTTGTCCCCAACAAAAGCGTAGACCTCGGTAAGATCATTTTTCTTGGCGCGCAGGCGCAGATGGAGCGTTTTGTTGTCGTAGGCATAAGTCCAGTTGAGTTTGGGACGGTGATACACCGCTTCGAGTAACATAGATAATCCCTCCTGAAATAGTTAAGTGGACGGCTTTGTCCGCCAGGCTCCCGAATCATCGACAGGCTTCATAAGCAAAAAAAGCACATCCAAGCCGATGAACGGGCCGAGGATGTACCTTTCGATAACAGCGCCTTCAAATTATTGAACCGAGCGGCAAAGCTAGTATTGCTCTCATTGATCCGGATTATAACACTGTTCAAACCATTGCACAAGACGGGAGGAAAAAGGGAAGGGTTTCGGATGAAAAAGACGGGAAAACATGGACATGCAGTCCTAAACATCGCTTGATACATAGAGAAAAAACGCACAAGCATGCCACGGATGCGATCGTTTGGCAAACTCGTGAAACTATAAAAAATGCGAAATTTGGAGTAAACAGAAGAAAAAAAGAGAAATGAATTGATTTACCCCTATTTAAGCTCTGTGCAAACGTTTTTACAAGTTCCATGTCATGATGTATGATGTGTTACATGGATAAAGCGCTTTCGGGCAGGAAATACTAAACTATCGCAGGAAGAAGTCACAACGCCGAAATAGTTTCAGGTATTTTCTGAAAACGTTTGCGCAACATCGTCTATATAATATTTAGGAGGGGTTATTGTAATGAAGTTCAAAAAGGCATTGACCTTGATTGCAGCATTGTCCTTGGTTGTCTCGATCACGGCTTGCGGATCGAACAATAACGGCGGCAACAACGGCAGCGCAAACGCTCCGGCCAACCAAACCGAAAACACAGGGAATACGGGAACTGGCGAAAACGCTTCGGTGGATTCGATCGTTCCGGAAGACGGCGCCGAGCTGGTCGTTTGGGAAAGTAAAGAAGAGAAAGTGTTTACGGAAGAAATCGCCAAACAATTTACGGAGAAATACGGCGTTAATGTAAAAATCGAAGAAGTGGCTCCAACCGATCAAATCGGTAAATTGACGCAAGACGGTCCTTCCGGTCTGGCTGCCGACGTATTGATCGTCCCTCACGATCATTTGGGTAACGCGGCAACATCCGGCTTGATTTTGCCGAACGACGCGTTTGCCGAAGAAACGACGAAAAACAATACGGAAGCCTCCATCCAAGGCGCGACCTATGACGGCGTGCTGTACGGCTATCCGAGAGCAGCCGAAACGATGGCTCTGTATTACAATAAATCGATCCTTCCGGAAGCGCCGAAGGACTTTAAAGACGTGCTGGAATTCAGCAAAACGTTTACCGACAAATCCAAAAACAAATACGGCATCATGTGGGAAGTCGGCAACATGTACTTCAACTATCCGTTCATTGCCAGCACAGGCGGTTACCTGTTCGGCGATAACGGCACGAACCCAGAAGATATCGGGTTGGCTAACGATGGAGCAATTGAAGGCCTGAAAGTATTCCAAAGCATTAAAGCCGCTTTGCCGATCAACAGCGGCGACATCAACCCGGACATCAAACGCAGCTTGTTTAACGAAGGCGACGTTGCGATGGACATCAACGGTCCTTGGGAATTGGCAGGATATAAAGCCGCTCTCGGCGACAACCTGGGTCTGGCTCCGTATCCGACGGTCAATGGTAAAACGGCGATCACATTCTCCGGGATTAAAGTGTGGGTGGTTAACTCCTTTACGAAATATCCAAACGCAGCGAAATTGTTCGCGCACTTTGCTTCTTCGAAAGATGCTCAGCTCTTGCTGAACGAAAAGGTCGGCGCGGTTCCGACGAACCTTGAAGCGCTGGAAGCCGATCAAATCAAAAACGATCCGTACGTATCGGCCTTTGCTGAACAAGCGAAAAACTCGCAACCGATGCCTTCTATTCCGGAAATGTCCAACGTTTGGGCTCCTGTAAACGCAGCGTTCCCGGAAATCTGGAATAATAACGCGGATCCGAAACAAGCTATGGAAAGTGCAGTCAAGCAAATTAAGGAATTGAACAGCGGGGCAGCTGAGTAAGTCAGAACTTACTTTCACCCAGTGAGGAAAGGTTGAGCCCGCCGCTTCTAGCGGCGGGTCAACCTTAATTTCCCAAGGGAGAGGAGAAGGAAGGGAAATGGACCGACACCAACATCGGGATCGGGCGACGCTATTGTCGATATTGTGCATGGGCCTGGGACAACTCTACAATCGACAATATATCAAAGGGTTGTTGTTCGTCCTATTTGAAGCTTTTAGCGTCATTTATTTCATTCGGAACTTAGGATATGCGGTTTGGGGGATCATCACGCTCGGGGAGACGCCTAGAACCGGTGCCAATATGAACGGCAACTGGGATCACTCGATCTTCATCATGATCCAAAGTTTGATTACGCTGCTGTTTGTGGCGGTTTTTATCCTTGTGTATGTCATGAACGTCCGCGACGCCCGCAAAATCGGGCAGGAACGGGACAACGGCAAGAAACCAAATAACTTTAAACAATCTGTACGTTATGTATTGGACTACAAATTCGCTGTTGCATTTTTGAGTATTCCCGCTCTCGGGATTTTATTTTTTACCGTCATGCCGATCATTTTCATGATCTTGCTTGCGTTTACCAACTATTCAGCGCCTAAACATATCCCGCCGGCCATGCTGGTCGATTGGGTTGGATTCGGAACGTTTAAGAATCTGGTGGCGCTCAAGACCTGGAGCCATACCTTTTACGGCGTATTGACCTGGACGATTATCTGGGCGATTTTGTCGACGGTAACAACCTACTTCGGTGGTCTACTCGTAGCTTTGCTGATCAATCAGAAGGGCATTCGCTTTAAAGGGCTGTGGAGAACGATCTTAATTCTTCCTTACGCCATTCCGCAGCTGATCTCGCTGCTTGTGATGAAAAATATGTTTAACGGCCAGTTTGGTCCGATTAACCAGTATCTTGGATACTTCGGGCTGGGCGGACTGCCTTGGCTGACCGACCCGTTCTGGGCCAAAGTAACGGTGATTATCGTTAATATGTGGGTGGGGATTCCGGTCTCCATGCTGCTGATCCTGGGCGTGCTGACCACGATTCCGAAGGACCTGTACGAGGCGGCCGAAGTGGATGGAGCTACCGGGTATCAAAAATTCAGAATCGTCACGCTGCCGATGATCCTGTTTACGACGGCGCCAACGCTGATTACCCAATTTGCCGGTAACATCAACAACTTTAATGCCATCTTCCTGTTGACGGGCGGCGATCCGGTCAAAGGCGATTACCAATACGCCGGGGCCACCGACCTCCTGGTTACGTGGCTGTATAAGCTGACGTTGAACCAAAATAAATACAACATGGCCTCTGCTATCGGGATCATCATTTTCATCATTATCGCTTCGTTCTCGATTTACAACTACCGCAGAACCAAGTCGTTTAAAGAGGAGGATATGATCCAATGAGCGGACGGAAAATACGAAACGCGATTCGGTTGGGTGCCAGCTATATTGTCCTAGTCATTCTGTGTATTGCCGCCGTCTACCCAGTGCTTTGGGTCGTCTTCGGTTCTTTGCGGCCGGGTAAATCGCTGTATAGTAAGACGCTGATTCCGGAGAAATTTACGCTTGACCATTATATCGAACTGTTTACATCGAAAACTTATCTGTTTGGGACCTGGTATTTGAACACGCTGAAAATCGCAGTATTCTCGATGCTCTTGGGCGTACTGCTAACGTTGCTCACCAGTTATGCCATCTCCCGGTTCCGGTTCCGCGGACGCAAAACAGCGCTGTCGGGCTTGCTCGTTCTGGGCATGTTCCCGGGCTTCATGAGTATGATCGCCATTTACCTGCTGCTGCGGGAGCTGCAACTGCTTGATACTCATTTGGCGCTCATCATCGTATATGCGGCGGGTGCGCCGCTTGGCGGGACGTTTATTGCCAAAGGCTTTCTAGATACCATCCCACGATCGCTGGATGAGGCGGCGCGGATTGACGGGGCCAGCAACTTCTTGATCTTCCGGCGGATTATTCTTCCGCTGTCTAAGCCGATGTTGACGTATATGGCGTTAACCCAGTTTGTCGGTCCATGGGTTGACTTCATCTTTGCCCGGCTCGTGCTGCGGACGAAGGAGAATTGGACGCTGGCCGTCGGGATGTGGGATATGGTCAGCAGTAACCAAAACAGTAACTTTACCTTGTTTGCCGCAGGGGCGGTTCTGATCGCTCTCCCGATCACGATCCTGTTCATGTTCCTGCAGCGGCTGCTTGTCGACGGCTTAACGTCAGGCGCGAGCAAAGGATAACGCAGCAAGAGGGTTTAAGACACCTGGGTATAGCCTCAGTCATGCTGGGCTATGCCCTTTTTTTCTATACATATCGAAAAAGGGGATGCGGGGTATGAAGAAGCTTCGCGGTCAGTGGCGTTGGAATTCCGTGGGTTTGAAAATGTTTGTCATCGTATTTGCGGCGGTCGTGGCGTTGTCGGCAGTGCTGGGGTTCAGCTCCTACCGGGCTTCGCGGGAAATCATCCGGGAGCAGGTGGCTTCGGCATCCGCCCAAGCGGTGGAACAGGCGGCGGACAAGCTGGACTTTCTGCTGGACCAATATGAGGCTTCCTCCCGGCAATTAGCCGTCGATCAGACGCTGCGGAGCGACCTGGAGGCGGTCAACCAACCGGGGATCGGAACGGTCGCCAGAACGCAAGCCGAAGACCGGATCCGCAAGAAGCTCGACGCGTTGAAGGGAGCGGACGATCGTCTTCAAGGCGTGCGCCTGGTCTCTAAAGGCCTGGAAGACGTGAAATCGTATAAATCTTCGGGGGTCAGCGGGGTTCGCACGGACGAGACGGTGGGTAACCGGGTGAAGGCGGTGCTGGAAGCCGGAGGCGAACCCGTATGGTTCCCAGCGCTGCAGAAGGGGTTCTTTAACGCCTATACCGAGCCTACGATAACGATGGCCCGATTGCTGCGGAACATGAACCATCCGGAGGCGGAGTACATTCTGCTGTTCGAGATCAAAGCGCAGGCGCTGGGGGAGATCTTGGGCAACCTGAAAATCGGGAAGGCCGGCGAGGTGCGGGTGCTTACCGCCGATAACCGCATTGTCCATGCGGCGGATCAAACTCTCTTGGAGACGGAATCCGTGATCAAGGTGGATGCCGGGCTGGAGGAATCGGGGAAGAGCTCGTTCCAGGCAGCGGACGAGCAGGGGGTACAGCAACTGGTCGTGTACCGGCCGCTGAGGACGGTCGACTGGCGAATCGTCGGGTACGCCCCGGAAAGCGACTTCTTGAGCGCAGCCGACCGCCTGCTGGTCGTGACGTTATTCGTGCTTCTGGGTGCCGTAGTGGTTGCAGGTCTGATCGGTTATTTGCTGGTGCGCATGGTCGGCCGGCCTTTGGAGAAGTTATGCCGGCTGATGGAGGAAGGCGAACGCGGAAATTTGCAGGTACGCACGCACTTTAAGGGGCGTGACGAAATCGGACGGCTGGGACACAGCTTCAACCGAATGCTGGAGCAAATCTCCCGGCTGGTCGAGCGGACGAGCGTATCGGCCGTGGAATTGCTGGCTACGGCGGAGAATCTGACGAAGGCTTCGCGCGATACGTCGCAAACCGCGGCCGAAATCGCGCAAGCCACCGGGGAGATCGCGGCCGGGGCTGAAAGCCTGGCCTCGGAAGCGGAGAAGGGAACCGAGACGGCGGAACGGATCGGCGACCAAATGGGCCGGGTAGCCCGTCTGAACGCGGCGATGGATGAATCGGCCGGCCGCGTCATCGATGCGAGCCAAAAAGGGGAAACGTACATGGAGCAGTTGGTGGAGAAGACCGAATCGGTGTCGCGCATGACCGCTCTGCTGGAGGAGAATTCGCAGAAGCTGAGCCGGAGCACCCGCTCAATCCGCTCAATCCTTGCGCCGATGGTGGAGATGACGAAGCAAACGAATATTTTGTCGCTGAACGCGTCGATCGAAGCGTCCCGCGCCGGGTCGGCCGGCAAAGGGTTTATGGTCATCGCCGGGGAAATCCGCGAGCTCGCTGCCGCTTCGGGGGAATCGATCCAGACCGTATCGGCGATTACCGAGGAGATCCAGGAGGCGATTGGACAAACGGTCGAGGTGCTGACGGGAATATCTCCGCTGTTTGCGGCGCAAACGGAGGCTGTCAAAGAGGCGGCCGGCATCTTCCAGAACGTCAAAGGGGAGATGGAACGGTTCGTGACGGAAATCCGGAGCTCGTCCGCTTCCGTTCAGGAGCTGCTGCATTCGCAATCGATCCTGCAGGATTTTGTGGATACAGTGAGCTCGGTCGTAGAACAAACGAACGCCTCCACCGAGGAGGTGGCCTCCATGTCCCAAGAACAGCACCGGGTCAGCGCCGGATTGGTGGATCTGTCGGCCCGGCTCGAGGAGCTGGCAGCACAACTCCAGCGTTCGCTGAGCGCGTTCCAGGGAGAGGGAGTGGGGCAAAAATAATAACGCTCCGGCGGAAGGAAAGCCTACGTTTTCCTTCGACGCCGAAGCGTTTTTTTTATGTAGGCGGCTAACGGACCAAGATGCCGTTAAATCCACCGATACGGGGCTTTTCACAACCTAACGGACCGAGGAGACGCTATTCGGGCTTGGATCAGCTTTAAAGGTTGGATTTGGCCCGAATAACGTCACTGGAGTCCGTTACGTTAGGAAATTCGCGAGAAATAGGGGAATAATCGTCGATGCCGTCCGTTATGCACCGTTACGAGGCTCCAAATCATGCGATATGTGCATTACGAACGGAGTGGCGCGTAACTTACTCCAATATCGCAGTGGAGTACGCAGGCAGCGTCAGCGTGTTTCCGATAAGGCTCGCCCCTTCGCCCGTTTCTGCGAGAATCTTGGCGAAGCTTTTGCCGCCCGCTCGATCCGGGTGCAATGTGACGGTGAGCGGGCTGCCGGTCAAATTGTGAGCGACGAGCACGGCCTGGTCTTCAGTCAAACGCACATAAGCCGTGACCCCCGGCTGGTCCGTTGCATATTCCTGAATCGCGCCGTCTTTGAGCGCGGGAATGGCGTTACGCATTCGAATCAGCTTACGGTAATGCGACAACAGGGAGTCGGGCGCTCCGGTTTGCTCGCTTACGCTGAGGCCTTGCTTGCCGGCATTGTTTTCCGCGGTCTCCCAGGTCGTTTGCCCCTCGCTGTCGTCCTGCGTCCAGCGCATCGGCTCTCGGATCAGCTCGTCGGGCTTTGCGCCAAACATCCCGATTTCCTCGCCGTAATAAATAAACGGATTGCCGGGAAGCGTCAACAGCAGGCTCGCGGCCATCTTCGCATGCGGCAAATCTCCCTCCAGCTGGGTCATGACCCGGTTCTGGTCATGGTTGGCGAGGAAAGTGGCGTCGACGAATTTGCCGCCGGATTTCTCGCCATACAGCTTATACGAACGTTCCAGCGTGAAAGGAATGTTCGCGTCCTTTTCGTTCTTGACGCTGCTGAGGATCGTTTCGGCCAGGCTAAAGTTGAAGCCGGAATCCAGGGCCCCGTCCAGATAGGAGGCGATCAGCGCCGCCGAAGGGTCCCATACCTCTCCGACAAGGTAGGCGTCCGGATTGGCTTCGTTTAAACCGCTGCGGAATTCCTGCCACCAGGCAACGTTCTTGTCCGTGGTTCCCTGACTCTTATCCGTCTGCAGATCCTCGTAGATATGTTTCGCGGCGTCCAAACGGAACCCATCGACGCCTTGTTCCAGCCAGAACTGGCCCGTCTCGGTCATTTCTTTTCTTACTTCCGGATTATCGAAGTTGAGATCGGGCATCCCGTCCCAGAAAATCCCGAGGTAGTGGTCGCCGCGCAGGCTATGCCAAGGGTTGCCGCTGCCTGCGGCGCTCGTGCCGGACGTGGCCCGGCCGCTATCCTCGGCCCAAACGTACCAGTCCCGGTACGGACTGTTTTTGTCGGTGGCCGATTGGGTGAACCAGGGATGCTCTTTGCTGGTATGGTTGACAACCAGGTCCATGATGACTTTAATCCCGCGTTGATGGGCTTCGTCCAAAAACGTGCGGAAGTCGTCCAGCGTACCATAGTCCGGGTTGATGTTCCGGTAGTCGGTGACATCGTAGCCGTGATAGCTCGGCGAAGGATTGATCGGCATCAGCCAGATGCCGCCAATCCCCAGGTCGGTGTCCGTGTTGGGGTTCCCGTCGTTTAAGTAATCGAGCTTGCCGGTCAACCCTTTGAAGTCGCCGATGCCATCGCCGTTGGAGTCGGCAAAAGAACGGACGAACACTTCATAAAACACCGTGGACGGCTGGGGATCCACCGCGTCGGCCGTGGCGGCTTTTTCGCCTCCGTTGTTAGGACTTGAATTTGCCGTTGTTCCTGCGGCATTATTCTGCGGCTCCGGGGTCGTATCGGAACCGCCCGGCGATCCGGTGCAGCCCGCCAACAGCAGCAGGATGAGGACAGCGCTTCCAATTCGCCGCAGCGGGGTCCGCTGGGGGAGGTTGTGTGTTTGCATGGATCATCTTCCTTTCCCAAAGTTCCTTTATTTCACCATCATACCTGACCTAACGGTAAAGTTAAAACGTTTGCACAAACAAAAATGAAGGAAATCAAGCGATAACCAAGCAATTCATTGAATTATCTGGTTCAAACTCATCGTTACTTCTTATTTCGTGAGTATAATGGCATTTATTTGGATGGAATTCGGATTCCGTTTCACTATTTAACATAAACTAAGCTGATTTTGTAGAAAACCAACAAAAAACACTGCGCAAACGATGGAACTTGAAGAGCAATGTAAGTATTCACTGCTTTGGTATGGCCGCCAGATTGCGGCCTTATACGGGGGACGGGCCTTTTTCTAGAACATGACAAGCTCTGTTAAAATTAATCCTATCAAATTACTCGTATTTGTGATATCATACGATTTGTAATTCGCTATGGGCGTTTGCCCGCCTTGGTGCGAACACGAATTTATGGATTATTGTTCAGGGGGAGATCTGGTTATGGATACCTTGCGTATCATCATTAATGTAGCCGTCATGCTGGTGCTGATCGGCGTTCTGATTTGGATGCAGAAGAAGCACGTTTCTTTTACAAAGCGGGTATTTACCGGGCTGGGCCTTGGGCTGGTGTTCGGCATTATTCTGCAATTGTCCTACGGGGCAAGCTCGGAGGTCATCGCGAAATCGACCGACTGGTTTAATCTGGCTGGCCGCGGTTACGTCGGGTTGCTGCAGATGGTCGTGATTCCGCTGATCATGGTTTCGATCATTTCGGCAATCATGAATCTGAAGGGCAAGCAAAACTTAGGCAAAATGAGCGGTTTGATTATCGCGGTGCTGCTGATTACGACGGCGATCGCCGCCAGCGTCAGCATCGTGACCAGCTTGAGCTTTGATCTCAAAGCGATCGAGATCCAAGCGGGCGAACGGGAACAAGCGCGCGGGACGGCGCTGGAAGAGCGGCTCGGCACGGTGGAAGACAAGACGATTCCGCAGCAAGTGCTGGACTTCATTCCGACCAATCCGTTTGCGGATATGACCGGTGCGCGGAGCACCTCGACCTTGGCGGTCGTGATTTTCTCGGCGTTTATCGGGGTCGCGGTGCTTGGGCTGGACAAGAAGAAGCCGGAGCAGGCCGATACGTTCCGCAAAATGGTTGAAGCGGTATACGGCGTCGTAATGCGGATCGTTACGCTCGTACTGCGCCTGACGCCTTACGGCATCCTGGCGTTGATCACGAACGTTGCGGCCACGACCAACGCCGAAGAAATATTGAAGCTGATCAAATTCGTAGGTGCTTCCTACGTGGCTTTGATCGTGATGTTCGTCATTCATCTGATCCTGTTGGCCGCTTTCGGCTACAATCCGATTCAATATGTGCGTAAAGTGTTCCCGACGCTGGTGTTTGCGTTCACCTCGCGTTCGAGCGCGGCGACGATTCCATTGAATGTGGAGACGCAGACGAAACGTCTGGGCGTGCCGGAAGGGATCGCCAACTTGTCTGCATCGTTTGGCGCAACTATCGGGCAAAACGGCTGCGCCGGGATTTATCCGGCGATGCTGGCCGTCATGATCGCCCCAACCGTGGGGATCAACCCGATGAGCTGGGATTTCATCCTGACGCTGATCCTGGTCGTGACGATCAGTTCGTTTGGGGTTGCTGGCGTTGGCGGCGGAGCGACGTTCGCATCGCTGATCGTTCTGTCGACGATGAACTTGCCGGTCGCGTTGGCGGGCCTCTTGATCTCCGTCGAACCGTTGATCGACATGGGCCGGACCGCCCTGAACGTCAACGACTCGATTACCGCCGGCGTAATCACCGGCAAGATCCTCGGCGAGAACGACACCGAGGCGTTTAAACGCGACGTGGATTTGGACGTCGTGACCGCTTAAGAAAGAGCATAGGGAAACGAGATAGAACCGCTGGGCGCGTGCCTGGCGGTTTTTTTTGCAGCCCGGTGTAATGGATTCCGTACCTTAAACGTATTAACATGCGGATGGCTTGGAGGCGGCATCCTGCCGCGCGGAGGAAGCGGCCTCAAGAAATCCGTCCCTTGGAGAAAGGAGGGGAAGAAACATGCTGCAGCAGCGCGCGCTGTTTCCAACCGTTAAGGAACAGGACAAGCGGGATCAGAAAGAGCGGATCGCCGTTTCGGCCGAAACGGACTTTGAGGTGATTTTCGAAACCTACTATACCCGAATTTTCAAATATATCCGCTTCCGGGTGGACTGCGAATATACGGCAGAGGACTTGACCAGCCAGGTCTTTGAGAAAGTGCTGACCCGATATCGCACCTTCCGGGCAAACCGCTCCCCGTTCGAGGTATGGTTGATCGCCATAGCCCGCAATACGGTCAACGATTATTACCGCAGGCAACATAAGTGGAAGCTGTTTTCCCTGGATCTGTTCAAAGAGTCGGCCTCCCGAGAGCAAGGACCGGAGGATCGGACCCTCATCCGGGAAGCGGAAACGGAATTGAACCTAGCCTTGCAAACGTTAAAGCCCCTGGAGCGGCATATTCTAGCGCTCAAATACGGAGCGGGCATGAAAAATGTCCAGATCGCCGAGTTCACGGGATTGAATGAAAGTCATGTCGGCGTGACGTTGTTTCGCGCCACGAAAAAATTAAAGATGGATCTCGAAAGGGAGAATGAACATGGATAACCAAGACCAATACCGCCGGTTTGAAGCTGATTTGGATGCTCTGCTGGAAGGGCGGGAGAATCCCGCGAACCAGACCGGAGAGGATAAAGGGTTGCTTGCTTTTGGAGGTATGCTTGCCGCAGCCGACTTGGGCGCGGGAGCCCATAAAGAGGCGGTGAAGCAACGGATCTCGGGTCAGGCCGCCACCCGGCGTTCCGCCCGCGGTCTTACCGGTCGCAAGGTAGCCGGTGGCGTTGCCGTTGCCGCGGCGTTAGCCCTGGTGATCGGGATCGGATTTGCGCCTTCGTCGTTTGCCAGCGGGATCCTGGACCGGATCATCTCCACCGTAACCTTAGGTCATATTACCGTTTTTCAGGTTGAAACGCCTTCGGAGGAGGCCTCTGCCCCGTTGCCGGAAGCTTTGCAGGGCAAGGTGTTTACGAAGGACGGCAAGCCCGTTTATGAGTTGAACTCGCATACGGGTCCGCTGTATACGGCGGAGGGGGAAGAGATCGCCGGATTCGCGAACAAGGAAATCGTGACCAAGGCACAAGCGGAGGCTGAGGCCAAGGAAGGGATTCTTACGCTGACCAACCCGGATGCCTTGAGTAATTCCACCGACTTCCGGGTGAAGTTGCCGGCGTATTTGCCGGAAGGTTACGCGTTCAGCCGGGCTGAGCAATACCTCGATGAACAGGGGAACGCGAGTCCGAAATACATGAGCCTGTATTTTGCCAATGCGGGTACCGGGAACGAAATCTATTTCCAACAACGGCTCGCTGATGAAGAAACCGCGTATGCCAGCTCTACGCAGGACGAGATAAAGAAAACCCAGGTCGGCGATGCGGATGCGGTGATCGTGAATGGGAACTCGATCGCCTGGGAGGCGGATGGGGTGATGTTTGACCTGATCGCCAAAGGGCTAGACGAGAGCGAATTGATCCGGATCGCAGAGTCTTTGAAGTAGAAAGGTTACAGCAATAACGAACAAACCGGCCTTTATAGCGGCCGGTTTGTTCGTCGTTAATTGATCGTTGTTGCGTCTTCGTTAATCACGATATCCGTGGGCTTGTCCGGGTTCACTATAGGTCCACTCGAGCCAGATGCCCGAATGACCAGACCGCTGTTCCCGTTCACATTAATTCTTTTATTTGAATATACATGTCCGGTCAGCGAAGAGGAGTTGGAGTTGTTATCGATGACAATATCATAATCAGAGTACAACGCGAATCGACTATCGTCCCGTATCTTGCCATTTGTGTGTCCGCCAACGTAAATCACTCCGGCCGTCAACTTCGTGTGAAAATCCAGAGAACCGCCAACATACAAGTCCCCGATCAGCGTGATGCCTTCATTATGAGGTTCATTAAAATTACCGGCTCCGCCGATCCAAATTTTGTCGGATGCTTGAATCAATGGACATTTGGACGATGCTACGGAGCCCATGATGTAAATATTTCCGGTAGCCAGGATGGTGTTGTCATTATGCATATTGACGGTGCCCGTGATCACCAGGTCCCCATTTACCGATAATCGGGAGCCGTTTTGCAGTGTTACATTACTGAAAACTGCCGAGTGCTCGATGGTTTGGGTTCCGCTTTTTAGCGTTAACTCCTGCGGGTTAGGATTGCTCTTAAGCAAAGCGTTTTTAGCGTTCTCGGCTTCAACTCTAACCTCCTGTATGATAGCGGCAATGTCTACCTGGCTGGGCGGAGCCAAGTCAACTTTCGGATAGTTTGGAGCTAGAATTTTCCCCTGAACGTCTGCTCCGTTGTTATTTAGTCCCGATTTGGCAAACACATTCCCGATAACCGTCGTTTTTCCATTTAGCTCCACATTTTCACGGCTGACGAGTGCAAATTCGCTTCCACCGGATCCCGGCTGGTTCGGATCATCCGGAGAATCATTCAAAATAATCTCGACCCTGCGCCGATACGTTTGCGTAACCTGGTCCGATACCCCGTCGGCTTTAACAATCGCCACGTATCGCTGGTTCTCCTTGTCCAAGGTCACTGTGCCTGGCTCCACGTATTTGGCTGCAGCGGCTTTGACGTCGTCCAGCGTTACCTTGTCCTTCTCTTTCAGCGCCATCACGGCCGCCCGGAGTTCGGAGAGCTTAATCAGCAGCTTCGTTTCGCCGTCGGCCTGGGCAGAGACGATATCTTCGGAGACGTTCACCATGCCTTGGGAGTTCGTTACCGCCTGCATGACCAGAGTGCCAATCACGAACAGTACGGCAACCAGCAGCAGCACGGAGATTAAGGCATAACCTTGCTCTTGTCGGAAAGCGGTTTGTCTTCGTCCTTTCATCCCTTAAGCACCTCACGATAACAGTTTAATCGAAACGAACAGATAGATCGGCTCCACCTTCGGATCCTCCTTCAACGCTACCCGCAGGTTGATCAGCAAATCGTGGGGTCCCTTGGAAAAAGTGGTGCCGGACAAATCCAGCGTTTCATCGCTGAATCGGACACCGTCAAGGAGAAGCTGCCCCCCGTTCAGCTGGACGCGGATCGTCTTGGTTGATTCCGTAAGCGCGTCGGTGACCACCTCGGCCTGAAATTGAGTAGAGTTACCGACGATCGAGATCGACACGGCGTTTCTCAATTTGGCCTGAAGCGCGGAGCTTAGCGTGATTGCTTCATTGCGCAACTGCGTTTCATGGTTGACCCGGCCAAAAGCGAACAGTGACGTAGTCAGCACAGTCGACACTAAAATGACCAGTAACCCGGATAAAGCCAAGGCAGCCAGCAGCTCCACCAGCGTGATTCCGTCTTCCCGGCGAATCCGCCGCATCCGATGCTTCATGGCAAACTCCCCCCAGCAGCGGCCGCATAGTTCTTCTTGACGGCGCCCGTGATCGAGACGTTGTGCCTATACTTGCCGGACCCCTGGGACGGATCGGGTAGCCAATAGACCGTTACGGTGATATACAAGATGTCGGGATTCGAGATATATTTTGAATTATGGTCACTGACCTCGGTTTTTAGGAGGTAGATGTCCTTGGTCGTATCGGGCAACGTTCCCGGAGGGCGGCTGGCCAGGGTCTGCAGCTGCGAGAACTCCATCGACTGGATCTCGTGGAGCCGGGCGTTGGCCAAATGGGTCGCGGACAGACGCTGGTTCGTCAGCTTGCTCTGCGAGGCGCTGTTCGAAAAATAGGATAAAAAGTATAAGCTGACGATCGAGAGAATGACTAGAGCAAGGGCCACTTCGAGCAGCGTCAGGCCTTCTTCCCGCGCGAACGCTTGCCGAAGGGGAGTTCTTTTTTGTCTTAAAGCGGTTTTCATGACCATCCACTCGCTTTCGAACAGTATAGAAAATGTTGAGTCTTGTTGGTCGATGGAGAGTCCTGTCGAGCTATGTATTCTAGGTATATTTTACTATAAAAATGATAGCATCGTTTTTACGAAAGGTATATAATCGTTATTAAATTGAAGTTATTAATTTATTTTCTCGTAATCTATCAATTGACCTGATTTAGAAGAATGGGTCTTTGGAACTAACGTCGTTGATCCGCGTTTTTCAGCACCTAAAATTTTCAAATTGCATAAAAACTCCGACAGTGATGAGGTGAACCATGTACACGATCAAAAAAAGGTTGGGTGAACTTCTACTGGAATCCGGAATCATCACGGAACCGCAGCTGCAAACCGCTTTGGAGGAACAGCAGCGCACCAAGAAAAAACTCGGCGACGTGCTGCTGGCGCAAGGCGTCCTTACGGAGCACCAGCTCATCGAAGTGTTGGAATTTCAGCTTGGCATCCCGCATGTCACCTTGTCAAGGTTTCAAATCGATGCCAAATTAAGCCAGGTCATTCCGGAGCAAATGGCCAGACGGTATCAAGTTCTCCCGATCCGCGTGGACGGGCGCAAGCTGATGGTTGCGATGGCCGACCCCCTGGACTTGTTCGTCATCGACGATCTTCGAATGAGCACCGGCTTTACGATCGAACCGGCGATTATTTCGCGGGGCGAGCTGCAGCGGGGGATTGCCCGCTTGTACGGCCTGCAGGACTCCATGAACGAAATGATCAAGGATCTCGGAACCGGTGCCGCTCAAATCGACGTTGAAGATTCGGTGATCTTGGGCGAAGATTCGCCCGTCGTCCGGTTGGTGCAACAAATGATCGAGCAGGCGGTGCGCCTTGGCGCAAGCGATATTCACGTCGACCCGATGGAGACGCAGTTGGCGATCCGCTACCGGATCGATGGACAGCTGCGCAACGAGCGGACTGTTCCGAAGTCGATGCAAGGCGTCATTATCGCCAGGCTGAAGATTCTGGGCAATTTGAACATCGCCGAACGGCGGTTGCCTCAGGACGGCCGGATCAAGATGCTGGTGGATGGCAAACCCATCGATATTCGCTTGTCATCCCTGCCAACCGTGCATGGGGAAAAGATCGTCATGAGGTTGCTCGACCTTGCTGACGGCGTGAAGGGCTTGGACAAGCTGGGCATGACGGAGTCGACGTTAAGCCTGTTCCGGCGCATGATCGAGAAGCAGCACGGCATGGTCCTGCTGACCGGACCGACGGGGAGCGGGAAAACGACAACCCTGTATTCGGCATTGCAGCACTTAAACCGGGAGGAAACGAATATCATTACGGTCGAAGATCCGGTCGAGTACATGCTGGACGGCGTGAACCAAATGCAGGTCCATCCGGCGGCAGGGTTGACGTTTGCCAGAGGGCTGCGCTCCATCCTGCGTCAGGATCCCAACATTATCATGGTGGGAGAAATCCGCGACCTGGAAACGGCGGAGATTGCGATCCGGGCTTCATTAACCGGCCATCTCGTATTTTCGACTTTACATACCAACGATGCGGTGAGCACGGTCGTCCGGCTGCGCGATATGGGAATCGAACCGTACCTGATTGCCTCGTCCCTGCTCGGGATCGTAGCCCAGCGGCTGGTGCGCTGCATCTGCCCGGACTGCAAAACATCCTATGTGCCGGATCGGCAGGAAACGATTTACCTGGAGCGGCTCGGTATTCATACGGACAAGCTGTACCGCGGCAACGGCTGCGGCACCTGCGGCAAAACCGGCTACCGCGGCCGGATGGCGGTGCATGAAGCGCTGCTGATCAGCGATGACCTGCGTTCCGCGATCGTAGGCGGCCGATCGATCCATGAGTTGCGCCGGATGGCGAAGGATCAAGGGATGACGACGCTGTTTGCCGACGGGATCCAAAAGGCGCTGGAAGGACAAACCACCCTGCAGGAAATCATCCGCGAAGTGGAAGAGGAAGAACGATGAATCAGGAATTGATCGTAACGGACGAGACGTTTAACGGCCTGCTGAAGCAGGCATTTGGCGCCGGCGCATCCGACTTGCACGTGACGGTGAACTCGCCGCCGGTGCTGCGGATCGACGGGTCGCTTCGGGCGCTAGGCGAGGAGCTGCTGTCGCCGTCCACGCTGGAGCGGATCGTGCAAGAGCTGATGAGCCCGGCGCAGTACAAGAAATTCGCGGAGCAAGGGGAGCTGGATTTCTCTTACGGCCTGCCGGGCATCTCCCGGTTCCGCATCAACGTATTCCGGCAACGGGGTTCGATCAGTATCGCGGCAAGGGTCATCTCGCCTCTGGTTCCGGCCTTCGAGACGTTGAATTTGCCGCCGGTGCTGTTGAAGCTGGCCCAGAAGCCGCAAGGCTTGTTTCTCGTCACCGGCCCGACCGGAAGCGGGAAATCGACGACCTTGGCTTCGTTGATCGACCATATCAACCATACGCAGCGTAAGCATATCGTCACGCTGGAAGACCCGATCGAATACCTGCATCGCCATGACAAGTCGATCATCAATCAGCGGGAGGTGGGATTGGATACGCTCTCGTTCGATAATGGGCTCCGGGCAGCGCTTCGCCAAGACCCGGATATCATTCTGGTCGGCGAGATGCGTGATCCCGAAACGATCCGAACGGCGATCACGGCCGCCGAAACCGGCCATCTCGTTTTTGCCACCCTGCATACGGCCGATGCGCCGCAGACGATCGATCGGATTATCGACGCTTTTCCGCCGGCCCAGCAGGGGCAGATCCGCATTCAGCTCGCCTCGGTGCTATTGGCGATTTTATCGCAGCGACTGCTGCCGTCCCGCAGCGGGAAAGGGCGCGTGTGCGCAACGGAATTGCTGCTCAATCCGCCGGCGGTGGGCAATCTGATCCGTTCGGAGAAGGTGCACCAGATCAAAAGCGTGATGCAAACGAACTTCCAGCTTGGAATGCACACGCTGGAGATGAGCCTGCGCGAGCTGCTGCGGCAGGGCGCGGTTGATGAAGCTTCGGCCCGGCCGTACTTGACGGAAAGCTCCCTCTGATTCATGGGTGGCGCGAAGACAGATGCGAGAAGCGGAAGGACAGATGCCAGATGCCCCAATACGTATATCAGGGCAAGGATGGGGTGGGGAAACAACGCAAAGGGGCATTGCAGGCCCCTGACCGGTCCACCGCGCTTGCCGAATTAAAGAGGCAGCAAATCGTTGTAACGGGTCTGCGCGAGAAGCGCGAGACCGTTTGGAATAAGGAGTTTTACCTGGGTAATCCGGTTAAAAACGAGCAGTTCGTCGTATTTTGCCGGCAGTTTGCCACGATGATCAAAGCGGGCATCTCCATCGTCGAGGCCACCGCCATTCTGGCGGAGCAATCCGAAAGCAAAGCTTTGAAGAAGACGCTGGCCGAGGTGGCGGCCGAGCTCCGCAAGGGGAGTACGTTCTCCGGAGCGATTTCGGCGTACCCGCGGATCTTTCCGACGATCTTCGTGCAGATGATCCGTGCGGGGGAAGAGGCGGGCAGCATGGAGGAGACGCTGGAGCGGCTGGCCGTGTATTTCGAAAAAGCACATGTCACGCGGGAAAAAGTGAAGTCGGCGATGACCTATCCGCTGATCGTCAGCGTGATGGCCGTGTTTGTCATCATTTTTTTGCTGAAATTCATGATTCCGCGGTTTCAGACGATGTTCGCCCAGCTAGGCGGGGATCTGCCCGCGATCACGAAGTTTACGCTTTCCCTCAGCCGCAGCCTGGAACAGCATTGGATCGTTTGGCTGTTGATCGCCTTGGCGGCGGTGGCCGCGGTTTACCTGCTGCTAAGGTGGGAGCGCGGAGCGTATGCCTGGGATTATATCAAGCTCAAGGCCCCCGTGTTCGGGATACTGAATCGGAAAAGCGCGATCGCCCAGTTGACGCGGACGTTGTCCTCGCTGTTCGCCAGTGCGGTGCCGGTGCTTCAAGCCTTGGCCATCGTGGAGAAGGCGGTGGGCAACCGGGTGATCGGAGCCACGCTGCGGGAGTGCCAGGCCTCGCTCCGCCAAGGCCGCCCGCTGTCCGAGCCGCTGCGCCAGTCGTGGGTGTTTCCGCCGCTGGTGACCCAGATGATCCGGGTTGGCGAGGAGACGGGCTCGATCGATGCGATGCTGGCCAAGGTGGCGGATTTTTATGAACGCGACGTGGAGAACACCGTGGACAAACTGAAGCAGCTGATCGAGCCGGTGATGATCCTTTTGCTGGCCGGCGTAGTGGGTTTCATCGTCGCTTCGGTGATGATCCCGATGCTTAGCTTATACCGAAATATTAGTTGATCTCGGGTTGAATGGATACGAATTATTTAAGGAGGTTAATCAATCATGACAGCACTTATCCAACGTTTTCAGCGTTTGCGCAAGGAAGAAAAGGGGATTACGCTCGTCGAATTGCTGGCCGTTATCGTGATCATCGGCGTCATCGCCGCCATTGCGGTGCCGTTGATTACGGGGTTACTGGACGATACGAAGGAGAATGCCCGATCCGCAACGGCGAACCAATTGCTAGAGGCGGCAAAACTGAGATCGATCGCAACGACGGACGGGGAAATTAAAGGAACGCATACTTTGGACCAGTTAATATCAGGCAAATACCTGCAAGATGGCGTTACCGATCCAAAGTCAGGTAAAGACTTGGTTAAGGCTACGACTGTGGTTAATCTCGACAACATCAACTCTACGACCAGTCCGGTTGTCACGTTGGTGGTTACAGACGGAGAGACCGTTAACTTTACATCTGCCCAGATCAAGAAGGGTGAGCCGGGGACGGTAAAAACTACCGCCACATCAACCCCGGGTTCTTAAAGCAGATGGAAACGACGTGGCTCCTGACGGCGCTGAATTTTGCCGCCGGGCTGGCCTTGGGGCCGGCCCTGGCGCGGTACGGGCGCCGGCTGGCGGCGCGGCGCGGGATGCTGCGCGCCGTTGGCGGCGAAGCCGCAGGCCCAGCGGCGCGCGAAGCGGCCGCCGCGGGCGAGCCCGTGAGCGGCGCGGCTGACGCCAGCGCCGCTGCCGCCCCCGCCTCCGGCCGGCTGCGCCGGGCCGGAGACCTCGCCGCCGCCCTCGCGACGGCGGCGCTGTTCGCGCTGATGCACCTGCAGTTCGGTGCATCGGGCGCATGGGCGGTCGGCCTGGTGCTGACCGCCCTGGCCGTGATATGCGCGGTCACCGACCTGACCGCGCATATCATCCCCAACGGCGCCGTCATGGGCTTCGGCGCCGTGCTGCTTGTCGCCGCCCCGCTGGGGGGCGGCGTCCCGCTGTGGAGCCAAGCGCTGGGCGCGCTTGGCGGCGGTGGTCTGCTGCTGCTGATCGCCCTCCTCACCTCCGGGAAGGGGATGGGGATGGGCGACGTGAAGCTGCTGACCGTCTTCGGCTGGGTCGTCGGCTTTCCCGGCGTGCTCTTGGCCTTGTTTCTGGCCAGCGCGGCCGGCGCGACCGCCGGTCTGCTGCAACTGGCGCGGGGCCGCAGAAGCCGCGGCCAGACGCTGGCGTTTGGTCCCTTTTTGGCGATCGGCACCCTGGTGGTTTACATGTATGGAAAGGAGATCATCCATTGGTATCTGCAAAACGTCATTCCTTTTTAATGAGCCGGCGGCCGGCCCACATCGGCATCACGATCGATGAGGATGGCATCCGATACGTCAAATACAACCCCAAACGCGGTACCGTGGAACGGGCCGGCTTGCTGCCGGTAGATGCCGATCTGAACGAGGACGGGGTTCCCGACGTGACCGGATTAACCGACATGGTGAAACGCTGGGTGAACCGCCGGGGACTTGCCGGGAAGAAAGTTCGCTTGGCCGCGCCTACCTCCCAGTCGTTTATCCGATTGCTCCACGTTCCCAAGGTAAGCAAAAGACAGCAGCGGCGCGTAACCGAGCTGGAGATCGAAGGCAGCATCCGCCTGCCGTTCGAGGACCCGGTGATCGATTACCATTGGATGGAGAGCCGCGACCCGGAGGAGGCGCTGCTGACGTTCGTTGCCGCCGTGCCGCGTCCGGTCATCCAGGAGCTGGTATCGTCGCTGGAGCAGGCCGGACTTCGTCTGGAAGCCGTCGATTTGGCTACGATTGCGCTCTCGCGGATTCTCCGGGGGCAGCGCCTGCTCGGCGAGTCCAGCAATGTGATGGCGATCAATTTCAAGGCCAAAGAAGCCGAGGTCTACACGTACCACCATGGGTTGCCTGATTTCGTGCGCACGTTTCCTTTGGAACCGGTGTCCGGCGACAAGCTGAACACGTGGAGGTATGGGGAGATCGTCTCCTCGGTGACCCGGATCATGAATTTTTACGAGTATACGCTGCATGAAGGACATGAACGGGTGCAAAGCATCGTGATCGCCGGCGCCGCGCCGGACAAGCCGGAGATTGCCCGGCAGTTGTCGGCGGCCTTTGATCAGGTGAGCGTGTCCGAGGTGGACCTGTCTCCCTACTTTGCCGGACAGGAAATGGCCGACCAAGGCAGTTATGCGATTGCCCTCGGCCTTGCTATGAAGGGAGCGGAAAGCCGATGATCGATATCAATTTGCTCCCTCCCAAACCACGCCCGGCATCAGCTGGAGTCCTTCTCCCGATCTTGCTGCTGCTTGCCGGGCTTGGCATCTGTGCCTACCTTGGATACGCGTATTGGGGCGTTCAAGAGGATGCTACCGCATGGAAAACGTCGATCACCGAAACGGAGCGGCAGCAGGCCGAGCTGCAAAGGGAGCTGCAAAGCTTGGGGACCTCGGGAATCGGCGCCGCGGGCATCGAGATGATCGAGAAGCTGAGCGGGCAGCGGCCGGATGTCAAGGCGCTGATCGGCAGCCTGGAAGCTCCGCTTCCCACCGGCAGCACGCTGGAAACCGTCCGGTTAAGCGAGACCGGTTTGGCCTGGACCTGCCTGTTTACCAGCTTAAGCCAAGCCAGCGCTTATTCCTCCGCACTCCGTGAACAGCCGGACCTAAGCGGGGAGCTGATTCAATCGGTGAAGGAGCTGCAGGGCCGGGGATATATCGGCACGTTTGAACTGAGGCCGGGAACGGCGGAACAGGCGGGTGACGGCGAGTGAAGACCGAACATCGCTCCGGAACGGCCGGAGCCCGCTGGATGCTGGTTGCCGCGCTGGTGATGCTGGCGGCGGGATCGTTTTATTTCTTGGGCTACAGGCCAGAAGTGGAGAAATCCGCGAACCTAGAGTCCGACCACGAAGAGAAACGGCTGTTTCTGCAAAAGACCCAGGCGATCGTGGACGCCAAACGGGCGGATCTTGCGGCGGAGGGCGCTTCGGCCGACACGGCCAAGCGGGAGGCAGCGGTACCTGGCGAACCTGACCGGGAAGGGATATTGCTTGACTTGGAGCAAGCGGCGAAATCCTCTGGCGCGAAGATTCAGGAGGTCGTCTTCGAGGAACCGGGGGTCGGCGCCCAGACGGCTGCTGCATCCGAGACCACGCCGACGGGAGATTCCTCGACCTTGAATGGGAGCTCGGTTGCCGGACTGCCGAATGGAGCTGAGGACCTCACTGCCGCGGGATTCACCGAGATGTTGATGCGGGTAAATCTTCGAGGGACGTTGGCCGAAGTCAAGAACTTCGCCGCGGCTTTGCAAGGAGCCGAGCGGCTCTACGTCGTCCTGTCCTTCGAATACGGAAATGAAGAAGCGGTGGATAGCAATACGTCGGTGTTCCAGCTGTTGGCTTTTTACCGATAAATCACAGAGCAAGAGCCCTTTTGGGCTTCACCAAGCACCCCGGCCACACGGCCGGAGTGCTTTTTTTGCAAATCCATATCATTCCTTGATACTTTTTGGTATGTTCACCGTATAAATAATTATAATGCTGAAAGGTGGTGCAACAGGGGGATGGAAATGTGGGCAATTTGGCTCATCGTCGCCGGAATCTTATTCGTGCTTGAGATGATGACGATGACTTTTTACCTGCTATGGCTCTGCATCGGTTCGCTGGTCGCAGCAGTCGTGGCTTTGGTGGCCCCCGAAGCTTACTTCTGGCAGGTTGCTGCGGGCTGTCTGGTCGCTTTAGTCCTGACGGTGTTTACGAAGCCGCTTTCCAGAAAATTTCGCGCAGCAAAAGGTTTTAAGGATATCGGTACCGAACTGGTAGGGAAGCAAGGCATTGTCGTGGAACCGATTGAACCCGGGCAATACGGCATCGTGAAGGTTGGGGGAGATTCGTGGAGCGCTACGGCGACCGTCCCGATCGGCAGGGACGAGAAGGTCCGGGTGCTGGAGCGAGGCAGTACAATTATCGAAGTAGAACGATGGGAGGAAATTTCTTAATGCAATGGGCAATTATTGCGGTCATTGTCGTCGTTGTCGTCGTCTTTATCTCGCTGACGGTCAAAATCGTGCCGCAGCAACGGGTGGGAGTCGTCGAACGGCTCGGTAAATTCAACCGCTTGCTGACGCCGGGGCTTAACGTGCTGATCCCGGTCATCGATCAGGTGCGGACGTATCATGATTTGCGGATCCAACAGACCAATGTGCCGCCGCAAACCGTCATTACCAAGGATAACGTTCAAGTTCAGATCGACACGATTATTTTCTATCAGGTTGTGAATCCGGAGCAAGCGACGTACGGCATTTCCGATTTTGTCTACGGGGTACGGAACATTACGACAGCAACGCTGCGCCAAATCATCGGTAAAATGGAGCTGGACGAAACGTTGTCCGGCCGGGAGAAGATCTCGACGGATATCCGGACCGCGTTGGACGAAGCGACCGAGAAATGGGGCGTACGGATCGAGCGGGTGGAAGTGCTCGACATCCGGCCGCCGGTGGATATCCAAGAAGCGATGGACAAACAAATGAAGGCCGAGCGGAACAAGCGGGCGATCGTGCTCGAGGCTGAAGCCGCCAAGCAGGATATGATCCTGCGCGCGGAAGGCGACAAGCAAAGCAAGATCCTGAAAGCGGAAGGCGACAAGGAAGCGCGGATTCGCGAAGCCGAAGGCTTCCGTCAAGCCCAGGAGCTCGAAGCGCTTGGGGAAGCGAAAGCGATTGAGTCGGTCGCTGCCGCCGAAAAGGCGCGGATCGAAATGCTGCGCGACGCTGCCCTGAACGAAGCGGTCTTGGCGTACCAGTCCTTCGAAGCCTTGAAGGAAGTGGCTAAAGGACCGGCGAACAAGGTGTTCATCCCGTCCAATGCGATCGAAACGCTGGGAAGCCTCGGCGCCATCAGCGAAGTATTCAAAGCCGGCAAGGACGGCAAATAAACGTATTTCACATAAAGATCCCGGCAAGAGGACGTTCTTGCCGGGATCTTTTTTACGTCTAAACCGTTCTGAGCGCTTTCGCCCGGTATTGTCCCGGAGTGAATCCCGTCCATTTCTTGAAGGCATTGTGAAAGGCGCTGGGTTCGGAATAATGCAGTAAATAGGCGATGTCGCTCGAGGAATATTCTTGCTGCTTGAGATAGGCCTTCGCCATCTCCATGCGTAGGCTTGCCGATAATTGCTGGTAAGAGGTTCCTTCCTCGCTTAACTTCAGTTGCAGCGATCTCGGGCTCACCGCTAACGCCTCCGCCGATTGCTGCAGAGTGGGGAAATAGCCGGGCAGGCAGGACAACATCCATTCTCGGAGTTGGTCGGACCATTGCTTTCCGCGCATCAGCTTTGTCTTGATTTCCTCCGCAATCGCCTCAAAAGATTTCAGCAGCCTCGGATCGGAATACAGGATCGGGTATTGCAGCACTTCCCGGTCCATCCGCATAGATGCTTCTTCGCCGCCAAACACGGGTTTAATCCCAAACAACGATCGATAAGCGCTGAGATCCTCCGGAGCGGGATAGGTGAACTGCAGCTCGCGAAGCAAGATCGGCCGCTGGCTCATCCGATGCAGCAGGTGGTACACCGAACTCACCATATCATCCAAGCACTGGCGGGAGATGGGAAGCGAATGGGGCCTGCGAATCCGTAGGAGCAAATCGTTTCCTTGTTCCTCCCAATCGAGGTTATACCCGCTGCACAGTAGGACGTGGTAACGTTGATAAGCCTGGAGCGCGTCCAGGATGCGTTCCGAATGCATCATGACATAACCAAGGATACCCAGATCCGCGGGATCGGTGAGTTGTCCTTGATGCAAGCCGAAGTTCATATCCTCCATGTAGTTGGCTGCCGCCAGGTTCAGCCGTTCCAGCTCCGCTTCGCTGATTCGGGCTTCTACATCGCTTAAACGGCGGATATCGAATTCCGCCTGTTGACACAAATATTCAAAATCGAGCCCCTTTCTGGCGATAGCTTTGCGAATGGGGTACACGATAGATACCGCAAAACCAAGGGGATCCATGAACCGCCTCACTCCTTTGCGCGAATCCGCAATATTTTTACGCGATCGATCATTTTGCCGCCTGGATGTTCGCTTTATGCTTAAGATACCATTCTTCGCAAGTTGAGAACACCGGAAGCTTAAATTTAAGGAGGACATCGTCATGAATATTTTAGTCATCAACGGACACCCCGACCCCGAGGCTTTTTGCGCCGCTTTGGCTGACGCGTACCGGGATGCCGCGGCATCCCAAGCCGGTGCAAAGGTCCGGGAAATCGACCTAAGCCAAATCGCTTTCGATCCGAATTTAAAATACGGGTATCGCCAAAGAACGGAGCTGGAGGAGGAATTGAGGGAAGCGCAGGAGATGATTGGCTGGGCGGATCATCTGGTTCTGGTGTATCCGACGTGGTGGGGGACGATGCCGGCGGTTCTGAAGGGGTTTTTCGACCGCGTCTTCTTACCCGGGTTTGCCTACAAACATCAACCGAACTCTTTGCTTTGGGATAAACTCCTCAAGGGGAAAACCGCCCATCTGATCGTGACCATGGATACGCCGTCCTGGTACAATCGCTGGTTCTATAAACGGGCGGGGCACCGGGTGATGAAAAGCAATATCTTGGGATACTGCGGCATCAAGACGGTACGCATTACGGAGTTTAACATGGTCTCGTCCTCTCAGGAATCGACGCGTTTGAAATGGTTGGAGAAAATAAGGAAGCTGGGGGCTGCGCTGGCCTAAACCAAAACCCGCCCGATGGGATTCATCGGGCGGGTTCGCTATATCAACGGCTCAGGCATGCCGGTTCGACAATTGCTCCTTTAGGCGTTCCAGCTCTTCGTTCACGGCGGTGGATTGGGCGCTGCCCGCATCCGCGATGCCGGACGTTTTCCCGTAGCTGGCGGAGACTTCCTGCTGGGCTTCCCAGTTCAGAATTTTCTCTTCCATTCGCTCGAAGCCTCGCGCCGCTGCGCCGCTTTCGATGCCGCGGCTGAAGTTCGGCCGCTCGGCTTCGGCTTTCACTTGGGCCTTGCGGGCACGGGCCGCCAGCTCGTTGCGTTTCTCCTTCAAGCGGGCGAACTCCGCTTTGCCTTCCGCGAGACGAATCTCCAGCTCGGCTACGCGGTCGCGCGCCTCCTGAGCTTCCTTGGCGTACTGCTGCGCTTGTTCCTCGTAACGGATTTTCTCCGCGGCCGCGTGACGCGCCGTCACTTCATCGCCTTGCTCCAGGGCGGTTAACGCGCGAATTTCGCTTTGTTTGGCAAGATGGGCGATGTCTGCGCTCTTCCGGTCCTGGACAGTGGCGGTCATTTGCTGCTCCTTGATCATTTTCTCGGCGGCGGCGATGTCGTCTTCCAGGTTGCGTAAGTATTGGCCGGTCATCAGGACCGGGTCTTCCAGTTTGTTTAATACTTCGTGAATCGAAGCTTTGGCCAGATTGGCAATGCGATCAAATACGCTGCTCATTCGAATCTCTCCTTTTAGGTTCAATAGGGTAAGGTTTGCAATCCTTCACAGATTAAAACGGGGAAAACGGATCATCGTAGCTGTAGCTCCCGATCGGTTCCTTTGGTACGACCAGGCTGGCGATCAGGTACAAAGCGACGACCGAGCCGAAGCTGAAGAATACCGCGACGACGGCCACCAGCCGCACGACCGTGGAGTCGACTCCGAGCCATTGGGCCAGACCGCCGCACAGGCCGCTTACTTGCTTATCCGTTGCCGAACGATATAGTTTTCTCATGACAAACCACTCGCTTTCATTTATTTTTCATGTCATAGGATCATTGGGAGTCAAAGTTTCGATCTTTACGAACTCGTTATCCGTTGTTCATGTCTTTATTCTAGCGGGAATGGCGCCGGGGCATAACGGGCTGGGGACGGTTTGTGAACTGGACCTTGGTCGGGCCGGTTCCTCGTCTGGAAGTCGGGGCGGCGACTTGAACTTCGGGAAACTCCTGGGGGGTGCTATAGAAAAAAGCTTGACGGCACGCCCATGTAAGCGCTTATTGCGGGGCCTGGCGTCGTCCTGCCTGCCCACCACTAGACAACCCCCTGCACGTTTCGCGAAAAACCGCCATAAACTTTTTAAGATTGGCATAATATGGGGTGCCTGTCGTATAACAATAAGTAGGCGTAATTTCGGGAAGTTTCGCTTGAGAAATCGGAAAGGGAGTGCAGGAATGCGAATCGCAGTCATTCAGGGAAGTGCAAGGAACGGAGGAAACACGGAGGATCTAACGCGGCTGGTATTAGAGGGGATACCCTATACGAATATCGTACTGCGGGAGAAGGAAATCAAGCCGATCCGCGATCAACGGCACGAAGAGGGCCGCTTCGACCCGGTGGACGACGATTACGACGAGCTGATCCAACTGGTACTGGAGCATGATGTTCTGATCTTCGCCACGCCGGTGTATTGGTACGGAGCATCCGGCTTGATGAAAAACTTCATCGATCGCTGGTCGCAAAGTCTTCGCGATGTCCGCTTCGATTTCAAGGAGCGGATGGCGTCCAAAACCGCGTATGCCGTCGTGGTCGGCGGAGACAATCCGCGAATCAAAGCGTTGCCGCTCATTCAGCAACTGCAATATACGTTTGATTTCGTGGGCTTGTCTTTTGCCGGGTATGTGATCGGGAAAGGCAGCAAGCCAGGCGAGGTGCTGAAGGACGCTCGCGCGGTCCGCGACGCCGCGACGTTAAACGCCGAACTGCGAAAGGCCGAGCCGTTGGCGGTGAATCGCTCTTAACGGAACGAAGTCAGGCAATGGAAATACGCCCGTGGATCACTTGAAGACGACGTGTTGCTGCATTTGCAGCGGCACGTTTTTTATTT